>NZ_FOPO01000013.1:0-260239 GCF_900113505.1 Pseudomonas sp. NFACC45
CCCCTGTGGGAGATTCTATGGTTGAGGGGAAGCCCTCAAGCCGCTTTTGGTTGGTATTCGCTTTGCCCTTTCAGCAGAGCGAATACGATCCGGGCAAGCTTGCGAGCCAGCATTACCAACGCCTGAGTGGTAGTGAAACCGCGAGCTCTTTGCTTTTCATAGAAGCCTTTCCAAGCAGATGTGCGACTAGCCGACATGGCGGCATTGTGCAAAAGCCGGCGTACTTCCGGGTCGCCTCGTTTACTCAAGCTGCGGCGACCGTCTTTTTGTCCTGATTTCGACACTCGCAAATCCATTCCCAAGAAGGCAATGAAAGCATCTGCGTTTCTGAAGTCGCCCCGCTGAAATGCCGTAAGCAGGCGGGCTCCGGTTAGAAATCCAATGCCCTCAACTTGCAGGCAACGGTTCAACTGACCCAGCAAACCGGCATTCTTCAGATGATCCTTGATCGTCTTCTCAATCAATGTCTCAAGCCTTTGCATGGCTGCAATTTGTTCGGCGAAAGCGGTCTTCAGCAGCGGCTCGTTAGCCCAGCTTTGTACCAGGGCCACTCGAGCCTGAACCAAGGCTGCACGACGGCGGAAAAGGCTCAGCAGCTGGCGATACAGCGGGGATGGCGGGGTCCAGGGGTGAAGCTCATGCCCTTCGTTCTTCAGGTAACGAGCCAGCAACTTGGCGTCCAGCGCGTCGGTTTTGGCGCGGATTTTTACGCCTTCGCGGTAATGATGCAGTTCATAACCGCCCACCATGTAGATCTCGCAGCCAGCCTCATAGGCCAGATCAGCGAATTCCAGGTGATAGATATTGGTCGACTCAATGGCTACAGCGACGGGGCCCGGCAATGCTTTCAACCACTTTTTGATGGCCGCTTTGTTGTTGGGAATCGCCTCCAGTACATCAAGTTCGGCGTGATAGATCACCAACTCGTTCTTGGCGACATCCACGCCCACAATCGGCTTTGTGACAGAAACCGGCATTGCCATTGAAAATTCTCCGGGCTAAGGTTTGAACACTTGAAGGGTTCACCCAGAGGCGCAGGCTTGTTCCTATCGTCGGTTTAGGCCAGATGCATTCTTTATCGGCGCTTGGGTGAAAGGAGGAGGGGCGAAATCTCCCACGGTCTGTACTGCGCCTAACAGTCAGAATCGAGCCTTGTCCCTCCTCCTCCCTTCAAGTCCTACCATACAAGCGAGCCTGCTCGCGATGAGGCCCGCCCAGCCAACCACAAACCCCTTTTTTACACATTCTTTATCCCCCAACCCCTCTCTCGATCTCGTTCCTTTACACCCTCCCTGCCGACAATCACTCCACACACGGCATGACGCCGTACCACGGAGAAATCCCATGAGCCTTCTGGACGGGGTGTCGCTGTTGTTGGCAGCGGCGCTGTTCATTTATCTACTGGTTGCGCTGTTGCGCGCGGATCGGAACTAGGAGTGGTTATGCACGGTTATGACTACGGGCTGATCCTCGCCTTCTTTGCGCTGGTGCTGATCCCCGCACCGTTCCTGGGGCGTTTTTACTACCGGGTGATGGAGGGCCAGCGCACCTGGCTTTCACCTGTTCTTGGCCCGGTTGAGCGTGGTTGCTATCGCTTGGCCGGCGTCGATCCTGCTGTGGAGCAGAGCTGGCAGAAATATACCCTGGCTCTGCTCGCCTTCAACCTGGCCGGTTTTTCATTGTTGTTCGCCATCCTGCTGTTACAGGGGCATTTGCCACTCAACCCCGAAAAAGTGCCGGGTATGGAATGGACTCAGGCATTCAACACGGCGGTGAGTTTCACCACCAATACCAACTGGCAGTCCTACAGCGGTGAAGCGTCGTTGAGCTACCTGAGCCAGATGCTTGGCCTGGCCGTGCAGAACTTTGTCAGCGCTGCCACCGGCCTGGCCGTGCTGGTGGCGCTGTGTCGCGGGATCGGGCGCAAATCCGCCGCGACACTGGGTAACTTCTGGGTCGACATGACCCGCGCCACCCTCTACGGATTGTTACCACTGTGCCTGTTGCTGGCCCTGTTTCTGGTGTGGCAGGGCGTGCCGCAAACCTTCGCGCACTATGTGCACGGGGTGACGATGCAGGGCGCGGACCAGGTGATTCCATTGGGCCCGGCCGCCAGCCAGATCGCGATCAAGCAACTGGGTACCAATGGCGGCGGCTTCTTCGGCGTCAATTCGGCGCATCCCTTCGAGAACCCGACGGCCTGGAGCAACCTGTTCGAAGTCGCGTCAATCATCCTGATTCCTGCGGCGCTGGTGTTCACCTTCGGCCACTACGTCAAGGACCTGCGCCAGAGCCGGGCGATCATCGCCTGCATGCTCGCACTGTTTCTGATCGGCGGCGCCACGTCGTTGTGGGCCGAATCCCAACCCAACCCGGCGCTGAACAATGTGGCCGTGGAGCAGACCGCGCCACTGGAGGGCAAGGAGGCGCGTTTTGGTACCACGGCCACGGTGCTGTGGTCCGTCACCACCACGGCGGCATCCAACGGCTCGGTCAATGGCATGCATGACAGCCTCAACCCGCTCAGCGGCATGGTCTCGCTGGTGAACATGATGGTTGGCGAAGTCATTTTCGGCGGCGTCGGCGCGGGACTCTACGGGATGCTGCTGAACGTGCTGATCGCGGTGTTCCTGGCTGGATTGATGATCGGTCGTACCCCGGAATACCTGGGCAAGAAGCTCGCTGCCAGGGAAGTGCAACTGCTGGTGGTGACCCTGTTGGTCATGCCGGTGAGCGTGCTGGGGCTGGGGGCCATTGCTGCCAGCCTGCCCGGGCCTGCTGCAGCGGTGAGCAACCCTGGCGCCCATGGCTTCAGTCAGTTGTTGTATGCCTACACCTCGGCGGGTGCGAACAACGGTTCGGCCTTCGCCGGTTTTGGTGCCAACACACCCTTCCACAATCTGATGCTGGGCCTGGGCATGTTGATCGGTCGTTTCGGCTACATCCTGCCGGTGCTGGCCTTGGCCGGTAGCCTGGCGCTGAAGAAAACCGCGCCGATCGGCCCGAACAGCTTTCCGACCCACGGCCCGCTGTTCGTGACTCTGCTCACCGTGACCATCCTGTTGGTGGGCGGCCTGACCTTCCTGCCGACCCTGGCCCTTGGGCCGATTGCCGAACACCTGAGCCTGGGTTTCTGAGGATCTGATGATGAATATGCCAATGAGCAAAACCGTCGTCGCCAAGGCGCCGGAGCAACCGAAAACCGCGATCTCGGCCTTGTGGCGGCCAGCGCTGGTGCAAGCCTTCGTCAAGCTCGATCCGCGTCAGTTGCACCGCGCCCCGGTGATGCTGGTGGTGGAGCTGACCGCGATTCTCACCACGGTGTTGTGTTTCGTTCCGGACAGCAGCGTGCCGACTTTTGTCGCCGCGCAAATTGCCCTGTGGCTATGGTTCACGGTGCTGTTCGCCAACTTTGCTGAAGCCCTGGCCGAAGGTCGCGGCAAGGCCCGGGCAGACAGCCTCAAGGCCGGTAGCGAGGGCCTGAGCGCACGCCGCCAGACGGCCAACGGCTTTGAGGTGATACCCGCCACCCGCCTGCGAAAGGGCGACGTGGTGCGTGTCGAGGCAGGGGAGATGATCCCCGGTGACGGCGAAGTGATCGAAGGCATCGCAGCAGTGAACGAGGCGGCGATTACGGGCGAATCGGCCCCGGTCATCCGCGAATCCGGCGGCGATCGTTCAGCCGTCACCGGCAACACGCGCCTGGTTTCCGACTGGCTGCTGGTGCGTGTCACCAGTAACCCCGGCGAATCCACCCTGGACCGCATGATCGCCCTCGTCGAAGGCGCCAAACGCCAGAAGACACCCAACGAAGTGGCGCTGGATATTCTGCTGATCGGCCTGACGCTGATCTTCCTGTTGGTGGTGGTGACGCTGCAGCCGTTCGCGCATTTCGCCAACGGTAATCTGCCGCTGGTGTTTCTGGTGGCGCTGTTGGTGACGTTGATTCCCACCACCATCGGCGGGCTGTTGTCGGCCATCGGCATCGCCGGGATGGATCGACTGGTGCGCCTGAACGTGATCGCCAAGTCCGGCCGCGCCGTGGAAGCGGCGGGGGACGTGCATGTGCTGATGCTGGACAAGACCGGCACCATCACCTTCGGCAATCGTCGCTGTGCCGCGGTTCACGCCGCGCCTGGCGTGAGCGTCGAGGCGTTGAGCGAAGGTGCGCTATTCGCTTCGTTGGCCGACGACACAGCGGAGGGCAAGTCCATCGTCGAGTACCTGCGGGGTTTGCATTCGCAACCCGAGCCGGGCCTCGAACGGCTGACCGCCGTGCCGTTCAGTGCCGAAACCCGATTGTCCGGTGTCGATTATCAGGGCCGGGTGTACCGCAAGGGCGCCGTGGATTCGCTGCTGAGTTTTATCGGCCTGTCGAAAAGCGAACTGCCACCTGCCCTGGCGCGGGAGGTGGACAAGATCGCCCAGAGCGGCGGCACTCCATTGTTGGTGTGCGTCGACGGCAAGCTGCTGGGGGCGATTCATCTGAAGGACGTGGTCAAGCCCGGTATCCGCGAGCGCTTTGCCGAGCTGCGCAAGTTGGGGATTCGCACGGTGATGGTCACCGGCGACAACCCACTGACCGCCGCCGCCATTGCTGCCGAGGCCGGCGTCGATGACGTGCTGGCCGAGGCCACACCGGAGAAAAAACTGGCGCGCATCCGTCATGAGCAGAATGACGGTCGTCTGGTGGCCATGTGTGGTGACGGCGCCAACGATGCGCCGGCCCTGGCCCAGGCTGATGTGGGTATGGCGATGAACGATGGCACACAGGCGGCGCGAGAGGCAGCCAACATGGTCGATCTGGACAGCGATCCGACCAAGTTGCTGGACGTGGTGCAAATCGGCAAGGAACTGCTGGTGACCCGTGGGGCCTTGACGACGTTTTCCATCGCCAACGACATCGCCAAGTATTTCGCCATCCTGCCGGCGCTATTTGCTTCGATTTATCCACAACTGGGTGTGCTGAACGTGATGCACCTGAGCAGCCCGCAAAGCGCGATTCTGTCGGCCATTGTGTTTAACGCGTTGATCATCGTGGTGCTGATCCCGTTGGCGTTGCGTGGCGTGCGGGTGCAGGCCGCCAGCGCGGCGGCGCTGCTGCGGCGCAATCTGTTGATTTATGGGTTGGGCGGGATCGTGGTGCCGTTTGTGGGCATCAAGGCGATAGACCTGTTGCTGACGGCGTTGGGGTTGGTTTGACGTAGTGATCGAGATGCACCGCTGAAACGCCGCACCGCCCCGCTGGATGTAGGAGCTGGCGAAGCCTGCGATCTTTTGATCTTGCTCTTTCGCTTCAGGCTCAATTGGCAAGGAAAGATCGCAGCCTCGTTGCACTCGACAGCTCCTACAGGCCCAGCGGGAACGAGTTCCCTCGCCACAATGTATGCCTGGAAGTTAACTGTTTTTCGGATTCGAGGATTTTTGAGATGTCCACTCTGATACGCCCGGCCCTGAGCCTATTGCTTCTGATGACCCTGATCACCGGCGTTGCGTACCCCTTGCTGGTTACGGGCGTGGCGCAAGTCGCCTTTCCCGCCCAGGCCAACGGCAGCCTGATCGTTGATGCCGACGGCAAGGTTCGCGGCTCCCGCTTGATCGCCCAGGATTTCCAGGGCGATGCCTGGTTCCATCCACGTCCATCGGCGGGTGCTTTCGCTACGGTAGCCAGCGGCGCCAGCAACTTTTCCCCGAGCAATCCGGCCCTGGCCGCACGGGTGATCGAGGACGCCCAGGCATTGCAAGTACCCGATCAAGGCCCGGTGCCGCTGGCGCTGTTGACCACCTCGGGCAGCGGACTGGATCCGCACTTGCCACCGGCAGCGATTGCCTATCAACTGGCGCGTGTCGCCGCCGCACGCCATCTGCCGGTGTCGACCGTGCAGCAACTGCTCGACACTCACATCGAGCAACCGCTGGTGGGGCCGCCGGTGGTGAATGTGCTGGCGTTGAACCTGGCGCTGGAAAAACTGTAGACCCCTGTGGGAGTGGCACTGTGAGAGCAACGTCTGTGGGAGCAAAGCTTGCTCGCGATGAAGATAACGCGGTTCCGCAGTTGAACCGTGTCGTCCTTATCGCGAGCAAGCTTTGCTCCCACAAGGCCTGCTTTTCCACAGGGCTTGCTCCCACAAGGACTCGCTCCCACAGGGCGTTTGATCAACATATGAAAGAGAACCCGAACACATGAGCGACTCCGGCCGCGCCGACGCACTGTTAGCCAAGCTGCCCCGTAACGATCGTGGTCGGCTCAAGGTTTTCCTGGGTGCGTCGCCGGGTGTCGGCAAGACCTACGCCATGCTACAGGCGGCCCACACGCAACTGCGCCAAGGTGTCAGGGTGGTCGCCGGCGTGGTGGAGACTCACGGCCGCAGTGAGACTGAGGCGCTGCTCGGCGGTCTGGTGCAGCAGCCGCTGGTGCGTTCGGAGTATCGCGGTGTGATGCTCGAGGAAATGGACCTTGATGGTTTGCTCGCGACTCGACCGGCCTTGGTGCTGGTGGACGAACTGGCCCACAGCAACGCGCCCGGCAGCCGACACGCCAAACGCTGGCAAGACATTCAGGAGTTGCTGGCCGCCGGCATCGATGTCTACACCACCGTCAACGTCCAGCACCTGGAAAGTCTCAACGATCAGGTGCGCGGTATCACCGGCGTGCAGGTTCGCGAGACGCTGCCCGACTGGGTCCTACAAGAGGCCGATGAACTACTGTTGATTGACCTGCCACCGCGCGAGCTGCTGGAGCGCCTGCGCGATGGCAAGGTGTATGTGCCGGAACAGGCGCGCGCAGCGATCGATGCATTTTTCAGCCAGACCAACCTCACCGCATTGCGTGAGCTGGCCATGCAAACCGCCGCGGCCCAGGTGGACAACGATCTTGCCCAAGGCTATCGGCAACTGGGCCAGGCGGCTCCGGCGGTGCGGGGGCGATTGTTGGTGGGGGTCGACGGTGATGACCAGGCCGAGCGTCTGGTACGCCACGCCAGCCGTGTCGCCCAGCGTCGGCATCTTCCCTGGAGCCTGGTACACGTGGACAACGGCAGCACGCGGGACGAGCCGTCGCGTCAGCGCCTGCAAAATGCCCAGCAACTGGCCGAGCGCCTGGGCGGGGAAGTGGTGCTGCTACGGGCCGGTGAAGTCGCCAGGACCCTGATCCAGCACGCCAGCGAACGTCGCGCCACGCTGGTGCTGGTGGGACAGTCCAGACGGCGTCTGCGCCGGCGGCTGTTCGGTGGTGGCTTGGCTTCGCGTTTGCTGCGCGACGCCATGGGGCTGGAAATCAACGTCCTGGACCGCGATCAACAGCCCCCGGCGGCCCGCGTGCGTTCAAACGCCGTCCTGAGCGGTTTCGACTACGTGCTGGCGCTGTTGGCGACGGCGGCGGCCAGTGCGCTGGCTTGGGGGGTCTCCGGGCTTCTTCCCTTGCCCAACATTTCCCTGGTGTTTCTGATGGCGGTGTTGCTGGTGGCGGTTCGCAGCAGCCTCGGCCCGGCGCTGGCCTGCGCGGCGCTGTCGTTCCTGGCCTATGACTTTCTGTTCATCCCACCGAATTTTTCCTTCACCATCCAGCGTGAAGAAGACGTGCTCACCCTGGTGTTCTTCTTGCTCATGGCCGCCCTGACCGGCAATCTTGCGGCGCGCCAGCGACGTCAGTTGCAGGCGCTGCGCGAGACCCAGCAGGAAACCGGCGAGCTGCTTGACCTGTCCCGTAAATTGACCGCCGCCACCGACCGCCAGGCGGTGATCAGCGCCGCCGCGCAACACCTCAACGGTTGGCACGACCTGCAACTGTGCCTGCTCAACCGTGACGGCCAGGGCGGCTGGAAGGTCGAGACGACTGAACCGTTGACTTTCACCGAAGCTGAACGCGCGGCCGCCGATTGGGCTTGGCAACACGACCAACCGGCCGGCGCCGGCACCGGGACACTGCCGTCTGGACGCTGGTGGTGGTGGCCGTTGTCGACAGAGGAGGGCCCGCTGGCGTTGCTGGGCGTTTGCCCGAAAGAAGGCAAGCCGTTGAGCGGCCAGCGGCGTCGTCTGTTGGCGGCCCTCAGTCAGCCACTGGCGCAGGCCCTGGCTCGGGCGCAACTGGCCCAGGATCTGGAAGCAGCGCGCCTGCACGGCGAAACGGAGCAACTGCGCAGTGCGTTGTTGGCGTCGGTGTCCCACGATTTACGCACGCCGCTGACCTCCATGCGCGGCAGTATCGACAGCCTGTTGGCGTTGGGAGAGGCGATCCCGCTGGCCGATCGCCGCGAACTGCTGGAAGGCACCCGTGATGAAGCTGAGCGCCTGGATCGCTATATCCAGAACTTGCTGGACATGACTCGTCTCGGCCATGGGGCTCTGAAGCTGGCGCGGGACTGGGTATCGCCGGCCGATATCGTCGGCAGCGCGCTGAGCCGGCTGCGGGCGGTGCTGGCACCGTTGACGGTGGGCATCGAAGTGCCTGCCGAGCTGCCGTTGTTGTATGTTCACGCGGCGCTGATCGAACAGGCCTTGGTGAACGTGCTGGAGAACGCCGCACGATTTTCACCGACTCACGGGCGACTGCTGCTGAGCGCAGGGGCGACAGACAGCGAAGTGTTTTTCGCCGTGGCCGACGAGGGGCCCGGGATCCCTGAAGAAGAGCGCGAGAAAATCTTCGACATGTTCTATACCGCTGCGCGCGGGGATCGTGGTGGGCAGGGGACGGGGCTGGGGCTGGCGATCTGTCAGGGGATGGTCGGTGCCCATGGCGGGCGGATCAGCGTGGACACCGGCCTGGACGGACGCGGTACCTGCATCACCCTGCACCTGCCATTACAGACACAACCGGGCCTGGACGATGAAGCCTGAGCGGCGCTGGGTTACTCTCTTTTCATCTGATTGCCTTTCCACCTGATTGCATTGAACGGACTTCATGAGCCAGACCGCGACCCTTTTGGTCATCGATGACGAACCGCAGATCCGCAAATTCCTGCGCATCAGCCTGACCTCCCAAGGCTACAAGGTGCTCGAAGCTGGCACCGGCGCCGAAGGCCTGGCCCAGGCGGCGCTGAACAAGCCCGATTTGCTGGTGCTCGACCTGGGCCTGCCGGACATGGACGGCCAGCAGGTCCTGCGCGAGTTTCGCCAATGGTCCACGGTGCCGGTGCTGGTGCTCTCGGTGCGGGCCAGCGAAGCGCAGAAAGTCGAGGCGCTGGACAACGGCGCCAATGATTACGTCACCAAGCCGTTCGGCATTCAGGAGTTCCTGGCGCGCATTCGTGCCTTGTTGCGTCAGGCCCCGGCAGGCGAGGCGCGGGAAGCGGCGCTAACGTTCGGTCCGCTGACGGTGGACCTGGCTTATCGCCGGGTCCTGCTCGATGGCACCGAAGTGGCCCTGACCCGCAAGGAATACGCCGTGCTGGCGCAACTGGCGCGCCATCCTGGGCGCGTCATTACCCAGCAGCAATTGCTCAAGGATATTTGGGGCCCGACCCACACCGAGGACACCCATTACCTGCGAATCGTGGTCGGTCATCTGCGGCAAAAACTGGCCGACGACCCGACCCGACCCCGGTTCATTGCGACCGAGGCGGGGGTTGGGTATCGGTTGTTGGGGGAGGGTGGGCTTTGAGTTTTATGCTGGCTGAACTGTCGCCATCGCGAGCAGGCTCGCTCCCACAGGGCATTGCTTACCGCAGATCAATGTGGGAGCGAGCCTGCTCGCGATGAGGCCCGCACAGCCACCCGAGACCTTTCAATTCTGCTCATTCTCATACCGGTCCAACGTATCGCTGGCGATCTCCCGCCCAAGGGCGATCAGTTCCGGTGCCTTGTAGAACTCAAAAAACCGACACACCCGTTTCGGCACGTTGATCAGCACATCCGGTGGATACCCGGCGATCTTGTACTGGGCCAGGGACGTCTGCATCACCTCGAAACTCTGGTTGATCAAGTCCAGCAGCGAGGCCGGGCCAACGTTGTCGATGATGAACGAACCGGTCGCTGATTTCGGCGCACCTTCGGACTCCGGCGCGGCGGCCGGTTGCTGGCCCTCGGGCTCGGCGGATTCCAGCCATGGGTTGATTTCGGCGGCTTCGGCCTTTAACGCTTCCTGTTCCAGCAGCAGCAACTGCTCGGCTTGCTTGCGCCGGAACGGCAGGCGCGAGCCCAGGGAACTGACGAGGGTGTCGAAGCGACGTTTGAACGCTGCGGGGCGCTGGATGACCGGCAGTCGGTACTGTTTCTGGTTGGTGGCGTTGAGGTTGACCGCAATGATCAGATCGCAATGGCTCGACACCACTGGCACGATGGGCAACGGATTGAGCAGGCCGCCATCCACCAGCATGCGGTTGCCTTGCATCACCGGGGTGAACAGGCTGGGAATCGCCGCCGAGGCGCGCATTGCCTGATGCAGGCAGCCTTCCTGGAACCAGATTTCCTGCTGATTGGTCAGGTCGGTGGCCACGGCAGTGTAGGGAATACGCAGGTCTTCGATATTGAGTTCGCCGACGATCTTGCGAATCTGCCCGAAGACTTTCTCGCCGCGAATCGCCCCCAGGCGAAAGCTGACGTCCACCAGCCGCAGCACATCCAGGTAATCCAGGCTTTCGATCCAGTTACGGTAGTCATCGAGCTTGCCCGCGGCATAGATCCCGCCCACCACGGCGCCCATGGAGCAACCGGCAATACAGGCGATGTCATAGCCACGGCGTTCGATTTCTTCGATCACCCCGATATGGGCGTAGCCCCGGGCGCCACCCGATCCCAGTACCAATGCGACACGTTTTGTCATGACCCGACCTCTTGTCAAACAGACTTTAACAATGCACTTATCGACGGCTGGGCTCAATCGTTGTGGCACAGGTGTCGTTTTTTGATACGCCGCGCCGGCATTTGCGTATGCTCGCCCACACTTGAATTTACGCGGTCGGGCATTGGCACTTTTTGCGGGCTGGACCGTCTTACTTGCACGACTGTTGACCTGACTTGAGGTGTAATTGATGAAAGCCCGGATTTGTCTGCCCCTGGTGGCATCCTTGATGGTGTTGGCCCTGGCCGGTTGTGCCGGCAAGACCGCTTACCGCGACAGTTGCGGCAGCCAGCTCGACAGTGCCTGGCGTGAACTGGACCTGGCCAAGGCCGAAGGTTTTGCCGGCACTGTGAGTTACTCCAAGGCCTTGTCGCTGTTGACCGGCGCCAAGACTCAGCAGCAGTTCGAGGCATTTGAGGGGTGCACCAAAAAGGCCGAGAAGGCCCGTTTCTACATTCGCGAATCCCGTGCAGGACGATAAAAGCAGCGGCAAGCGCTAAGCTGCAAGCCACAAGAGGGGCATGCGACGCGCCCCTCACGTGAAGCTGTACAGCTTGACCCTCAATGCTGCGTACGGAGTACGTCCCCATGATTGATCGGCTGGTGGCCCGGATACTGGGCCTGGAAGTCCGGCTGCTGGCTTGTCAGGCTCGCCTCAATGCCCATACCGACAGTGAAGCCTTGCATGACCTGCGGACCACGGTTCGCCGTTTGCGCAGCTTGCTTCGTCCGTTGCGCGGGTTGCCCGGTGTCGAGCAACTGGAAACGGCGGCTTCGGCGGTCGGCGCGCTGACTACGCCCCTGCGTGACCGGGAAGTGCTGGCCGCCTACCTTGAGCAGCACGGCAAGATCGAAGCCGCGCGGCGGCGCCAGGTGCAAATGGCCGATGCTTATCCCGCCGTTGCCGGCAGCCCGGAGCTGGCGCAATTGCTGATGGTGCTTGATGCTTTCCCGCGCTTCATTCGCGCGGCGCAACGTCAGGACCTGCTTAAAGGTTTGCGCAAACGCATCGAAAAGCGTCTGGACAAGCAATGGAAAAAACTCGGTGAAGCCTTGGACGATCCGGCCCATGATCGCCATCGTTTGCGGCTGCTGATCAAGCGCGTGCGCTACGCCATCGAAGCCTACCCCGAACTTGACCGCCTGCCCGACGCGGCCATGCCACGGCTCAAGTCCGCCCAAGGCGCACTGGGGGACTGGCACGATTGCTGGCAATGGCTGGCCAGGGCCAAGCAGGAAAGCGACTTGCAATCCTGCGTGCCGGTCTGGCTCAGCACCATGGAAAAGGCCGAGGCCAAGTCCGATAAAGTGCTCGATAAACTCGTTGCCAGTTGCTTCAAAAAATCCTGAGTCCAGCACATACCCCTTGTGGGAGCGAGCCTGCTCGCGATAGCGCCGTGTCAGTCAACAGTTATTCAAGCTGACTCACCGCTATCGCGAGCAGGCTCGCTCCCACAGTAGATTGGCGGGGGTTGGGATGCCGCGGCCTATCTGCCAGTCTCTTTGGCCAGAATGAGCGCTGTGCCACCCGTCTGGGCTGGTTAAGATTCCTGCATCTTTTTCCCATGTTTTTGAGGTTGTCATGCGCTTTTCCGATTTGATCGATGCCGTGCGCCGTCAGCCAGAGGCTGTGACTATTGCGCCTGAATGGGGTCAGGGGCGCGCCAGTTTTGGCGGGCTGGTGGCGGCGCTGCAATATGAAGCGATGCGTGCGCGGATTCCGGCGGATCGCCCGGTGCGTTCGCTGGCGATTACCTTCGTCGGGCCGGTAGAGGCCGACGTGCCCGTCAGTTTCGAAGTCGACGTATTGCGTGAAGGCAAGGCGGTCAGCCAGGTATTGGGGCGAGCGGTACAGAACGGTCAGGTAGTGACCGTGGTACAAGGTAGCTTCGGCGCCTCACGCTCCTCCGTGGTGGCGGTCCAGGCCGACCCCGCGCCTGAGTTCAAAAGCGTGGAGCAATGCCAGGAACTGCCCTACATCAAGGGCGGTACGCCGGAATTCATGCGTCACCTGGCGCTGTGCTGGAGTGTCGGTGGCCTGCCGTTTACGGGCAACAAATCCCGCAGCATGGGGGGCTGGGTGCGCTTGCGTGGTGATGTCAAAGAGGAGCCGCTGAACGAGGGGCACATCCTGGCATTGGTCGATGCCTGGCCTCCGGCGCTGCTACCCCATCTCACCCAAATGGCACCGGGCAGCACGCTCACTTGGACCATTGAATTCGTCCAGCCACTGCTGGAACTCACGACACTGGACTGGTGTAAATACCTGGCCGAGATCGAGCATGCCCAGGACGGCTACGGCCATGTCGCCGCCAGGTTCTGGAGCGCTGATGGTCGCTTGATCGCCATGAGCCGGCAGACGGTGACAATTTTCGGCTAAGGCTCTTCATGACCGTGGCACTGCAACACGAGTGCGGCAATCATGCCGAGAGAGCCGATGGCGACATTGGCCAGGCTCAGGCTGAATACCCCCGATACCATCAGCAAAAACGCGACGATGAACAGCGGTACGGCAATCTGCTGCAACACCGGATTGCTCGGGTGACCATGATGGTCAAGGCAGGTGCGCCATTGCCAGGCCGGGAAGTGGGGGTGACGTTTGCCCATGATGCTGATCCTTGAGTTCGCTAAACCGAATAACCCAAGGGTAGGCCCAGCCGGGCAGCGCGACGAATCGCGGTTGGCTATCGACGTGATAGGTGGCCATAGCCTTTCACCGACGGACTGCTTTTTTTGTGGGGGAGGGGATTTATCCCCGCTGTGGGAGCAAGGCTTGCCCGCGATCCAGGCGCCGTGTTCCCCAGGGAGATCACATCGTCTTCATCGCGGGCAAGCCTTGCTCCCACAGATAAACCCCAGGCCGCAAGCGTTCTGCCAGGCAGCTCAACAGACTGCGGGGCCCTAAAGCTTGAGCTGCCCGATTGCCTTGTTCAACGCACCGGCCAATGTCGCCAGCTCATGGCTGGTGGTGGCCGAGTCCACCGTCTGGCGCACGGTATTTTCAGTGACGTCACGAATGCTCACGACCGCCCGGTTCATTTCTTCGGCAACCTGACTTTGCTGTTCGGCCGCCACAGCGATCTGGGTGTTGCTCTCGCGCATCTGTGCCACCGCCCCGGTGATCTGCTCCAAAGCCTCACCGGCTTCCCGGGCCTGTTGCACGCAATCGTCGGCCTTGTAGGAGCTTTCCTGCATGAAATCCACCGCGTCCCGGGTTCCGGCCTGCAAGGCCGAGACCATGGTGGTGATTTCATCCGTGGAGGTTTGTACCCGCTTGGCCAGGTTGCGTACTTCGTCGGCCACCACCGCAAACCCGCGACCCATTTCCCCGGCTCGCGCCGCCTCAATGGCCGCGTTGAGGGCCAGTAGATTGGTTTGTTCGGCGATGCTGTGGATCACGCTGACCACGCTGTTGATCTTCTGGCTGTCTTCGGCCAGGCGCTGGATCATTTCGGCGGTCTGCTGCACACCGCTGGACAGCCCGGTGATCGACTGTTGCACCCGGCTGACCACTTCGCGGCCATTGCCGGCCAGGGTATCGGCGGTTTTCGACAGGTCGCGGGTGGCGCCGGCATGTTGGGCGATGTGATAAACCGTGGCAGACATCTCGTTGATCGCCGTGGCCGCCTGATCGGTTTCGCTTTGCTGGCCGAGCATCCCGTTGCGAACATCGTTCATGCTCGATGCCAGGCGTGCTGCACCGCTGTCCAGTTGCCGGGCAGTGCTGGCAACGGTGTCAACCACACGTTGATAGCCGGCTTGCATGGCATTGAAGGCCGCCGCCATCTGGCCCACTTCGTCCTTGCAGGCCAAGGGGACGCGGGCGGACAGGTCACCGGTTTTTTCCACGTGCAGCATCACATCCTTCAGGGTGTTGAGCTGGCTGAGCAAAAACCGGATCAGCAGCTGCGATGCGCCCAGCATGGCCAGCATCAACACGAACACCGCCACGGCGTATTGGCTGAAGCGTTCCCTGAACACCTGACTCAGGCTTGCGCCTTGGGCCAGCACGGCGAGCTGTTGGCCGTCACCGGCACGGATCACGTCGGCGCCCAGCAGTGGATTGTCGCCCAACAGGGGGCTGGCCGAGAGCGCTACCCAGCCGTCTGCCTCTGCCAATGAGGGTAATGATTGATCGTTGAACATGGGGATCTGGCCACGCTGGAATGCCAGCAGGTGATCGGCCTTGGGCAATGGCTGCCCGGCAGGCCAGGCAGTGAGCAAGCGTGCCTGGGCCTGGGCGTTCGTCTGGGCCGCATGGTTGCGCGCCTGTTGTTCAAGCTGCACCGCGTAGAGTACGAGCAGCAAGGTTGTGACAAAGGCGACCGCATTGACCGCCCAGAATTTGTATTTCAGTGAGATATTGCTAAGCCAGGCACCCATGGAAGGTCTTCTCTGATAGCGGAAACAGTTTTGGCAAGGTGCCATTATTGTGCCGCTACTCAAGGCCAGGGGTGTTGATATGGGTCAACAGACAACGTCTATCTCCTGTGGGAGCGAGCCTGCTCGCGATGACGGTGGATCAGCTTGCATATAGGCTGGCTGATACACCGCCATCGCGAGCAGGCTCGCTCCCACAGGGTCTTATTGGGTCAGAGGAGGGTGGGCAAGCCGAAGAACGCGCGGGCACAGGCGGTGCTGTGGGCGGCCAGGTCTTCCTGGCTTTCGCCCCGGTGCAAGGCAACTTCGCGCAAGGTTTCTGTCAGGTAGGCCGGTTCGTTGCGACCATTCTTGGGTTTTGGGCGCAGCGTGCGAGGCAACAGGTACGGTGCATCGCTTTCAAGCATCAAGCGAGTGTGAGGAATTTCCCGTACCAATGGATGCAAATGGGTGCCCCGGCGCTCATCGCAAATCCAGCCTGTGATGCCTATATGCAAGTCCAGGTCTAGATAGCTGAACAGGGCTTTTTTTTCACCGGTAAAGCAGTGCACCACCGCTGCGGGCAATTGGTCGCGAAAATTCCGCAGGATTTCCAGCAGGCGCTGATCGGCATCACGTTCGTGAAGGAAGACCGGCAATTGCAACTCCACCGCCAGGGCGAGGTGTTCTTCCAGGACTTTTTCCTGCTGCGGGCGCGGGGAGAAGTCCCGGTTGAAATCCAGCCCGCATTCACCCACTGCGCGGACGCGGTCTTGTTTCAGCAGGTCTTTGAGATGCCGGGCGCTATCGGCGGTCCAGTCGCTGGCGCTATGAGGGTGAATACCGGCGGTGGAAAACAGCCGCTCCCCAGTGTCATCGAGGCGCTGGCACAGCTCAAACGCCTGCTCACTGCCCTCGACACTGGTACCGGTCAGGACCAGTTGGCAGACACCGGCTGCATAGGCGCGCTCAAGCACGGCCTCGTGTTTGTCGGCAAAACTGGGGTTGGTCAGGTTGACGCCGATATCGATGAGTTGCATGGTGCTACCTCGACCCAAAGGCCGCAAAGCATATCAGAGCTGTAGATTTATAAGAAAAGCCAAGAACTACAACGAGTTGAGGCTGTCTGTTGAGGCCGCCAGACCGGTTGGGTTGGTATAAACGCCAGCACTGTGCCAGTCTCTCGCACTTTTCAGCGCCCCAGGTGCTCTGTTTCTGTCGACCCCAGCTTCGATATTTCAAGGCTGCGGGCCGCGGTATCCTTTCGGAGAGTGGATGACACGTCCCCAACTGTTGCTGCTGCTGTGTTGTTCGCTGTTGCTGCCGATGCCGGTCGAGGCGCGGCTGCCCGGCCCGGTACAGGTGGTAGCGCCAACTACGGTGCGCGACCTTGCGCAAATCCGCAGCAGCCGGGTCCTGAAGGTACTGGTCAACCAGAGCCGCAACAGCTCTGGCGAAGTCAAGGGGCAACCCATTGGCGTCGAATATCATCGGTTACGTGCCTTCGAGCAATACCTCAACGGCCACGCTCGGGATGACCAGAAAATCACCCTCAAGATCATTCCCAAGGCCAAGGATCAACTGCTGGGCGCCTTGCAGCGCGGAGAAGGCGATCTGGTCGCGCCCGGCGAGTTGCTCGAGCCCCTGGCTGGCCTTGCGGTCAGCGCCAGCAATCCGATTCGCACCGACGTGCCGTTGCTCCTGGTGGGAGCCAAGGGCCAGCGGCGCTACACACGCGTAGAGCAACTGTCGGGCAAGACCCTGGCCCTGCCCAACGGTAGCGCCGCAGGGGAGGCCCTGAGTCAGATCAACCAGAAGCTGGCACTGCGTAAATTACCACCGGTGAAGATCGAGTGGGTCGACCCGACCCTGGCGGTGGAAGATGTACTGGAAATGGTTCAGGCCGGGATTTTCCACCTGACCATCGTCGAGCAGCCCATCGCCGAACGCTGGAGCAAAATCCTGCCCAAGCTGCGTTTCGACCGGCAGGTGCTCATTGGCGAGCCGGCTGACGAGTATTGGTTTGTTCGTCGTGACGCCGCCATGCTGCGAGCGAGCATCGACCGCTTCCTGACGACCTATAAGGCACCGTCCAATCAGGACGCCGCGTTTCTGCGCATCTATCGCCGCTTGTACCGGGTTCACTATCCGCTGGCCCGTGCCAATCGCCAGCGTCTTGAGAAACTGCGCCCGGTGCTGCAAAAACATGCCACGGCCCAAGGCATGGATTGGCTGAACCTAGCGGCGCTGGCGTTCAAGGAGTCTTCCCTGCAACCCAATGCCCGCAGCGGCAGCGGCCCTACGGGCCTTATGCAGATTACCCCATCAGCCGCCCAGAGGGTCGGGGTGCGCAACATCCAGAACCTGGACGCCAACGTGCAGGCTGGCGCCAAGTACCTGGCCTTGATACGCCGAAAGTTTTTCGCCAGCCCCAAGCTCAACGAGCGCGAGCGAATGGCCTTCGTCCTGGCCGCCTACAACATGGGGCCTGAGCGCGTCCAAGGCATGCGGGCCGAGGCCAGACGGCGGGGGCTCAATCCCAATCAGTGGTTCTTCCAGGTTGAACGCATCGCCATGGAGCAGGTGGGAATGGGCGCAGTAAGCTACGTTAATAGTGTGAACAAATACTATCTGGCGTTTGATCGTGAACGGGAGTCGTTGGAGCCCAGGGAGCAAAAGGTTGTTGTGCGTAAATGATCGAGTAAACTGATTGGTATTACGGATTTTTTCCGCTTTTATCATGCATTTTGTTGATTAATATAGCGGCCAACCCCACTTATCCCAAGGAATGAACCTAATGAGCACTTTCATCAACAAAGTTCTGTTTACCCGAGCTGGCTATGGCCTGACTGTCCTGCGCATTGTTGTCGGGATCATCTTTGCTGCCCACGGCGCACAGAAACTCTTCGGTCTGTTCGGTGGCTACGGCCTGACGGGAACGGCGCAGTGGATGGAAAGCATTGGCCTGACCCCCGGTTACCTGATGGCGACATTGGCCGGCGGAACCGAGTTTTTCGCCGGCTTGGCCTTGATCATCGGCCTGCTGGCCCGTCCAGCGGCGTTGGGACTGGCCTTCCTGTCGCTGGTGGCGATTTTCTCCGTGCACATTGGCAACGGTCTGTTCATGGCCAACAACGGTTATGAGTTTGCCCTGGCTTTGCTGGCAGGCAGCGTTGCTGTGCTGATCGAAGGTGCAGGCAGGCTGTCGGTCGACCAGGCCATCGCCCGCTGATTGCGACCTGAATCATCAGAGGCCCGTCTGGAACGGGCCTTTTTTGTGCGCGCAGATTCTTGACACTGCCCGGTCAGCTTCTCTAGGATGCCGCTCATGCGCCGATTTAAACAGCTACTTGCGGGGCGCCAGGTGACTCATTCAGTCACTGATAGAAGCCGGTCACACGGGGCTTCGAAATACCGCTAAAGCGCTGGTTCGGTGTTGCCTCTCACCTGCCATGCAGACTTTTGAGGCAGAGACACGACACGATGAACGCACCCAGCCCCCTTGTACGTCTTGCGCCGATCACGGCGAACCTTCTGCAACGCAATCCAAAAATCCTTCTGGGCGGTACTCACCAGCCCACGCTATTGCGCTATCTCGACGGCTGGCCGCGACGCAACCACGGGCCGGCGGCGTTCCTTATTCAGTTTGTCGAAGACGGTGAGTCGTTGGCGCGTTTTGCCGACGACAGTTTCGATCTGGCAGTCATCCAGTCGCCCAATGCGGCGGATGCCCCCGAAATGATCCGGCAATTGACCCGCGTGGCTCGGCAGGGGCTGATTACTCGCCGTTGAGGCGAGCAATCCTTGTCAGGGCCCAGCGGGTGAAGCTTTTATAGGTATTCAATGTGGGTGACATATAAAAGCTGTTCCCCGGCGGGCGTTTGAACCTTGATCTCAGCATCCAGCGCTTTACCGATCAACGCCCGCGCCAAGGGCGAGTCGATGCTGATGAGGTTCTTTTTCAGGTCCAGTTCGTCGGGGCCGACGATGCGATAGCGAGACGCTTTGCCGTCCTCATCTTCAACCGTGACCCAAGCGCCGAAATACACTTTGTTCGGGTCGCTGGGTTTTTCACTGACCACCTTGAGGGCTTCCAGGCGCTTGGTGAGGAAACGCACGCGGCTGTCGATCTCCCGCAGCATTTTTTTACCGTAGGTGTACTCGGCATTTTCCGATCGATCCCCTTGGGCCGCTGCCTCGCTGACCGCTTGGGTCACCTGAGGGCGGCGCACATGCCACAGCTCATGAAATTCGGCGCGCATCCGCGCCTCACCCTCGGGGGTGATCAGCGCAGTGCCGGCGGTGCGGGGTGGGCGATAACGGCTCATGGCAACTTCTTGTGGTGGCGAAGCCGGGAGTCTATCAACCCTCGCGCAAGACTGTCAGCGGGCTCGCGTTGAGCGCTCGACGCGTGCCGAACACACCGGCTGCCCCGATCAATAACGCTCCCACCAGCGGCAGTACCAGCAACCATGGATGCGGATGCCAGGGCAGGTCGAACGCGTAACGGTAAAGCACCAGACTCACCAGTTCCGAACCCAGGGCCGCGAGCAAGCCGCTGACCGCTCCCAGCAGCCCGAACTCGATGCGCCGGGCCTTAACCAACAAGGTTCGTTCGGCACCCAGGGCGCGGAGCAGCGCACCCTGGTGGATCCGTTCATCGAGGGTGGCTTGCAGGCCGGAGAACAGCACGGCCATTCCCGCAGCCAGTACAAACAGCAACACATATTCCACGGCCAGGGTGACCTGGGCCAGGATGCTGCGCAACTGCTCGAGCAGGGCTTCGACTTGCAGGATCGTCACCGCTGGGAAGGCCCGGGACAGGTCGACAATCTGCTGGTCGTGGCCCGCCGCCAGATAGAAGCTGGTGAGATAGGTGGCCGGTAGATCCTTCAGCGTGCCGGGTTGGAAGATCATGAAAAAGTTAGGCTGGAAGTTGTCCCAGTTGATTTCTCGCAAGCTGGTGACCTTCGCCTCGCGATTGACGCCGCCCACGTTGAAAACCAGACGGTCCCCCAGCTGGATCTTGAGGTTCTCGGCCACCTTGCCTTCTACCGAAACGCCCGGAATATCGTCCGGCGGTTGCTGCGGCCACCAGGTCCCGGCCGTGACGACGTTGCCCGCCGGCAGGTCCGCAGCCCAGGTCAGGCTCAGGTCGCGCTGCAGGGCCCGGTCACCGGCCGAGTCCTTGGTGACAAACTCCTTGGCCGGCTCGCCGTTGATACTGATCAGGCGTCCGGGTACCACGGGGTAGAGCGGCGCCGATTGCGCCGACAACGCCAGCAGCTTGTCGGTGAAGGCCTGCTTGTCGTTGGGCAGAATGTTCAGGGCGAAATAGTTCGGGGCGTTTTTCGGCAACTGGTTTTGCCAGGTGTCCAGCAACTCGCCGCGCAAGAGAGCGATCAGCGCCATGGACAATAGAATCAGGCCGAATGCCAACGCCTGGCCGGCCGCCGCCAAGGGGTGGCGCAGCAACTGGCCCAGGCCTAGCCGCCAGGGTAACGAGGCGCGGGCCAGCATCCTGCGCAGGCTCTGGAGCAGCAGCAACAGCAGGCCGCCGAGCGCCAGCGCTGCAATCACGCCGCCGCCCAGCAGGGCGAACGTCAGGACCAGGTCCAGGCTCAAGCGCCACATGATCAGGCCAAGGGCACCCAGGGCGGCCCCATAGACCACCCAGGTGCTGGAAGGAATCGGCAGCATGTCCCGGCGCAAAACGCGCAAGGGGGGGACCCGTCCCAACGCGGCCAGTGGGGGCAGGGCGAACCCGGCCAAGGCCACCATCCCGGTGCCGATCCCGGCAACGGCCGGCAGCAGGCCACCCGGTGGGACGGTGGTGGGTAACAGGTCATGTAGCAGTGCAAACAGTCCCAGTTGGGCGACCCAGCCAAGCAGCGCACCACTGAGGCTGGCCAGCAGGCCCAGCACGATCAGTTGCAGGCTGAACAGCACCATGGTTTCCCGACGCGACAAACCCAGGCAGCGCAGCAGGGCGCTGGCATCGAACCGTCGGGTGGCAAAGCGGTTGGCCGAGAGGGCGACGGCGACGCCGGACAGCAGCACCGCCACCAGGCTGGCCATGTTCAGATACCGTTCGGCCTTGCCCAGGGCGCCACCGATCTGCCGGTTGCCATCGCGTGCATCCTGCAGACGCTGATTGGGCTCCAGGCCCGGCTTGATCAGGTCGCGGTAGGTTTGCAACGCTGGCGCCGGGCCGCGCCACAGGTCGCGATAACTGACGCGGCTGCCGGGCTGCACGACGCCGGTAGCGTCCAGGTCCTTGAGGTTGATCATGACCCGGGGCGTGAGGCTATAGAAATTGCCGGCGCGATCCGGTTCGTAGGTCAAGACGCGGCTCAGGCGCAAGGGCTGGTTGCCGACGTCAATGCTGTCGCCTATTTTCAGGTCCAGTGCCGTCAGCAGCCGTGCTTCAACCCAGGCCTCGCCAGGATTTGGTCGCCCGCCGGTTTCTTCCGGGGCGAACGGGGCAGGGGCGCTTTTCAGTTCGCCGCGCAGGGGGTAGATGTCATCGACGGCCTTGACGCTGGAAAGCTGAATGCCATTGTCGGTGGCCACGACGCTGGAGAACTCTACCACCCGGGCATGTTCGAGTCCCAGATCGGTGCCACCGCGAATCTGTTCGGGGCGGGCAGGCGAGCTGCCTTCGAGCAGCAGGTCGGCGCCAAGGAATTCGGTGGCGCGCATAATCATTGCGCCGTTGAGACGGGCTCCGAAGTAGCCGATGGCGGTACTCGCCGCCACCGCCACCAGCAGGGCGAAGAACAACACCCGCAGTTCGCCGGCGCGGGCATCGCGCAGCAATTGACGGACAGCGAGACTGAACAGGCGCAACAGCGGCAAGCGTGCCATCAAGGCTCCAGAGGGGCGACCATCTGGCCGGCTTCAAGTCGAATCAGGCGCCGGCAACGATGGGCCAGGCGTTCGTCATGGGTCACCAGCACCAGGGTCGTGCCGCTTTCCTTGTTCAACTCGAACAGAAGATCGCTGATGCGCTCACCGGTGTGGCTGTCGAGGTTGCCAGTGGGTTCGTCGGCAAACAGCACGTCGGGCTCGGCCGCAAAGGCACGGGCAATCGCTACGCGTTGCTGCTCGCCGCCGGAGAGCTGGCGGGGCGAGTGGGTCAGGCGCTGGCCCAGGCCGACCCGCTGCAGCAATTCCGTAGCGCGTTCGCGGGCATCCTGGCGACCATCAAGCTCCAATGGCAGCATGACGTTCTCCAGCGCATTGAGGCTGTCGAGCAACTGGAACGACTGGAAGACAAAGCCGACATGCTCGGCGCGGATCCGGGCCCGCTGGTCTTCATCCAGAACGCTGAGGGCTTGACCTGCCAGGGTCACTTCACCGCTGCTGGGCAGGTCGAGGCCGGCCAGCAGGCCCAGGAGGGTGGATTTGCCGGAGCCGGATGCGCCGACAATGGCCAGGCTGTCGCCCTTGTTCAGTTCCAGGCTGAGTTCGTGCAGGATAGTCAGTTCACCTTCCGCGCTGGGAACCACTTTGCTAAGGTCCTTCGCGGTGAGAATGCTTGAGCCCATGGAGAATCCGATGCGTGTGTGGTTTTTGAGTGCCGGCCTGGCCTTGATGTGCATGGCCCAGAACGCAGCGGCGGGTACGGTCCTGATCGTTGGCGATAGTATCAGCGCCGCTTTCGGCCTGGATACCCGGCAAGGTTGGGTATCCTTGCTCGAACAACGGCTCAAGGCCGAAGGTTTCGACGACAAAGTGGTCAATGCTTCTATCAGTGGCGACACCAGTGCAGGCGGCCAGGCGCGGCTACCGGCGCTGCTTGCAGCCCATAAGCCGGACCTGGTGATCCTGGAACTGGGTGGCAACGATGGCCTGCGCGGACAGCCACCAACACAATTGCAACAAAACCTTGCAGCGATGATCGACAGCTCCCGCGCCAGCGGTGCCAAGGTGCTGTTGTTGGGCATGCAGTTGCCGCCCAATTATGGGCGGCGCTACACCGATGCCTTCGCCCGGGTCTACAGCACCCTGGCCGAGGAGAAAAACGTGCCGCTGGTGCCATTTTTCCTTCAGGACGTTGGCGGTGTTCCGGGGATGATGCAGGGTGATGGCTTGCACCCGTCCGTCGCGGCCCAGGGCAAGTTGCTGGAAAATGTCTGGCCGACGCTAAAACCGCTGCTGTGACGCTTTTCTACAGGCGGGCTTTCGGCTAATGTGGCGCCCCCGATTTGGAGCCCCCGATGCCGCGTCCCGCCTGGTCCCTTTTTGCCTACCAACTGATCGAGCCTGACGAACAGCTGGACCTGTTCGCCTGCCAGGAAGTGCGGGTGCATCTGGTGACACGGCAACTGGAGCTCGGTGGCTCGGCCGACCGGACCCTGTGCGGCAGCCTGCTGCCGGCCCAGCCGCGCTGGTCGGCTGTTGATCGCAAGATATTCCAGGACCATCGCCTGTGTTCATTGTGCCGGGCGATACTGGAGTCCCAGAAGCGCGGCACCTCGCCGATCTGGCCGGAACTGCGGTTCGAGTTGTAATCCCCCTGATTCCCGGCATGTCCCTTGTGGGAGCGAGCCTGCTCGCGATGGCGGCGACACATTCAATATTAATGCAAGCAGGCCCACCGCTATCGCGAGCAGGCTCGCTCCCACAGGGCTCTATTTCGGTCTCTGGAAATGCTACGCATCGGACGCCTCATTGCCGCCCTCCCCGAAATAACGGGGGCCGGTGTACAATCACAGTCTTCATACCCTCTGTTCGACCTGCAAAGGATTTCCCGGATGTTGCTGCGCTTGCCTGCCGTCACCCGCTGCCTGTCTCTTGCCGCCCTGTGCATGGCTGGTCCCGTTGCCGCCCTGGAGCTGCCTCTGCCACCGCCAGGCGAAGACATTGTCGGCCAGGTGCAGGTCATCAAGGCCAAATACGAAGACACCTTCGCCGACCTCGGCACTACCTACGACCTGGGCTACACCGAGATGGTCGCCGCCAACCCGGGCGTCGATCCCTGGTTGCCGGGTGCGGGCACCGAGGTCGTGCTGCCGACCCGTTTCATCCTGCCGCCTGGCCCGCGCGAAGGCATCGTGATCAACCTCGCCGAGTACCGCCTCTACTACTTCCCCAAGGGCCGGAATGTGGTCTACACCTTCCCGCTGGGCATTGGCCGTGAAGGTTGGGGATCGCCGATCGCCCACACCAGCATCATTGCCAAGACCCCGAATCCGACCTGGACCCCGCCGGCCTCGATCAAGGCTGAGCATGCCGCCGACGGCGATCCGTTGCCGAACGTGGTGCCGGCCGGTCCCGATAATCCCTTGGGTCCGTTCAAGTTCACCCTGGGCACCCCGGGTTACCTGATCCACGGTTCGAACAAGAAGTTCGGCATCGGCATGCGCACCAGCCACGGCTGCTTCCGCATGTTCAACAACAACGTACTGCAGATGGCTGGCATGGTGCCGGTGGGCACCTCGGTGCGAATCATCAACGACCCCTACAAGCTGGGCGTGAGCGGCGGCAAGGTTTATCTGGAAGCCCACACGCCGCTGGACGACAACGGCAACCCGTCGGTGGTGGACAAGCACACTGCGGTGATCAACACGATGCTCAAGCGTGAGGACATCACCAGCAACCTGCGCATGGACTGGGATGTGGTGCGTGATGTGGTGGCTGCCGAAGACGGCCTGCCGGTCGAGATCGCCGTTCCGAATACTTCGGCACCCATGGTTTCCAGCGCGCCGATCGATCTGCAACAGTAAAAGCTGCCATAAAGACCCGCCGGCGTTTCGCGATGTCGGCGGGTTTTTTATCGCCTGGGGAAATGCCGGGCAATAAAAAAGCCGACCCAAAAAATGGGTCGGCTCGATAACAATCCCGGGGGACTATTACTTGCGGCTAGCTTTTTCCAGCATGCGCAGAGCACGCTCGTTAGCTTCGTCAGCAGTCTGTTGTGCTTTTTGAGCAGCAGCCAGAGCTTCATCAGCTTTACGGTAAGCTTCGTCTGCACGAGCTTGGGCGCGAGCTGCTGCGTCTTCGGTAGCAGTCAGACGTGCTTCGGTTTCTTTCGATGCGCTGCTGCAACCGGTAGCCAGAACTGCGGCCAGGGCCAGAGCAGAGAATTTCAGAACGTTGTTCATCGTGTTCCCCTTCAAGGACTTTCTATTAAGTGACTGTCTCCTCACAGCGAGGAGTTAGCCGGCGTACATACTACCCATTACTTGTAGTAAGTAAACTGACGTAGCGCAAGAAGCAAAAAAATTGTAGGCGGTGATTCTTTTTCGAGCAACTTTTTGGGGTGTTGTTTAAAAAATATGCAGCCTCCGGCACCTGGCTTGAGCGCGTCATTGAGCAAAAGTTCCGTGCAGGGGAGAACTTTCCTTAAGCCGTTAACGTCGTTGTTTATTGATTCGCCTACACTTTTGAGCGTTTTTTGCTCAGCGGGGCGGCTATCTTTATTGGTGTTGGCGGTGACTTTAATAACCGGCGCTCGTCTCACGACTCAACAACTGGCGATGTTCAGCTATTGCGCCTTGGCCGACTAGCGCGTGACGGTGGCGCTCAATCGATAAACCCGACAGGGTTTTACCCCCATTGACGGGCGTGCCTTGAGCATTTGCGTCATTGGTGCCTACTATTCACGACGTGCTCGGGGTTGAGCGGTGGGTGTTGGCGCTCGGTGACCAGACAGGCACGGGGTGGCGTAGATGTTCCTTCGCCGGAAAAACATCGGTAAGGTAGGGGTCAGCATTCAGACCCGCGAGGAGTAGTGATGAGCGAGGCGTTGTCCATCCACCATGACCAGGCTGGTCATCAGTTCGAGACCAATGTGGACGGTCATCGTGCCTATCTGACTTATATGGACCTGGGCAAACAGACCCTGGATATCTATCGCACCTTCGTGCCCAACGCCTTGCGCGGACGTGGCATTGCGGCGGCGCTGACCGAAAGGGCGCTGCAATACGCCGACGAAATGGGCTACACGGTGATCCCGTCCTGCTCCTACGTGGAGCGCTACATGGAGCGTCACCAGCGCCACGCGGCCAAGCTCTGACACGATGGATTCTCCAAAAAAACGCCGGGCTGATGAGCCCGGCGTTTTTTTATGCCTTGAAGAAAGTAAAAGATCGCAGGCTTCGCCAGCTCCTACATCCCCGCTCCAAATATGTGTAGGCGCAGTGTAGGAGCTGTCGAGTGCAACGAGGCTGCGATCCTTTCTTCAGCCACGCTGACGTTTAGGCAACACATCCTTGAGCTTGGCATGCATGCTGCGCAGGGTGTTCTCGGTGGCGCTCCAGTCGATGCAGGCGTCGGTGATGGACACGCCGTACTGCAAGTCGGCCAGATCCTTGGGGATTGCCTGGCAGCCCCAATTCAAATGGCTTTCGACCATCAGGCCGATGATCGACTGGTTGCCTTCCAGGATCTGGTTGGCGACGTTCTCCATCACCAGCGGTTGCAGCGCCGGATCCTTGTTGGAGTTGGCGTGGCTGCAGTCGACCATGATATTCGGCTTGATCTTGGCCTTGTTCAGTGCCTGCTCACATAGCGCGACGCTGACCGAATCGTAGTTCGGTTTGCCGTTGCCGCCGCGCAGCACCACATGACCGTAGGCGTTGCCCTTGGTGGTGACGATCGACACGCCACCCTCCTGGTTGATACCCAGGAAACGGTGAGGGCTGGAAACCGACTGCAAGGCGTTGATCGCCACGGTGAGGCCGCCGTCGGTACCATTCTTGAAGCCCACGGCCGAGGACAAACCGGAGGCCATTTCACGGTGAGTCTGGGATTCGGTGGTCCGTGCGCCGATGGCCGACCAACTGATCAGGTCCTGCAAGTATTGCGGGGAGATCGGGTCCAGGGCTTCGGTGGCTGTAGGCAGGCCCATTTCGGCCAGGTCCAGCAGCAACTGGCGACCGATGTGCAGGCCATCCTGGATCTTGAAGGAGTCGTCCAGGTACGGATCGTTGATCAGGCCTTTCCAGCCGACGGTGGTGCGTGGCTTTTCGAAATACACCCGCATCACCAGGTAGAGGGTGTCGGAGACTTCCGCCGCCAGCACTTTCAGGCGCTCGGCATATTCGTGGGCGGCCTTGATGTCATGGATCGAGCAGGGCCCGATGACCACGAACAGGCGATGGTCGGTGCCGTCGAGAATGTTGCGAATGACTTCCCGGCCCTTGGTCACGGTGCGCAGTGCAGCGTCGCTCAGGGGGATATCGCGCTTGAGCTGGTCAGGCGTGATGAGGGTCTCGTTGGAGGCGACGTTAAGGTCATTGATCGGTAAATCAGCCATCGTGTTACTCGTCAGGTCACGGGTGCCGGCCGCCAGCGATCCCCGCGCGGCGGTGCACAGCGAATTTAAGCGCGTCGGGGAGCGGAACCTTAGCGCGTTACGAGGTGGCTCGACAATGGGCAGGCACGGGTTAATTGTGGCAGGGGCGCTTGCTCCCACTGGACTCGTAGGCGCTGTCGAGGGAAGTGAGGCTGCGATCTTTCCACAGCCGAGTGAGTCGAGCGCGAAAGAGCAAAAGATCGCAGGCTGGCCAGCTCCTACAGAACCAGGCTGTGTAATGATGTACAGGGGCTTTTTACCAGGAGAGTGGCAACGATGCAGGCAGGCGTTAAACCGCGGATCGGGATGATCGGCACGGGGGCGATCGGTGGGTTCTATGGCGTGATGCTGGCTCGCGCCGGTTTTGATGTGCATTTTTTACTGCGCAACGAATTTGCCGCGGTGGCCGAAGCCGGTTTGCGAATCGACAGCGCGGTTCACGGCACGTTGACCCTCGACCCCGTCCAGGCCTATCGCTCGGCAGCCGATATGCCACCCTGCGACTGGCTACTGGTCGGTGCCAAGACCACCAGCAATGCCGACCTGGCCCCGGCCATCATTCAAGCTGCCGCTAATGGGGCCAAGGTCCTGTTGCTACAAAATGGCCTTGATGTTGAAGACGACCTCCGACCGTTGCTGCCCGATTCGCTGCATCTGCTGGGCGGACTGTGTCTGATTTGCGTACATCGCGTCGGTCCCGGCGTCATCGCTCACCAGGCCCTCGGTGCAGTCAACATTGGTTACCACAGCGGTCCTTGCCACGATCAGGCGCAACGCATGGCGATTGTCGAGCAGGGGGCCGGTCTGTTCCGTGCCGCTGGCCTGGATTCCCAAGCCATGCCCGACCTGCGGCAGGCGCGCTGGCAGAAACTAGTGTGGAACGTGCCCTACAACGGCCTTTCGGTTCTGTTAGGCGCCAGTACCACGCCGTTGATGGCCGACAGTGACAGCCGAGGATTGATCCAGGCTTTGATGGCGGAGGTGGTGCAAGGCGCTCAAGCGTGTGGTCACCACGTTGCGCCGGGTTACGCCGAGTATCTGTTTGCGATGACCGAAAAGATGCCCGACTACTGGCCGAGCATGTATCACGATTATTCCCACCAGCGTGCGCTGGAGCTGGAAGCTATTTACAGCCGACCACTGGCGGCGGCGAAAAGGGCCGGTTGTGAGCTGCCGAAAATCGAAGCCTTGTATCAGGCGTTGGCATTTATGGACCGACGAAACCGCTGATCAGGCGAAAGGGGAGCGACATGGCAAACAACATCGATGACAAACTGGTGCTGGCGATTTCCTCGCGTGCGCTGTTCGATCTGAGTGAAAGCCATAAGGTGTATCTGTCGGGCGGCGTCGAGGCTTACCGGCAATATCAGATCGAGCATGAGGACGAAGTCCTTGAGCCCGGTGACGCCTTCGCGCTCGTACAAAAGCTGCTGAGCCTCAACGCGCATCTGGGACGTGCGCGGGTCGAGGTGGTTCTGGTTTCGCGCAACAGCGCCGACACCGGCCTGCGAGTGTTCAACTCGATTCATCATTATGGGCTGGCGATTTCCCGCGCGGCGTTCGTCGGCGGTCGCAGCCCTTACCCTTATCTGAAGGCGTTCGGCTGTGATCTTTTTCTGTCCACCCACGCTGAGGATGTGCGCAGCGCCCTGGACGCCGGATTTGCCGCGGCGACCATTCTGTCGGGCGGTGCCAGCCGCGCCGCCAGTGAGGAGCTGCGTATTGCTTTCGACGGCGATGCGGTGCTGTTTTCCGACGAATCCGAGCGTGTCTATCAGAGCGGCGGCCTGGCGGCGTTTCAGGCCAGTGAGCGGCAGGCCGCGCGTGAGCCGCTGCGAGGCGGGCCGTTCAAGGGCTTTCTGGCGGCGCTCAATGCATTGCAACGCGAATTCCCCGAAGACGCCTGTCCGATTCGCACGGCGCTGGTCACTGCCCGTTCGGCACCGGCCCACGAGCGCGTCATCCGGACGTTGCGCGAATGGGATATTCGTCTGGATGAGTCGCTGTTTCTTGGCGGCCTGACCAAATCGGCGTTTCTCGAAGCCTTTGCCGCCGACGTCTTTTTCGACGACCAGACCGGCCACTGCGAACTGGCTCGCGAGGTGGTCGCCACGGGTCATGTGCCTCACGGCATCAGCAATGAAGTGAAGCTCTGACTGCCCGTTGTTTAGGGCGTTACGCTGGACGTCGTACTCCTCAAGGCGCTGCTAAGCTGAATCCATCTCCGCCATTCTGGCACGCGAGGAGGTCACATGATTCGTTCGATGCTGTACGCCACAGACCTGGGACTTTACGCCCCTTATGTGATGCAGCATGCCTTGGCGTTGGCACGGACGTTCGAAGCCGAGTTGTATGTGGTGCACGCGGTAGAGCCGATGGGGCTGTTCGCGGAGTCGGTGTTGCAAAGTTATCTCGATGAGCAAGCGCTGAACGAATTTCATCGGCAGGGTCTGAATACGGTGATGGCCAACATTGAGCAGCGGGTGCTTGACAGCTTTCGCGAAGAGTTAGGGGAGGGGCAGCAGGACTTGAAGCTGATCAAGTCGGTGCGGGTTTTCCAGGGCGATCCATCCCAGGTCATTCTCGAACAGGCTGCGAAACTCTCTGTCGATTTGCTGATCGTAGGCAGTCACTGCCAAGGGGCGAGCGGTGAAACACCGCTGGGCAGGACCGCTGCGCGGGTATTGCAGTTATCCCGGGTACCGGTCTACCTGGTGCCGTTGGTGCAGCGGCGACGTCAGGGGGAGGCTTGAGGCAAAGTAGTGGCTTTTTTATAAAAAGTTCTAGATTAATTAATACAACCATTCATATAGTTATATACCGTCGCTGATGCCCGTGGCGTCCAACTGCTTTGAGGGATACATATGAAGCTTCAACAACTGCGCTACATCTGGGAAGTGGCGCACCACGACCTCAACGTTTCCGCTACTGCCCAAAGCCTCTACACGTCGCAACCTGGCATCAGCAAGCAGATCCGCCTGTTGGAGGATGAGCTGGGTGTCGAAGTGTTCGCCCGCAGCGGCAAGCACCTGACCCGCGTGACCCCGGCCGGTGAGCGCATCATCACCACGGCCGGGGAGATCCTGCGCAAGGTCGAAAGCATCAAGCAGATTGCCCAGGAATTTTCCAACGAGAAAAAAGGCACGCTGTCGATTGCCACCACCCACACCCAGGCCCGTTATGCACTGCCGCCGGTGATCAGCAATTTCATCAAGCAATACCCGGACGTGGCCCTGCACATGCACCAGGGCTCGCCGATGCAGATCGCCGAAATGGCCGCTGATGGCACCGTGGATTTCGCCATCGCCACCGAGGCTCTGGAACTGTTCGGCGATCTGGTGATGATGCCGTGCTACCGCTGGAACCGCTGCGTGGTCGTGCCTCAGGGCCATCCGCTGACCAAGCTGCCGAAGCTGACGCTCGAAGCCCTGGCTGAATACCCCATCGTGACTTATGTGTTCGGTTTCACCGGCCGTTCGAAACTCGACGAAGCCTTCAGCCATCGCGGCTTGACCCCGAAAGTGGTGTTCACCGCCGCCGACGCCGACGTCATCAAAACCTATGTACGCCTTGGCCTGGGCGTGGGCATCGTGGCGAAAATGGCCGTCGATACCAAGCTCGATGGCGACCTGGTGGTGCTGGATGCCAGCGAGTTGTTCGAGTCCAGCGTGACCAAGATCGGTTTCCGGCGCGGCACCTTCCTGCGTGGTTTCATGTGCGACTTCATCGAAAAATTCGCGCCACACCTGACCCGGGAAGTCATGGCCAAGGCCATCCAGTGCCACAACAAGCAGGAGCTCGAAGAGCTGTTCGACGGTGTGGAATTACCGGTGCACTGAACAGTGAGTGCTAGATCGCCTCGGTAACAGCGAACTGTTGCCGGGCGCCTGCGACGACGATCTCTACTTCATCCCCTTCGAATTTGCCCAGCAGGCTTCGTCCCAGCGGCGAGCGAGGGGTGATGACGGTAATCGGCTGGCCCACCAGTGACACTTTCAACCCCGCGGCATCCGGCCCCAGAAACAGCCATTGCTGGCGGTCATCCTCATCTGCCAGCCCGATCAACGTGCCAATCTGAATGCCGCGCTGTTCGTCGTAGGGCCTGAGTATCAGGTTCTGGCAGAGGGCGAGGGCCTGGCGGATTTCTTCGACACGCCTGGCTTGCCCGGCGGCGAGGTAAGACGCTTCAAGGCCCAGGGTGTCGTATTTGTTCTCGGCGATGTTTTCCTCGTGGGTCGCGGTTTCGTAGGCCGTCTGCGCGGCGCGCTCGGCGACATCCAGGTCAATTTTGAGTTTGTCGAGAATCAGTTGGTGGACGATCTGTTTGTTCATGATCAATCGCAAAATTGCAAAACGTTGGCCCGGCTCTTTTCACTGGGCGCATTCTGGTCCTGTTGCAGCCAGAACTGACACTTGGGGTTGGACAGGTTGCGAGGATCGCTGCGGGCTTGATCCAGGGCCTGTCGTTGCTCGTTTCGTTGCAGATTTTGTTGGTATTGCTCGAACATGGGGGTTGGCGGTTCCGGGGCCGGTTGCACCGCCGGCGGTTGCCCCAGTTGCTGCACGGCGGCGGCCACTGGAGCCAGTTGTTCGTTGAACAGGAATCTGGACAGCAGCCAACCGGTCAACACGATGGCGAGGAACCCCAGCCACAGACCCAAGGCGATGCTGACGGTCAATTGCAAGGCTGTAAGGCGTGGCGCTGGTGGGTGATCGGACATGGTTGCTTCCTGGCAATGAACACGTGATAGGCGGCGATTGTCGCATGAAGATTAATCGCCGTCGGCTCTTCTGCATCATCGGTTTAATGCGGGACAATCGGGCCTTTGCCACAGGGAGTCGGGAATGACCGTGCGCTGGGATATTTTTTGCACCGTCGTCGATAACTTTGGCGACATCGGCGTCACTTGGCGCCTGGCTCGGCAATTGGTGGCCGAGCATCAATGTGCGGTGCGGCTATGGGTCGATGACCTGCGAGCCTTTGAACGACTGTGCCCGCAAATCGACATCACGCTTGGCGAGCAATGGCAGCAGGGTGTGCAAGTCTGCCATTGGCCTGAGATCTGGCCGTCCACCGACGCTGCCGATGTGGTAATCGCCGCGTTTGCCTGTCAGTTGCCGAGCGCCTACATGGACGCGATGGCCGAGCGGCAGACCACGCCGTTGTGGATGAACCTCGATTATCTGAGTGCGGAGGATTGGGTGATCGGCTGCCACGGATTACCGTCGGTCAAATACAGGCACGTGCAGAAGTATTTCTTTTTTCCGGGTTTTCGGGAGGGAACGGGAGGCCTGTTGCGTGAAGCCGGCCTTCTGGAGCAGCGCCAACAGTTTCAGCAGGATGCCCAGGCGCAACGGCTTTTCCTGGAGGCGCTGGGAGTGGAACGGGCGCCGGACTCACGGCTGATTTCGCTGTTTGCCTACGAAAACGCCGGGCTGGCGAGTTGGTTTGATGCCATGGTGGCCGATTCCCGCGCCTCGCATGTGCTGATTCCCGAAGGGCGGGTCCTTGGCGATGTTCAGCGTTGGCTGGGCATCGATGGCCTGAAGGCCGGTGCGGTACACCGACGTGGCGCCCTGACGGTTCAGGTGCTGCCGTTCGTCCGCCAGGATCAGTACGATCAACTGTTATGGTGCTGCGATTTCAACGCCGTGCGGGGTGAAGACTCCTTCGTGCGCGCCCAATGGGCGGGTCGGCCGCTGCTCTGGCATATCTACCAACAGGAAGAAGACGTTCATCTGGAAAAGCTCGAGGCCTTTCTCCGGTTGTACACCCACGGTCTTTCGCAGCCGGCTGAAAAAGCGATCAGCGGTCTCTGGCGGTCCTGGAATGCTGGCCTGGACATGGCCGAACACTGGAAAATGGTCGATCAACAGCAGCAGGAACTGCTCGAACATGCCCAGGCATGGTGTCTGGAACAGGCCTCGCGACCCGATCTTGCCGCAGCGCTGGTGAAGTTTTATGTAAATTGGATATGATACGCGGCCTAGATTTTTGTAAATCCCATCCAAATTCGGATATTCGCAATGAAAACTGGTAAAGAACTGAAACCCGGGACCGTGATCCGTCTCGAAAACGATCCTTGGCTGGTTCAGAAAGCTGAGTTCACCAAGTCGGGTCGTAACAGCGCGATCATGAAGACCAAGCTGAAGAACCTGCTGACCGGTTACAAAACCGAGATCGTCTACAGCGCCGATGACAAACTGGACGACGTGATCCTCGACCGCAAAGAAGCGACCCTGTCCTTCATCAGCGGCGACACCTACACGTTCATGGACACCACTGACTACACCATGTACGAGCTGAACGCCGAAGACATCGAAAGCGTTCTGCCGTTCATCGAAGAAGGCATGACCGACGTCTGCGAAGCCGTGTTCTTCGAAGAGCGCCTGGTCTCCGTAGAACTGCCGACCACCATCGTGCGTCAGGTTGACTACACCGAAGGGTCCGCTCGCGGTGACACTTCCGGCAAGGTCATGAAGCCTGCCAAACTGAAGAACGGTACCGAACTGTCGGTCGCTGACTTCATCGAAATCGGCGACATGATCGAGATCGATACCCGCGAAGGCGGTTCCTACAAAGGCCGCGCTAAATAAGCGAAGTCTTGTGTATGAAAAAGCCCGACCATTGAGTCGGGCTTTTTTATTTCAAACTTACATCATCCCCTGTGGCGAGGGAGCTTGCTCCCGCTGGGCTCTGTAGGAGCTGGCGAAGCCTGCGATCTTTTGATCTTTCACTTTGGATTCAAGTGTCAGGAAAAAATCGCAGCCTCGCTTCGCTCGACAGCTCCTACGGAGCTGAGCGGGAGCAAGCTCCCTCGCCACTGGCTCCACATCACTTCAGGTGCTGCTTGAGTTCTTCGGACACCTGCAACATCGCCGAACGCACCGCTGGCACCTGGCTCACCACATTGAGCAAACCATAATCGTGAATCATGCCGTTGTAGCGTACCGCCGTGACCGGCACGCCAGCGGCGTCCAGTTTGCGGGCGTAGGCTTCACCTTCATCGCGCAGAACATCGGCCTCGGCAGTCTGTACCAGCGCGGGTGGCAGGCCCTTGAGTTGTGCAGTGGTTGCCCGCAGCGGCGAGGCATAAATCTCGTTACGTTGCCCGGCATCGGTGGTGTAGTTGTCCCAGAACCACTTCATCATGTTGCGGGTGAGGAAGTGTCCTTCGGCGAACTGCTTATAGGATGCGCTCTCGAAGCTGGCGTCGGTCACCGGCCATAACAAGGCCTGGAATTTGATCGCCGGGGTACCTTTGTCCTTGGCCATCAGCGCCACGACAGCGGCCATGTTACCCCCCACGCTGTTGCCCACCACCGCCAGGCGTTTGCCGTCGACGTTGAGCTGCTTGCCGTGTTCGGCCACCCATTTCGTGGCCGCGTAGGCCTGGTTGATCGCTACCGGGTAGTGCGCTTCCGGAGAGGGTGTGTAGTTGACGAACACCGCGACGGCACCTGATCCGGCCACCAGATCGCGAACCAACCGTTCGTGGGTTGGGAAGTCTCCCAATACCCAACCACCGCCGTGGAAGAACATGAACACCGGCAGCTCACCCTTGACCCCGGCCGGCCGGACGATAGTCAGGCTGATCGGCTGGCCATCGACCTCAATGGTCTTCTCGCTGACGTCGGCCTTGGGCAAGCTCAGCTTCACCCCTGCCTGGGCGCCAACCAGTACCGCGCGGGCGTCCTTGGGCGACAGTTGCTCCAGTGGCTTGCCGGTGCCGGCATTCAGCGCATTGAGAAACGCTTGGGTGTTGTGTTCCACGATGCCGTCGGCGAACGCGCTGCCGACGCTCAGTGCCAGAAGGGTGCCGGTCAAAATTTTGCTGAAGGTGTTCATGTGCATCTCCTTGAGTACAGGTCGCGAGAGGTTGGTTAAACGGTGACGTGCAAGCGCACATCGACGTTGCCGCGGGTGGCGTTGGAGTACGGGCAGACTTGGTGAGCCGCATCCACCAGGCTTTGTGCATCGGCCTGGTCCAGGCCCGGCAAGCTGATGTGCAGGTCGATGTCGAGGCCGAAACCACCGGGAATCTGGCCGATACCGACATGGGCGGTGATCGAGGCGTCATCCGGGATTTTGCGTTTGCTCGTGCTGGCAACAAATTTCAGGGCGCCAATGAAGCAGGCTGAGTAGCCGGCAGCGAAGAGCTGCTCAGGATTGGTTGCCGCGCCACCTGCGCCGCCGAGTTCTTTGGGGGTGGCGAGTTTGACGTCCAGGATGTTGTCGCTGGAGATGGCACGACCATCACGGCCGCCGGTGGAAGTTGCGATTGCGGTGTAGAGCGTTTGCATGGTGAGAGCCTCGTTTCGGGTTGCTGTTACAGCGCTAAATGTTTGCGCGCTAAGTAGATGTGAGGCAAATGTATAGCGCCAATATTTTGCGCGCAAGATAAATTTTTAAAGAAAATTGAATTTCGCTCGCTCAAACGGCGTGGATCCCTTGAGCTAGAGCGTTTTCATCAGCTGAAATTTTTTTCCAGGGAGGGGCGAGGGGTCAGGAGGTGATCGGACTGGCGCCATCGCGAGCAGGCTCGCTCCCACATTTTGATCCTTGGTGGACGCACTTTTTGTGTTCAACACAGATCGTTGTGGGAGCGAGCCTGCTCGCGATAGCGGTGGGGCAGTTGACGCTGCTGCTGGAGAGGCTGCGTTTCAGAGGCTGTCTTGCAGGTTGCTGCGCAACGCTTGCAGGTCAAGTTGCAGCTTCTTCAACTGCTCCAGGGTCTGGCCGCTGGCGCCGAGAATGCATTGGGGAATGTCGAGGGCTTTTTCCCGCAGGGCACGCCCCTGTTCGGTGAGCTCGACGATGACCACGCGTTCATCTTCGCGACTACGGGTGCGGCTCAGTAAACCCTCGGCCTCCAGGCGTTTGAGCAACGGGGTCAGTGAGCCCGGATCGGTGAGCAAGCGGTTGCTGATTTCACCGACAGTCAGGCCGTCCTTTTCCCACAGCACCATCATCGCCAGGTACTGCGGATAAGTCAGGCCCAGGGCTTGCAGCAGCGGCTTGTAGACTTTGGTCATCAGCAGCGACGTGGAGTGCAGGGCGAAGCACACCTGATTGTCGAGCAACAGGGCTTCGCAGGGTTCGGGGGTAACGCGCTGGGTGCTCATGGCAGAACCTTCAATCAATGATGGCTACGAATCTAGCGGGCGAACCTTTAATGCGCCAGATAATTCTGACGTTCTGATCAGATGTTGCGTTCCCCCGCGAGCGCCGACTGCGTAGGATAAGCGCCCTGATCAAGGGGGAATCGGCTGTGATCGAAGGTTTGATGTATCTGGCGTTCGGTGCCGCATTGGGCACTTTGGGGGGATTGTTCGGAATTGGTGGCGGGTTGATTGCCATTCCGGTGCTGGGCCTGTTGTTCGGTCTCGATCAGCAGATCGCCCAAGGGACGGCCCTGGTGATGGTCGTGCCAAACGTAATGCTCGCCTTGTGGCGCTACCACCAGCGCAACCGCATTGAAATGCGTCATGTACTGCCACTGGCCTCCATGGGTTTTTGCTTTGCCTGGCTTGGCTCGATCTGGGCCGTGGGCATCGACGCGCAAAGCATGCGACTCGGCTTCGTGGCCTTTCTGGTCGTCCTGGCGGCCTACAACTTGATCCGCATGTTCGCCGCCAGCGCGCCGGCTTCGGCGCAGATGCGTTATGGCTGGCCGTGGCTCGCCGTGCTGGGGGCGGCGTCGGGGACCATGGGCGGATTGTTCGGTGTCGGCGGGGCGGTCGTCGCAACGCCGTTCCTGACCAGCGTGTTCGGCACCAGTCAGGTGGTCGCCCAGGGATTGTCTCTCTCGTTGGCCTTGCCCAGTACCGGCGTGACCCTAGCCACGTATGCGGTGCATCATCAAGTGGACTGGTGGATCGGCCTGCCGCTGGCCGCCGGGGGTCTGCTGAGTATCAGTTGGGGGGTAAAGGTTGCCCACGCCATGCCGGAGCGGCTGCTGCGCGGGCTGTTCTGCGGCTTCCTGGTGCTGTGCGCGATCTTGCTCGCCTTTAAAGTTTGAACCCTTCGACGATGTGCTCGGCCAGGCACTCGGTGATCGGCGACGGATTATGCAGGTTGCGGATCAGCATGATGCTGGCCTCGGGCAACTCCGGCAGGTTTTCCGCCTCGCCCAGCACGCGCATGTCGGGTGTCAGCAGGCTTTCCAGCTGCGCGGTGATCGCCAGGCCCGCGCCAACCACCGCCATGAGCGCCGACAGGCTGGAGCTGTTGTAGGCCACGCGATAATCGCGGCCCATGGCATCCAGCGCATTGCAGGCCCATTGCCGACAGAAGCAATCACTATTGAACATCGCCAGCGGCAACGGTGTTTGTTCATGGACGTTGAAGCACGCCGCTTCGGCCCAGACAAAGCGTTCCTTGCGCAATAACTGGCCGATTTCGTCCCCCGGTTTGCGGGTGACGATGGACAGGTCCAGATCCTGGCGCAGCAGCAACTGTTTGGATGACTCGCAGTGCACTTCAATTTCGATCAAGGGGTAGAACTGGGCGAAGCGCTGCAGAATCCCTGGCAAAAAACGCATCACATAATCGTCCGGGGTGCCAATGCGCACCGTGCCGACCATGTGCGGTTCACGCAGAGTGTTGAACACTTCGCTGTGCAGCTTGAGGATCCGCCGGGCGTAGCCCAGCAACACCTGGCCTTCGGCGGTCAGCTTGACCTGGCGCCCGTCACGCTCGAACAGCCGCCGCTGCAAGACATCTTCTTCCAGTCGTTTCATTTGCATGCTGACGGCGGACTGAGTGCGATTGACCAGCTCACCGGCACGGGTGAAACCACCCTGGTCAGCGATCGCGACAAAGGTTCGCAGCACTTCCGTATCGATGCTCGGGTAACTCGACAATTGATCAATCTCCGAGATGTATTGCATAAGAAACATTCGTTGGATTGATCTTAGCGTTGGCGCGAGACTTGAGCCATCCCCAACGGAGGACATCACGATGAAAGGTCAAAAAGGTTATCTACTGATAGAAAAATTATCCCACGGCTTTTCCATCAGCGCTCTGCTGCACAAGTTTAGCCGCTGGTACGAATTGCACCACGAACGTGAACTGCTTGCCGGAATGAGCGATGAGGCGCTCAAGGACATCGGCGTCAGCCGTGCCGACGTCGAAAAAGAAGTGGTTCGGCCATTCTGGGATGACCCGATGCACAAATGAGCCATCCTTCCCTACACAAACCGCTTAATGGTGAGGTAGGTTGCGAGCAGACAAGGAGATCTTCATGCCCGCGACTCTGTCCTTTACCCTCAAACAGGCCCGGCGTCTGGCGTTGGCCGCCCAAGGATTCGATGGGCGGTCAACGTCAGCTTCGGTGCAACCGGCGCGCCTGAACCGCCTGATTGAACGCCTCGGCGTCCTGCAGATAGATTCAGTCAATGCATTGGTGCGTTCGCACTACCTTCCGCTGTTTTCCCGTCTCGGTCACTACACCCCCGATTTGCTCGATCAGGCAGCCTGGAGCCAGGGCCGTCGTCGTACGCTGTTCGAATACTGGGGACACGAAGCCTCGCTGCTGCCGCTGGCGATGTATCCGCTGATGCGCTGGCGCATGGATCGTGCTGCCCGCGGTGAGGGCATTTATCGACAGTTGGCGCAGTTCGGTCAGGAGCGCCAGGACGTCATTCGTCGCGTCTTGGCTTCGGTCCGTGAGCAAGGTGCTGTGGGTGCGGGTAGTTTGTCCACGCGTCAGGAAAAGGCCGGACCCTGGTGGGACTGGAGCGCCGAGAAGCATGCGCTGGAGTGGCTGTTCGCGGCGGGTGAAGTGACGGTGGCGGGGCGGCGGGGTTTCGAGCGGCTTTACGACTTGCCGGAACGCGTGCTCCCGCCCTCGATCCTGCAACAACCCCTGCCGGACGAGCCCCAGGCTCAGCGTGCCTTGTTGCTGCATGCCGCCGAGGCCTTGGGCGTGGGCACGGAGAAAGACTTGCGCGACTATTTTCGTCTCGATCCGGCCGATAGCCGCGAGCGCCTGGCCGAGTTGGAGGAGGCCGGTGAGCTGGTGCGCTGTCAGGTGCAAGGCTGGAAGCAACCGGCCTGGTGCCGACCCAGCGTGAAAATCCCCCGCAAGGTGGCGGTCAGCGCGCTGTTGTCGCCGTTCGATTCGCTGGTCTGGGAGCGCAGCCGTACCGAGCGGCTGTTCGACTTTCGTTATCGGCTGGAGATTTATACCCCGGCTCACAAGCGGGTGTATGGCTATTACGTGTTGCCGTTCCTGCACCACGAACGCATTGCGGCGCGGGTCGACCTGCGGGCGGAGCGGGCTTTGGGTCGATTAGCGGTGCATGCCGTGCACGAGGAAGAGCCGGGACTGGACGAGGAGGGGCTGCAGGCATTGGCGGTGAATCTGCGACGCCTGGCCGACTGGCTGGGGTTGGCGCGGGTCCAGCTCAATTGCGCTCGGGCGGGCGGGGTTCGGTTGGCGGGGGCGTTGGCTGAGGTGGGTGTTGACTGAACTGGCCCCATCGCGAGCAGGTTCGCTCCCACACTTGACCTTTGATGTACGCCGTTTTTGTGAAGGGCGCGGTCAATGTGGGAGCGAGCCTGCTCGCGATAGCAATCTAACAAGCGACGAGGACTTACTGACTCACCGCCTCACCTGCTTCAACGTCTCGGCAATCAGAAACGCCAGTTCCAGCGACTGATCGGCATTCATCCGCGGATCGCAATGCGTGTGGTAACGGTCCGACAGCCCGTCTTCGGTGATCGGCCGCGCACCGCCAATGCATTCGGTGACGTTCTGCCCGGTCATTTCGATGTGAATGCCGCCGGCATACGTGCCTTCAGCTTCGTGAACCTGGAAGAACTGCTTCACCTCGCCGAGGATTTGCGCGAAGTCCCGGGTCTTGTAACCGCTGCTGGCCTTGATGGTGTTGCCGTGCATCGGGTCTGAACTCCACAGCACCTGCTTGCCTTCTCGCTGCACGGCGCGTAACAGCTGTGGCAGGTGATCGCCGACCTTGTTCGCGCCCATTCGCGCGATCAGGTTCAGTCGCCCCGGATCATTGTCCGGATTGAGCACGTCGATCAGGCGGATCAAGTCGTCGGGGTTCATGCTCGGGCCGACCTTGACGCCGATCGGGTTGTTCACCCCGCGCAGGAATTCGACATGGGCACCGTCCAGCTGACGGGTGCGGTCACCGATCCACAGCATGTGGGCCGAGCAGTCGTAGTAATCGTTGGTCAGGCTGTCGCGACGCACGAACGCTTCTTCGTAATTGAGCAGCAGGGCTTCGTGGGCGGTGAAGAAACTGGTTTCGCGCAATTGCGGCGAGCTGTCCATGCCACAGGCGCGCATGAAGGCCAGGGTTTCGTCGATACGGTCGGCCAAGTGGCTGTACTTCTCAGCCAGGGCAGAGTTGGCGATGAAGTCCAGGTTCCACTTGTGCACCTGATGCAGATCTGCGAACCCACCCTGGGCGAAGGCCCGTAGCAGGTTCAAGGTGGCGGTGGACTGGTGGTAGGACTGCAGCAGCCGCTCCGGGTCCGGCACGCGGCTTTTTTCGTCGAAGCCGATACCGTTGACGATGTCGCCGCGATAGGCCGGCAGGGTTACACCGCCAATCGTCTCATCGTTGGCCGAGCGCGGCTTGGCGAACTGCCCGGCCATGCGGCCGACCTTGACCACCGGGCAACCGGCGGCGAAGGTCATGACGATCGCCATTTGCAGCAACACTTTGAAGGTGTCGCGGATCTTCGCCGCCGAGAACTCGGCAAAACTCTCGGCGCAGTCGCCGCCTTGCAGCAGGAAGGCCCGACCTTGGGTGACTTCGGCGAACTGACGGCGCAACTCCCGGGCTTCACCGGCAAACACCAGCGGCGGATAACTGGCCAGGGTCTGCTCGACCTGCAGCAAATGCGCCGCGTCGGGGTATCGGGGTTGCTGCTGGATCGGCAGGGCGCGCCAGCTGTCAGGGCTCCAGGGTTGGCTCATCATGATCTCTAGGTGGTTTACGCTCGGGCTGCCATGTTATCAGCAAATTAGTGCGTGACCTGTTTGCGTCGCTTCGCGGACAATCGCGCTTTTGCCCCGGTTATGTTCAGGGTCAGCGTAGCCACAGGAGATGAAATGACAGAGGAGCGCGTCGAGCATTTGCTCGCCGAAGTGCATGACCAGTTCGGTGTTATCCGGGTTCTCGAAGTGGCGGACTACCGTTTCCTGGAGTTTGGCGACGCCATCGAACAGAGTTGCGTGTTCACGGCTGACCCGAGCTGGCTCGAATATGATTACACCCGCGCCATGTTGATTGGCGCGTTGTGTCACGAGCAGCCGGAAAGCGCGCTGTTCCTGGGGCTGGGCGCCGGGACGCTGACCCAGGCCTGCCTCAAGTTCCTGCCGCTGGAAGACGTCGAAGCCATCGAACTGCGTCCCGATGTGCCGCGCCTGGCTATCCAATACCTGGGGCTGGACGACGATCCGCGGCTGTACATCCGCGTTGGCGATGCTTTGGAACTGCTGGAAACCGCTGAGCCGGCGGACCTGATCTTTGTCGACCTCTATACCGACGTCGGCCCCGGCGTCGGGCACCTGGCCTGGGGTTTTCTGGAAAACTGCCAGAAACGCCTCAATCCGGGCGGCTGGCTGGTGATCAACCAATGGGCCACCGACGACGGCAAACCATTGGGCGCGGCCCTGCTGCGCGGCTTGTACCACCGGCATTACTGGGAGCTGCCGGTGAAAGAAGGCAATGTCATCCTGATCGTGCCAGCGGATCTGGACCAGACGCTGGACTTGGATGGCCTGGTGGCTCGGGCTGAAGGGCTGGCGCCGCAATTGGGTTATTCGCTGTTGCCGCTGATCAAGGCGATCCGCCCGGCGACCTGAGAGGCGAGGGAACTTGCTCCCGCAGGGCTGCACCTGTAGGAGCTGCCGAAGGCTCGGGCCGCGTTCGGACGATCTTTTGATCTTGATCTTGATCTTGATCTTTCGCTTGCGACTCAACTGTCTGGGACAAGATCGCAGCCTCGTTGCACTCGACAGCTCCTACAGGTGCAGCCGCCTCAGGCGTGTTCTACGATAAAAAATCTCCCTTTTCGGGCGATTTCCGGTATAGTGCGCGCCGGCCTTTAGCCGGGCCGCGTCAAGGTAGCGCAATTCCCCGAAGCCAGCTTCGGTTGCATGTCCGCACAACGGATGCTTCCACGACGTTCTTTTTCATTCATTCGTTTTCGCAAATCCCCGCCGACAAAGCAGCCAGGGCGACTCTTGAGTCTCAACACGGCACGCGCAGCTTTGGAGCATGGGTCTTTGCGGATGCACTTAGAGGCAGACCCATGACCCAGGAAACCGGCGGCTTCGTCGCTTTTAATCTTAATCCGAACATTCTTGCAGCCGTCATTGCGACCGGCTACGAAGAACCTTCGGCTATTCAGCAGCAATCGATCCCGATCATCATGGCCGGTCACGACATGATTGGTCAGGCGCAAACCGGTACGGGTAAAACCGCCGCGTTCGCCCTGCCGATCCTGCATCGCATCGATCCTGCTAAGCGCGAACCGCAAGCCCTGATCCTGGCGCCAACTCGTGAGTTGGCGCTGCAAGTAGCAACCGCTTTTGAAACCTACTCCAAGCAAATGCCTGGTGTAACCGTTGTGGCTGTCTACGGCGGCGCTCCGATGGGCCCGCAACTGAAAGCCATCCGTAACGGCGCGCAGATTGTTGTCGCCACTCCGGGCCGTCTGTGCGACCACCTGCGTCGTGACGAAAAAGTCCTGGCCACCGTGAACCACCTGGTTCTCGATGAAGCCGACGAAATGCTCAAGCTGGGTTTCATGGATGACCTGGAAGTCATCTTCAAGGCCCTGCCAGCGACCCGTCAGACTGTATTGTTCTCGGCCACTCTGCCGCAGTCGATCCGCGCCATTGCCGAGCGCCACCTGCGCGATCCGCAACACGTAAAGATCCAGACCAAGACCCAGACCGTCACCGCGATCGAACAGGCCCACCTGTTGGTTCACGCCGACCAGAAGACCTCGGCCGTGCTGAGCCTGCTGGAAGTCGAGGATTTCGACGCCCTGATCATGTTCGTACGCACCAAGCAAGCGACCCTGGACCTGGCCAGTGCCCTGGAAGCCAAAGGCTACAAAGCCGCTGCGCTGAACGGCGACATTGCCCAGAACCAGCGTGAGCGCGTGATCGATTCCCTCAAGGATGGCCGTCTGGACATCGTTGTGGCGACTGACGTTGCCGCCCGTGGCCTGGACGTTCCGCGCATCACCCACGTGTTCAACGTGGACATGCCGTACGATCCGGAATCTTACGTTCACCGTATCGGCCGTACCGGCCGTGCCGGTCGCGAAGGTCGTGCACTGCTGCTGGTCACCCCGCGTGAGCGCCGCATGCTGCAAGTGATTGAGCGTGTAACCGGTCAGAAGGTTGCCGAGGTTCGTCTGCCGGACGCCCAGGCGGTGCTTGATGCCCGCATCAAGAAACTCACCAACAGCCTGTCGCCTCTGGTGGCTGACGCCGAATCGACCCACGGTGATCTGCTCGATCGCCTGACCGCCGACATCGGTTGCACCCCACGTGCCCTGGCCGCTGCTCTGCTGCGCAAGGCCACCAATGGTCAGGCGCTGACCCTCGCTGCGATCGAGAAGGAGCGTCCACTGGTGCCGAACAACGCACCGCGTGGCGATCGTCCAGAGCGTAGCGGTGATCGTCCGGACCGTGGTGATCGCGAGCGTCGCGCACCGATCCCGCTGGCCGAAGGCCGTGCGCGCTGCCGTACCGCGCTGGGTGCCCGTGACGGCATCGCGGCCAAGAACCTGCTGGGCGCCATTCTCAACGAAGGCGGCCTGGCTCGTGAGGCCATCGGTCGCATCCAGGTACGTGACAGCTTCAGCCTGGTAGAGCTGCCGGAAGATGGTCTGGAGAAGTTGTTGACCAAACTGAAGGACACTCGTGTCGCCGGCAAGCAGCTCAAACTGCGTCGCTATCGCGAAGATTGATCCGCTCTCGGGCTGATTGATCGAACATAAAAAATCCCCGACTGGTTCGGGGATTTTTTTTGCCTGTTGGTTTGTGTTCATTCAGGTTGAGCGGCATTGTCCCATTCGCGAGCAAGCCCGCTCCCACAGGGAATTGCAGTGAACACAGCATTTGAGGGCCCTGCGATCCAGTGTGGGAGCGGGCTTGCTCGCGAATGGAGCGACTCGGTCTATCTGTCAGTCAAACCGATAGATGTCCATTCCCAAAGCCCCCATGGTGAACCCCTGGTGGGCAACGCTGAATTCATCCCCTGCACCCCGGGCAAAATACAGTGGCAACAAGTGCTCATCACTGGGATGGCTGCGCACGGCGTGGGGTGCCTGGCGACGGTAATCATGCAGCGCGGTTTCGTCATCCGCTGCCAGTTTCTCCACCATCCAGTCACGAAAAGCCTTGGCCCAGGGCTCAATGCTTTCGGGGCCGGCGTTCCAGTCCAGTTCGCGCAGGTTATGGGTGATGCTGCCGGAGCCGATTAGCAACACGCCTTGCTGACGCAGGCTTGCCAAGGCCTGGCCGACCTGCGTCTGCAACGCGGGTCCCTGGCGACTGGGCAAGGAAACCTGCACCACCGGGATGTCCGCCGTGGGGTACATCAAGGACAGCGGCACCCAGACGCCATGATCGGATGGCCGCCCTGTGTCGAGGCGCGCCGGCAGGTGCGCGGCATTGAGCAGGTCCGCCACGTGCGCCGCCAGTTGCGGATCGCCTGGCGCCGGATATTGCACCTCGTACAGAGCCGGCGGGAAGCCGCCGAAGTCGTGCCAGGTGCGTGGATGCGGATTGGCGCTGACCAGCAGTTCAGTGCTTTCCCAGTGCGCGGACACGATGACGATCGCTTTCGGGGTGGGCAGTTGCGCGGCGAGGCGAGCCAGTGCCGGGCCGCTGTCGCCGGGTTCCAGGGCCAACATCGGTGAGCCATGGGAGATAAACAGGCTGGGCAGCATGAGCGGACTCCTGAGCGTTAAGATGTTGCCATCTTCTGTCAGGTCTATGATCTAAATCTAATATAAGTTTTAGCCCGTTTTAATCGGTTTTTTTGGGAGTGAGAGATGGAGCCTGAGTTTTGGCACAAGCGTTGGTCAACGAATCAGATCGGTTTTCACTTGCCAGAGGTGAACCCCTATCTGCAACGTTTCTGGCCGCAACTGGGATTGGCGCAGGGCAGTCGAGTGCTGGTGCCCCTGTGCGGGAAAACCCTGGATTTGTTGTGGCTCGCCCATCAGGGGTATTCGGTGCTGGGTGTGGAACTGTCTGAAAAAGCCGCAGTGGATTTCTTCCTTGAGCATCATCTTGAACCGAGCGTGAGTGAAGAGGGCGCGTTCAAGGTGTTCCGGGCCGCTGACATTGAAATCCGCTGCGGTGATTTTTTTGCCCTGAGCCCGGAGGATGTGAGCGATTGCTCGGCGCTGTACGATCGCGCCGCATTGATCGCTTTGCCTGGGCCGATGCGGGAGCGGTATGCGGCTCATCTGCAGACGATTCTGCCGCAGTGTGTCGGATTGCTCATTACTCTGGATTACGCTCAGGATGAGATGTCCGGCCCACCGTTTTCCGTAGGGGATGACGAAGTGCAGAGGTTGCTGGGTGAAGGCTGGAGGCTGGAGGTTCTACAGGAGCAGGATGTGCTGGGGGAAAGCTGGAAGTTCTTGCAGGCTGGCGTCAAAAGACTGGATGAGCGGGTGTATCGGGTTTCCAGTCGTTGATGTGGCGTGCCCGCTGGCCTTATCGCGAGAGCAAGCTCGCTCCCACAGTTGATCCGTTGCGAACTGTGAATTGGCGTTCGCCGAAGCCCCCTGTGGGAGCGAGCCTGCTCGCGATGGGGCCAGACCAGACAACTCATAAATCAGACAGAAAAAAGCCCGCATCGCTGCGGGCTTTTTCTTGAAGCTTGAACCTGTCAGCCGCGACGACGCAGTGCGTCGATACGCTCTTCCAGTGGCGGGTGGCTCATGAACATGCGAGCCAGGCCTTGCTTGATGCCACCGTTGATGCCAAAGGCATTGAGGGTGTCGGGCATGTGTACGGGCAAGCCTTGCTCGGCCCGCAGGCGTTGCAGGGCGCCGATCATGGCGCTGGTGCCAGCCAGGCGTGCGCCGGCATCATCTGCGCGGAACTCACGTTTGCGCGAGAACCACATGACGATGGCGCTGGCGAGGATGCCCAATACCAGCTCGGCGAAAATGGTCGCGACGTAGTAGGCGATGCCCTGGCCTTCTTCATTCTTGAAGATCACCTTGTCGACGAAGTTGCCGATGATGCGGGCAAAGAACATGACGAAGGTGTTCACGACGCCCTGGATCAACGCCAGCGTCACCATGTCGCCGTTGGCGACGTGACCGATCTCATGGGCCAGCACGGCCTTGACTTCATCCGGTGAAAACCGCTCGAGCAAGCCCTGGCTGACGGCGACCAGCGCATCGTTCTTGTTCCAGCCGGTGGCGAAGGCGTTGGCTTCGTAGGCTGGGAAGATGCCCACTTCCGGCATCTTGATGCCGGCCTCGCGGGACAGCTGCTCGACGGTTTGCAGCAGCCATTGTTCGTGGCGAGTGCGCGGCTGAGTGATGATTTGGGTGCTGGTGCTCATCTTCGCCATCCACTTGGAGATGAACAGCGAGAACAGGGAACCGGCGAAACCGAACACCGCACAGAAGATCAGCAGCTGACTGAGGTTGAGGTCAACCCCGTTGGCCGCCATGAACCCGTTGAAGCCAAAAAGGCTCAGGGTGATGCTGGCAATCAGCACGACCGCCAGGTTAGTGGCCAAAAACAGCAGGATGCGCATCATGGTTGTGGAAATCTCCTCATGCTAAAGATGTAGCGTTATGCGGGGTATATAAGGTGCCGCCGCAGGCTATTCAACATGCCGACTATTTCAAACTGTGTCCTACAGGCGTCGCAAATGTTTGAAAGACTTTTCTGAAAGTGACCGCAGAAAAGAAAAGGAGCGCCCGTACCCCGTGAACGTTGAGTCTCGCTGCGCACCGTTTGCCGCGCCTTCAGTGTAGAAGGCCTGCCGAAGCGGGCGAAACGGATGTGTTGCTGAATCAAACAGCGTGCGAGTCGACCCCTCGCACGCCACCTGGATTACTGGCGGTACGACTTGAGGAAGTTACCGATCCGGCCAATGGCCTGGTCCAGGTCGTCGACCCGCGGCAGGGTCACGACGCGGAAGTGATCTGGCCATGGCCAGTTGAACGCCGTGCCCTGGACCACCAGCAGCTTTTCGGACAGCAGAAGGTCGAGGACGAATTTCTCATCGTTGTGGATCGGGCAGACCTTCGGGTCGATCCGCGGAAAGGCGTACAGCGCACCCATTGGCTTGACGCAACTGACACCAGGAATGTCATTGAGCAATTCCCAGGTGCGGTTGCGCTGCTCCAGCAGCCGGCCCTGGGGCAAGACCAGGTCATTGATGCTCTGGTAGCCGCCCAGCGCTGTCTGGATCGCGTGCTGGCTCGGCACGTTGGCGCACAGGCGCATGTTGGCCAGCATGTCGATGCCCTCGATGTAGCTTTGGGCGTGATGCTTGGGGCCGGAGATGGCGATCCAGCCGGAGCGGAAACCCGCCACCCGGTAGGATTTGGACAGGCCGTTGAAGGTCAGGCAAAGCAGGTCCGGCGCCAGTGAGGCGGTGCAGATGTGCACGGCATCGTCGTACAGGATCTTGTCGTAGATCTCGTCGGAAAACACCACCAGGTTATGCTGGCGAGCCAGTTCCAGCATGCCCAGCAGGACCTCCCTGGAGTACACCGCGCCAGTGGGGTTGTTCGGGTTGATGATCACCAGTGCTTTGGTGTTCGGGGTGATCTTGGCCTTGATGTCCGCCAGATCGGGGAACCAATTGGCCTGTTCATCGCACAGGTAATGCACCGGATTGCCGCCCGACAGGCTTACGGCGGCGGTCCACAATGGGTAGTCCGGGGCCGGCACCAGCACCTCATCGCCGTTGTTGAGCAAGGCTTGCATCGACATCACGATCAGTTCGGACACGCCGTTGCCCAGGTAGATGTCTTCGATGCCGACACCTTCGACCTGTTTCTGCTGGTAGTACTGCATCACCGCCTTGCGGGCGCTGAACAGGCCCTTGGAGTCGCTGTAGCCCTGGGCAGTCGGCAGGTTGCGGATAACGTCCTGGAGGATTTCATCGGGTGCTTCGAAACCAAAGGGCGCCGGGTTGCCGATGTTCAGCTTGAGGATGCGATGGCCTTCCTCTTCCAGACGCTTGGCGTGCTTGAGCACCGGGCCGCGAATGTCGTAGCAGACGTTGGCGAGCTTGTTCGATTTGCTGACCTGCATGGCGATGTGTTCCCGAAAATGAACGATCCAGGCGGCGAGTGAACTACCGTACTGGGGATCCTGCGTCTGTGCCCAGGCTTGACGCGGTACATGCGTGACAATCCGTTTGAATGCGCATGGCGTGACTGCCAGACTGGCGCCTGACGAGGCGCAATCATACGTGCCGCCCGATCTGCGGAAAAGCGTCGGATCGGGCTTTTTCAATTGCCGAGGTAGGACGATGGAAAAGTTGCAGAAAACCCTTGAAGAATGGCGCGCCATGCTTGACCCGGAGCAGTACAACGTCTGTCGGCTGAAGGGCACCGAACGGCCATTTTCCGGTAAGTACAACGACACCAAGACTGACGGCGTATACCACTGCGTTTGCTGCAACGAGCCACTGTTCGATTCGCGGACCAAGTTCGATTCCGGTTGCGGTTGGCCAAGTTTCTACGCGCCGATCGAAGGCAGCGCGGTTGTGGAAGTGCGCGATGTCAGCCACGGCATGATCCGCACTGAAGTGGTCTGCGCCCAGTGTGACGCCCACCTGGGCCATGTCTTCCCTGACGGCCCGCCACCCACCGGCTTGCGTTATTGCATCAATTCGGTGTGCCTGGATCTCGGACCCCGAGGGTAAACCGTGTGCAGTCCTTTGTGGTGAGGGGATTTATCCCCGCTGGGTCGCGAAGCGACCCCAAACAGGTTCAATGCAATCAGCCTGGCACAGCCAAGTGATAGCCATTGGGCTGCTGCGTAGTCCTGCGGGGATAAATCCCCTCGCCACAAGTTCGTCCGGCGGAGCCCTTGTGTTGCGAGCGGGTTCGGATAATTAAATTGCATGCAATTTAATTGATCGCTATCTTCTGTCCTCTTCTTCCCATCTGGAGCCTTGCCATGAGCGACAACCTGCTGAGCATCCCGTGCACCACGATCAAGGGGGAGCAAAAGACCCTCGCCGATTTCGCCGGCAAGGCTGTGCTGGTGGTCAATACCGCCAGTCAGTGTGGCTTCACTCCGCAGTACAAGGGGCTTGAGGCGCTGTGGCAGACCTACAAGGACCAGGGCCTGGTGGTGCTGGGCTTTCCCTGCAATCAGTTTGGCAAGCAGGAACCGGGCAACGAGGGGACGATTTCCGAGTTCTGCGAGCTGAACTTCGGTGTGAGTTTTCCGCTGTTCAAGAAAATCGAGGTCAACGGCGCCAATGCCCATCCGCTGTTTGTCCAGCTCAAGCAGCGGGCGCCCGGCGTACTGGGGTCCAAGGGCATCAAGTGGAATTTCACCAAGTTCCTGATCGGTAAGGACGGGCAGGTGGTCAAGCGTTTTGCCCCAACCACCAAACCTCAGGACCTGACCGCTGAGATCGAAGCCTTACTCAAATGAATGATCTGTCAGTCGATGCGCTGAAACTCGACAGCCAGTTGTGCTTCAAACTGTACGCCGCGTCGCGGGCGGTCATTCGCGGCTACAAGCCCATGCTCGATCAGCTCGGCCTGACTTATCCGCAGTACCTGGCGATGCTGGTGCTGTGGGAGTGGCAGGAAGATGCGCCGGAACAACCCACGGTCAAGGCTCTGGGCGAGCGGCTACTGCTGGATTCGGGCACGCTGACGCCGTTGCTCAAGCGCCTGGAACAACTGAGCCTGGTTCAGCGACAGCGTTCGGCCCGCGATGAGCGGGAGGTGCATCTGAGCCTTACGCAAACAGGCTGGCAATTGCGTGAGCAGGTCGGTCCACTCAAGGCCCGCCTGTTATGCGACAGCGGGCTTGACCTGGACCGCCTGGGGGCGTTGCGAGACGGTCTTGATCATCTATTGGGGCAGATCAAAGCGCTGACGTAAGCGGCACCCACTGGTCCAGCAACGCCGCCAGCTCTTCGCGCCGAAACGGCTTGGACAGGTAGTCATTCATGCCGGCGGCCCGGCATCGCTCACGTTCCTCAGGCATGGCGTTGGCTGTCAGTGCGACAATCGGCAGATCCGGCCAGCGCCCGCTGCGACGGATCTGGCGACTGGCTTCGTAACCGTCCATGACCGGCATGTTGCAATCCATCAGGACCAGATTGAAATCCCTCTGTTCGAGCAGGTCCAGGGCTTCGGCGCCATGGGCCGCGACGATGACTTCGCAGCCCAGCTTTACCAGCATGCCCTTGGCCACCAGTTGGTTGACCGGATTGTCTTCCACCAGCAAGACCCGCCCGCGTTTGGACGGCGCCAGGGTTTCGATCTGAGCATCATTGATGGTGGTGGCGTCGCTTTGCAAAGCGCGACGCAGGATCTGATAGAGGGCATGGCGCGCCAGGGGCCGGGCCTGCTGTAACAAAGGGGCAAGGACGGAGGCTTCTTCACTGGGCAGAAAACTGCCATATGCGGTGACCAGCAGGATGGGCGCGTCGAAAGTGGGACGCATATTGAACAGGCATTCCGGGCAGTCAGTAATCAGGACATCAGGCTTGAGGCCCAGCAATCCGTCATCCACTGAACGTCTTTCATAGTCCAGCCCCCAGCCGGGCAGTAGCATGTTGAGCAATTCGGCCAGGCCGCTGCTGCGATCGGTGATGGCCACGACATTGCCGTGCAAGGGCTCGACGGGCATCGCGGCGGTATGGCAGGGCAGGGGCAGGTCAGCGCAGAACTGGCTACCGAAACCGGCTTCGGAGGTGATCGTCAACTGGCCTTGCATGGCTTCACAGAGGTTGTAGGTCAGCGCCAGGCCCAGCCCGGTGCCACCGAACTGACGGGTAATGCCAACACCGGCCTGGGTGAACGGCTGGAGAATGCGCGCCTGTGCTTCCTGGGGGATGCCGATGCCGGTGTCACAGATCTCGATTCGCACGCCGTCTTCATGTGGACTCAAACGTACGTCGACCCGGCCGAAGCGAGTGAATTTCAGCGCATTGGACAGCAGGTTGCTGACGATCTGGCGCACCCGGGTCGGGTCACCCAGGACCTGTGCTGGAAACGCAGGATCGATCAGGCAGGCCAGTTCGACACTGGGAGCGGCGTTCTGGGAAAGCAGGTTGGCGGTGTCTTCGACCAGCGAGCCAAGGTCGAACGGGATGCGTTCGAGTTCCAGTTGACCGGCGTCGAATTTCGACAGATCAAGGATGTCGTTGAGCAGTTCAACCAGCACCTTGCCCGAGTCATGGGCGATCGATAGCTGTTGCTGTTGTTCGGCCGTCAGGGGCCCATCCAGTGACAGCGCGATCATTCCCAGCAGACCGTTGAGCGGCGTGCGGATCTCATGGCTCATGTTGGCCAGAAAGACGGAGCGGGCTTCGGCCATATCCAGGGCGGTGCGCCGGGCTACTTCCAACTCCTCGTTGGACTGGCTGAGGCGGGCATTGATGGCTTTGAGTTCGGCGGTACGGGCCGAAACGATGTTTTCCAACTGCGCCAGGTAATCGGTGAGGCGATTTTCGGCGGTGCGCCGTTGCTGAATCTCGGTGGCAATATTTTCGAACTGCTGGTTGGCCACCGAGACCAGTACACCGATCTCGTCCTGTTGGTGGCCGGAGGGGCATTCCAGGCGACTCTGCTCGCCGCTACTGGGGTCGCGGCTGCTCAGTTCGCGGATGACCCGGACCAGGGGCTTGGTCAGCATCACATAAAACAACGCCAGCAGCAGACCGGTCAGGATCAGGCTGCGGGCGAAACCGTTGAGCAGCGTCACTTCGGCGCGGCGCAGGAACCGGCTGCCGAAAGCATAGGTGTCAACCTCCAGCCGCAGCACGCCCAGGGACTCGGCCGGCAGGTGGTCCAGATAGAGGCGATCTTCGAACTGGCGCTGGGCACCGAAGAGAAAGTCGCTGATGAACCGGTAACTGCTCTGCAGTTCGGGGCGTTTGACGCTGGCCAGCACGGTGTTGTTGTTATCGATCAGTTGGGCACCGATGATGGCCGGTGAGCGCAACAGGCCCAAGGACAGCTCCTGGGCGAGTTCGGCATCGATGTTATAGGCGATGCGCGATGCCGGGTTGTGGCTGATTTCCAGCAGCGACAGGATTTCACGGTTGATCGACGCGTCTTCGCTGGCATAATCGATGCCGATCTGCATCAGGCTGAGCAAAGTACCCAGCACGAAACCCACCAGAACGGTCAGCCGGGCCTGCTTGTAGGACAGCCGTTGGGTGAATCTGATGTCCATGGAATGATGAACCACTTACGTTTCCCTTCGCCGCTCAAGCATAGCTGATCATCTCTGGATACCGATGCAGCCGGTTTATGTTGTGTGGGATAGACCCGCCATTGGGTACGGCGTTTCGTCGCTGTTGCGCCATCATCACTGTGAACCTGTCCGAGGAGAAGACGTGGACTCTCGATTGAATGCTTTTCTTGAGCGTGCCGATGCGGTGCTGGCTCGCATAGAGCCCTTGTTGCCCGCTCCACGGCCGACTATCGACTGGACCCGGACGCTGGCGGCCCGTTGGCAGCGCGACGGGCGCAGTGGTTACCTGCTGCCGCTTGAAGTCAGCCTCGACATGCGTCTGTCGGACCTGATTGGCGTGGATCGTCAGGTTGAACAGCTGGGTCGCAACACCCAGCAGTTCATCGACGGCTTGCCGGCCAACCATGCGTTGCTGTGGGGCTCGCGTGGCACTGGCAAGTCGTCTCTGGTGCGCGCGTTGCTGGCCGAACATGCCCAGCATGGCTTGCGGTTGATCGAGATCGAGCGCGATCACCTGGCCGATCTGCCGCGGGTGGTCGAACAAATCGCAAAACTGCCACAGCGCTTTGTGCTGTTCTGCGATGACCTGTCGTTCGAATCCGGGGAGGGCGATTACCGCGTTCTTAAAAGCGTGTTGGACGGGTCTCTGGAACAGGCACCGGACAACGTGCTGTTGTACGCCACCTCTAACCGCCGTCACCTGGTGCCGGAAAAGGAAAGCGACAACGAGAACTGGAAGCGGGTCGATGGCGAGCTTCACCCCAGCGAGGCCGTGGAGGACAAGATTGCATTGTCTGACCGTTTCGGGTTGTGGCTGTCGTTTTATCCGTTTACCCAGGAGCATTTCCTCAACGTGGTGGAGCACTGGATCGGCGAGCTGGCGGCCAAGGCCGGGCTGGCCTGGCAGCGTGATGAAGCGCTGGATGTGCAGGCAGTGCGTTGGGCCACCGGGCGCGGCAACCGCAACGGACGTTGCGCTTATCAGTTTGCCCGATATTGGGTGGGCCTCAAACTTCTGGAGAGTAAGGCATGATCGATTTGAAAGGTACGGGCGAAGGTCTCGACGGCTACGGCTTGTTAGCGGCACAGCTTGAGTCCTTGTTGGCCGATGAGCGGGACTTCATCGCCAATGCCGCGCAGTTTTCGGCCTTTCTGTTCAGTCAGCTGGACGACTTGAACTGGGCAGGCTTTTACCTCAATCGCAACGAAGAACTGGTGCTGGGCCCATTCCAGGGACAGATCGCCTGCGTGCGAATTCCCTTTGGCCGTGGTGTGTGCGGGACAGCGGCGGCGACCCGCCAGACCCAGCGTGTCGAAGACGTCCACGCCTTTGCCGGGCACATCGCCTGCGACAGCGCATCGAACAGCGAACTGGTGGTGCCGCTGGTCAAGGGCGGGCGCCTGATCGGCGTGCTCGACCTGGACAGTCCGAAACTGGCACGATTTACTGAGCATGATCGGGCCGGTATTGAACAACTGGCCGAGATTTTCCTGCGCCTGACAGACTGCTGACCCGCTTCCTGCAGGAGCTGGCGAAGGCTCGGGCCGCGTTCGGACGATCTTTTGATCTTTCGCGTGAGATTCAAACGTCAGCAGAAAGATCGCAGCCTCGCTTGGCTCGGCAGCTCCTACAGGGATAGCTTTCATGCTTTGAGCCCCGCTTTGGCCAGCAGGCTGTCCGGGTCGACTTCATCGATCTGGCGCGGATCGAGAAACTGGTTGGCGTAGCTCAGGTAGATCTTTTCATCGATGAACAGCCCGAACAGCTCTGGATCGATGTGGGCGTCACGGCACATGGTGGCCATGATGCCCAGGGCTTCACTCAGTTTCTTGGCCTTCTTGTAAGGGCGATCGGCAGCCGTCAGCGCTTCGAATATGTCCGCAATCGCCATCATGCGCGCAGGCAGGCTCATTTCCTCGCGTTTGAGCCGCTTGGGGTATCCCGTGCCGTCCATCTTCTCGTGATGCCCGCCGGCGATCTCCGCCACGTTGTCCAAATGGCTGGGAAAGGGTAACTGGCTGAGCATCAGGATTGTTTGCACCATGTGATGATTGATGACGTAACGCTCTTCTCGAGTCAGCGTGCCCCGTCTGATGCTGAGGTTGTACAGTTCGCCGCGGTTGTATTTCCAGGGCGGCACATCGAGCTGGAAACCCCATGGGTTGTCCGCCGGGATCAGCTCGGCTTCGAGCCGCTCCAGCAAGTGTTCGGGCTTGTCCGCCAGCAACCGTTCAGTCACTGGAAGCGTAGGCTTGGGGGTACGTGCCTGGCGGCGGTTCTCTTCCCAGGAAACCCCCAGGCGGTCATCCAGGGTCCGGGTCCAGGGGCGTTGGGCGATATCTTGCAAGCGTTGTAGGTCGGCGTCGGCCATGGCCTCTGAGCCGAGGTTGCAGCGGGCGACGAAGGCAAAGTCGTCATCGAGGCGGACTAGCGTGGTGTCGCGTCGCTGGGCCAGGGATGACGGCTCGCCACCCGTTGCCAGGGCCTGCCAGTAATCGACCCAGGCGTCGCGCTTGAGCACCTCGAAGCGCGTGCGGATCTCGTGGATCCGGTCGTTCAGGGTTTCCAGTTTGGTGGCTTTGTCGACCACGTACTCGGGGGTGGTGACCTTGCCGCAATCGTGCAGCCAGGCGGCGATGTGCAGCGCTTCCCACTCATCCTCCGTGGGTTGGTAGGCCTGGAATGCCGACGCCTGGCTGGCAGCGGCGGCCTGGGCGAGCATCAGCGTCAGGGCTGGAACCCGCTGGCAATGACCTCCGGTGTAAGGACTCTTGGCATCGATCGCCCCGGCCAGCAGTTGAATGAACGAATCGAGCAGTTGTTTTTGCCGGGCTTGCAGGCGCTGGCCTTCGATGCTCACGGTGGCGGCGCCGGACACGGCCTGCAGGAAAGCGATACGGTCCGGCTGCAGTTTTTCCAGGTCGGCTTCAGTACCGCTGTCGGTGATCAGCAGCACCAGAACCCCGACGGTTTCCTGGTGGCGATTGCGCAGGCGGATGCCGATCAGATGAACCCGAGGGGCGTCCAGTGCCAGCAAGACACTCTTGAGGTCGGCGGCCTGCTCGAAGCCCAGCGAGGTGACGAGGTTGTCCGCGGCGTCCAGTTGCTGCAGCCATGGCGGGCTGTCCGGTGCCTTGAGCGCATGGCCTTGCAACTCGAAGGCTGCAAGGTCCCGAGGCGTTCCATCGATGACCAGCCCGTAGGGCCTGACCCGATCGTCATCGTTCTCGCGCAGGTAAATCAGGCCGGCCTGGGCCTGAGCGATTTTCACCGTCTCGAACAACACCCGCTCCAGCAATGGGGCAAAGCGGGTTTCAGCGCGCAGACTGGCGGTGATTTCGAAGAAGCTTGCCAGGGTCTCTTTCATTCGCGCCATCGAAACGCCCAACTGATCGACCTCCAGCACGGGGGAGCGACGGGACACTGGGTAGTTGAAATCGAAGCTGCGAATGGCGTCGGCCTCCTGCACCAGTGCGCGCAGGGGCTTGACCAGGATCCTGGAGGTCAACCAGCCCAGGGGCAGGCACAGGAGCAGGGTGGCCAGGGTAATCAGCGCGCCTTGCCAGCGCATGCGATAGGCATCGGCCAGCAACTCATCTTCAGGGACCAACAACGCCAGTTCCAGGCCCTGCGGTCCGCCTTCCTGCATGTGGCTGCGCGAAACGATCCATTGGCGTCCACCTGCCTCCAGGCGTGGGGTGTCGGTGTTGTCGTCGAGTGCGGCGGCGATGGCCGGGCTGAGGTCGCGTGCCTTGATCAGGCGTGCCGACTGGGTGTCGGTGATCAGCCGCTGACTGTCGGGGTAGGCGACTGTATTGCCCTGGGGGTCGAGCAGCACAATTTCGGTGCCGGCGGTCACCCTGTGCTTGGCCAGGGTCTGGGACAGGGACGCCAGGGTCAGGTCGGCAGCGATGACCGCCTGTGCGCCACTGCGCCGGGCGAGGGTGGTGCCCAGGTTTTGGGTGGAGAAGAAGACGTAGGGTTCGGTGGTGATTTGCTCGGCGCTGTCCAGCGCGCTGCGAAACCAGCCTCGATTGCGCGGATCGTAGGATTCGTCGGCAATGTCCTGACGGCTAACGAGCGTCAGGTTCTGGTCGTAGAACAGCGACTGGGCACGAACCTGGCCGGGGGTAGCTGTCCGATCCACGGTCCAGACCTGGTAGGCCGCGTTGGCCGGCGCGTTAAGTGCGGTCTTCAGGGTTTCGGTGCGCAAGGGGCGGACCATCAGGAAGTCGCCATTGCTGTCGCCCAGGTACAGCGACGACAGGTTCGGGTTGTCCCGCAGTGCCTGGCTGAAGGGGGCGAGCAGGGCCAGGCGCTGAGCTATCCTGGGTTCATGTGTCGCCGGGTAATCGGCCAGCAGGCCCAACAGGTGGCGGATGGGTTCATAGGTGTCATACAAATCCAGGCGTACGTCCTGCTCGATGCGGTTGAACAGTTTTTCACTGCTGGACAGGATGATTTGCGTTGTCTGGTGATAGTTGAAAAGGCCTAGCACCGCACCGGTCAGCAGCATGAGCAGCGTAAACATCACGCTGATGTGCACGTGCAAGGGGAACCGGCGTTGTTGCGGACGCGGTGCGCTGGGCATTGCAGTCACTCCAAGTGTTGGTGGGCGTTCCCAACTCATTCCCTGCCGCGCCGGGGGATGCCAATTGAGAACGCCCCTGGTGCGCACTGCTGAGCGATCAGCATAGTAAACGCTGGATTATTTTGCCTTGGCGATCTCTGTTTCCAGGGCGCGCTCCAGTTCGGTCATGGCCTGGTCGAGCGCCTCGGTACATTCGCCAATGGGGTGCGCACCCTGTGCCTGGCGGCAGGCGTGTTCCAGCGCCTCACATCTTTGTATCAACGAGGTCGCCTGCACTATTCGGGCGACGCCTTTTATTTTGTGTGCGGCCTCGGTCAGTGCCTGTCGGTCCCCACTGCGGGCAATATCGAGCAACTCCCGGCGGTCCGAGCGATTGCTGCTGAGCAGCTCTTCCAACAGGCGCCGGATGGACAAGGGGTTGCCACCGGTCAAGGTCTGCAGGCTTTGCACATTGAAAGCCTTGGGCCGGCTGGTGGATCTGACCGTTTTCATCCATTGGCTCAGGGCGCTCAGGCTGATCGGTTTGAACAGGCAGTCGTCCATTCCGGCGTCCTGGCAGCGTTGTTTCTCCTCCGGTTGTGCGTTGGCGGTAAACCCCAGGATGGTGCAGCGCGGCAGTTCGCGTTCGCACTCATGACGACGAATCGAACTGGCCAGTTCGTAGCCGCTCATGATGGGCATGTTGCAATCGGCGATGACCAGGTCGAAATCCCCTTCATGCCAGGCTTTGAGCCCTTGTGCGCCATCATGGGCGACCTGATGGTGATGACCCAGGTACTCCAGTTGCTGCGACATCAACAAGCGATTGGCCGGATGGTCATCCACGATCAGAACGCTCAAGGCCGCCGTGGCCGTTTCAACGACGGGCTCCGGGGGTACGCAAACCGTGGAGGTCGGCAGGGTAGTCAGTTGCAGTGAAATCTGGACCCGGGTACCGATGCCCGGCTCGCTGCTCATGTGCAGGCTGCCGCCCATCATCTGGCACAGGTTGCGACTGATCACCAGGCCAAGTCCTGCGCCCGTTCGCGCCATCCGGCCGGTATTGTCGACCTGGGAAAACGGCTCGAACAGACGTTGCAGGTCTGCCGCACTGATGCCGATGCCGCTGTCGCTGACCTCCAGTTGCATGTGCAGGGTGTCATCCGGGGTGGCCGGGGACAGTTGGACCTTGATTTGAACCTGACCCTGTTCGGTAAACTTGAGGGCATTGCTGATGAGGTTCGAGAGCACCTGTTTGAATCGCAAGGGGTCTATCAGGACGTCCGGGTTGCCTTCGGCCGGGTCGAACAGCAGCGACAATGCCAGGTTCTTCTGTCGGGCAACGCCTTCGAAAACCCGTATGACCGATTGCAGCAAGGCCCTGAGATTGACCCGTTCGGGCGCCAGGCTCAGGTGACCTGACTCGATCCGTGCAATGTCCAGGATATCGCCGATCAGCTCCAGCATGCCGGAAGCCGATTCGTACGCCACTTCTATTGTCGAGCGGTCCAGATGGCCCTTGTCGGCATGTTTCAAAGCCAGCTCCAGCATGCCGATCACCGCGTTCATGGGGGTGCGGATCTCATGGCTCATGGTCGCCAGGAACGTGCTTTTGGCGCGGTTCGCATCATCGGCCCGCTCCTTGGCGGCGCGCAGTTCATCGAACAGTTGGCGTCGTTCGCTGATGTCGATCCAGCCGCCAATGATGCCCTGCACTTCGGCGTTGGAATTTCGGTAGGGGAGAATCCAGTGATAGATGGTCAGTTTGTCATCCCCGATATGTAACGGGCGATCCATGACCAGCGGAGTGCCTTCGGCCATGACCCGCTGATAGTCCGCCTGGTACTCCTGCGCTTCGAAAGCATTGCTCATGGACCCAGGCATGACGTTCTTGCCGATGACCTCTTCGCGTTTCATATTGAACGTCTGCAAGTAGCTGTCATTGCAACTTTGCAGGAAACCGTTGCGATCTCTGACGTAGATCGGGTGAGGGGTGCCGTTGAGCAGCGAGTGCATGAACTCAAGCTGGTCATTGAGGGCCAGCTCCGCCCGTTGACGTTGCCTGATCTGGCGCTGCATGTAGGCATTCCATGCCAGTGACAGCAGCAGCAAGAGGCCGACGCCGGCGACGATCTGGAAAAACAGGCGGTTATAGGTGCGCCACGCGTGTTCCGATGCTGACACGTAACCTCGCCAACGATTATTGATCACGCCCAGTTCGTCTGGGTCGATGCTGGTGAGGGCTTTGTCGAGAATGGAGTTCAGCTCCACGGCGTCTTTGGCAGTGGCCAACGAGAACATGGCCTGGCGAGTTCCTACGGTACTGCTGATTTGCAAGGTGTCTCGCAACGAGTGCGACGAGATCAAGTAGTTGGCCATGACCAGAGAGTTCACGCTGCCGTCGATCTGACCCTTGGCGAGCATTTCCACGGCATGGAGAGGGTCGTCGGTTTCGATGATCTTGATGTCTGGGTACTGGCTGCGTAGCCATTCAATGATCGGATTGCCTTGAGTGATGGCCAGGCTTCGGTCCCCGAACTGGTCGAGGGTTGCCGGGGTGTCGGCTTGCTTGCGGGTCAGCAGGACGAATGAGCTGTCGACGTAGGGGCGGCTGAACTTCAATTGTTGTTGCCGCTCGCTGCTCGGTAATAGCGCTGCAATCATGTCGACCTGACCGTTCAGGACCGCGGCAATCATTTCGCTGTCATTCTGAGTGCGCTGGATCTCCAGGCGGATGCCGGTGCGCAACCGGATCAGCTCCAGCAGGTCGGCACTGATGCCACGAAAATCACCATCGGCGTCGAAAAAAGTGAAGGGCGCCGCGGTTTCGTTTACCGCGACTCGCACCACCGGGTGCCGTGCCAGCCAGCGTTGCTCCCGGGCAGTCAGTTGTATCTTGTGTTCCGTGAGATACAAGTCGCTGCCAGCGCTCCAGCGCTTGGAAATGGCCGCTTGCTCGGTGATGGAAATCTGGTTCAGCGTGGCATTGATGGCCTCCAGCAGCCGGGTATCGAGACTTCGAACCGCGAAACCGAATCCATAGGACTCATGCTTGCCGAAGCTGGCCATGCGGATGTTGCTCAGGTAACCCTTGCTGATCATGTAGTGGGTGGAAATGGTATCGCCGAGAAAGACATCCGCCTGGCCAAAAGCGACGGCGTTTATGGCGTTCTGGTAGGAGGGGTAGGTGCTGATGATTGCCTTGGGATAAAGCTTTTCGATTTCCCGCAGCGGCAGGTAGTGATAAACCATGCTCAGCCGCAATCCCTGGAGATCTTCAGTCAGGGAACGGCTTTCATTCGTCCGGGTGACGAGAACGGGTTGGTCCACTGCATAAGGGGTCGATAGCACAATGCCGGGGGTGCGAGCTTCGAAACCATTGGCGGTACCCAGCATGTCGATTTTTCCATTCTTGAGGGCAGCAATGGCCTCGTCCCGGGTCGCGAAACGCAAAACCCGCATTGGCAGACCGATCGCCCTGGCGATGACGCCGGCGTAGTCGGCGGTCATGCCCTCGTAGTCTTGCCCGCTGGTGGACAGATCGAAGGGCGGATAATCAGGGGCAGAAGTCCCCAGTACCAATTCCTGCCGGTCCTGTAACAGGCTACGGTGAGCGTCATCCAGCAGCACCTCGACATGAGCCGCCGTCGAACGACCCAAAAGCGTGTAGTGCTCGGGCATGCCCGGCGTCGCCATGAGGCCGTGCGCATATAACCCCGCGCTTAATAGCAGCAGGCATCTACTTATGCATTTGAGCATCCGGTCTTTTCTCACACCAGCGCGTTGCGCTTCGCCATTTCAATCAGTTCTACCAGGGACTTGACCTTGAGTTTTTGCATCAATCTTTTTTTGTAGGTGCTGACGGTCTTATTACTGAGAAACATACCTTTGGCTATTTCCTTATTGGTGCGCCCCTGAGCAAAAAGTTGCAGCACCATCAACTCTCGGTCATTGACGCTCTTGAACAGATCCAGCTCTATGCTGCGAGGATCGTCCTGGCGGACCGGGTTCAGTGCCTGGCTGGGGAAATAGTTATAACCGGACAACACCGCCTTGATTGCGCTGACCAGCTCGCTGAGGTCTTCCTGTTTACAAACGTATCCAGAGGCACCGGATTGCATGCACCGGATACCGAAAAGCGTTGGGGACTGAGCGGTGAGCACCAATGTTTTAAGGGGTGTGGTCATGGCGTTGAACCGTGAGAGAATTTCCAGCCCGTCAAGCCTGGGGATGCTGATGTCCAGAATGACCAGGTCCGGCATGCATTCGCGCACCATTTGCATCGCATCCACACCGTTGTCAGTTTCCCCTACGACCTTATAGCCCTCATGCTCCAGGAGCATGCGAACGGCGAGGCGGATGACCGGGTGGTCGTCGACAATGAAAACGGAGTTCATGAATAAAGTCCCTACGAGCTTAATAAAGCGCGCACCTTAGCCCAGTTAATGCCGGGGTCGTATGAGGAGACAGGCATACATATTCAATTTCAGAAGTTTCCTACAAAAAAAGAGGCGGGGTACTACGGTGTGATTGGGTTTTTAGTAGGTGAATGAACTAGGAAGGGGAATTATTGCCCGTTTGGGAGGGGAGATTTCTTTCAGTATGTTGTTTATATAAACAAATAGAGCAAGGGTTTTATTCAGTATTAATGGCAGGTCGTCGACTTTTCAGAAGCGAGTGCGACGCTCCATTGCCGTTTACCCCGCCCCATGGGGCGGGCCTGTCAAACCTCAACTGCTGCGCCTTCACATCCAGGCTTGCCACGGACGCCCTCTCATTGGCGAGTACGGCCCGTCATCTCCTGAGCCATTTCGCTGGCGTAGCTGTCAGTCATCCCGGCGATAAAATCGATCATCCGCAAGAATGCACCATGCAACGAACCGTTCGGATCGGGCGCGTTGTTACCCAGCAGATCGAGAATTCGCCGATTCTTGAACGAAGGCGTGCGACCGCCATGTTGCTCCAGGGCGGCGCCGCAAAACCCGTTGAGCAGGATTTCCAGCGTGGTGTAGGCGCCGATCTCATGCAGGGTCTTGCGCTTGTCCTGGAAGATTTTCTTGCGCGCCATGTCCTTGGCATTCAATACGCAACGTTTGGCTGGGCCATGCATGTGTTCCACCAGGTCCCCTGGTAGCGTACCGGCCAGCAACGCTTGCTGCTGCTCGACGAAAGCCCTGGCGGCGGCGTTGGTCAGATGTTCGATGGCCTTGCCTCGCAGGATCGCCAGTTTGCGCCTTCGCGAGTCCAGTGGTCCAAGTTGACGGTAAGTGTCGGGAAGATCGTCGCCCACCAGGTCCAGAAGTAGCGACTCCACTTGCGAGTATTCCAGTAGCTCCATTTCCACGCCATCTTCCAGGTCGATCAGCGCGTAGCAGATGTCATCGGCGGCTTCCATCAGGTAAACCAGCGGATGCCGTGCCCAGCGCTGGTCTTCGAGTTGAGGCAGGCCAAGCTTGTGGGCGATCTGTTCCAGCAACGGCAGTTCGCTCTGGTAGCAACCGAACTTGTGCTTTTTGTAGCCCAAGGAGTCCGCGTGACGGGCGGTCCAGGGGTATTTGAGGTAAGTGCCGAGGGTGGCATAGGTCAACCGCGTACCACCGTCGAACTGGTGATACTCAAGCTGGGTGAGCACCCGGAACCCCTGGGCGTTGCCTTCGAAATTGAGAAAGTCGTTGCGCTCGGCCTCGGTCATGGCGTCGAGCCAACCGCGGCCGGCGGCCTGCTGGAACCAATAGCGGATGGCGTCTTCACCGGAATGACCGAATGGCGGGTTGCCGATGTCATGGGCCAGGCAGGCCGATTGCACCACCATGCCCAGGTCACTTGGCTCGCACCAGTCAGGCAGGGCGCTGCGGATGGTTTCCCCCACGCGCATGCCCAGGGATCGCCCCACGCAACTGACTTCCAGCGAATGGGTCAGGCGTGTGTGGATGTGGTCGTTGCTGGAGACCGGATGCACCTGGGTCTTGCGTCCGAGGCGCCGGAACGCGCCGGAAAAAATGATGCGGTCATGGTCTTTGTGGAACGGGCTGCGGCCCAACTCTTCCGGGCTGTGCAGCGTTTTTCCGAGGCGCTCGCGAGTCAGCAGGGTGTGCCAATCCAAGGCTGGTTGCTCCGTTTGATAAGGTCGATGTCTTAGCTTCGCGGTTCGCGGGGCACCTCGCAAGGCCTATAGGCTATTGCTACGTCAGGGTTTGCGCACACTTTTGGCCAGCTTGATGAGCGGCAGCAGGGTCGTTGCCAGCCGGATCAGTCCCGTCAGGCTGCTGGTGCGGCCGCTGCGGGTCCGTTTGCCGGTGAGAAAGCCGAGCAAGGACACCGCCGCCACGCCCCAGAGCGGCGCGTGCTTGATGCCGAAACCCTCGTGCCAGCTTTGAGTGAAACCGCGCACCCGTTGCAGAGGTTGCAGCAGTTGGCGGGTTTCCTGGCGGATTTCCTGTCGGTGCATTTCCATGCGCAGACGTACCAGCGCCTTGCGCATTTCCTGTCGTGTCCGGGCTTGAGGAATATCAGGCAGACTCATGGCAACAGGCGCTCCCGGTCGTTGGCCAATTCTTCCAGAGTGGCATGGAAGGGTGAGGACTCATCATAGATCGCTGCCTTGAGTCGCAGACCGCAGAACAGGGCGGCCAGCAGATAAAACAGACACAGGCCAATAATTCCCGCCAGACGATAGGTATCCCATACCAGGATCAGTACCAGCGCCGACAGCCCGACCAGCAGCAACAGCGCAAACACCAGCGCCAGCCCTGCGAACAACAACAGGCTGACTGTGCGTGCCTTCTGTTCCTGCAATTCGATGCCGAACAATTCGACATGGCTGTGCAGTAATCCGAGAAACGCTGCGCCCAGGCGGCGTGCTGTAGGTTGTGTGCCCGCTTCGGACGAGCCGGATTCGTCAATGCCCATCATTAGCGCCGTGTCGCCAGCAGGCCAATCAGAAAGCCCACGCCCGCGGCGATGCCGACGGATTGCCAAGGATTGGCCTGAACATATTCCTCGGTGGCGATCACCGCCGCCTGGCCGCGTTCACGCACCGAGTCTTCGGTCAACTTCAGGGTCTCGCGGGCGCGCAGAAGGGTTTCATGGATCTGACTGCGCAGCTCATCGGCCTGGTCGCCAGCCAGTGTCGCGGTGTGATCCAGCAGCCGTTCGGTGTCGCTGACCAGCGTCTGAAAATCTTCCATCAGGATTTCTTGAGCAGTCTTTGCCTGGGTTCTGGCCATGGGGGAATCTCCGTAAGTGACGTCTGAAGCGTTCGAGTATGAGCCATACCGGAAGGTTCAGTGAAACTGACTGGTACAACTTTTGCTCAGGGTTTTGCCGTGTACTGGTGCGTCCCCCTGCGCCTGTGCGCTGAAGCTGGGCGTCAGCCCGTAAAACCTTAACCCAGAAAATCAGAATCCGCGAAGCACTCCCAGCGGAACACCGCCTTGTCGGTTTTTGTGCACTCATTCGGTTCATCGATTCTTCGAGGCGATGTTTCGACTTGGTGCGCGGGCAGGGCGAATGAACTGGTTTGGTGCTTTTCTCAACTTTTCAGGTCTGCCAACACCATGGAAAATATTCAAAGCGCTGTGGGCACTCTGGTCCACAGCTCCAACACACTGTTCATTTTGCTCGGTGCGGTCATGGTCCTGGCGATGCACGCCGGTTTCGCCTTCCTTGAAGTGGGGACCGTCCGCCAGAAGAATCAGGTCAATGCTCTGTCGAAAATCCTCAGTGATTTCGCCGTCTCCACTCTGGCCTATTTCTTCGTGGGCTACTGGGTTTCCTACGGCGTGACCTTCCTGCAACCTGCTGCGGTGCTCAACGTCGATCACGGTTACAGCCTGGTGAAGTTTTTCTTCCTGTTGACATTCGCCGCCGCGATCCCAGCGATCATTTCCGGCGGTATTGCCGAGCGTGCCCGATTTGCGCCTCAGTTGTGTGCCACGGTGTTGATCGTCGCGTTTGTGTATCCATTCTTCGAAGGCGTGGTCTGGAACGGCAATTTCGGCCTGCAGGCTTGGTTGCAGGCCCAGTTCGGCGCTGGCTTCCATGATTTTGCCGGCTCGGTGGTCGTGCATGCCATGGGCGGATGGCTGGCGCTGGCGGCCGTGCTCTTGCTGGGGCCGCGTAACGGCCGTTACCGGGACGGTCGCCTGGTGGCGTTCGCGCCATCGAGTATTCCTTTCCTGGCCTTGGGGTCGTGGATCCTGATTGTCGGCTGGTTCGGCTTCAACGTGATGAGCGCCCAGACGCTGCCGGCGGTGAGCGGGCTGGTGGCGATCAATTCATTGATGGCCATGGTCGGCGGGACTGTGGCGGCGTTGGTCGTCGGACGCAATGACCCCGGCTTTCTGCACAACGGTCCGTTGGCCGGGCTGGTCGCGATCTGTGCCGGTTCGGACCTGATGCACCCGATCGGCGCACTCGTGACCGGCGCGATCGCCGGTGCCTTGTTTGTCTGGTTTTTCACCGCGGCCCAGGGCAAGTGGAAGATCGACGATGTGCTCGGTGTCTGGCCGCTCCACGGGTTGTGTGGTGTCTGGGGCGGCATTGCTTGCGGCATCTTCGGTCAGAGCGCTCTGGGCGGCCTGGGCGGGGTCAGTTTGATCAGCCAGCTGATCGGCACCACGCTGGGCGTTGTCGTGGCCCTGTGCGGCGGGTTCGCGGTCTATGGTGCGATCAAGGCTGTGGTGGGACTGCGGCTGACTCAGGAGCAGGAGTATTACGGCGCCGACCTTTCGATCCACAAGATCGGCGCGGTCAGTCAGGACTGATCCTAAGGCTCTTTGTCCTGATTCCCAGGATAAAAACCGTGTAGCAAGCGATAGCGGTCGTGGCGGACCTGATCCACATGCTGCTGGACCTGCTGGTTCGGCAGCCCGAGCATGATCAGGGCGTGGGAGGCCAACATCAGGCTTGACTCCAGCAACTCGGGGACCACTTCGCTGGCCCCGGCAGCCTGCAACTCCGCCAATTGGCTGTCATCGCGGGTGCGCACCAGAATCGGCACCTGCGGATTGAGCCGGCGGGCTTCCTTGAGCACGCTGATGGCGATGTCGGTTTTGTCCACGGCGATCACCAACAGTTTGGCGCGACTCAGCCCGACGGCGGTCAGGAGGTCACCCCGGCGTGAATCTCCATAGTGCACGCAGCTTTCCCCGACACTGGCTTCCTGAATGATGACCGGATCGTCGTCCAGGGCCACGAAGGCCTGGTGTTCCCTGCGCAGAAACCTCCCGATTGACTGGCCGACACGGCCATACCCGCAAATGACCACATGCCCCGACAAATCGGCATTGAGTGCGCTTATCTGGTCCAGCTGTGCCTCTTCGTTGGGTTTGCGGTGCAGGCGGGCAGCAATGCGCGGCGCGGCACGCAGCAGCAGTGGCGTCAGCAGCATCGAGCAGAAGGTCGCTGCCAGTAGCAGGCCGCTGATGTCGGCGGGCATGAGGCGGTTCTGCTGCATCAGTGCCATCAGGGCAAAACAGAATTCGCCGCCCTGGGCCAGGGCCAGACCACTGCGCCAGGAGGTTTCGCCGTCGTCCCCTTGCCACTTCACCAGCACTGCGACCACGCAGCCTTTGAGAAGCATCAATCCCAGGGTCAACCCGAGGATCAGCAAGCCGTCCTCCACAAACAACTGCAGATCGATCAGCATGCCGATGCTGACGAAAAACAGCCCCAGCAGAATGTCGCGGAACGGCCGTATGTCGGCCTCGATCTGATGTCGGTAGTGGCTTTCCCCTAACAACATGCCCGCCAGAAACGCCCCAAGCGCCGGTGACAGGCCCAGCAGATGGGTCAGCCACGCTGTCAGCAATACGATCACCAGGGCCAGCAGCACGAACAGCTCGGCGGACCGGGATTCGGCCACTTCATGGAACAGCCGTGGTAGCAGCAGACGACTGGCCAGCAGTAAACCGCCGAACAGCACCAGGGTCTTGCCCAGGGTCAGGGGCAACGCCCAGTACCATGGTTGCTCGCTGCTGCCGGCGAACACGGGGACGAGGGTCAACAGCAACACCGCGACGACATCCTGAAACAGCAGCACACCGATTGCGTTCTGGCCATGGCTGCTGAATATTTCCCCCAGGCTGGTCAGCTCCTTGCTGACAATCGCGGTGGATGACAAGGCCAGCCCGGCGCCGAGCAGCATGGCCGCGACAGGTGGGGCGCCGAAGAGCAGCAGCAGGCTGCCCAGCAGTATCCCTGAGCACAGCACCTGCAGGCTGCCAAGGCCGAACACGACCCTGCGCAGTTCGATCATCTTCGCCAGGGAGAACTCCAGCCCCAGCGAGAACAACAGGAAAACCACCCCGAGCTCGGCCAGGTCTGGCAGTTCTTCGCTGTCGTTCACCCAGTCCAGGGCGGTGGGGCCGACCGCCAACCCGACACACAGATAACCCAGTACCGGCGGCAGGCGCAGGCGCCTGAACAGGGCGATGACCACCAGGGACGAGGCAAGAATGATCAGCAGATTGGCAAACAAGGGGTACTCCGTTTCAAGGTTTGCGCCACACAGCGTAGAAGGAAAAAAAGCGCCGGGCAGTGCCGGAAAAGTATTGGCGCTCAAAGATTTGCATCAGCGTTTTACCGAAGCACCGGGCATCATATTACCCGGCTCGACGGTTTCGCGGAGGGGGCCTAGAATGACCATCTCTTTTTTGTGGGTCTACCTGCCATGCCTCCTGAATGCCAGTTGTTCGGCACCCTGGGTTGTCATCTTTGTGAAGTTGCCGAAAGTGTGTTGATGTCTTTCGTCGAGCATGGATTGTTGGTGGAACTGGTGGATATCGCCGAGAGCGAGGATTTGTCCGAACGTTATGGGCTGCGAATCCCGGTGCTGCGCAGGGTAGACAATGGCGCGGAGCTGGATTGGCCTTTCGACGATCCTGATCGGGTTGCCGACTTTCTGCGCTGACTCCCTGCGTACGTCGATTCCGGACACGGCCATTGGCGAAAATCCCCTTCTTCGGTTACTGTATGCCTATACAGCTATCCGGAGTGTGTCCCTTGGTCAATGTCGAACAACTGAAAAACAGCGTGAACAGGATGTCCGTGGACGTTGTGCGCGAGGCGGTCCAGGAGTTGCGCCTGGACGGGCTGGTCACCGAAGGCAAGACGCCCTTCAACAAACTGCATTTCAATACCTGCTTCGCCGAGATCGAAGCATTGTTCCAGCGTGCCGGCTACCACAAGCAGCTGGATGTGGTGGGTTACCAGGGCTTGTTGTATGCGTTGTACGATCCGGGTCGCTGGGAGGCGGTGGAAGTGCTGCGCTGGTTGAAAGAGTTCACTGAAGCGGCAGCCAAGACGACGTCGATCCCGGCGTGAAGCAATCATTGCTGGGCTGGCTTGCGCGGCTGACGGATAATGCCACCCTGCCAGAAGATTAGAGTTTCCAATGTCCCGGTCATCGTTTTGCGCCGCTCACCATCAGGCCAGCACCTTGTATCTTCCGCCCGGCTCCTGGCAGACGGTGCTTGAGTGCCTGTGCGAGCATTTCAGCACCATCAGTCGCGAGCAGTGGCAGGACCGGATCATCCGGGGCCGGGTATTGGACGGAGAGGGCAAGGCCATTGCTGCCGACCTGCCATATCGGGAAGGCCTGCGCATCCACTACTTTCGTGAGGTGCCTGACGAGAAGCCGATCCCGGTCGTGGAATCGATTCTGTATGCCGACGAACATCTGGTGGTGGCGGACAAGCCGCATTTTCTGCCTGTCACGCCAGCCGGCGAGTATGTCGAGCAGACGCTGTTGCGACGTCTGATCCGACGTCTGGACAATCCCCATCTGGTGCCCTTGCACCGTATCGACCGGCATACGGCCGGGCTGGTGTTGTTTTCAGCCAACCCACAGACCCGTTCGGCTTATCAGTCGCTGTTTCCAGCGCGCAAAATCGAGAAACGCTACCAGGCCATAGCCCCTGCGTTGCCTCAGATGACCTTCCCTCGGGTGCATAAGAGCCGAATGATCGATGGCGAGCCGTTCTTCCGGATGCAGGAAGGGCCGGGCGCGCCCAATACCGAAACGGCCATCGAAGTCCTGGAAAAAAACGGCGAGTTGTGGCGCTATGGTCTGTCTCCGGTCACGGGCAAGAAGCACCAGTTGCGAGTGCATATGAATGCCCTCGGGGCGGCTATCTGTAACGATCCGTTCTACCCGGAGGTGCTGCGGGACGTGGAGGACGATTACGCCAACCCGCTCAAGCTGCTGGCCCAGGGGTTGAGTTTTATCGATCCTGTCACTGGCCAGGAACGTGTATTTCAAAGTGATATCAGCTTGCAGTGGTAATCGGGCTGACTTTCGAACAGGCATCAAAAAGCCCGCAAATATCGCGGGCTTTTCTGTATCTGGCTGTGGCGTTAAAAATTACAGGTCTTTAACGGTACGAACCTGATCCTTGTTCACGCGAGTCTCTTTACCGTCCAGTTGCTCGAATTCGTAGAAGCCGGTGTCTTCATCGTACTCGGGGGTGTCGACGGCCTGGATTTCGCGACCGTCATTCAAGGTAATCACTGTTGGCGATGCGCACCCGGCGAGAGTGGCGAGGCCCAGTGCGAGCATGAAAGTGGCGAGGGTCCGTTGAGTCATGGTGTTTCTCCGAAATAGGATTCTTCAAGTTACTGACCTTCAGACGTATACATCGCGCGCAAGTTCCTGGCTAGTGTCAATCTGACACACCTTTGTGGCCGCCGAGCAGTTCCGGCGTGTTCAGATTTGCCAGGCGAATATCGTTGGCAGGGCATTGCAGTGCAACCGCATGCAGCGCCCGCATGATGCGACCCGGGCTGCGTTCGCCTTCGCTCCAGGCCTGTTCGAAGGCCGGTGCCAGCGCTACAGGAATGACGCACAGCAGCGGTTCCCAGTGTTCACCGTGACGTACCATCAAGGGTTTGTCGGGATGCAGGCTTGCCTCGCTGAGCATGCTGTCAAGCAGGCTGGAGTCGATTTTCGGTACATCGCACGGCAGCACCAACAGAGACGGGTATCGTGCCACCTTGAGGCCTGCCCGGATGCCTGCCAATGGGCCGGGGAAGCCCCCTTCATCATCATGCACCAATTGATCGGCATACAGCGCATAGCGTTCCGGGTTGCGGTTGCAGGAGATAATCAGGTCGTCGCTCAGTGCTCGGGTCCGTCTATGCAGATGGGCGATCAATGGTTCGCCCTGCCACTCCACCAGGCCTTTGTCCTGCCCGCCCATGCGTTGTCCGCGCCCACCCGCCAGCAGCAGGATGGAGCATGATGGCGAGGAAGTGTTCGAGGTCATGGCGTATCTCCGCACAGGCGAAAAAATGAAGCGCTGTGATATAACACCGGGCTGTTTCCTCTACAACTGGACGAGCCTATGAAAGCCAAGGCTGATGTACCTTTCGTGCCGCTCAATATCGCGGTGCTGACAGTCAGTGATACCCGCACCCTCGAAACCGATACATCCGGGCAGGTCTTTGTCGATCGACTCACGGCGGCCGGTCACAACCTGGCGGCGCGGGTTCTGCTCAAAGATGATTTGTACAAGATCCGCGCGCAAGTCGCGAACTGGATCGCCGAGGACGTGGTGCAAGTGGTGTTGATTACGGGCGGCACCGGTTTCACTGGGCGAGATAGCACTCCGGAAGCCGTCGCGTGCCTGCTGGACAAGCAGGTCGACGGCTTCGGTGAATTGTTTCGCCAAATATCGGTGGCGGACATAGGCACTTCCACCGTCCAGTCTCGGGCGCTGGCAGGTCTGGCCAATGGCACGCTGGTTTGTTGCCTGCCTGGCTCAACCAACGCGGTGCGCACTGGCTGGGACGGGATACTGGCCGAGCAACTGGATGCGCGGCATCGTCCATGTAACTTCGTGGCCCATCTGAAACAGGCAGCGCCTTGTGAATCCCGTGGGTAAACCGGGCAAGGCCGGTGCCCTGATGGCCGTGGAGGTGGCGTTGGAGCGTTTGCTCGAGATGGCGGCGGCTACGCCGATTGTCCAGCGTGAACGTTTGCCTTTGGCCGCGGCGCAAGGCCGGGTGCTTGCAGAAGATGTGGTATCGACCCTTGATTTGCCGCCATGGCCCAACAGCGCCATGGACGGCTACGCCTTGCGGCTGGCTGACTGCACAGGTGAGCCGCTGGTGGTCAGTCAGCGAATTTTCGCCGGTCAGGCCCCGGAGCCGCTGGCCGCAGGAACCTGTGCACGGATCTTCACCGGAGCGCCTGTCCCTGCCGGCGCTGACTGCGTCGAGATGCAGGAAAACACCGTGGTTGAAGATGACCTGCGCATACGCTTCACCGAGCCCATGGTGAGCGGGCAAAACATCCGCCCCCAGGGGCAGGAGACAACTGTCGGAGAAACGGTTCTCTCCTGCGGTACTCGCCTGGGGCCGATCGAACTGGGGCTGGCGGCATCTCTTGGCTGCGCGTCGCTGGAGGTGGTGCGCAAGGTGCGTGTTGCAGTGCTCTCCACCGGCGACGAACTGGTAGAGCCAGGTCAGGCGCTGGGCCCTGGCCAGATCTATAACAGCAATCGCGTACTGCTCTGTGGCTGGTTGCAGCAACTGGGTTGTGAGGTGGTCGACGCAGGTATTCTGCCCGACGACTTGCCCGCCACCCGACAGCGTCTGGGGCAGTTGTCGGATGTCGATCTGATCCTGTCCACTGGCGGCGTATCGGTGGGGGAGGCTGACTTCCTGGGGGCCGCCTTGCACGAAGAGGGTGAACTCGCGCTCTGGAAACTTGCCATCAAACCCGGGAAACCGCTGACGTTCGGGCATTTTCGTGGTGTGCCCGTGATAGGCCTGCCCGGAAACCCTGCCTCGACATTGGTGACATTCGCCCTGTTGGCCCGCCCTTACTTGTTACGCCGTCAGGGTGTTCAGGCGGTAACGCCGCTCAAGTTCAAGGTGCCAGCCGGCTTCGATTGGCCGAAGGCAGGTGGTCGACGAGAATATTTGCGAGGTCGCATCGAGAACGGTCGGGCGATCATCTACCGCAATCAAAGCTCAGGTGTGTTGCGCAGCGCGGCCTGGGCTGAAGGACTGGTTGAAGTGCTTGAGGGGAGAACCCTGGTCGAAGGTGACGAAGTGGGTTTTATTCCCTTGAGCGAGGTCCTGGGCTAGCGCTGCAGCAGTGGGGTATCGGCCCGAGTCGAGTGCTCGGGCTTTTCATGCCCATCGAATTTATCGCGAGAGCAGCATGACCAGTTGATCGAATCGACTGTTCGCAATCCAGCCCAGCAGGCCAAAGACCACCGCTGCTGCGCCTGCCGAATAGGCGAGCCTGTGGCGGATCACCTTCACATCGGTTCGGATTTCATCCATGTCTTTACGGATGTATTTAAGGTGGGTTTCCAGTTCAACGACGCGCGGTTCCAAATCAATTCCTCCTGCGGGATTACTGCAACTTTTGCATTCGTTTTGAACGTTGGCCTGTTCGCTTCCAAATGATGCGAGCTGCCGGGGTGACAGCTTGTATTTATGGCTATGCATGGGGCGTTTCATCCCTTTGGCCATAACTGTTCGAACCACTGTTCCGGCCCCTGCGGGCCGTGACGTATCCATCCATGGGTTAAGACATCCTTGTGTAATGAGCATTTAAACGATCCAGCACAACAGAGCACCAAAGTGTCTCAATACCGTTGAAGGGTCAATTGAGCTGATTCGCCAGTTCTTGTAAGAAAATTCTTCGAGTCGAGAAGTTAGCGGCAGGCGGGCTGTCCGCCGGTTTCCCCATGGGCGCGCAGCGCAGTCTTTTATTTAAATTGAATCGGTCCGGGCTTTTTCGGCCGTGTGAGTGGTCCCATTCTCTGAACCTTCCCATGACGGAGATAATAATGAGCAAAGGCAAGGCGCTGTTGATTTTGCATGGCAAGCAAGCGCTCAACGATGAGGTTCGCGCCGCAGTAATGCTCAAGCGCAAGCAGGGCTGGGACCTTGCGGTCCGACTGACGTGGGAGGCCGGCGATGCTCGACGCTGTGTCGATGAGGCGCTGGATGCCGGTTACACGACTCTGATCGCCGGCGGTGGGGACGGGACCTTGCGTGATATCGCCGAGGCGATCGCGCGTCAATCGAGTGAGGTCAGCCTGGTATTGCTGCCGCTGGGTACGGCCAATGATTTTGCCCGTGCCGCCGGTATCCCGCTGGAGCCGGAGCAGGCCCTGGATCTGCTGGATGTCACGCCCCAGGCCATCGACCTGGGGGAAGTGGGCGGTCAGATTTTCCTGAACATGGCCACGGGCGGTTTTGGCAGCCAAGTGACGGCGAACACCTCCGAGGACTTGAAAAAGGTCTTGGGTGGCGCCGCCTATCTGTTCACCGGTTTATCACGTTTCAGTGAACTGAGTGCGGCCTACGGTGAGCTGCAGGGCCCGGATTTCCACTGGCAGGGTGATTTGCTGGCGCTGGGTATCGGCAATGGCCGGCAGGCCGGAGGGGGGCATGTACTGTGCCCTGAGGCGCTGGTCGATGATGGAATGCTGGACATCAGTGTCCTGCCGGCGCCTCAGGAAGTGGTCAGCACCCTGAAGGATTTGCTGGCCGGTGGCCTGGGGATCGACAATATGTTCGTGCGCGCACGCCTGCCATGGGTGGAAATCAAGGTCGCTCAAGGCCTGGATATCAATCTTGATGGCGAACCGCTGCAGGTCGAAAGTTTGCGTTTCACTGTCCGGGCGAAAGCGCTGCGTGTTCACCTGCCCTCCGATTCGCCTTTGCTGAGTACCTCGGTGGCGCTTAATCGTCCAGGCTGATGATCTGCTCACGCACTGCGAACAGCACCAGCCCGGCCACATCATGGATCTGTAGGCGTTTCATGATTTGCGCCCGGTGGGTTTCTATGGTCTTGATGCTCAGGCTCAGGCCGTTGGCGATTTCCCGGGTGGACTTGCCGCGCACGATCAACCGCAGGATCTCCAGTTGGCGGGCGGTCAGATTATGAGCCTGGCCAGGATCGGGTTGCGGCTTCTGGACGCGGGTCAGTGCCTGGTTGATCACGGTGTGGGCAATGGCAGGGCTCAGGTAGCGTTCGTTGTTGCGCAGAGCTTCCAGCGCGTGTTCCAGCTCGGTGGCGGTGGTGTCCTTGAGCAGATAGCCATGGGCTCCGGATTCCAGTGCCTGCATGATCAACGCCGGATCGGTGTGCATCGACAGAATCAGTACTTTGCTCTGGGGACGCACGCGCTTGAGCTGTTGCAGCGCGTCCAGGCCGCAGGTGTCTTTCATGGATATATCCAGCAAGACGATATCTGGAACCAGCCGTTCAACCAGTTCCAGCAATTGCGTCCCGTCACTGGCTTCGCCGATCACGGCATATCCGGGCAGATCCATGACCAGGGCGCGCACGCCGGCCCTGATCAGCGAGTGGTCATCTATCAGAAGCAAGTTACAAATCAATGGAGAACCTTATTCTTGCTGGCCCGTTCCAGGGCGCGAGGCGTCCAGGGAAAGCTTGCCTCAATATGGGTACCTTTGCCGGCCTCGCTGATGACCTTCAAGGTGCCGCCCAGTTGTTCAACCCGCTCCGACATGCCGGCCATGCCGCGTTGTCCTTCGTGAGCGGGGTGGGAGGCCGGGACGAATCCTTTGCCATCGTCGCTGATCAACAGGGTCAGGCCTTCGGGCAAGCGTTGCAGGCGCACCAGCAGGTTTTTCGCCTGGGCATGGCGCAAAATATTGGTCACGGCTTCCTGGGTGATTCGAAACGCGGCGACCGTCATTTCCTCAGGGATACCGGTCATGCGTTGTTGACAGTCCAGGCTCCATTTCAGCGGTGTGTTAGCCAGCGTCTTGAGCAGGTGCGCGCGCAGGCTGGCTTCAAGTCCCAGGCTGGTCAGTTGTCTTGGGTTGAGAATGGCTGAGACGTCGCGAACCTTGTTGAGCGTTTCGTCCAGCGTCTCGCAGAGGATCGTGCACTGGCCCTGCAGTTCTTCCGGAATACGGCGCTTGAGCCATTCGCTTTGCAGTTTTGCCGCGGTCAGCAACTGGCCGATATCGTCGTGCAATTCACGGCTGAGCCGATGGCGCTCATTTTCCTGGACCTCAAGCAACCGATCGGCCAACTCCTGGGGCTGGAACTTGATGGATTTGTGTGACAGGCGATGCTGGATCCAGACGCAGGTCGTGGCCGCGATATTCAGCGCCAGCAAACTCAGGGGTACGGTAGAGGCCAACAGGTAGACCAGCAGGCTGCCAAGGGTTGAGCAGATGCACAACGACAACGTGAAACGGCGGGCATTTTCTCGGGAGGGTGGCCAGGTGATGATTGACTTGAGGCTGGCGTACATGACGGATGGAGCCAATGAATGTTCGCTGCGGGCAGGCCAGTCAGCGTATCTGACAGGCCGGGACGGGTAAACGTTTCAGGTCGAAGGCAGCCTCAGTTGGCGGCTTAATGCCACTATCTTGAGGCCACTGACGCGGGAGATAGTACCACTTCATATTTCGTTGGTCGCGTTCAGCATGGTGGCGTGAAAGTGCCAAGTGTCAGCCGCATCAGGTCGAACCGCATTCATCGGCCTCAGGCCTGTTTTTGTGAGTAGGGCACCAAACCCAGGGGGCGCGAAGCAGGCAATGTCTGGCCAGGACTCTGGCCTACCTGGAAGGCAAAGGCTTCGATCAACGAGGTCTGTTCGCTGCTGTCCAGGCTGAGCTGGCCGGTGGTGTGATCGACCAGTTCCAGTTGCCAGGCCATCAGGGTGAAGCAATCCTTCAGCGCGCCCAGCGCCTGATCATGCAATTCAACGTGACTTTGCGCGTTGCTGAGCAAGCCATGAATATGCAGCGAAAATTCTGAAATGGCTTCCAGCGCCAGGGCGTCGGCCTTGTTTGCCAGCTTCAGCAAGGTACTGAGCATGCAATCAATGGCGTCCCTGTCGTCGTTGATCAGTTGCAGGTGGCTTAGGCATTCCTCTGACTTGGCCAAAAGCGTTTCGGCCTCGATCAGAAATTCGGGAAGGCGCTGATTCCAGTTTTTACGATCGTTCGGCATGCTTATCTCCACAACATCATGTCAGACGCAAGAAAATCGCGTGTGGCGAACGGCAGGAATTCACGGCCGGCAACTAACGAAGACCCGCAGGCACTCTTTCGCCCGTAGACAAAGGCATGCTCGCAAACGATTGCACTGGCGGGATCGGCCAAATGGCTGGAAGTCCGGTGTCCTGCGGTCGCGCACAAAAGCCTGACTCCGTTCAGCAATGAGAATGGCGTCACATTAATGGCTATTGGATAGCGGGAATATCAGGTTGCACCTGATTGTTGCTAGGGGAAACCCCTAGGCGGGGGAACTTTGTGCGCAAGCTGAGGTCGCGCCGCGCAGAACTTGAGGGATGAAATCTGTGAAGCCAGTAAAGCATGATGCTAATGTGACATCAATGCCCTGCGCGACATTTTATACAGGGGTCAAGATCCGGCCTGCACGGCCGATATCTCCTTTATGGATTCATCCGAACAAGCCCAGGAGTCATAGATGGCCGGCATTCTCGATACAGTAGATCAACGAACCCAACTGGTGGGTGAGAATCGCCTGGAAATTCTCATGTTTCGCCTGGCGGGGCGGCAGTTGTTCGCCATTAACGTGTTCAAGGTCCAGGAAGTGCTGCAGTTGCCGAAGCTGACGTTGATGCCGCAGCGCCATCCGTTTGTGTGCGGCGTAGTCAATCTGAGGGGCCAGACGTTGCCGGTGATCGACCTGTCCCAGGCCATCGGTATGCGTCCGCTGGTGCCGGGACCGAACAGCACCATTATCGTCACCGAGTACAACCGTTCGGTTCAGGCGTTCCTGGTGGGCGGCGTGGACCGCATCGTCAATATGAACTGGGAAGCCATCTTGCCGCCGCCGACCAGCGCCGGACGTGAGCACTACCTGACGGCGATCAGCAAGGTTGATGACCAGTTGGTGGAAATCATCGACGTGGAAAAAGTCCTGGCTGAAATCGTGCCTTACAACGCCAAGGTTTCCCGGGACAAACTCGAAGATCCGGTACTGGAGCGCGCCCGCGGACGCGAAGTGCTGCTGGTGGACGACTCCAATGTCGCGCTCTCTCAACTGCGCGATACGCTGGGTCAGTTGGGTGTGAAAATGCACGTTGCCAGCGACGGTTTGAAAGCCCTGAACATGCTCAAGGCCTGGGCCGATACTGGCGAAGTGATGACCGATAAATTACTGATGATTTTCACCGACGCGGAAATGCCGGAAATGGACGGCTATCGCCTGACCACCGAGATCCGCAACGACCCTCGTTTGCGGGGCCTCTACGTAGTGCTGCACACCTCGCTGTCCGGCAGCTTCAACGATTCGATGGTCAAGAAGGTCGGCTGCGACAACTTCCTCTCCAAATTCCAGCCGGACAAGCTGGTTGACGTGGTGCGCCAGCGACTGATGCTCGACTGAGGCTGATCATGGTTTGCTTCAATGGCCGGCTCGTATAAGGTGGCGTTTTTCGTCACCAGGGAAGTCGAGCATGTTGCGGCTGAGCGCGTTGTATCGTTATCCGTTGAAGTCCGGCAAGGGTCAGCTCCTGCAAGGCATAGGCCTGGACAAGCTGGGCCTGGACGGTGACCGGCGCTGGATGCTGGTGGACGAGGGCACCGGGCGTTTCCTGACCCAGCGGGCAGTGATTCAAATGAGCCAGCTCTCGGCATTGTGGAACGAGGCAGGCGGTCTGACGCTCAGTGCGCCAGGTTTTGCCTCGCTGGATGTACCGCTGCCACCTGCCGACGAAGAGCAGCGACGTGGTGTGATCATCTGGCGCGACACCTTGCGCGTACCGGATGCCGGTGACGAGGCAGCGGCCTGGGTCAGCGAATTCATCGGCAAGCCCACCCGGCTGGTTCACGTTCCGGTAGAACTGGCGCGCACCACCGCCGCCGGTTACGGCAAGGATGACGACAAGGTGGCGTTCGCGGACGGTTTCCCCTTGCTGCTGATCGGCCAGGCCTCTTTGCAGGACGTGTCCGATCGGGTCGGCCGCCCTTTGGAGATGCTGCGCTTTCGTCCCAACCTGGTTATCGAGGGCAGCGAGGCATTTGCCGAGGATGGCTGGAAGCGCATTCGTATCGGCGATGTGGAGTTCCGGCTGGTCAAGCCCTGCTCGCGCTGCATCATGACCACGGTCGATCCGCAAACCGGCGAACGCGACCCTGACCGCGAACCCTTCGCCACGTTGCAGCAGTATCGTTCGACACCGGACGGTGCGATGTTCGGCCAGAACCTGGTCAATGACAGCAATGGTTGGCTTGAAGTGGGCATGCCGGTTGAAGTGCTCGAATAAACACCGCTTCTGAAAAAACAATGCCCGTGTCCACCGGACACGGGCATTTTTCATTCCCGATACCACGCTGGGGCTTTTGTGGCGAGGGGATTTATCCCCGCTGGGCTGCACAGCAGCCTAAAGACCTGCAGCCTCGGTGTATCAGGCTGACTGTGTTCAGTCTTTTGGGGCTGCTGCGCAGCCCAGCGGGGATAAATCCCCTCGCCACAGACTCAGCCGCGGTATTCGCACAGGTAGGCGGTGTCGACGGCGACCTTGAGCTGGAACTTGCTATTGGCCGGTACATTGAACTGGCTGCCGGCCTCGAAGGTTTCCCAGTCGGTGCTGTCGGGCAGTTTCACGGTCAGGGCGCCGGAGACGACATGCATGATTTCCCGCTGGGCCGTGCCGAACTCGTATTCGCCCGCAGCCATGACGCCGATGGTCGCAGGGCCTTCGGCAGTGCCGAAAGCGATCGACTTGACGGTGCCGTCGAAGTACTCGTTGACTTTAAACATGGGCGATTCCTCGAAAAAAGGGGCTGGAAAAGGCCGGCCAGTATGCACAAGGCTGCAACGTTCGTCATCTGCCGCGCCGCCGTCGTGGCTCGCGTTCAGCCTGGGAGTACCAGGGGTAATAACCGCGCCGTATTGCGCGCATCTTCCAGGGCCCGGTGTTGTTGACCGCAGAATTGCAGGCCGGCCAGTTGCAGCGCCCCGTTGAGCCCCAGCGGTCGCTCCAGCCGGCGGGCTTTGGCGAAGCGCTGCTTGAGGTTCATGTGCGGCACTTGGCCGAGAAAACTGTGCAACCGCTGATGCTGCCATTCCTGAAGCAATTGCTTGCGGTCGTAATCGCCCCAACTGACCCAGCTCTCCAGGTTCGCGTGATACTGCGCCAGCCAGCGTTCGAACGCCGGCCAGACCTCGGTCAAAGGCGCGGCGCTGTCGATATTGGCCTGGGTGATATGGGTCAGCTCGCGACAGAAAGGTGTGAGCAAGGGACGCCTCAACGGCTTTACGAACCGCTGGAAGTGGTCCAGCTCGCGGCCATCCCGATTCACCAGCGTGGCGCCGATTTCGATAATTTCCATTTCGGTTACCGGCCAGCCACCTTCATCGGTGGTGGCCTCCAGATCAATCACCAGCCAGTGAGGCATCGCAAGGTTCCCGGTATCGGCGTGCTGATGGGTTTGAGCGTAGTCAAACCCTGCGCATCCGCCTAGTGCGCTGTTTCAACCTGCAATAATAACTGGCGGTTTTTCACCTGATCGCCTGGCTTGACTTGTAAGGTCCTGACCACTCCATCAATACCTGCCTTGAGTGGGTGCTCCATTTTCATCGCTTCGAGCACCATCAGTAGCTGTCCCTGGCGTACTGCCGTCCCTTCACTGACCAGTACTTCGACGATAGCGCCGTCCATTGGCGCCTTGAGGGAGCCATCGCTGACGTTGGTTCTGGCGGCGATGGGGGCCTGGGTCCGATCCTGCAAATGCAGGCCGCCGGGGCGAGTGAACAGCCACAGGTCATTACCATCGAGGTGCCAGGCATGGCGTTGGCGAATGCCGTCGATCATCAGCGTTGCGCCGCACTGATCAGCTTCGAGCAACTTCAACTCGATCACACGCTCGGCTACCCGGAGATGCAGCGTGCCGCCGGTTTCGGCGGTCAGGATCAGGGGCCAGTCGCGCTCGCCCAGGCCAATGCGATAGCGCCGCACCGTGCCGCTGTTGTTGCTCCATCCTCCCAGATCGGGCGCATGACGTGCATGCATGGACTGATAGAACAAGGCTGCGGCGATGGCGAGCTGCTCAGCCGAGGGGGCATGGATCTGCAGGGCGGGATGATCGGCGAAATGTTGCTGGATGAAACCGGTGCCGAAATCTCCATCAATGAATTGTGGATGAGCCAACAGCCCCGCCAGCAAGCGCTGATTGGCCTGTACACCCAGGAGCACGCAGTCCTCCACGGCGCGCAGCAATTTGCGTCGGGCCTCTTCACGGGTGGCGCCGTGGGCGATGACTTTGCCCAGCATTGGGTCGTAGAACGGGGTGATGGTCTGGCCTTCAAGCAAACCATGGTCGATTCGTACACCGTCGCGGATAGGGGGTTGCCAACTGAGCAAATGGCCGGTTTGCGGCAGAAAGTTCGCAGCCGGGTCTTCGGCATACAACCGTACTTCCATGGCATGACCACTGAACTGGACCTGGTTCTGGCGCAGGGGCAGTGGCAGGCCGGCGGCCACATCCAGTTGCCAGGCCACCAGGTCCAGTCCGGTGATCAGCTCGGTGACCGGATGTTCGACCTGTAGGCGCGTGTTCATCTCCAGAAAGTAAAAACCGCCGTCCGGGGCGAGCAAAAACTCCACAGTCCCGGCCCCCACATAATTGACCGCACGGCCAGCCTTGAGCGCGGCGTCACCCATGGCCTGGCGCAGATCGGTGGTCATGACCGGGCAGGGCGCTTCTTCAATGATTTTCTGGTGGCGTCGCTGGATCGAGCAGTCCCTTTCGCCCAAATGGAGCAGATTGCCGTGATGGTCACCGAAAATCTGGATTTCCACATGCCGCGGATTGATCAAGGCTTGTTCGAGGATCAACTCATCGTTGCCAAAACCATGCAGCGCCTCGGAGCGCGCGGTGCGTAACTGTTCTAGCAGGTCTTCATCCCGCCAAACCAGGCGCATGCCTCGGCCACCACCGCCGGCGCTGGCCTTGATCATCAACGGATAGCCGATGCGGGCGGCTTCGCGAGTCAGCGTGTCGTCATCCTGGGCCGCGCCTTGGTAACCGGCGATGCACGGTACGCCGGCGGCGAGCATAGCGATTTTCGACCGGCGTTTGCTGCCCATCAGGTCGATGGCGTCGGGGCTGGGGCCGATGAACACGATACCGGCCGCTTCGCAGGCCTTGGCGAACCCGGCGTTTTCCGCGAGCAAACCGTAGCCGGGGTGGATGGCGTCGGCGCCAGTTCGCCGGGCGGCATCGAGGATGGCCGGCTGATTGAGGTAGGACTGTGGCACCGGTGCCGCGCCGATGAGTACCGCTTCATCGGCCATGCGCACATGCAGCGCGTCGGCGTCGGCCTCGCTGAACACCGCCACGGTGCGATAGCCCAGGGCCTGGGCGGTGCGCTGGATCCGGCAGGCGATTTCACCGCGGTTGGCGATGAGGATCTTGCTGAAGGCGGGCATGGTGGTCATTCCTGGGTTTTACGGTGGCTGTCAGGGCCTCATCGCGAGCAGGCTCGCTCCCACAATGGAGGGTCAACACAGTCAAATTTCGATGGCGGCCTGGCAGGCGACGTAGTCATTTTTTCTTGCCCGGCAAAATGCCCATGAGTTTGCAGATGATGCCTAGCATGATCTCGTCCGCACCGGCACCGATGGACACCAGTCGCACGTCGCGATACGCCCGCGCCACCGGGTTGTCCCACATGAAACCCATGCCGCCCCAGTATTGCAGGCAACTGTCGGTGACTTCCCGCGCCAGGCGCCCGGCCTTGAGCTTGGCCATGGACGCTAGCCGCGTCACATCCTGGCCGTTGATGTACTGCTCGGTGGCCTGGTAGACCAGCGCCCGCAGGCATTCGATTTCGCTGGCCAGTTCCGCCAGGCGAAAGTGGATCACCTGGTTGTCGATCAGGGCGGTGCCGAAGGTCTTGCGCTGCTTGCAGTACTCGACGGTGCTGTCGATGCAGTGCTCCAGCCCCTTGAGCATGTTCGCCGCGCCGAACAGGCGTTCTTCCTGGAACTGCAACATCTGCATCATGAATCCGGCACCTTCCTGACCCACGCGATTGCGTTGCGGCACCCGTACGTCGTCAAAGAACACCTGGGCGGTTTCCGAGCTGCGCATGCCTAGCTTGTCCAGGTGCCCGCCGAGGCTGATACCAGGGCTGTTCATCGGTACCATGATCAGTGATTTGTTGATGTGGGGCTTGTCGTCCGACGTGTTGGCCAGCAGGCACATGAAATCGGCGCTCGGTGAATTGGTGATCCACATCTTGCTGCCGTTGATGACGTAGTCATCGCCATCCTTGCGGGCCGTGGTCTTGAGCCCGGCGACATCAGAGCCGGCCCCGACTTCCGAGACGCCGATGCAACCGACCTGCTCACCGCTGATGGCCGGGCGCAAGAATGCTTCACGCAGCTCATCGGAGCCGAAACGCGCCAGGGCCGGGGTGCACATGTCGGTCTGCACGCCGATGGACATCGGCACGCCGCCACAATGAATGGTGCCGAACTCCTCGGCGGCGACGATCGAATAGCTGTAGTCCAGGCCCATGCCGCCGAACTGCTCCGGCTTGGATATACCCAGCAATCCCAGTGCACCGGCCTTGCGGAAAACCTCGTGGATGGGAAACCGTCCGGCCTTCTCCCATTCGTCGACATAGGGGTTTATCTGCTGGTCGACAAACTGGCGAACGGTGCGCCGCAGCGCTGCGTGTTCCTGGGTGAAGATCATTTTTATTGTTCTCCTGTGGGCAGCGATCAAAAGTCCTTCACACGTTCAGAAACGGGCCACACCGAAACTGTTGGGTTGCAGCGGCCGCAGCTCAGCCGCGTGGCAGATGTCCAGCAGGTAGCCTAGCAACGTGCGGGTGTCGCGCGGGTCGATGAGCCCGTCATCCCACAGGTTGGCGCTGCCGTATAGCGCAGTGGACTGGCTGTCGAGTGTCTGCGCAGTGGTTTGTTCAAGCAGGTCCAGCATCTTCGGGTCGGGGGTGAGGCCATTCTTGATCTGCGTCGCCTGCGTGACGATGCGCAAAACCTTGCCGGCCTGGGCGCCACCCATCACCGCTGTGTGGCTGTTGGGCCAGGCGAAGATGAAGCGTGGGTCCAGCCCTCGGCCGCACATGGCGTAGTTGCCGGCGCCGTAGGAACCGCCCACCACGACCGTCAGCTTCGGCACCCGGGCGTTGGCCACGGCCTGGATCATCTTTGCCCCATGCTTGATCACGCCTTGTTGTTCCGACTCGGTGCCGACCATGAATCCGGTGGTGTTGTGCAGGAACAGCAGCGGTGTGCGGCTCTGGTCGCACAGCTGGATGAACTGCGCGGCCTTGCTCGCGCCCTTGGGTGTGATCGGGCCGTTGTTGCCGATCAGGCCACAGGCATGGCCACGAATGCGCAGGTGGCCACAAATCGTCTGTTGATCGAACTCGCTTTTGAATTCCAGGAAGTCCGAACCGTCGGCGATACGGGCGACGATTTCCCGCACGTCATAGGGCTTTTTCGGGTCGTCGGGGATCAACCCCAGCAACTCATCGGCCGGGTAGAGCGGCTCTTTCCAGGTGCGTTCAGGCTGTGGCGGCTGTTGCTCGTTCCAGGGCAACAGGCTGACGATCTCCCGGGCCAGGCGTATGCCATCGGCGTCATTCTCGGCCAGGTATTCAGCGGTGCCGGCCACCTGCGCATGCATTTGCGCACCGCCCAGTTCTTCTTCTGTGGCGATTTCGCCAGTGGCGGCTTTGAGCAGCGGTGGCCCGGCCAGAAACAGCCGTGCTTTGTCGCGCACCACCACCACGTAATCCGAGAGCCCCGGCTGGTAGGCCCCGCCCGCCGTGGCCGAACCATGCACCACGGTAATCTGCGGCAAGCCCATGGCGGACATCCGCGCCTGATTGGCGAAGCTGCGCGCACCTTCGACAAAAATCTGCGCGGCATAGTTGAGATTGGCGCCGCCGCTTTCGGCCAAGGTGATGACCGGCAGTTTGTTCTCCATGGCGATCTGTTGCAGACGCAGGGTCTTGTTCAAGCCGCTGGGAGAGATGGTCCCACCCTTGATCGCGCTGTTGTTCGCCACCACCAATACCTGAGCGCCGGATACGTAGCCGATCCCCGCGATCAAGCCGCCACCGGCCTGGCTGCCATCTTTGTCGTCATGGAGTTTGTAGCCGGCCAGGCTCGCCAGTTCCAGGAACGGCGCGCCGGGGTCCAGCAGCAGGTTCAGACGCTCGCGCGGCAGCAGTTGGCCGCGTTGCTCGAACCTGGCCTGGGCCAGGGCGGCTTTCTCCAGCACCGTCTGTTCGATCTGACGCAGGTGTGCCACGCCAGCCAGCATGGCCGCGTGGTTGCGGGCGAAGTCGGCGCTGTGAGGGTCAAGGTGCGATTCGATGACTGGCATAAGTGTTCCTTGTGCTCGAACCGACGCTGTGGCGAGCGTCCTTTAATTGACCTGATCGGCGATGCTCTGTGGCACCGGTATCTGGATCTCCAGCAACTGCTGAGCGAACGCCTTGCCCTGCGGATCGATGCGCAGGCTGGCGATACCGCCCCCGCCAAGGGCATTTTCCAGCACGAAGTTCAGGCTGTGGGTGGCCGGCAGATACCAGCGCTCGACGCGCCCCAGCAGTGGGTCGAGCACGTGGCTCATCCAGTCAACCAACACCTGGGGCGTTAGCGCCTCGGCGATCCACGGCAAGTATTCGGGGGCCCGGGCGATGACGCCGATGTTGCTGTGGTTGCCCTTGTCGCCGGAGCGCGCCACCGCCAGTTTGACCAATGGCACGCTGGCGTCAGCCCGGCCCTGGGGTTTGGGCAGGTCGGGAGCGACCGGCAAGTCGCGGGTTTGCAGCGCTTCGACGGTGGGCAGCAGGCAAGGATGACTCTGCCCGTCGAGTTCGATGTCGAGCCGGCAAGCGGACTTGTCGATCAGGAACGAGAACAGGCGAATCAGCGGATACACCGTCGGGCGGCCACCCATCAGGCCGGTCAGCCCCGGCACCATGCCGGTGGCGGCCTGGGCGATCTCCCTGGAAAACAGCACCAGCGGCTGTTTGTCGGGGTGGCGCACCGCCAGTTTGATCACCACTTCGCGGCTGTCCTGGCGCCGGCCGTGCTGGCCGTAAGTCGCTTCGCTGCCCAGCAGCTCGATGTTCACCTCGCTGTAGGGTGCCCAGCCGCGCGAACTGAACAACTGCGAAGTCCTGGCGATGATCGCCTGGCTGACCCGTTCGGCCTTGGCCACCGCATCGATGCCGGCGATCAGGCACAGGGCAGTGCAGCGAAAACCATCGGCCCAGGTGGCGCAGACCTTGTATTGATCGGTGGGCGGCAAGCCCTTGGCGCCTTGGACGCGCACGGCGTGCTTGCCTTGCTGGATCAACCTGACCTGGCTGAAGTCGCAGATCACGTCCGGCAAGAGATAGCCTTGGGGATCGCCGATTTCATAGAGCAGTTGTTCCCCGACCGTCAGCGGCGTGACCAGCCCGCCGGTGCCTTCGGCCTTGGTGACGATGAATTGGCCGTCGGCGCTGACTTCAACGATGGGAAAACCGATGTGCTCGTAATCCGGTACCTCCCGCCAGTCGGTGAAATTACCGCCTGTGCATTGGGCCCCGCACTCAATGAGGTGCCCGGCCAATGCGGCTTGGGCCAGTTTGTCGTAGTCGTGCCAGGCCCAACCAAACTCATGCACCAGGGCCGCGCTGACCACGGCGCTGTCGACCACCCGGCCGGTGATCACGATGTCGGCTCCCAGATGCAAGGCCTCGACAATGCCGGGGGCACCCAGGTAAGCGTTGGTGGACACGCACACCGTCGGTAGGGGCGCACCGCTGAACATCTCGGCAATGCCCTGGCTGGCGAGCTGTTCGAATCGCGGTTGCAGGTCGTCTCCCAGCAGCACCGCGATCTTCAAGGGCACGCCGGCCTTGTCGCAAGCCGCTTGTAGAGCGGCGGCGCAGGCCTGGGGGTTGACCCCGCCGGCATTGCTGATGACGCGGATCTTGCGTTCATGCAAACGATGAAGCAGCGGTGAGAGCACTTCGATGAAGTCCGTGGCATAACCGCCCCGAGGGTCTTTCATGCGCGCGGCAGCCATGATCGACATCGTGACCTCGGCCAGGTAATCGAACACCAGGTAGTCCAGTTCAGCGCCTTCGACCAGTTGCGCCGCAGCGGTACAGGTATCGCCCCAGAAGGCGCTGGCACAACCGATACGTATCGTTTTTGGCATGGTGCTCCCTCCGGCCGACGTCGCCCGAGACTACCAAGCAAGCGCTTGGTTTGTAAACGGCCGCCAGTTCTTCGATCCAAGCGCTTGCTTGGGTGCCCCGGCCAGCTTAAATTGCCCGCGCCACCTCGTCGGTTCCGCAAGCGTGGCCCGACGTTGATCGATCGACTGTAGGAGAGAATGGGTGGATGAGCAAAAAGCCCTGAACGTGATGCGTGAGCTGGTCGATAACGGGCAACTGACCGATCCTGACAGCGCTCGCGGCAAACTGCTCCAGACCGCCGCCCATCTGTTTCGCAACAAAGGGTTCGAGCGCACCACGGTGCGCGACCTGGCGAGCGCGGTGGGCATTCAGTCGGGCAGCATCTTTCATCATTTCAAAAGCAAGGATGAGATCCTGCGGGCGGTGATGGAGGAGACCATTCGCTACAACACGGCGTTGATGCGCGCGGCGCTGGCCGAGGCCGATAGCGTGCGCGAGCGGGTCCTGGCGCTGATCCGCTGCGAGTTGCAGTCGATCATGGGCGGCAGCGGCGAGGCGATGGCGGTGCTGGTCTACGAATGGCGCTCGTTGTCCGAGCAAGGGCAAAGACAGGTGCTGGCTTTGCGTGATATTTATGAGGCCCTGTGGCTTGAGGTTCTTGGGCAGGCCAAGGACGCGGGGTATATTCGGGGCGACGTGTTCATCACCCGTCGTTTCCTGACCGGCGCCCTGTCCTGGACCACCACTTGGTTTCGCGCCGAGGGCAGCCTGAGTCTTGATGAGTTGGCCGAGCAAGCCTTGATTCTGGTGCTTGAAGAAAAATAAAAAGAGGCAGCAATGCCGCTGAGTGGTCGCCTTGCGTGCCCTGCGTGATGTGCATTGAGATGCCTGGTTGGATTCACTGATGATTAATTTTCTGGGGAGTGAGGTGTCTTGACGTTTTCAACGATGGGGATAGCCTCGCGCGTCTTGCTCGCTGCGTTGATTGCAGTGTTCGCGTTGCCGGCCACGGCTGCGCAACTGGTCCGGATTGGCGCAGCGCATTTTCCGCCCTACACGATACGCCCCGAAACTGGCGCCGATACCGGTTTGCTGCCGCAGTTGGTCGAGGCCTTGAACCGGTCCCAAAGCGATTATCAATTCGTGCTGGTTCCGACGTCGATTCCGCGCCGTTTCAATGATTTCAAGCAGGGGCGGGTCGACATGGCCATTTTCGAGAACCCGGACTGGGGCTGGAAGGATGTGCCTCATACTGCGGTAGACATGGGCCTGGAAGACGCGGAAATCTTCGTAGCCCAGCGTCAACCGGATCGTCAGCAAGACTATTTCTCTGATCTGCGGGGCAAGCGCCTGGCGCTGTTCAGCGGCTACCACTACGCCTTTGCCGAATTCAACGCCGACCCCAAGTTCCTGACCGGCCAATACAACGCCACGCTGACGTATTCCCATGACAGCAACCTGCTGATGGTCTTGCGCGGGCGTGCGGACATTGCGCTGGTCACCCGTTCGTACCTCATCGATTACGTGTTGCGCAATCCAGACGTCGCCCCCCAATTGCTGATATCCGAACGTATCGATCAGATTTACCACCATTACGCGCTGATCCGCCCCCAGGCGCCGATCTCTGGCGAAGCGTTCGATCGGCTGCTGCAAAAGCTGCGGGACGACGGGCAGATGCTGGCGATTTTCCAGCCCTACCAGATACAGCTGGTGCCAGCCCACGATCATTGAACAGGGCACTAAATTTCCCTGCCTGGCTCACGTCACACGTTGACTACCGACGACTACGTGAGCCCCGCCATGTCCCACCTCAAGCACCCGACGACGCTGCCTTTACCCGGTGGTCGCCGTCTCGGCGCCGATGAAACCGAACACCACCTGAGCCTGATGCTTGAGGGCGCGCCGCTGATCCGGCTGCGCTTGGAGCGGGGTACCGAGCTACATGTGCATTTGCAGGAAATCAATGATCGGCCCGTAGGCCCGGCGCTTTGGGCGGCCTGCTATTGGCTGTTCGCCCGCGATCCTGAATGCCGGCGCCTGACTTGGCATCTGCCCGAGCGCCCTGGTGAAGCCTTGCTCAGCGGACTGCTGACGCCCGGCGAGTGCGCCGACGAGTACATCTGCGAGCGCACTCTGTTCTGGCAACTGCCGCAACCCTGGCTGGGAGAGTCGTTCAACGGCAGCTATCCGCAACAGATGATCATCACCGATGGCAAGCGTCATCCGCGCCGGCCCATGAAGCCGCGAGGCGAGGTGTATCGGCGCTTCGATGCGCGCCTGGGGGCCTGGGTGTCCTTGCGCACCCTGGAAATCGAACAGGACCTGACGCGCTTCAACCGCTGGCAGAACAGCCCACGGGTGGCGAGTTTCTGGCAGGAGGAGGGCAGCCTGGAACAGCATCGCGAGTATCTGAGCACACTGCAGCGCGATCCCCGGGTGCTGACCTTGATCGGTTGTTTCGACGACCAGCCTTTCGCCTACTTCGAAGCCTATTGGGCCAAGGAGGATCGGATCGCGCCGTTCTACGACGTGCACAATTATGATCGCGGCATTCACATGTTGGTGGGCGAAGAGCAGCACCGTGGCCCGCACAAGGTGGCAAGCTGGCTGTCGGCACTGGTGCATTACCTGTTTCTCGACGACCCGCGCACCCAACGCGTGGTGGCCGAACCTCGGGCCGACAACGCCCGAATGATCGGTCATCTGTACAACCAGTGTTTCCACTGTGAAAAGGAATTCGATTTCCCCCACAAGCGCGCGGCGCTGATGATTCTGGGGCGTGAGCGGTTTTTTGATCGGTGTGGGTTGATGTAAGAGGTTAAGTCCTCAAGGCCTTATCGCGAGCAGGCTCGCTCCCACAGGGATTTGTGATGAACACAGACTTCGTGAACACCCAGATCCATTGTGGGAGCGAGCCTGCTCGCGATGAGGCCCGCAAAATCACGGCACTGTTACCGCCGGGCGAATGTATCCCCACGAATCCCTGACACCTTGCGGCAATGCACCAGAGCGTCGCGGATCATGAAGTTCACCAGGGTCGGCGAGACCCCCAGCTCCTTGGCGATATCCTTCTGTGGCACACCGTGCAGGCGGTACATCTCGAAGGCATAACGGGTGCGGCTGGGCAGTTCAGTGAGCGCGTCGGCGATGTGCTCCAGCGTCGAGAAATTGATGTGTGACGTTTCTGGCGAAGCCCCCTGGATCACCACATTCAACCCTTCCTCTTCCGGCCCCGAGTATTTCTGTTCCAGCGCCTGCTTGCGGTAATGGTCGATCGCCAGGTTGCGCACGATCTGAAACAGGTAGCTGAGCTGAGCCTTGAAGGACGAGGTGATCTGAGGCGCCGATTGCAGCCGGAAAAACGCATCCTGCACCACGTCTTCTGCCCGGGACCGGCAACCGGTGATTCGTGCTGCGATCTTGACCAGGATCATCCGGTTATCCACGAATGCCTGAAGTAACGGTGAGTCGCACCTGCTTGTGGATACTTGTTCCGTCATGGAATTCACCTTGCTGCAAAAAGTTAGCAGGACGACGGCTCTGTCCGACTCGTCCTGCATATCGAGCGACAAATTAGGCTGAATGATAATGATTGTCAATTGAGAAGAAGAATTATTGATGCTGAAAAGTCCAGCGCGAGAACTGCGACCCGTTGCCACGGTGTTCTGCCTGTCAGCGGGGCTGGAACAAGAGGTTGCTGACTAATTATTTGCCGACGGTATCCGTTCTCAGGGATGAAGGTTTCGGGCGGCAGTCCCGATGCCGCACCGCATTCCGCAGGCCACCAGATACCACTAGCAAGCCGAATTTCAGGCAGGAAACCTCATGACCGACGCGTTCGAACTCCCCAGCACCCTGGCTCATGCCCTTCAGCGCCGCGCCGCGTTGTCGCCGGACCGTGTGGCCTTGCGCTTCCTTGCCGACGCCCCGGAGCAAAGTGTGGTGCTGAGTTATCGCGACCTGGACCTGCGTGCCCGGACCATCGCCGCCGCCTTGCAGGCCGAAGCGGCGTTCGGCGACCGTGCGGTACTGCTGTTTCCCAGTGGTCCGGACTACGTCGCGGCGTTTTTTGGCTGCCTTTATGCAGGTGTGATCGCCGTGCCGGCCTATCCGCCGGAGTCCGCCCGACGCCATCACCAGGAACGCCTGCTGTCGATCATTGCCGATGCCGAGCCGCGCCTGCTGCTCACCCGCAGCGATCTGCGCGAGCCGCTGCAAGCCATCGAGTCAGCCCCTCCCGTGCTGTGCGTCGATACCCTTGATCCGGCCCGCGCCGGGCAATGGCTGCAACCGAATCTTCAGGACCATGACATTGCTTTCCTGCAATACACCTCCGGCTCCACCGCGTTGCCCAAGGGTGTGCAAGTGAGCCATGGCAACCTGGTGGCCAACGAATTATTGATCCGCCACGGTTTCGGCATCGATCTGAACCCTGACGACGTGATCGTCAGCTGGCTGCCGCTGTACCACGACATGGGCCTGATCGGTGGCCTGTTGCAGCCAGTTTTCAGCGGTGTGCCCTGTGTGCTGATGTCGCCCGCGTACTTTCTGGCCCGGCCATTGCGCTGGCTGGAGGCGATCAGTGAATACGGTGGCACCATCAGCGGCGGCCCGGACTTCGCCTATCGGCTGTGCAGCGAGCGGGTCAGTGAATCGGCGCTCAAGCGCCTCGACCTGAGCGGCTGGCGCGTGGCTTATTCAGGCTCCGAGCCGATCCGTCTCGACAGCCTGGAACGCTTTGCCGAGAAATTCGCGCCGTGCGGCTTCACGCCGGACAGTTTCATGGCGTCCTATGGCCTGGCCGAAGCCACGTTGTTCGTCGCGGGCACGCCACGCAGTCAAGGCATCCCGGCGTTGCGGATGGACGACACGGCCCTGGCGCACAACCGTGCCGAGCCAGGGCAGGGCAGTACGGTGATGAGTTGCGGCGTGAGTCAGCCTGGGCATGCGGTGCTGATCGTCGAGCCCAACACGTTGCAGCCGCTGACCGACAACCGGGTCGGCGAAGTCTGGGCCTGTGGGCCGAGCATTGCGCATGGCTACTGGCGAAACCCTGAGGCCAGCGCCAAGACATTCGTCCAGCACGCTGGCCGCACCTGGCTGCGCACCGGCGACTTGGGTTTCCTGCGTGACGGTGAGCTGTTCATTACCGGCCGCTTGAAGGACCTGTTGATCGTGCGCGGTCATAACCTCTACCCCCAGGACATCGAGCAAACCATCGAGCGGGAAGTGGAGGTGGTGCGCAAAGGCCGGGTGGCGGCGTTCGCGGTCAACAATGGCGGCGAGGAGGGCATCGGCATCGCGGCGGAAATCAGCCGCAGCGTGCAGAAGATCCTGCCACCCGAAGCGTTGATCAAAGCCATTCGCCAGGCGGTGGCCGAAGCCTGTCAGCAAGCGCCGAGCGTGGTGGTGCTGCTCAATCCGGGCGCGTTGCCCAAGACCTCCAGCGGCAAGTTGCAACGCTCGGCCTGTCGGACCCGATTGGCCGACGGCAGTCTCGACAGTTATGCGCTGTTCCCGTCAGTCGAGGTTGAAGCAAGCCCAGATGCTCGCTCGTCATCGCCGTTGCAAACATTGATCGGCCAAGTCTGGTGCGAGCAGTTGCAGATTGAACACGTCCAGGGCGACGATCATTTCTTCCTGTTGGGCGGTAACTCCATCGCCGCCACTCAAGTGGTCGCGCGGCTGCAAGAAAGGCTGGGGCTGGCGCTGAATCTGCGCGTGTTGTTCGAAGCGCCGACCCTCGCAGCGTTCACGGCAGCGGTGGCGAGCCTGCAGCAGGCAGGTGGTGAAGCCACAGGCGTGATCAGTCGGTTACCGCGCCACGAAGCGTTGCCGCAATCCCTCGCCCAGAATCGGTTGTGGATCACCTGGCAACTGGATCCGGCGAGCCGCGCCTACAACATTCCCGGCGGCTTGCACCTGCGCGGTGAGTTGAACGAGGAGGCGTTGCGCTGCAGTTTCCAGCAACTGCTCGAACGCCACGAAGCCCTGCGCACACGATTTTTGGAGCGCGAGGGTGTCGCTCTGCAACAGATCGATCCGGCCGCTGAACTCGAACTGCGAGTGATCGACCTCAGCGACCTGCCCGCCGACCAGCGCGAGGCCCGGGCGCGCCAGGTTCGAGACGATGAAGCCACGACGCTGTTCGATTTGCAGAAGGGCCCACTGTGGCGCGTCACTTTGCTGCGCCTCGATGAGGCTGATCATCAGTTGCTGGTCACGCTGCACCACATCATTGCCGACGGTTGGTCGATGAACGTGCTGATCGATGAGTTCTCGCGGTTATACGCGGCTGCATGCCAAGGGCAGGTCGCCGCCCTGGCGCCGTTGCCGTTGCAGTACGCCGACTACGGCAGTTGGCAGCGCCAGTGGTTGGCTCAAGGGGAGGCCGAGCGGCAACTGACGTACTGGAAACAGCAACTGGGCGACGAACATCCGAGCCTGGCCCTGGGCACGGACCATCCCCGCAGCGCTCAGCATCGGCGCAGCGCCGCACGCCATAGTCTGCGTCTGGACAAAGACCTCGGTGCTGCCTTGCGCCAAGTGGCCCAAGCCCACGACGCCACCTTATTCATGCTGCTGCTGGCCGCCTTCCAAGCGCTGTTGCAGCGTTACACCGGCCAGTCTGACATCCGCATCGGCGTGCCCAACGCTAACCGTCCACGCCTGGAGACCCAGGGGCTGATCGGCTTTTTCATCAATACCCAGGTGCTGCGCGCTCAGGTCGATCCGCGCCAGTCGTTCGCCGCGTTGCTGGCCCAAGCCCGGGAGACCACGCTGGGCGCCCAGGCCCATCAGGACCTGCCGTTCGAACAACTGCTCGAAGCGTTCCCCCAGGTTCGCGAACAAGGTCTGTTCCAGGTGATGTTCAACCATCAGCAGCGCGACCTCAGCGCCTTGCGCCGCTTGCCGGGGCTGTTGGCCGACGAACTGCCATGGCACAGCTGCGAAGCCAAGTTCGACTTGCAGCTGCATAGCGAAGAGGATCGCAACGGACGGCTGACACTCTCATTCGACTACGCCGACGAACTGTTCGAGGCTGCGACCATCACTCGGTTGGCCGGGCATTTTTGCAACCTGCTGCGCGCCGTCTGCACTAATCCGCAACAGGCCATCGGCGATGTGCCGTTGCTGAGCGTTGATGAGCATGCGCAACAGCAGCGGTGGAGCGCGGCGCCCTGCGCGCCGGCCACACAGTGGCTGCCGGAGCTGTTGAACGAACAGGCCCGGCTTACGCCGCAACGCACTGCGCTGCGGTGGGACGATGGCCGCCTGGACTACGCCGAGTTGCACGCCCAGGCCAACCGCCTGGCCCATTACCTGCGCGACAAAGGTGTCGGCCCGGACGTGTGCGTGGCGATTGCCGCCGAGCGTTCGCCGCAGTTGCTCATCGGTGTGCTGGCGATCCTCAAGGCCGGTGGCGCCTACGTGCCGCTGGATGCCGATTACCCGGCCGAGCGCCTGGCCTATATGCTCAAGGACAGCGGCGTCGATCTGTTGCTGACCCAAACTGCATTGCTTGAACGCTTGCCCCTCTGCGAGGGCGTCAGCGTCATTGCCATGGACGCCTTGCATTTGGAGCAATGGCCGAGCAATCCGCCGGGTCTGCACCTGCACGGTGATCACCTGGCTTACGTGATTTACACCTCCGGCTCCACCGGCCAGCCCAAAGGCGTCGGCAACACCCACGCGGCTTTGGCCGAGCGCCTGCAATGGATGCAGGCCACTTACGCCCTGGATGAATCCGATGTGCTGATGCAAAAAGCGCCGATCAGCTTCGACGTGTCGGTGTGGGAATGCTTCTGGCCGCTGATCACCGGCTGCCAATTGGTGTTGGCCGGACCCGGCGAACACCGTGACCCGCACCGCATCGCGCAGTTGGTCCAACAATTTGGCGTGACCACGCTGCACTTCGTGCCGCCGCTGCTCAGCCTGTTCATCGACGAACCCTTGAGCGCCCGCTGCACCAGCCTGCGCCGGGTATTCTGCGGGGGTGAAGCGTTGCCCGCCGAACTGCGCAACCGCGTGCTGGCGCAACTGCCGTCGGCGCAATTGCACAACCGTTATGGCCCGACCGAAACCGCCATCAACGTCACCCACTGGCATTGCAGCGTCGCCGACGGCGAGCGCTCGCCCATCGGCCGGCCGCTGGGCAATGTGTTGTGTCGTGTGCTCGACAGCGAACTCAATCCCGTGCCGGCCGGCGTGCCGGGTGAATTGTGCATCGGCGGCCTGGGGTTGGCGCGGGGTTACCTCGGGCGTCCGGGTTTGAGCGCCGAGCGTTTTATCGCCGACCCGCTGGGCGTGGCGGGCGCGCGGCTGTATCGCACCGGTGACCGGGCGCGCTGGAGCGCCGATGGCGTGATCGAATACCTTGGCCGTCTCGACCAGCAGGTCAAGCTGCGCGGATTTCGGGTCGAGCCGCAGGAAATCGAAGCGCGGCTGCTGGCCCAGGACGGCGTGGCCCAAGTGGCGGTGTTGGTACGCGAGACCTCGGCCGGCCCGCAACTGATCGGCTATTACACCGCTTGCGATGTTACGCACGATCAGGACCTCGAAAACGCCCGACTCCACGCCGCCCTGGCCGCCGAACTGCCGGACTACATGGTGCCCGCGCAATTGCTGCGCCTGGACGCCATGCCCCTGAGCCCCAGCGGCAAACTCGACCGTCGTGCCTTGCCCGAACCGCAATGGCAAGTGCGTGAACACGTCGAGCCGGTCAGTGCCCTTGAGCAACAGGTCGCTGGCATCTGGCGCGACGTGCTGGGGCTCGACCGCATCGGTCTGCGGGACGACTTTTTCGCCCTGGGCGGCCATTCGCTGCTGGCGACCCAGATCATTTCCCGCACCCGCCAGGTCTGTGACGTCGAGCTGCCGTTGCGGACCTTGTTCGAGGCCAGTGAGCTGGGTGCGTTCGCCGAACAGGTGCGCTTGATAAAGGCCTGCGGTCAGACCAACCGGCAACCGCCGATCGAGAAAGTCGATCGCAGCCAACCGGTGCCGTTGTCTTATTCCCAACAGCGCATGTGGTTCCTCTGGCAGATGGAGCCCGACAGCCCGGCCTACAACGTCGGCGGCATGGCGCGGTTGTGCGGGGTGCTGGATGTCGGGCGTTTCGAAGCGGCGTTGCAGGCGTTGGTCCTGCGCCATGAAACCCTGCGCACTACCTTCCCCAGCGTCGACGGCGTGCCCCGGCAACAGGTGCACGCCGCTACCGGCCTGCGCATGGACTGGCAAGATTTCTCGATGCTCGCCGCCGATATTCGCCAACAGCAGGTGCAGCAACTGGCCGACAGCGAAGCGCACAAACCCTTCGACCTGGAAACCGGGCCACTGCTGCGGGTCTGTCTGGTCAAGACCGCCGAGCAGGAACATTACCTGGTGCTGACTCTGCACCACATCGTCACCGAAGGCTGGGCAATGGATATTTTTGCCCGCGAGCTGAGTGCACTGTACGAGGCCTTTATCGACGACCGCGAATCGCCACTGGAACCGTTGCCGGTGCAGTATCTGGACTACAGCGTCTGGCAGCGCCAGTGGCTGGAGTCTGGCGAGCGCCAACGGCAACTGGACTACTGGACCGCACAACTGGGGCGCGAACACCCGTTGCTCGAATTGCCGGGCGACCGTCCGCGTCCGCCGGTGCAAAGCCATCGCGGTGAATTGTTCCGCTTCGACCTGAGTGATGACCTCGCCGCCCGGGTCCGCGCCTTCAATGCGCAACACGGCTTGACCCTGTTCATGACCATGACCGCCGCCCTGGCCGTGCTGCTCTACCGCTACAGCGGCCAGACCGACCTGCGCATCGGCGCGCCGGTGGCCAACCGCATCCGCCCGGAAAGCGAAGGGCTGATCGGTGCGTTCCTCAACACCCAGGTGCTGCGCTGCCAGCTCGACGGGCAGATGTCAGTCGGCGAGTTGTTCGAGCAGGTGCGTCATACGGTGATCGAAGGCCAGTCCCATCAGGATTTGCCCTTCGATCATCTGGTCGAAGCCCTGCAACCACCGCGCAGTGCCGCATACAACCCGCTGTTTCAGGTGATGTGCAATGTGCAGCGCTGGGAGTTCCAGCAGAGCCGCACGCTGGCCGGGATGAGCGTCGAATATTTGGCCAACGACGCCCGGGCCACCAAGTTCGACCTGAATCTGGAAGTCACCGACCTGGACCATCGCCTGGGTTGCTGCCTGACCTACAGCACCGACCTGTTCGATGAGCCGCGCATCGCCCGCATGGCCGGGCACTGGCGCAATCTGCTGGAGGCTCTGCTGGCCGATCCGACCCAACGGCTGAGCGAGTTGCCGTTGCTCGATGCCCGCGAGCAGCAACAGATGCTCGACAGCCTCGGCGTTGAACCCGGTGAACACCGCCTGGATCAGTGCATCCAGCAACTGTTCAGCGAACAGGCCCTGGCCCGCGCCGACGCACCGGCCCTGACCTTTGCCGGGCAAACCCTGAGCTACGCCGAACTCGAATGCCGCGCCAACCGCCTGGCCTGGATGTTGCGCGAGCGCGGTGTCGGGCCGCAGGTGCGGGTGGGCCTGGCGCTGGAGCGGTCGCTGGAGATGGTCGTCGGCCTGTTAGCGATCCTCAAGGCCGGCGGCGCCTACGTGCCGCTGGACCCGGAATACCCGCTGGACCGTTTGCATTACATGATCGAAGACAGTGGCCTGGGTTTGCTGCTCAGCGACCGGGCGATGTTCCAGGCCTTGGGCCCATTGCCGGCCGGTGTAGAGGGCTGGTGCCTGGAGGACGACAGCGCGGCCCTCGCCGGCTATTCGGACCAGGCACCGCCGCTGATCAACCTGCCGCAGCATCAGGCGTACTTGATCTACACCTCAGGCTCCACCGGCAAGCCCAAGGGCGTGGTGGTGTCCCACGCAGAAATCGCCATGCACTGCCAGGCGGTGATTCAGCGTTTCGGCATGCGCCCGGACGATTGCGAACTGCATTTCTATTCCATCAACTTCGACGCCGCCACCGAGCGCCTGCTGGTGCCGTTGCTCAGCGGTGCCCAGGTGGTGCTGCGTGCGCAAGGGCAATGGGACGCCGAGCAAATCTGCGGGCTGATTCGCGAGCACCGTATCAACATCCTCGGTTTTACCCCCAGCTACGGCAGCCAGTTGGCGCAATGGCTGGCGACCCAGGGACAAACCCTGCCGGTGCGCATGTGCATCACCGGTGGCGAAGCCCTGACCGGCGAGCATTTGCAACGTATCCGGGCGGCGTTCCAGCCGAGCCTGTTCTTCAACGCCTATGGCCCGACCGAAACCGTGGTCATGCCACTGGCGAGCCTTGCCCCTGAACAACTGGAAGAGGGCGCGGCGAGTGTGCCGATTGGCAGCGTGATCGGCGCCCGGGTGGCCTATATCCTCGATGCCGACCTGGCTCTGGTGCCCCAAGGTGCCACCGGGGAGTTGTACGTCGGTGGCGCGGGATTGGCCCAGGGCTATTACCAGCGTCCGGGCATGACCGCCGAGCGCTTTGTCGCCGATCCGTTTGCCGTCAATGGCGGACGGCTGTACCGCACCGGTGACCTGGTGCGCCAGCGCGTTGATGGTCAGGTGGAGTATTTGGGGCGGATCGACCATCAAGTGAAGATCCGCGGTTTCCGCATCGAACTGGGGGAAATCGAAACCCGCCTGCTGGAACATGACGCCGTGCGCGAGGCGGTGGTATTGGCGCTCGATATGCCAGGCGGCAAGCAACTGGCCGGCTACCTGGTAACCGACGGCGTTGAACAGGACACCGAGCAACAAGCGGCCCTGCGCGAAGCGCTGAAAAATCACCTCAAGGCTCAACTGCCGGATTACATGGTGCCCACCCACCTGATCCTGCTGGCGAGCATGCCGCTGACCGCCAACGGCAAGCTCGACCGGCGTGCCTTGCCGATGCCGGATCCTGAACTCAATCGCCAACATTACCTGGCCCCGAGCAGTGCCTTGGAGCAGACCCTGGCGGCGATCTGGTGCGATGTACTGAACGTGAAGCAGGTCGGCCTGAACGACAACTTCTTCGAGCTGGGTGGCGACTCGATCCTGTCCATTCAGGTCGTCAGCCGTGCCCGGCAACAGGGCATTCATTTCACGCCCCGCGACCTGTTTCAGCACCAGACCGTGCAGGCCCTGGCCGGTGTGGCCAGCCACAGTCAGCCAGTGAGCGCCGAGCAGGGGCTGCTCGCCGGTGAGTCGGCGTTGACGCCGATCCAGTATTGGTTCTTCGAGAGCAGGATTGCCAACCGTCATCACTGGAACCAGGCGTTGTTGCTGGAACCGGCCATCACGCTGCAATCGTCCGTGCTGGAACAGGCACTGCGCAGCGTTTTCCAACAGCACGATGCGTTGCGCCTGGGTTTTGCCGAAATGGCCGGGCATTGGCGCGCCGAGCACCGACCATTGTCCGAAGCGGCGCTGTTGCGGCAGGTGGACGTGGAGAGTGAGCAGGCCTGTGAAACGCTGTTTGCCCAGACGCAGCGCAGTCTGAATCTGTCGAGCGGGCCTTTGCTGCGCGCGGTGCTGGCGCAGTTGCCCGATGGCCGCCAACGTCTGCTGATCGTGATCCATCATCTGGTCGTTGATGGCGTGTCGTGGCGGGTATTGATGGATGACCTGCAAACGCTCTACCGCCAGATCAGCGCCGGGCATACCGCAGAACTGCCGGCCAAGACCAGCCCGTTCCGGGATTGGGCCGCGCGCTTGCAGGCCTACGCCGGCAGCGAGTCCCTGCGCGAGGAACTGGGTTGGTGGCAAGCGTGCTTGAGCGGCCCGGAGGTGGCGCTGCCCTGCGCCCATCCTGACGGTGGGCGTGAGGAGCGTCACGCCCAGACCGTCAGCGTGCGCTTGGACGCCGAGCGCACCGGGCAACTGCTGCAACAGGCACCGCGTGCCTACCGCACCCAGGTCAACGACCTGCTGCTCACCGCGCTGGCCCGGGTGCTGTGTCGCTGGAGCGGCCAGGAGTCGGCATTGATCCAGCTCGAAGGCCACGGCCGCGAGGCGCTGTTCGATGACATCGACCTGACTCGTACGGTGGGTTGGTTCACCAGCGTTTATCCACTGCGCCTGAGCCCGTCGGGTGAAGACTTCGGCACCTCGATCAAGGCCATCAAGGAACAACTGCGCGCGGTGCCCCACAAGGGGCTCGGCTACGGCGTGCTGCGCTACCTGGCTGACGCCGCGACGCGCCAGGCGATGGCCGGCCTGCCGCAAGCGCCGATCACCTTCAACTACCTGGGGCAGCTCGATCAGACCCTGGGTCACGACGCGCTGTTCCAGCCGCTGGACGCGGCGTTGGGCGCGATCCACGACCCCGACGCGCCGCTGCCCAACGAGCTGAGTGTCGACAGTCAGGTCAGCGGCGGTGAGCTGGTGCTGCGCTGGACGTTCAGCGCCGAGCGGCACGAGCGCCAGACCATCGTGGCGTTGGCCGATGCTTACCTGGATGAGCTGCTGGGCCTGATCGAACATTGCCTGACGGACGCGGCGGGCGGCTTGACGCCCTCGGACTTCCCCTTGGCGAAACTGACCCAGGCCCAACTCGACAGCCTGCCGGTGCCGGCCGCGCAGATCGAAGACGTCTACCCGCTGACGCCGATGCAGGAGGGCATGCTGCTGCACACATTGCTGGAGCCGGGCACGGGCCTGTACTACATGCAGGATCGCTACCGCATCAACAGCGAACTGGACCCGCAACGTTTCGCCCAGGCCTGGCAGGCGGTCATCGCCCGTCATGAAGCCTTGCGCGCGTCCTTCTGCTGGAACGTCGGCGAAGACATGCTGCAAATCATCCACAAGCCCGGCAGCACGCCAGTGGATTATCTCGATTGGTGTGAAGTCCCCCAGGACGAGCAGGAAGCCAAACTCCAGGCATTGCTCAAAAGCGAGCGCGAGGCCGGTTTCGATCTATTGAACCAGGCCCCGTTCCACTTGCGCCTGATCCGGGTGAGCGCGGCGCGTTACTGGTTCATGATGAGCAACCATCACATCCTGATCGATGCCTGGTGCCGTTCGTTGCTGATGGAGGATTTCTTCGAGATCTACACGGCCCTTGGCGAACACCGCGAACCGCGACTGGCCGAGCCGCCGCGTTATCGCGACTACATCGGCTGGTTACAACACCAGAGCCTGGCCGAAGCGCGGCAGTGGTGGACGCGCAACCTGCAAGGTTTCGAACGGACCACGCCGATCCCCACCGACCGGCCGTTGCTGCGCGAACACGCCGGTGACAGCGGCGGCATGATGGTCGGTGACTGCTACACCCGCCTCGAGGCCCGCGACGGTGCGCGACTGCGGGAACTGGCCCAGGCTCATCAACTGACGGTCAACACCTTCGCTCAGGCCGCGTGGGCCCTGGTGCTGCGGCGGGTGAGCGGCGATCGGGACGTGCTGTTCGGCGTCACCGTGGCCGGGCGCCCGGTGGAACTGCCGCAAATGCAACGCACCGTGGGTCTGTTCATCAACAGCATCGCCTTGCGTGTGCGGATGCCCGACGATCATCAGCGTTGCAGTGTGCGCCAATGGCTCGGTGCGTTGCTCGACAGCAACATGCAACTGCGCGAGTACGAATACCTGCCGTTGGTGAGCATCCAGGACGTCAGCGAACTGCCCAAGGGGCAACCGTTGTTCGACAGTCTGTTCGTGTTTGAGAACGCGCCGGTGGAAGTGTCGGTGCTGGATCGCGCCCAAAGCCTCAACGCCACCTCGGACTCGGGCCGCACCCACACCAACTTCCCGCTCACGGCGGTCTGCTATCCGGGGGATGACCTGGGGCTGCATCTGTCCTACGACCAGCGCTACTTTGATGAATCCACTGTTCAGGGCTTGCTGGGTGAGTTCAAGCGCTTGCTGCTGGCGCTGATGGAAGGCTTCCACGGGGACATGGCCGAGCTGCCGCTGATTGGCGCCGAGGAGCAGGACTTCCTGATCCAAGGCTGCAACCAGAGCGAGCGTGCCTATGCGCTGGAGCAAAGTTACGTCGAGCTGTTCGAGGCCCAGGTCGCGGCCCATCCGCAACGGGTGGCGGCCACCTGCCTGGACAGGACGTACAGCTACGCCGAGTTGAATGCACGGAGCAACCGCCTCGGCCATGCCTTGATCGCGTCCGGCGTCGGCCTCGACCAACCGGTGGCGTTGCTGGCTGAGCGCGACCTGGACCTGCTGGGCATGATCATCGGCAGCTTCAAGGCCGGTGCCGGTTACCTGCCGCTGGACCCGGGCCTGCCGAGTCAGCGTCTGAGCCGCATCATTGAGCTGAGCCGCACGCCGTTGCTGGTCTGCACCCAGGCCTGTCATGCCCAGGCGCTGGCGCTGCTGGACGAGTTCGCCTGCTCCGGGCGGCCGAAGTTGCTGGTGTGGGAAAGCGTCCAGGCCAGCGATGTTTCGCAGCACAACCCCGGCATTTACAGCGGCCCGGACAACCTGGCGTACGTGATCTACACCTCGGGCTCCACCGGGTTGCCCAAAGGCGTCATGGTGGAACAACGCGGCATGCTCAACAATCAGCTCAGCAAGGTGCCGTACCTGGCCTTGAGCGAGACGGACGTGATCGCCCAGACCGCCTCCCAGAGTTTCGACATTTCCGTGTGGCAGTTCCTCGCCGCGCCGTTGTTCGGCGCCCGGGTGGACATCGTGCCCAACGTGATCGCCCATGACCCGCAAGGGCTACTCGAGCATGTGCAACGCCAGGCAATCACGGTGCTGGAAAGCGTGCCGTCACTGATCCAGGGCATGCTCGCCCAGGAACGCATCGGTCTGGACGGCCTGCGCTGGATGCTGCCCACTGGTGAAGCGATGCCGCCGGAGCTGGCCCATCAATGGTTGTTGCGTTACCCGGACATTGGCCTGGTAAACGCCTATGGCCCGGCGGAATGCTCCGATGACGTGGCGTTCTTCCGGGTCGACATGGCCTCGACCCGTGGCAGCTACTTGCCGATTGGTACGCCCACCGACAACAACCGCTTGTACGTGCTCGATGGTGCGCTGGACCTGGTGCCGCTGGGCGCCGTGGGTGAGTTGTGCGTAGCGGGCAGCGGGGTAGGGCGCGGTTACGTCAGTGATCCATTGCGCACGGCCCCGGTGTTTGTGCCCAACCCGTTGGGTGCGCCAGGGGAGCGCTTGTACCGCACTGGCGATCTGGCGCGGCGGCGTCGTGACGGCGTGCTGGAGTACGTCGGACGCATCGATCATCAGGTGAAGATTCGTGGTTACCGCATCGAGCTGGGGGAAATCGAAGCGCGGTTGCATGAACAGCCCGAGGTGCGCGATGGGGCGGTGGGGGTGCAGGAAGGCGCCAATGGCAAGCATCTGGTGGGGTATCTGGTCGCAGCCGACTCGGCGCTGAACCCGACCGAGCGCCTGGAGCGCATCAAGCAGCGCCTACGCGCCGAACTTCCGGAATACATGGTGCCGCTGCACTGGCTATGGCTTGAGCGCTTACCCCTCAACGCCAACGGAAAGCTTGACCGCAAGGCCTTGCCGGCCCTGGAAATCGGCCAGTTGCAAAACCAGGACTACCAGGCGCCAGGTAATGCACTGGAGCAGACCTTGGCGGACATCTGGGCCCAGGTGCTCAAGGTCGAGCGGGTGGGTGTGCGAGACAATTTCTTCGAACTGGGCGGCCATTCGTTACTGGCGACGCAAATCGCCTCGCGGGTGCAAAAGGCCCTGCAACGCAATGTGCCGCTGCGGGCGATGTTCGAGTGCAGCACGGTGCAGGAACTGGCCGAATACATCGATGGGCTGGCGGCGAGCGAAATCACCGAGGAGAAGGTGGATCGGTTGAATGATTTGATGGCGCAATTGGAAGGATTGTAGTTCTGCGGCGTCTATAGAGGCCCCATCGCGAGCAGGCTCGCTCTCACAATGGATTTGTGATCGACGCAAATCCCCTGTGGGAGCGAGCCTGCTCGCGATGGCGGCATGACTAACACCGCAAAGCCCAAGGTTGACGCCTCGCCCTGTACGGCTCAGTCTCCCAAGGCTTTTTCTCCATTCAAAACAAGGAGGTCATCAATGCCTTTTGCAACCCTTGATGGGCAATCACTTCACTACCTGGACCAAGGCCAGGGGCCGGTGGTGCTGCTGGGCAGCAGCTACCTGTGGGATCACACCATGTGGGCACCGCAGATCGAGGCATTGTCCCGACATTACCGGGTGATCGCCCTGGATTTGTGGGGCCACGGCCAGTCCGGGCGTTTGCCTGAGGGCATGACCTCTCTGGACGACCTGGCTCGTCAGGCATTGGCGTTGATGGATCATCTGGATATCGATTGTTTCAGCCTGGTGGGGCTTTCCGTCGGTGGGATGTGGGGCGCACGGTTGGCGCTGATGGCGCCCAAGCGGCTCCAGGCGCTGGTGCTGATGGACACCTACGTGGGCGTCGAGCCAGAACCGACCCGCCAGTATTACTTCTCGCTGTTCGACAAGATCGAAGCCAGCGGCAGCGTCCCCGAACCGTTGCTGGACATCATCGTACCGATCTTCTTCCGGCCAGGCATCGATCCGCAGTCAGCGCTCTACCAGCAGTTCCGCGCCACACTGGCCGCATTGCCGACCGAGCGCTTGCGCGACAGCATCGTACCGCTGGGACGGATCATTTTCGGTCGCGACGATATCCTGCCGCGCCTGCCTGAGCTCGACGCCAGGCGCACGCTGGTGATGTGCGGCGATCAGGACAAACCGCGACCACCGTCCGAGGCGCTGGAAATGGCTGAGCTGATCGGCTGCCCGCATGTGCTGATTCCAGAGGCGGGGCATATCTCCAACCTGGAAAACCCGGAATTCGTCACCCGGGCCTTGCTGGAGTTTTTGCGACGCTGACCCGCCGCCATCGCGAGCAGGCTCGCTCCCACATTATGATCTGTGCCTGACGCTGTTTTTGTCGTCGCCACACACCCTCCGTGGGAGCGAGCCTGCTCGCGATGAGGCCCTCTGGGTCGATGTCACTTCGGCCCGAGAATCTTCACCAGCTTGTCCGGCGACGGTGCGCCTTGCTGCTGTTGCAGTTCGCCCTTGTCATCCAGGTAGAAAATCGCCGGGGTGGCGGACAGTTCCAGCTCCTCCATCAATTGCAGGTTGGCGTCCAGTTTTGCCTGGATGGCCGGCGGTATGTTTTTGAGGGGTTTGAGCGCGCTGCCCTTGCCGGCCTTCTCGTGGGTTTCCAAGGCTTTCTCAGGGTCTTTGGCCGCCAGCAATGCGGCGGATTTTCCTGGGCTGTCTTCACGGATGATACCCACCATGATGTGGCGCAACTGCACTTTGCCGGCCTTGACCCAGGGCCGTGCCTGTTCCCAGAACATGTTGCAGTACGGGCAGTTCGGGTCACTGAACAGATAGACGGTGCGCGGCGCGTCCTTGCTGCCGTCGGCGATCCAGTTGCTCGTTTCCATCTTCCCCCAGATGGCCTTGGCCATTGGCGCATAGACCAGCTTTTGCAGCGGCTCGGCGCTCAGGTCCTTGCCGTCGGCGTCGTACAGGTTGCCCAGCAAGACATGCTGGCCATCGGGTGTCAGGTACAGCGCCATCCCACGGTTCTGGTATTGCGCCGCGTAACCGCGCAATCCGTCCGGCGCCTCGAACGTACCGACGATTTTCGCGCCCTTGGCTTCGATTTTCTTGATGGCCGCGGGCAGTTCTTCGGCGTGCAGCAGCGGTGCCTGCGACAGCGTGGCGGCGACGGCCAGGGTCAGCAAGTGGCGGAGGCGGGGCATGAGGGTTTCCTTGTGGCGGAGTGGGGAGCCGATGTTGAATCCGGCGTTTCGAAGTTCTCCAGGGCGCGGGCCAGGCTCGCTTCTGACAATTCGCCCAAGTGACTGTCCAGCAGGCGGCCGTCGGCGCTGTAGAACAAGGTCGTTGGCAGCGCCATGGAACCGACGGCTTGACCGAGGCGACCGCTGCCATCAAACAGCACGTTGTCCAGGCTCAAGCCCTGGGTGGCGAGATAAGTGCTGACGCTTTGCATGCTTTCGGCCTGGTTGACGAACAGGAACGTCAGGTCCGGGCGTTGCTGCTGGGCTTCTTCCAGCACGGGCATTTCGCGCCGGCAGGGCGGGCACCAAGTGGCCCAGAGGTTGATTACCAGGGGCCGACCCTGATAATCGGTGAGTTTCACCGTCTCGCCGTTGGCGTTACGCAGATTGATTTCCGGCAGTCGGGTGCCTTGTTCATAGATCGTCAACGACATCGTCGCCACCACCCAGAACAACAGGCCGCTGCCAACGCCGAAAGCCAACGGCCGGCGCAAGGCCGGTCGGTGCCGGCTCCACAGCAACGCGCCAATCACCAGCGCGACAATCCCCGGCCAGGCCAGGAAACCACCGTCGCGCAGGTCGACGATCTGCCACAGGTCATCCTGGTAATGGTTCCAGTAGGCGCCGACGAAGCCGATCCGTGCGGCCAGAAGCCCCAGCAAAAACAGCACGAACAGCACCGATTCCGGGTTTTCGCCACCGCGCTTGGCTACTCGCCAGCCCACCACGGTCGCCAGTGCCAACGCGCTGATCAGCAATAGATGGTTAAGCGCAATGGCAAAGGTGCCCAGGGTAAACGTCAGCATCAGCGCGCGTTCCGAGTCATGTTCCAACGCTCCAGGAATTCCTTGGCATTGACTTCCCCGGTGATCCGCTGGCTGCGTCGCTCTTGACCGTCGGCGCCAATCCACAGCAGGCTCGGTGGCCCCGGCACTTGATAGCGGCCCAGCAGTTCGCGACTGGCGGCATTGTCGGCGGTGACATCGATACGCACCAGGCGTACGTCTTTCAAGGCATCCAGCACTTCGGCGCGGCCAAACACCTGTTTTTCCATGATCTTGCAGGACACGCACCAGTCGGCGTAGTAGTCCAGCAGGACCCATTGGCCCTGGGCCTTGGCCGCGTCCAACTCCCGTTGCAGGGCGGCAGGCTCGCTGACCGTGATAAAGGCATCATGGGCGCTGGTGGCCGAGCTTTCCGAGGTGCCGGCATAGACCTTCAGGGGCTGGAAGAAATCATCGCCGCCCCCCGCCGCGCCGATCACCAGCAGGCTGCCCCACAGGCCGAACAGCAGCGACGCGCTGCCGCATACATAGGCTGTGCGACCGAAACCTTCGGTTTGACGCCAGGCGCTATAGGCGGCAATCAGCAGCAGCACGCCCCACAGACCGATCCACAGCGAGCCGTCGATGACCGGGCGAATCATCAGGATCGCGGTGCCCAGGAACAGAAAGCCGAACACGCCCTTGAGCACATTCATCCAGGCGCCGGGTTTGGGCAGGAAACGATTGCCCACGGTCACCAATAGCAACAGCGGCAGGCCAATGCCGACGCCCATGGCGAACAGGATCAGCCCGCCGTGCAACGCATTGCCACTTTGGGCGATGTACAGCAGCGCACCGGCCAACGGGGCGGTCATGCACGGGCCGACCAACAGGCCGGACAGCGCTCCGAGAATGCCGGCGCCCACCAGGCTGCCGCCGCGGCGCTGGCGTCCGGCACTTTCCAGGCGGTCGCGCAGAGCGGCCGGCAATTGCAACTCGAAGAAACCGAACATCGGCAGCGCCAACACCACGAAAATCGCTGCGAAAGTGCCCAGCAGCCACGGTTGCTGCAGCAGCGCCTGAAGGTTGGCCCCCAACAGCGCGGCGAGTACGCCCATGGCGGCATACACCAGGGCCATGCTGATCACGTAGCTGATGGCCAATGCCAATCCACGCCGAGGGCTGGCACCGCTGCCCACCACCACCCCGGCCAGGATCGGCAGCATGGGCAGCGAGCACGGCGTAAACGCCAGCAACAGGCCCAGGCCAAAGAACACCAGCAGGCTCCAGCCCAAGGCCCGTTGCTGCAGGCCGCTGGCCAGGGCCTGGTCCGGCGCCTCACCACTGGCAACCGTTGGTGCAGTGCCACCCAGGTCCACCACCTGGGTCTGGGGCGGATAGCACAAGCCCGCGTCGGCGCAACCTTGGAAGCCGACCTTGATCTTGCCGGTGGCGCCGGCGGGGATTTTCAGCTCCAGCGCCTGGCGATAAACCTGTTGATCGCCGAAAAACTCGTCGCTGTGGGCTTCACCTTCCGGCAGTTGCGGCTTTTGCGCCTCGGCAAGACCGTCGAATTTGAGTCGCTGCTGATACAGGTAGTAGCCGTCGGCAATCTGCCAGAACAACTGGGTTTCACCGGAGTCCAGGCGTTCGGAGGTAAACACGAACGCCTTTTCCACCGGCAGGAAATCGGTTTTGGTCTCGAAGGGATTGGCGGCCTGGGCCAGGCCCGAGATCAGGAGCAGCCACAGCAAAAACAATCGACGCATGGATAAAGCCTTAGAACGGAGCAAGTGGAATGCACGATGGCGAATGGCGATTAACCGTCGATTAACCCGGCGACAATCGGCAGGCAGCAATGATCGCCCATGTTTGCCGTACTCGTCGCATAATGTCGGCTTAATCGGCCGGCGGCCTAATGTACCTTTTTCCACGGGGCTTACCATGCACGTACTGGTCTGCGAAGACGATGAGTTGATCGCCAGCGGGATTGTCGCCGGGCTCACGGCCCAGGGCCTGACCGTCGAGCACGTCGCCACGGCGTCGGCGGCGAGGGCGATGGTGGGTGTGGCCCGGTTCGACGTCATGGTGCTGGACCTGGGCCTGCCTGACGAGGACGGCCTCAAATTGTTGCGTCAACTGCGCCAGCAAGGTCTGGAGATTCCGGTGCTGATCCTCACCGCCCGGGACTCGGTGACCGACCGGGTCGACGGTTTGCAGGCCGGGGCCGATGACTATTTGCTCAAGCCCTTCGATCTGCGTGAACTCGCGGCGCGCCTGCATACCTTGCTGCGGCGCGTGGCAGGGCGCAGTGTCAATCTGATCGAGCACGGTCGTTTGACTTACGACCCCAGCAGCCGCGAAACCACCCTCGGCGGACAGCCGGTGGACCTTTCCCGGCGTGAGCAGTCATTGCTGCAGGCGCTGTTGCACAGCCGCGGTCGGGTCTTGTCTACCGAGCAACTCAAGGACAGCGTCTACGGGTTCAATGACGAACTGGAAAGCAACGCCCTCAACGTCCATATCCATCACCTGCGGCGCAAACTCGGCAATGGCATTGTCGAGACAGTCCGTGGGCTGGGTTATCGGCTAGGGCCGGCCGACGACGGGGTATCTTCCAAGTGATGAGCCTGCGATTGCGCCTGAGCCTGACCCTCGGTGCGGCCTTTGCCCTGATCTGGGCCCTGGCGGCGGCGTGGATGCTCAGCGATCTGCGCAACCAGATGATGTTCTCCCTCGACCAGCGGCTGGTGGCTTCGGCGCGGATGGTTGCCGGGCTGCTGGAGCAGATGCCGCCATTGCCCAGCAAGGGAGAAGGCACGCACCTGAGAACCGAGCACGTGAGCATTCCGGGGGGCATGGCCTGCCAGGTCAGCTCCTTGCGGGGGGAGATCCTGGCTCGCAGCCATGGCACCCCGGACCAAACCCTTGAAGCCGAGAAACTGGGCTTTCACGACCAGATGATCGACGGCGCGCCCTGGCGCAGTTTTACCCTGGCCCGAGGGGATTTGCGCATCACCACCGCCGACCGTCAGATCGAGCGCGAAGCCTTGAACATGTCGGTACTGTTGGCGGCCTCGGTGCCGGTCGGCGTGGCGCTGCTGGGCTGCCTGTGCCTGTTGTGGTTGGGCATCGGTCAGGGCCTGGCACCGCTCAATCGCATGCGCGATGCGTTGATGCGACGTAATGCCGACTCCCTGGAACCTTTGCAGATCCATCCGCTGCCCAGTGAACTGCGGCCGTTGCTGGAGACCCAGAACCAGCTGTTCCAGCGTATCGGCAAGACCATTGAGCGCGAACGCCGGCTGACCGGCGATGCCGCCCATGAACTGCGCAGCCCCTTGACGGCCATCAAGACTCACCTGCAAGTGGCGCGCATGACTGAAGGCGTCGCCCGTGATCAGTCCCTGGCCCGGGCCGAGGAGGGCGCCGACCGCTTGCACCGCACCCTCGAACAGTTGTTGTTGCTGGCCCGGGTCGAAGGCAGCCTGTCGTTCGACGATGGCGTGCAATGCAACGCCGAGCAGGTGGCGCGGCTGGCAATCCAGGATGCGGCCAGTGGCGAACCCCGGCGAATCAAGCTGCACGTGCCGGCCGAGCTGTCCGACGCGCCGGTGCAAATGCCGGCAGTGCTCTCCATCGCCGCTTTGCGCAATTTGCTGGACAATGCGCTGCGACATACCCCGGATGACACCGATGTGGAGCTGCGCCTGGAAATGATCGGCCAGCGCGTGCGTTTCCAGGTTCGCGACCACGGCCCGGGCATCGCCGCCGACGATATCCAGCACTTGACCCAGCGCTTCTGGCGCAACGGCCAGAGCACCGGCTGCGGACTGGGATTGGCGATCGTCCAGGCCATCGTCCAGCGTTGTGGTTGCGGTCTGCATTTCGACAGCCGCCCGGACGGATTGCGGGTTGAATTGACGATGCCGGTGCAGGCAACCGCTGTGTAGGAGCTGGCGAAGCCTGCGATCTTTTGATCTTTCTTGATCTTGATCTTGATCTTGCACTTGAGATCTAACTGTCTGGGACAAGATCGCAGCCTCGTTGCACTCGTCAGCTCCTACGGGCGCACCCAGCGGGAGATCGTTGTACATCTGCTGTAACGACCTGTCATTGGCGCCCCGGCCTTATCCGGGTCTATGTTTTTTTCAGCTCGACTCAAGGACTGAGGAAAACCGCGCCATGGACACCTTCATCGAAATCTGCACGGCCACCCCCAGCGATGCCGGCATCATCAGCCGGATCGCCGAACGCTCCATCCGGGTCGGGTGTGCCGCCGAACACCGTAACGATCCCGCTGTCGTCGCCGCCTGGGTACGCAACAACACCCTCGCGCATATCCGCCCCTGGCTGGTCGACCCACGCTTGCGTCTGACCGTGGCACGTTTGCAGGGGCGGCCGGCGGGTGTCGCCATGGCCTCGGCCAGTGGCCGGATCGCCTTCTGCTACGTACAGCCGGAGTCCTTCCGCCGCGGTGTCGGCCAGGCGCTGGTGCGGGACATCGAGGCCTGGCTGCGCGGGCGCGGCGTGGCCCGAGTGCGCCTCAACACCACCCGTAGCAGCCAGGCGTTCTATCGACACCTGGGGTTCGAGCAAAGCGCTGACGCCTTCGCTATTGGCGGGGTCAAGGCCATTGCGATGCACAAGCCACTGATCGCGCCGCAGGAGAAAGTGCTGCCCGCGAGTAAATCCCCCCACGGCTGATGCGTTTCCACAACAGGAAACCTGCATGTGCGCTCCGACCGGATGCGCACCTGCCCGGTGTGTCGTTTTGGGTCACTACGTACTACGGGGTCGAGAGATGTCAGTCGCCAACAGCCTTATCGAAGCACAGCCGGCCCGGGTCAGCCCCGTGCCGGCCGAGACGCTCTACCAGTTCAATGAGTCGCCGCTGCTGGCGCGCCAGAGTCGGCAGGAGTCCAATGCCCGCAGCTATCCACGGCGCATCCCCCTGGCTCTCAAGCGCGCCAAGGGGTTGTATATCGAGGACGTCGAGGGCCGCACCTTCATTGATTGCCTGGCCGGCGCCGGCACGCTGGCGCTGGGGCATAACCACCCGGTGGTGATCGACGCGATCCAGCAGGTGCTGGCCGACGAGCTGCCGTTGCATACCCTGGACCTGACCACGCCGGTCAAGGATCGCTTCGTCCAGGACCTGTTCGGCCTGTTGCCGGTGGAGCTGGCCGCCGAGGCGAAGATCCAGTTCTGCGGCCCCACCGGTACCGACGCGGTGGAAGCCGCCCTCAAGCTGGTGCGTACCGCCACCGGACGCAGCACCGTGCTGTCGTTCCAGGGCGGTTATCACGGCATGAGCCAGGGCGCGCTGAGTCTGATGGGCAGCCTGGGGCCGAAGAAACCCTTGGGCGCCTTGCTCAGCAGCGGCGTGCAGTTCATGCCGTACCCCTACGATTACCGCTGTCCGTTCGGGCTGGGCGGTGTCGAGGGCGTGAAGGCCAACCTGCATTACCTGGAAAACCTGTTGAACGACCCGGAGGCCGGCGTGCAATTGCCGGCGGCGGTCATCGTCGAAGTGGTGCAGGGCGAGGGTGGAGTCATACCCGCCGACCTGGACTGGCTGCGCGGCTTGCGGCGGATCACCGAGCAGGCAGGGGTGGCGTTGATCGTCGACGAAATCCAGACCGGCTTCGGCCGCACCGGCAAAATGTTTGCCTTCGAGCATGCCGGGATCATCCCGGACGTGGTGGTGTTGTCCAAGGCCATTGGCGGCAGCCTGCCGCTGGCGGTAGTGGTTTACCGCGACTGGCTCGACACCTGGTTGCCAGGTGCTCACGCCGGGACCTTCCGTGGCAATCAGATGGCCATGGCCGCCGGTTCCGCGGTAATGCGCTACCTGCGTGAGCACGACCTGCCGACTCACGCCGCCGCCATGGGCGAACGCCTGAGTGAGCACCTGCACATCCTGCAGCGGGACTTCCCGCAACTGGGTGATATCCGTGGTCGCGGGCTGATGCTCGGTGTCGAGCTGGTGGACCCGGCGGGCAAGCCGGACGCCCTGGGCCATCCGCCTGTGCATGCACAGCTGGCGCCACGGCTGCAACGCGAATGCCTCAAGCGCGGGCTGATCCTGGAGCTGGGCGGTCGCCAGGGCGGCGTGGTGCGGTTCCTGCCACCGTTGATCATCACCCGGGCCGAAATCGACCGGGTCGCCGAGATTTTCGGGCGAGCCCTGCATGCGGCGGTCACAGACAGCTAATTTTCACCCGACCCCGTACGTTCCTTTCATATCCTGGCTGCGCATGTGACGCAGCGAACCTCGAGCAAAGATGGAGAGACACCCATGACTTCAGTATTCGACCGCGAGGACATCGTCTTTCAGGTCGTGGTCAACCACGAAGAGCAATATTCGATCTGGCCAGACTACAAGGCCATCCCCGAGGGTTGGCGTACCGTCGGTAAAAGCGGCTTCAAGAAGGAGTGCCTGGCCTACATCGAAGAAGTCTGGACCGACATGCGCCCGCTGAGCCTGCGCAAGAAAATGGACGAGCAGGCGGCATTGACGCAGTAGGCCGGGGACGTTGCGGGAGCGAGCCCGCTCGCGATGCAGGCAACTGGGTCTGCCAGTCAGGCCAAGGTGATGCTATCGCGAGCAGGCTCGCTCCTACAGATGGCGTCCGCTCTTGCCATAAAATCAATCAGCGCCCGTGCCGCCGCCGGCAATTGCCGATGGGGCGGGTAGATGATTGAAAATGGTCGACTGCGCCCGCCAAAGTCCTCCAGCAAAGCCACCAGTTCCCCGCGCTCGATTCGCTCCCGGACAATGAATTCATAGGTCTGGCAGATTCCCATCCCGGCCTGTGCCAGGGACACGATGCCCAATACATCATCGGACACCTGCACATTGCCCGCCGGCAGCCATTCCCGGTCTTCATGATTGTCGCGAAACAGCCAGGGTGCGATGCGTCCGCTGCTGGGCATTACGAAAGGCAGGCAGGCGTGGGCAGCCAGTTCATCGACGTGCCGGGGTATTCCGGCGCGCTCCAGGTAATGCGGCCCGGCCACCAGGCAAAGGCGGGCGTCCTCGAGCTTGCGCCCGACCAGGCCGCTGTCCGGCAGCGGCCCAAGGCGGATCGCCAGGTCATACCCCTCGGCCACCAAATCGACATTGCGGTTGGTGATACTCAGCTCGACCCGAACTTGCGGGTAAGCCTCGGCGAAACGCGACAGCAGCGATGGCAGGCGGTAATGACCGTAGGTGGTCGGCACGCTCAAGCGCACGCGACCGGTCAAGACACCGTCCTGGCCCTGGATTCGCCGCTCGGCGTCGTCAATCAGGGCAAAGGCCGAGCGCGACTGTTCCAGGTACAACGTGCCGGCATCGGTCAGGTTCAGCCGCCGGGTCGTGCGTCGCAACAGTTGCACCCCGAGCCGGGCTTCGAGGCGGGAGATGGCGCGGCTCAGGACCGAAGGCGTGGTGCCCAGCGCCACGGCTGCGGCGCTGAGCGTGCCTTTTTCCACGACCGTGACGAAGGCTTCCACGTCGGCCAGATAATCGAATCGACGGGCCATTGTTGCCTCCAGGGGCCAAGTGATGTTCCGGTGCGCCAGTTTATCGCCGGTGAGCGCATCAATACAGTGAGCGCATCTTTTATCGAAACATCCTGGAGTCATCATGAAAAAGCTCACGACCTTGGCAACGTCTGTTGTTCTGGCGGGTATTGGCGTCGCGGCCCATGCCGATAACGTGCTGGTGGTCCTGTCGGATTCCGATCATCTGGATCTGAACAAGGGCAAGGTCTTCTCCACCGGGTTTTACCTCAACGAATTGCTGCAACCGGTGAAGCTGTTGCTGGATGCCGGTCACCACGTGACGTTCGCCACCCCGGAGGGCAGGGCGCCGACGCTGGACCGGTCCTCGGTGGACAAGATGTACTTCAACAATGACCCGGCGGAGCTGGAGCGCTACCAGGCGTTGCTGACTCAACTGAACATCACTTCGGCCAAGGACTCACCGGTGATCAGCCTGGCCCGTGTCGAGCAGATCGGTCTGGAACAGTTCGATGCCCTGTACATTCCCGGCGGGCATGCGCCCATGCAGGATTTGCTCACGAGTGCACCGCTGGGGCGGGTGTTGACGCACTTCCATGACAAGGGCAAGACCACCGCGCTGGTCTGCCACGGGCCGATCGCGTTGCTGTCGACCCTGCCTGATGCCAAGGGCTTCGTTGGCCAGTTGGCTACCAAAGGCCAGGCCTCGGCCAAGGCCGACTGGATCTATGCCGGGTACAAGATGACGGTGATCAGCAATCAGGAAGAAGAGTTGGCCAAGGGGCTGCTGGGCGGCGGGAGCATGAAGTTCTATCCACAAACCGCGCTGGAGCAGGCCGGTGGGCAATACAGCAGCAACACCTCGCCGTGGACGTCCCATGTGGTGACGGATCGGGAGTTGATCACCGGCCAGAATCCGGCCTCGGCGCTGGCGGTGGGGCAGGAGTTGGTTGAGCGTCTGGCGCAGTAGCCAGCAGCACTACAAATCCCTTGTGGGGGCGAGCCTGCTCGCGATAGCGGAGTGTCAGCCAACATCAACTTTGCTGATCCACCGCCATCGCGAGCAGGCTCGCTCCCACAGGGTTTTGTGTTGTTACGGGTTCACTTGAACCGCCGCTCCACCCCTTTCTCCACCAGGATCTTCGCCGAAATCTCTTCCACGGAAAAATGCGTGGAGTTGATGTGGGGAATGTTCTCCCGCCGGAACAGGTTTTCTACCTCGCGCACTTCGAATTCGCACTGGGCGTAGCTCGAATAGCGGCTGTTGGGCTTGCGCTCGTTGCGGATCGCAGTGAGGCGATCCGGATCGATGGTCAGGCCGAACAGCTTGTGCTGGTGGGCACGCAGGGCGCTGGGCAGTTGCAGGCGTTCCATGTCGTCTTCGGTCAGCGGATAGTTGGCCGCGCGGATACCAAATTGCATCGCCATGTACAGGCACGTCGGCGTCTTACCACAGCGCGACACACCCACTAGGATCAAATCGGCCTTGTCGTAATAATGCGTACGGGCGCCATCATCGTTGTCCAGGGCGAAGTTGACCGCCTCGATGCGCTCCATGTAGTTGGAGTTGTGACCAATGGAATGGGACTTGCCGACCGAGTAGGAGGAATGCTCGCTCAGCTCCTGCTCCAAAGGTGCCAGGAAGGTAGAAAAAATGTCGATCATGAAACCATTGGACATTGCGAGAATCTCACGGATGTCCTGATTGACGATGGTATCGAAGATAATCGGGCGAAAACCGTCGGTTTCGGCGGCTTTATTGATTTGTTGTACCATGGCCCGCGCTTTGTCGACGTTGTCGATGTACGGACGTATGAACTTGGCGAAGGTAATGTTTTCGAATTGCGCCAACAGGCTTTGGCCCAGTGTTTCGGCCGTGATGCCGGTGCCGTCGGAGATAAAGAAAGCAGATCGTTTCATTTGCGCCTTGGGCCCTAGTGAGCGAGTGACGATTCTTGGATATGATAGGCGCGATTTGCTGGCCGCCAGTGGCCCGCATTCTCACTTATTTTCCAGGTCCAGGCCATATCGCCGGTATTTGCTCCCCTGGAGCCGCCGGTGCCTTGAGCTTTTCCAACACAGTCAGTGGAGAGATCACCTTGGTAGAGTACGTAGTTTCCCTCGATAAGCTCGGCGTCCATGATGTAGAGCATGTGGGGGGCAAGAACGCATCCCTGGGCGAGATGATCAGTAACCTCGCCGGTGCCGGCGTATCGGTGCCAGGTGGCTTCGCCACGACAGCTCAGGCTTATCGTGATTTTCTGGAACTCAGCGGCCTGAACAAACAGATCCACGACGCGCTCGATGCCCTGGACGTCGATGACGTCAACGCCTTGGCCAGGACCGGCGCCCAGATCCGCCAATGGATCATGGAAGCCGAATTTCCCGAGAAGCTGAACGCCGAGATTCGCACGGCCTTCGCCAAACTGTCCGAAGGCAATCCCGACATTGCCGTCGCTGTGCGCTCTTCGGCCACCGCCGAAGACCTGCCGGATGCCTCCTTCGCCGGCCAGCAGGAAACCTTCCTGAACATCCGTGGCGTGGAAAACGTCATCCGTGCCGCCAAGGAAGTCTTCGCCTCTCTTTTTAACGACCGTGCCATTTCCTACCGTGTGCACCAGGGCTTTGACCACAAGCTGGTCGCCTTGTCTGCTGGTGTGCAGCGCATGGTCCGCTCTGAAACCGGCACCGCCGGGGTAATGTTCACGCTCGACACCGAATCGGGTTTCCGTGACGTGGTATTCATCACCGGCGCCTACGGCCTGGGTGAAACCGTTGTACAAGGCGCGGTGAACCCGGATGAGTTCTATGTCCATAAAGGCACGCTGGAAGCCGGTCGTCCGGCCATCCTGCGCCGTAACCTGGGCAGCAAGGCCATCAAGATGGTCTACGGCGACGAAGCCAAGGCCGGTCGTTCGGTGAAAACCGTCGACGTGGACAAGGCCGAGCGCGCGCGCTTCTGCCTGAGCGACGCCGAAGTCAGCGAGCTGGCCAAGCAGGCGATGATCATCGAGAAGCACTACAAGTGCCCGATGGACATCGAATGGGCCAAGGACGGTGACGACGGCAAGCTGTATATCGTGCAGGCCCGTCCGGAAACCGTGAAGAGCCGTACCCAGGCCAATGTCATGGAGCGCTACCTGCTCAAGGAAACCGGCACCGTGCTGGTGGAAGGCCGTGCCATCGGCCAGCGCATCGGCGCCGGCAAGGTACGGATCATCAAGGACGTCTCGGAGATGGATAAGGTCCAGGCCGGCGATGTGCTGGTTTCCGACATGACCGACCCGGATTGGGAGCCGGTGATGAAACGCGCCAGCGCCATCGTCACCAACCGCGGCGGACGTACCTGCCACGCGGCGATCATCGCCCGTGAACTGGGCATCCCGGCCGTAGTGGGTTGCGGCAACGCCACTCAACTGCTCAAAGATGGCCAGGGCGTCACCGTGTCCTGCGCCGAAGGCGATACCGGCTATATCTTCGAAGGCGAACTGGGCTTCGACATCAAGAAGAACTCCGTGGACGCCATGCCGGACCTGCCGTTCAAGATCATGATGAACGTCGGCAACCCGGATCGTGCTTTCGACTTCGCGCAGTTGCCGAACGCTGGCGTGGGCCTGGCCCGCCTGGAGTTCATCATCAACCGCATGATCGGCGTGCACCCCAAGGCGTTGCTGAACTACGACGGCTTGCCGCCGGAGATCAAGGACAGCGTCGACAAGCGCATTGCCGGTTACAACGATCCGGTCGGTTTCTACGTCGAGAAACTGGTGGAAGGCATCAGCACCCTGGCGGCTGCGTTCTGGCCGAAAAAGGTCATCGTGCGCCTGTCGGACTTCAAGTCCAACGAATACGCCAACCTGATTGGCGGCAAGCTCTACGAGCCGGAAGAAGAAAACCCGATGCTGGGCTTCCGTGGGGCTTCGCGTTACATCAGCGAATCGTTCCGTGACTGCTTCGAGCTCGAGTGCCGCGCCCTCAAGCGTGTGCGCAACGAGATGGGCCTGACCAACGTCGAGATCATGGTGCCGTTCGTGCGCACCCTGGGCGAAGCGAGCCAGGTTGTCGACCTGCTGGCGGAAAACGGTCTGGCCCGTGGTGACAACGGCCTGCGCGTGATCATGATGTGCGAGCTGCCGTCCAACGCGATCCTCGCTGAAGAATTCCTTGAATTCTTCGACGGTTTCTCCATCGGCTCCAACGACTTGACCCAGCTGACCCTGGGCCTGGACCGTGACTCCGGCATCATTGCGCACCTGTTCGATGAGCGGAACCCGGCGGTCAAGAAGCTGCTGGCCAATGCCATTGCCGCCTGCAACAAGGCCGGCAAGTACATCGGTATCTGCGGTCAGGGCCCATCCGACCACCCGGACCTGGCCAAGTGGCTGATGGAGCAGGGCATCGAAAGCGTTTCGTTGAACCCCGACTCCGTGCTTGAGACCTGGTTCTTCCTGGCTGAAGGTCAGGCTGCGGTCTGATCGAGGGAAGGGGCCTGACCGATTAATACCGGTCAGTTAAGCGAAGCCCCTGTGGGAGCGAGCCTGCTCGCGATCGCGGAGTGTCAGCCAAGATTAATTTTGCTGACCCGCCGCAATCGCGAGCAGGCTCGCTCCCACAGGTTGCGCGGTTTGACCCATAGGCCCCTTTTGATTGAAGTAGGGCGGGCTCCAGGCGGATGCCGCCCTTTTTTGTGCAAGAGCATTATGCAAAGCAGCAGCAACCTTTTTCCTGTCGCCCTGATCAGCGCCGAGCGGCGTGGTGATCTGAGCGAAGATGTCTATCGTCTGAAGCCCGGCAATAGCCCGGACTACAGCGTTGAACTGGCCGTCACCCGACTGGGCATGGCCGACGGCAGCGAGGTTCGCGGCGTTCCCGTGATCCTGCTGCACGGCAGTTTTTCCAACCGGCGCTTCTGGTATTCGCCCAAGGGCCTGGGACTGGGGGCCTATCTTGCGCGGCTGGGCTTTGACGTGTGGATTCCCGAAATGCGTGGCCATGGCCTGTCCCAGCGCAATCACGACTACCGCAAGAACCGCGTGGCCGATTACGCTCGTTACGACCTGCCGGCCATCGGCGCCTTCGTGCGTGAGCAGAGCGGGCAGGTGCCACACTGGATCGGCCACTCTTTGGGCGGCATTACCCTGGCGGCCGCGTTGGGCGGCCACTATCTGGGCGAGCCGGCTGTGGCTTCGGCGGCGTTTTTTGGCACCCAGGTCAGCCGCACCTATTGGCCGCTGAAGATCCCACCGGTGGAATGGAGCGGACGTTTCATTCTCAAGCGTTTTGCTCAATTGTCCGGTTCACGGCTCAAGCGTGGCCCGGAGGACGAGCCCATCGGCCTGGCGCTGGAGAGCATGCGCTGGTATGGCCTGTTCGGGCGTTTCGGTGATGCGCAGAAGAACTGGTGGGCGGGGCTGGCCGATGTGCAGGTGCCGGTACTGGCGGTGAGCGCGACCGGCGACCAGCAGGACCCGACCTGGGCTTGCCGCAAACTTTTCGAGCAGGTCGGCTCTGCGCACAAACAGTTTGTCTGCCTGGGCCGGGAGCAGGGCTTTACCGACGATTTCGGCCATGTCGAGATGCTGGTCAGCAAAGCGGCCCATGCTGAGGTCTGGCCGCTGGTGGCGCGCTGGCTGGCAGATCAGCATGCACCGCTACTGGCGGATCCATCCAGGCTGGCCGAGGCGGTTTGAAGCGAAGGCTCTGACAAGGGCATTTCGCTCTTGTCGGCTTGCGGCTAAGATATGACGCGATACGCGGTTCCGGTCACAAACGGTTGCTCACTCAGCCTGACGTTCCAGCCTCTACAGGAGTTGTTCAATGAACCATTACCTCACGCCCGACCTGTGCGACGCCTACCCGGAGTTGGTGCAAGTGTTGGAGCCGATGTTCAGCAATTTCGGTGGCCGCGATTCCTTCGGCGGCGAAATCGTGACCATCAAGTGCTTCGAGGACAACTCCCTGGTCAAGGAGCAGGTGGAACTCAAGGGAAACGGCAAGGTGTTGGTGGTCGATGGCGGCGGCTCGCTGCGCCGGGCACTGCTGGGTGACATGCTGGCCGAGAAAGCGGCGAAGAACGGCTGGGAAGGGCTGGTGATTTACGGTTGCATCCGCGACGTCGACGTCATCGCCCAGACAGACCTTGGTGTCCAGGCCCTGGCCAGCCATCCGATGAAAACCGACAAGCGTGGCATCGGCGATCTCAATGTCGCGGTGACCTTTGCCGGCGTGACGTTTCGTCCAGGCGAGTATGTCTATGCGGACAACAACGGCGTGATTGTTTCGCCTAGCCCGCTGAAAATGCCTGAATGAAGCGTCAAAGCCATAAGGGATGAGGATGTTCGAGGAAGAAAACGCGCAATGGGGGCTGGTGCATGCCCTGGTGCTGGACGGTAATGGTGGCGCGCGTTCGATAGCCCGGACAGAACTCGACGATTTGCAGTTACAGGCCCACGAAAGCTTGTGGCTGCACTGGGATCGCAGTCATCCGCAAACCCACACCTGGCTGCGCAAATCCAGTGGCTTGAGCGAATTCAACTGCGACCTGCTGCTGGAGGAGAACACCCGGCCGCGCCTGTTGCCGCTGCCCAACGCCGAACTGCTGCTGTTTCTGCGGGGCGTCAACCTCAATCCGGGCGCTGAACCGGAGGACATGGTGTCGGTGCGGATCTTCGCGTCCCCCCAGCGAGTGATCTCCCTGCGCCTGCGTCCGTTGCGCGCCACCGATGAACTGTTGACGCAACTGGCCGAAGGCGAGGGGCCAAGGACCGCGTCGGAACTCATCCTTTATATGGCGCAGTACCTGACCAATAAGGTGCAGGATCTGGTCACCCAGCTCTCGGAAATCGTCGATAGCGAAGAAGAAAAGATTGATACCGACGAACGGTATACCCCCGAGCATGATGCCATTTTGCACATTCGCAGAAGGGCGGCCGGGTTGAAGCGGTTCCTGGCCCCCCAGCGGGATATTTTCGGCCAGATGACACGGCTCAAACTGCCGTGGTTTGTCGAGGATGATGGCGATTACTGGAATGAATTGAACAACAGCCTGACCCGCTACCTCGAAGAGCTGGAATTGACCCGAGAGCGCGTGGGGCTTGTGCTGGAGGCCGAGGACCGGCGTCTGTCGGTGCGCATGAATCGCACCATGTACCGCTTCGGTATCATCACCGGGATTTTTCTACCGATGAGTTTTCTCACCGGTCTTTTGGGCATCAACGTCGGCGGTATTCCGTTCTCCGAAAGCCCTTATGGCTTCCTGGTTGCATGCCTGTTGATGGTCGGCGTGGCCCTCGGTCAGTGGTGGTTGTTCCGCCGTTTGCGCTGGGTGTGACGGGGCGCCATGTGACCTGCCGAAATTTGATCGCGTCTTTCACAGACATCACGAGAGGTGCGTATGCACGATCCGTTTGAACAGTCTTTGCGCGACATGCTCAAGGCTTCGCCGTCCAGCCGGGACGACGATGCATGCCTGGGACGTGTACTGAAAACCGCCAACCGCCAGGTTGGCGCCGGCGATCTGTTCAGCCTGCTGGGCCGCTGGTTGCCCGCGCTGATGATTGCCCTGAATAACGGGTCGGCCCATGTTTCGCCGGTTTCCCGTCGTAAACCTGTTACTCGCACCGCTGATAAGGCTGATTGAATATGGAACTTGATCTCTGGACCCAGAGCCTCGTCACGGCAATGACCGCGTTGTGGACCAAGGTGGCTAATTTCATCCCCAACCTCTTCGGCGCCCTGGTGGTGCTGTTGTTGGGGTTCGTGGTGGCCAAGCTGCTGGACACCCTGCTTTCAAAACTGCTCGCCAAACTGGGGCTCGACCGCCTGATGGGCGGCACCGGTCTGACCAAGCTGCTGTCGCGCGGTGGCATTCAGGTGCCGATCTCGACCTTGGTCGGCAAGATCGTCTACTGGTTCGTTCTGCTGATTTTCCTGGTTTCTGCGGCTGAATCCCTTGGTCTTGAGCGAGTTTCAGCTACGCTCGACATGCTTGCGTTGTATTTGCCGAAGGTTTTCGGTGCCGCACTGGTATTGCTGGTGGGCGTTCTGCTGGCGCAATTGGCCAACGGGCTGGTGCGTGGCGCGGCCGAAGGTGTCGGGCTTGACTACGCCCAGGGCTTGGGACGAATTGCCCAGGGCCTGGTGATCATCATCAGTATTTCGGTCGCGATCAGCCAGTTGGAGGTCAAGACTGACCTGCTCAACCATGTGATCGTCATCGTATTGATTACCGTTGGTCTGGCGGTTGCGCTGGCCATGGGGTTGGGAAGCCGGGAAATCGCCGGCCAGATTCTTGCGGGAATCTATGTGCGTGAATTGTATGAGGTTGGGCAACAAGTGCGTGTTGGCGAGGTCGAAGGCCAGATCGAAGAGATCGGCACGGTGAAGACCACATTGCTGACCGAGGAGGGCGAATTGGTATCGCTCTCTAATCGGATCCTGCTCGAGCAGCATGTGAGTAGCCGCTAACCCGGCAAACCCTGCTAATGTATGCCGCCGCAAAATGCCGTTAAGGCAGGCTGCGGCGCACATTGACCTAGACTGTCGGCCCGACTTGTTTTGAACAAACCCCAATCGCTATCCACGCGCTACGACCCCCGTGATCTCTCCGATGAGGAGTTGGTCGCGCGCGCGCATACGGAACTTTTCCACGTAACGCGTGCTTACGAAGAATTGATGCGCCGTTACCAGAGAACATTATTTAACGTTTGTGCGCGTTATCTGGGGAACGATCGTGATGCTGACGATGTCTGTCAGGAGGTGATGTTGAAGGTGCTGTATGGCCTGAAGAACTTCGAGGGGAAATCGAAGTTCAAGACATGGCTCTATAGCATCACGTACAACGAATGCATCACGCAGTACCGCAAGGAACGGCGAAAGCGTCGCTTGATGGATGCTTTGAGCCTGGACCCTCTGGAGGAAGCGTCTGAAGAAAAGGCGCCCAAACCGGAGGAAAAAGGTGGGCTGGATCGCTGGCTTGTCCATGTGAACCCGATCGACCGGGAAATTCTGGTGCTACGATTTGTCGCAGAGCTGGAATTCCAAGAGATCGCAGACATAATGCACATGGGGTTGAGCGCGACAAAAATGCGTTACAAGCGCGCTCTTGATAAATTGCGTGAGAAATTTGCGGGTATTGCTGAAACTTAGTTCGGCGCAAATATCTCTTACGTGTAGGCAAGTTCTGATAGACTTGTCGCCGAGTTGTCCCCCGGTTTGCGGGACTGCTTTACAATCACCAGATGGGGATTTAACGGATGAAACTGAAAAACACCTTGGGCTTTGCCATTGGTTCTTTGATTGCTGCCACTTCGTTCGGCGCTCTGGCACAAGGCCAAGGCGCAGTTGAAATCGAAGGCTTCGCCAAGAAAGAACAATTCGACAGCGCTCGTAACTTCAAGAACAACGGCAACCTGTTCGGCGGTTCGATCGGCTACTTCCTGACCGACGACGTTGAGCTGCGTCTGGCTTACGACGAAGTGCACAACGCACGTTCCGACGACGGTCGTAACATCAAGGGCTCCAACACTGCCCTGGACGCTCTGTACCACTTCAACAACCCAGGCGACATGCTGCGTCCGTACGTATCGGCTGGTTTCTCCGATCAGAGCATCGGTCAGAACGGCCGTAGCGGTCGCAACGGCTCCACCTTCGCCAACGTTGGCGGCGGTGCCAAGCTGTACTTCACTGACAACTTCTACGCCCGTGCCGGCGTTGAAGCTCAGTACAACATCGACCAGGGCGACACCGAGTGGGCTCCAAGCGTCGGTATCGGTGTGAACTTCGGTGGCGGCTCCAAGCCTGCTGCTGCTCCAGTTCCAGCTCCGGCTGAAGTCTGCTCCGACAGCGACAACGATGGCGTGTGCGACAACGTCGACAAGTGCCCAGACACCCCAGCCAACGTAACTGTTGACGCTGATGGCTGCCCAGCTGTTGCTGAAGTCGTACGTGTTGAGCTGGACGTCAAGTTCGACTTCGACAAGTCGGTCGTTAAAGAAAACAGCTACGGCGACATCAAGAACCTGGCTGATTTCATGAAGCAGTACCCATCCACCAGCACCACTGTTGAAGGTCACACTGACTCCGTCGGTCCTGACGCTTACAACCAGAAGCTGTCTGAGCGTCGTGCAAACGCCGTTAAAGACGTTCTGACCAACCAGTACGGTGTTGAATCGTCCCGCGTTCAGTCTGTTGGCTACGGCGAATCCCGCCCAGTTGCCGACAACGCTACTGACGCTGGCCGCGCTGTAAACCGTCGCGTAGAAGCAGAAGTTGAAGCCGAAGCTAAGTAATTAGCCCACAGCTTTGGAAAAGCCCGGCTTAGGCCGGGCTTTTCTTTGCCTGCGATTTATGAAGATCAGGGTCGGGGCTGGAGAAACACAAAAAGCTGTGGGAGCGAGCCTGCTCGCGATGGCGGTGTGTCAGTCAATATCAATGTTGCTGATCCACCGCCATCGCGAGCAGGCTCGCTCCCACTTTCGTTTCAGTGTCGACTAGCTACAGAAGCCTGGGCCCAAGCAGGCTGTGATACTGTGCGCTCAGCAGCACCCGCCACCGCCCCAATCACCAGAATCGCCGGGCTTTTGAGTTGAAATGCGCCTGCATCGGCTTCCATTGAGGCCAGATCACTGCGGCAATCACGCTGATGGGGCAGGGAGGCATTTTCGATCATGGCCACCGGCGTGTCCGCCGCCAGGCCTCCGGCCAGCAGTTGTTCGCGGATCTCGCTCAGTTTCGCCACCCCCATGTACACCACCAGGGTGGTCCCGCTTTGTGCCAAGGCTTGCCAGTTCAGGCTGCTACCGTCCTGGGTGTGGGCGGTGACCAGCGTTACGCCCCGGGCAATCCCACGCAGCGTCAGCGGAATATCACATTGCGTCGCACCCGCAAGGCCGGCCGTAATGCCATTGACCAGCTCCACTTCGACGCCATGCTCGCGCAGCCACTGCGCCTCTTCGCCGCCCCGGCCGAAGATGCACGGGTCGCCGCCCTTGAGGCGTACCACGCATTTGCCCTGACGGGCATAACGCAGCATCAGCCGATGGATAAAAGCCTGGGGCGTGGAACGGCATCCGCCGCGCTTGCCCACGGCGATGATCCGCGCGCCAGGGCAGTGCTCCAGCACCGCATCGTTGACCAGATCGTCGATCAACACCACGTCGGCTTCGCCCAAGGCGCGCACGGCTTTGAGAGTCAGCAATTCAGGGTCGCCAGGACCTGCACCTACCAGCCAGACTTTTGCGTTCATAGTGCTTTTCCTCACGAGACAGCGGCCACTGGTTGCGCGGTGGCAACCAGCAGGCGTTTGATTTCCGGTACACAGGAGCCGCATTGCGTGCCGCAGCCCAGCTCCTGTTTCAGCCCTTGCAAGTCCAGGCCACGTTCAATGCCGGCGCAGATCGCACGCTGGCTGACGTTCATGCAGTTGCACAGTGTTTTGCTGCCGCCAACGGCGGCGCCGGCATTGCCTGGTGGGGCGCTCAAAGGTGCTAGCAGCCAGCGCCGCAACTGCTCATCGGCGCGGCCTTCCAGCCACAGGTTTTGCAGCCAGTGGCGGGCCAGGGTTTCGCCGGCCAGGCGAATGGCGGTGATGCGACCGTTCTCGATTCGCACGCGTTTACCGATGGAACGACGCGGGTCGTCATAGGCCAGCACCGGCCCTCCGATCAGCCCCAATTGCTCGTCGATCGCCTGCAGCAACTGCGGTTGGGGGGCGACGGCGCTGGCCGCGCGAATCAGCAACGCGGGACGTTCACGCCCAGTCAGGCTCAGGCTGACGTAGGCAAACGCCTCACACAGTGGTCGCAAAGTCTCCAAGTGCTGTTGAACATCGCCTTCGACCAGGGCGAAAAGCTGCCAGGGCAGGTTCACCGGTTCCAGGCGCACGCCGCTGTGTTTGAGTTCCGGTTGCTTTGACAGGGGGTCGAAGGCCGGTTGCGTCAGGGTATTGACCCCACCCTTGAGAAAGCGGTCGCCCCAGTGCATGGGTAGAAACGCCTGGCCGGGGCGCACGCTGTCGTCGCTGTCCACCGCCACGATCACGGCGCCACGGCGGCTCTTGAGGCTGACCAGGTCACCGGCTTGCAGGCGATGGCGAAGCAGTTCGTCAGGATGCAAGCTGAGCACGGCTTCGTTCACATGGCCGAACAATTGCGCTGCGGTGCCGGTGCGGCTCATGCCGTGCCATTGGTCCCGCAGTCGGCCCGTGTTGAGGGTTAACGGGTAGCGGGCATCGCGCACCTCCTTGGCGGCTCGATACGGCTCTGCGACAAACCGCGCGCGGCCAGTGTCGGTTGGAAAAATTCCGTCCAGATACAGGCGCGGTGTTCCGCTGCTGGCGCCTTGCGGGAAGGGCCATTGTTGAGGACCGAGTTGATCGATCAGCGCATGGCTGATACCGGACAAGTCCAGGTCGCGGCCACGGGTCAGTTGCTTGTATTCATCGAACAACTGGGCCGGGGTTTCAAAGGCGAACAGGCTGGGTTGACCCGGGCGCAGGCGTTTTTCCAAGCGTTGGGCGAAATCCACTGTGATCGCCCAGTCCGGTCGTGCTTCGCCCGGTGCGGCAATCGCCCGGCGGACGTGGGAAATACGCCGTTCGGAGTTGGTCACCGAGCCTTCTTTCTCGCCCCAACTGGCCGCTGGCAGCAGCAGGTCGGCAAACGCGGCGGTTTCGGTGGTCCGGAAGGCCTCTTGCAGCACCACGAATGGGCAGGCTTGCAGGGCCTCCCGTACCGCCGTCTGGTCAGGCATCGACTGCGCGGGGTTGGTGCAGGCAATCCACAGCGCCTTGATCTTGCCACTGCGAACCTGTTCGAACAGTTCGATGGCGCTCAAGCCCGTGGTCGCGGGCAATTGCTCAACACCCCAGTAGCGGGCGACTTCGGCGCGATGTTCGGCGTTGGCGGCGTCGCGATGACCCGGCAGCAGGTTCGACAAGCTACCGGTTTCCCGACCGCCCATGGCATTGGGCTGACCGGTCAGCGAGAAGGGCCCGGCGCCCGGCCGGCCGATTTGCCCGGTGGCCAAGTGCAGGTTGATCAACGCGCTGTTCTTCGCACTGCCGGCGGTGGATTGATTCAAACCCATGCACCACAACGACAGGAAGCTGGGCGACGTGCCGACCCATTCGGCGCACTGGTGCAGTTGCTCGACGCTGATGCCGCAGATTTGGGCGACCATGGCCGGGGTGTAGTCGCGCACCAGGTTCTTGAGGTCCGCCAGGCCTTCGGTGTGGGCCTTGATGAAATCGCGGTCGACCCAGTCTTCCCACAACAGCAGATGCAAAATCCCATGGAACAAGGCGACATCGGTGCCCGGCAGGATCGCCAGATGCAGGTCGGCAAGGTCGCAGGTGTCGGTACGCCGTGGGTCGATGACGATGATTTTCATCTGTGGCCGGCGGGACTTGGCTTCCTCGAGGCGGCGAAACAGGATCGGATGGGCGTAGGCCATGTTACTGCCGACAATCATCACACAGTCGCTCAGCTCCAGGTCTTCATAGCTGCAGGGCGGGGCGTCGGCACCGAGGCTGCGCTTGTAGCCCACCACGGCGGAGGACATGCACAGCCGGGAATTGCTGTCGATGTTGTTGGTGCCCACCAGCGCCCGGGCGAGTTTGTTGAAGGCGTAGTAGTCCTCGGTCAGCAGTTGCCCGGAGATGTAGAACGCCACGCTGTCGGGGCCGTGTTCGGCGATGGTATCGGCGAAGATGCTGGCCGCGTGCTCCAACGCGCTGTCCCAGTCTGTGCGCGCTCGGGACAGGCCCTTGCCCAGGCGCAGTTCGGGATACAAGGCGCGCGCGGCGAGGTCGCCGGTCAGGTGCAGGGTCGAACCCTTGCTGCACAGTTTGCCGAAGTTGGCCGGGTGGGCGGGATCGCCACTGACGCCGAGGATGCGCTCGTCGTCATGTTCGATCAGCACGCCGCAACCGACCCCGCAATAACAGCAGGTCGAGGCGGTGGTTTGACGGCTCATCAGCTTGCTTCCCGCAAGGCCAGCATCACCCGGCCGTTTTCGACCCGCGCCGAATGATGATGCGCGCAACCCACATCCGGGGCCTGGGCCTGGCCGGTTTCCAAGTCGATCTGCCAGTTGTGCAGCGGGCAGGCCACGCGCTTGCCATAGATCAACCCTTGGGACAGTGGGCCCCCCTTGTGCGGGCAGCGGTCATCGAGTGCGAAAACCTCATCGTCGCTGGTACGAAAAATCGCAATATCGCCTTTCGGGCCATTGATGATGCGCGAGCCCAGGGCGTTGATCTCTTCCAGTGCGCAGATATCCAGCCAGTTCATGCCGGCACCTCCAGGTTTTTCACGGGGATGACTTCAAACTCTTTCTTCAGTTGGGGCTGTTCCAGGCGTTCTTTCCATGGGTCCTGTTCCAGCGACAGGGAGAACTTCAGGCGGTCATGCAAGGCTTTGCGTCGTTGCGGATCTTCAAGTACCGCTTTCTTGATGTGCTCCATGCCGACCCGTTGCATGTAGTGCACGGTGCGTTCGAGGTAGAAGGCTTCTTCGCGATACAACTGCAGGAATGCGCCGTTGTATTCGCGCACTTCTTCGGCGGTCTTGAGTTTGACGAAGAATTCGGCGACCTCCGTCTTGATCCCGCCGTTACCGCCGATGTACATCTCCCAGCCGGAATCGACGCCAATAATGCCGACGTCCTTGATGCCCGCTTCCGAGCAGTTGCGTGGGCAACCGGACACGGCCAGCTTCACTTTGTGGGGCGACCACATGTTGAACAGGTCGTGCTCCAACTCGATCCCTAGCTGGGTGGAATTCTGCGTGCCAAAGCGGCAGAACTCGCTGCCCACGCAGGTTTTTACGGTGCGGATGGATTTGCCATAAGCGTGGCCGGACGGCATGTCCAGGTCTTTCCAGACTCCGGGCAGATCCTGCTTTCTGATCCCCAGCAGGTCGATACGCTGGCCGCCGGTGACCTTGACCATCGGCACGTTGTACTTGTCGGCCACGTCGGCAATGCGCCGTAGTTCAGACGGATTGGTCACGCCACCCCACATCCGCGGGACGACGGAATAAGTGCCGTCTTTCTGGATGTTGGCGTGGGCACGCTCGTTGATCAGGCGCGACTGCGGATCGTCGTGGGCTTCGCCGGGCCAGGTGGAAATCAGGTAGTAGTTGAGCGCCGGGCGGCAGGTGGCGCAGCCGTTCGGGGTGCGCCAGTTCAAGTAGCTCATGGTTGCGGCGATGGTCAGCAGATGCTGGTCGCGGATCGCCTGGCGAATCTGCCCGTGGTTGAGGTCGCTGCAACCGCAGATGGCTTTTTCGCTTTTCGGTTTGACGTCCGCCGCGCCGCCCACGGTGTTGATCAGGATCTGCTCCACCAAACCGGCGCAGGAACCACAGGAGCTGGCGGCCTTGGTGTGTTTTTTCACGTCATCGACGCTGAACAGCCCATGCTCCTGGATCGCCTTGACGATGGTGCCCTTGCACACGCCGTTGCAGCCGCAGACTTCGGCGGTGTCGGCCATGTTCATGGCTTTGTCCTGGCCTTGGTGTCCTACGTCGCCCAAAGCATTTTCGCCAAACATCAGGTGATCGCGGATTTCGCTGATGGTGTGGTTCTCACGGATCTGACGGAAATACCAGCCGCCATCTGCCGTATCGCCGTACAGGCAGGCACCGACCAGCACGTCGTCCTTGATCACCAGCTTTTTATAGACGCCGCCGATGGGGTCGGAAAGGGTGATGGTTTCCGTGCCTTCGCCGCCCATGAAGTCCCCGGCGGAGAACAGGTCGATGCCGGTGACTTTGAGTTTGGTCGAGGTCACTGAACCCTTGTAGGTGGCGAAGCCCAGTTGCGCGAGGTGGTTGGCGCAGACCTTGGCTTGCTCGAACAGCGGTGCTACCAGGCCGTAAGCGGTCCCACGGTGGCTGGCGCATTCACCGATGGCATAGATGCGCGGGTCGTAGGTTTGCATCGTGTCGTTGACCAGAATCCCGCGGTTGCACGGGATGCCGGACTTTTCCGCCAGTTCGGTATTGGGGCGGATACCGGCCGCCATCACCACCAGGTCGGCCGGGATGATGTCACCGTTCTTGAATTGCACCGAGCCGACCCGACCATTGCCAGCGTCGTGCAGGGCTTGCGTCTGTTCGCTCAGGCGGAATTTCAGGCCACGGTTTTCCAGAGCGGTTTGCAGCAACTGACCGCTGGTTTTGTCCAGCTGACGCTCCAGCAGCCATTCACCCAGGTGCACCACCGTCACGTCCATGCCCCGCAGTTTCAAGCCGTTAGCGGCTTCCAGGCCCAGCAGCCCACCGCCGATCACCACGGCGTGTTTGTGGGTCTTGGCGGTGTTGATCATCGCCTGGGTGTCGGCGATGTCGCGGTAGCCGATGACACCCTCCAGGGTGTTGCCGGGAATCGGCAGGATGAACGGCGTGGAGCCTGTGGCGATCAGCAGGCGGTCGTATTCGGCTTCGCTGCCGTCTTCGGCGATGACCCGGCGCTTGATTCGGTCGATCTCCACGACTTTGCGGTTGAGCAACAGTTTGATGTTGTTGTCCAGGTACCAGCTCAGATCGTTGAGCACGATCTCTTCAAACGTCTGCTCGCCGGCGAGCACGGGCGAGAGCAGGATGCGGTTGTAGTTGGTGTGAGGCTCGGCGCCGAACACCGTGATGTCGTACAGCTCATTGCTCAGCTTGAGCAGTTCTTCGAGGGTTCGAACCCCGGCCATGCCGTTGCCGATCATCACCAGTTTGAGTTTTTTCATCAGGGTTCTCCGCAAGCCCAGACCGGTTTCGTCACGTTCATCACGGCGTTCGGGCTGGCTCGGCAATTTTTACGAAAACAAAAAAAGGCGTCCCGCTAGCAAGCTAGCGAGGACGCCTTTGTCCTGGTCCCGTTCTCTCGGGAAGCACCGCCTTCATCGTTGGAGGCGTGGCTTTATGTATGGTGAGAGAGGCTATGCAGTGGTTGTGCCAAGTGGCTTGAGGATGCGGATTTACTGGGTAAACGACGGGCTGCACGCGTGGGGCAGGGATTTATTGCACCGAATCAAAGCGGGTTGCCCGGTAATGGAGCGTTTGTCGGGGAAAGATTGTATGGCCAGTCAGGCCGCCATCGCGAGCAGGCTCGCTCCCACAGAGGGCTTCAGTGCATGCTGCAACTGCATATCAAGCAAATTCCCTGTGGGAGCGGGCTTGCTCGCGAAAGCGGTGGATCAGCTTGCATCAACGCTGGATGTGCCGCCGCCTTCGCGAGCAAGCTCGCTCCCACATTGGATCTGCGGTGGACACAAAACCTGTGGGAGCGAGCCTGCTCGCGATGGATGCGACTGGGTTTCAGCCATGAAACGCTAAATACAGCAGCACAATGTTCACCACCAAGGACACCAGCGCCAACGTGCGCCAGACCTTCAGCGGCTCCCTTTCCAGCAACGGCCGAGGCCTGACACTCAAGCTGCGCCGTTCGCCCTGTTCCAGCAGTAACAGCCATTCCTCGGCGGTTTCAAATCGTTGCCCAGGATCTGCCGCCACGGCACGCTCCAGACTTTGCCCGAGCCATTCGGCCAGGTCCGGCCGATAGCGACTGGCACTGACGGGCACGCCAAAGCGCGGACGCTGAAACGCTTCGATTTCGCCGTAGGGGTAGTGCCCCGTCAGCAGGAAATACAAGGTCACGCCGACGGAGTACAAATCCTGTTGCGCGGTCGGTGCCGTGCCCGCGAAGGCTTCCGGTGCGATATAGCTGGGCGTGCCGGGCAGCACGTTGGCCTGATCTTCAGACAATCCCGGGCAGTACGCCAGTCCGAAATCCAGCAAGCGCAGTTCCCCGTCATCGCCCAGGTGCAGGTTCTCCGGTTTGATATCGCGGTGAAAAATCTGCCTTCGATGCAACAGGCCCACCGCGTGCACCAGCCGCTGCGCCAGGTCCTGCCACTGAGGCAGAGGCAATGGGCCGCCCTGGTTGAACAGCTCGGCCAGGGTCTTGCCCGAATATTCCCGCATGACGTAGTACAAATGCTGACGCTGGGGAACGCCGTGGACTTCCGGAAACTGCCGCCCTGCGACCCGCTTGAGGAACCATTCTTCCGACAGCAACGACTGCCCGGCCTGGGTATCGTCCCGAAGATGCCCCGGCAAGGTTTTCAGCAACCACGGCTGGCCCTGGCCATCGTGTACCCGATAGAGCAACGATTGCTGGCTCTGACCGAGCAGACCCTCGATCTGCCAGCCCTCGAACACCTGCCCCGGTTTCAATGCCGGAGGAAGGGGCCATTGCTGCAACTGGGCCAGTGCATCGCCAATGCTTGCTTCGCCCACCGCGTCAACCCGCACCAGCAGGGCACTGGCGTTGTCCTGACTGCCGGCCAGGTGCGCGGCATTGACCAGGGTTTGCGCGGCAATGTCCAGATCCGGCTGGTCGCGAAGGATAGCGGCGATGGCCGTGTCCCCCAGAACCGCCCAGACGCCATCGCTGAGCAGTACAAAGGTCTCGTCGGCGCGCAGTTCTCCATCAAGGAAGTCCAGGATCAGGTGCTGATCCAGTCCCAGGGCACGCTTGAGCACGTGCTGCATGCCCTGTTGTTCCCAGACGTGATCCTCGCTGACCCGTTGCAGATGATTGTCGTGCCAGCGGTAGACCCGGCAATCGCCCACGTGGGCCAGGGTGAAGCGCCGGCCCCGCAGGACCAGGGCGCTGACGGTGGTGAGCAGCGGTTGCCCGCCACCGTTGGCTTGCAGCCAGCGATTCTGTGCCAGTAACAACCGGTCCAGCGCCTGGGCGACACCCCAGGTTTGCGGTGTGGAATAGTAGTCCAGGGCCAGGGCCTGCAAGGTCGAACGAGCGGCCAGTCCGCCATCGGCGCATTGGCTCACGCCGTCGGCGATGGCGAACAGGTATCCCTTGCTGGCGGCCAGGGCCGGCGCCGGGGTAACCAGGCGCAGGGCGTCCTGGTTTTCTTCCCGCGGGCCAATGGCACTGGCTTCGGCAAAACTCAGTTGCAGGCTCATGGGGGGGAGTTATACCCGAGCCGCGGTGACAGCGGCCGAACCCCAGGTGGTCCTCCAGCGACGCTTGACGCCGTACAGGCCGAACCAGGCCAGCACGCCGAGGCTGGCGAACAACCACAGTGCCAGTTGATAGCTGCCGGTGCTTTGCTTGATCGCGCCCATGCCTGCTGCCAGGGCAAAACCGCCGATGCCGCCGGCCATGCCGATCAACCCGGTCATCACGCCGATCTCGCGACGGAAGCGTTGTGGCACCAGTTGGAACACCGCGCCGTTGCCGGCACCCAAACCGAGCATGGTGCAGACGAACAGGGCCAGGGCTGCGTAGGAACTCGGCAGATTAAAGCCCACGGCCGCGATGCAGACGGCCGCGACGGTGTACATGCCCAACAGGGTGCGAATACCGCCGAAACGATCCGCCAGGGCGCCGCCCAATGGACGCATCAGGCTGCCTCCGAAGACGCAGGCGGCGGTGTAGTAACCGGCGGTCACCGGACTCAGGCCGTACTGGTCGTTGAAGTAACCGGGCAGTGCGCTGGCTAGGCCGATGAAACCGCCGAAGGTCACGCTGTAGAAGAACATGAACCACCAGCTGTCCCGATCGCCCAGGGCCTTGAGGTAGTCGCCCATGGATTTGGCTTTTGGCCGCTCGGGAGCGTTCTTGGCCAGCCAGGCGAAGAGGATCAGGGTCACGATCAGCGGGATCAGCGCGAAACCGAACACGTTGCTCCAGCCGAATGCCACTGCCATCACCGGGGCGATCAGCGCAGCCAGTACCGTGCCCGAGTTACCGGCGCCGGCAATGCCCATGGCCTTGCCCTGGTGCTGTGGCGGATACCACTGGGACGCCAGCGGCAGGGCCACGGCGAAGGAAGCACCGGCCACGCCTAGGAACAGCCCCAGCAGCAAGGCTTGTTCGTAGCTGTGGATGCCCAGTTTCCAGGCACAGAACAGTGCACCGATCACAATCACCTGACCGACCATGCCGGCGGTTTTCGGTGAGATGCGATCGGCCAGCAGGCCCATGAACAGGCGTAGCACGGCACCGGCCAGAATCGGTGTCGCCACCATCAGGCCGCGTTGCTGGGTGGTCAGGTGCAGGTCGGCAGAGATCTGCACCGCCAGTGGACCGAGCAGGTACCAGACCATGAAACTCAGGTCGAAATAGAGGAAGGCCGCGAACAGTGTCGGGGTGTGGCCGGATTTCCAGAAGCTTGAATTCATCGCGCACCTCAGCTGTAAAAGTCTCGAGAAATGAGTCAGTGCCTTGAAGCAGTGCGCCGCCTGTGGCTGCACCACCGGCCCCGGGCTCTGGGGCCAAAACAAAAAAACGCCGCAACCCGAATCGCCAGGGGGCGAGGAGGGTGTGCGACGTCTTTGTCGTAGGTGGGGCAACCGCCGTTGGTTACCTGTGAGTTTGTTAAAGCGAGAACTGTGCCAACAGAGGATTGGGGCAAGGCCTATCGCGAGCAGGCTCGCTCCCACATGGGGTTCTCACGGTGAATGCAGCATTTTGCCTGCCCCCCAATCCCAGTGTGGGAACGGGGTGTTCGCGAACGCTGCGATCACCCTGGAACCCATGTGGGAGCGAGCCTGCTCGCGATAGCGTCGGGCCAGGCACTGCAAGGCTTTCAGCCGAGCAGCTCGTTCATCGCAATGATCTGCTCGGCCACCTGGATCAGCTTCTGCTGGCGGCTCATGGCCTGTCGGCGCATCAGGGTGTAGGCCTGTTCTTCGTTGCATTCTTTCATCTTCATCAGCATGCCCTTGGCCAGTTCGATGCGTTTGCGCTCGGCCAGTTGCTGGTCCCGGGCCAGGAGCTGGGCGCGCAGGGCCTGGTCACTTTCGAAGCGCGCCATGGCCACGTCGAGGATTGGTTGCAGGCGCGCCGCGTGGATGCCTTCGACGATGTAGGCGCTGACGCCCGACTTGATCGCCTGGCGCATGACATCCGGGTCATGTTCGTCGGTAAACATGACGATCGGTCGTGGCTGGTCGCGACTGACCAGCACCACTTGCTCCATCACATCGCGCCCCGGTGACTCGGTATCGATCAGGATCACGTCCGGACGCACCGTTTCGACGCGCGCCGGCAGGTCGATGGTCAATCCTGATTCGTCGATGACTTCGAACCCAGCCTCAATCAGGGCGGCTTTGAGGCGGCCGACTTTTTTCGCGGTGTCGTTGATCAGCAGGATACGTAGCATGGTCGTGGCTCCTGTCAGCGGCTGGCGAAGAGGGGAGCCGCATCGCTCAAGGCGTGCAGTTTGAAGCTTTTGGCATAAGCGGCCGGATCCGAGCCGTCCCAGGTGGTGCCGTCGATCAATTGACTGCTGCGCATGTCCTGGCGGGGGGAGGGGATGTCCAGTGCCGCGCAGGCTTGACGGTATAGCTTGAGCTGCTGGACTTGCTGTGCCACGGCCAGGTAATCCGGGTCTTCACGCAGCAGGCCCCAGCGGCGGAACTGGGTCATGAACCACATGCCATCGGACAGGTAGGGCAGGTTCACTTCACCGTTACCGTGGAAGCGCATCGCGTGAGGGTCTTGCCAGCTGTTGCCCAGCCCATCGGCGTAGATCCCCAACAGGCGCGGCTCGATGCAATCCAGCGGCGCATCCAGGTATTCGGGCGCACTCAATAGTTGTGCGGTGCTGCGGCGGTTCTCGGTGCTTTGTTCAATGAAGCGACTGGCTTGCAGGATTGCCATCACCAGTGCGCGGGCGGTATTGGGGTATTGCTCGACGAATGCACGGGTGCAGCCGAGGACTTTTTCCGGGTGATCGGGCCAGATGGTCTGGGTCGTCGCCAGGGTGAAGCCCAGGTTCTGTTTTACCGCACTGGCGCACCATGGCTCGCCCACGCAGAAGCCGTCGATCCGTCCGGCCTGCAGGTGGGCGATCATTTGCGGCGGCGGCACCACCACGCTGTCAACATCCGACAGCGGATGGATGCCTTGAGCGGCGAGCCAGTAATACAGCCACATGGCGTGGGTGCCAGTGGGGAAGGTCTGGGCGAAGGTCAGTTTCGGGCGAGTTTGGTGCACATGCTGTTCCAGTGCCTCAGGACTGGTCACGCCTTGGGCCTGCAAGCCATGGGAAAGATTGATGCTCTGGCCGTTCTGGTTCAGCCCCATCAACACCGCCATGTCGGTCGGCGCGACCCCGCCGATGCCCAGGTGCACCGCGTAGATCAGGCCGTACAAACTGTGGGCGGCATCGATTTCACCGCTGACCAGCTTGTCCCGCAGGTTGGCCCAGGAAGCTTGGCGCTTGAGGTTCAAAGTCAGCCCGTAAGGCTGGGCGAAGCCCTGGGTAGCGGCCACCACCAGCGGCGCGCAGTCGCTCAAGGCCATGAAGCCAAGATTGATCGCGCTCTTTTCCGGGGCATCGCTGCCGTTGACCCAGGCCAGGGGGTTGGCTGGAATTTCATTCATCGCGCATCACCTTTCCACAAAAAAAGGCGCCGTATCCGGACGTTTGCAAGGCCGGATGACGACGCCGTTGTCCTTCAAATACAGTGTGGCACTCATTCCGTCGTTGGCATGGGTGCCGATGAACGCAAGTGGTGCAAGGCATATGCCATCGCTGCTGTTTTGTGCAGGCGCCTCGCGTGCATCGTCGTTGCCCGGCTATAATCGCCGCCTCATTTCGTCGCCCGAGTCCAAGCCGCCCATGTACACCCTGGCCCGTGAACTGCTGTTCAAACTTTCCCCGGAAACCTCCCACGATCTGTCCCTGGACCTGATCGGCGCGGGTGGACGTTTGGGCCTCAATGGTCTGTTGTGCAAGGCGCCCGCTAAATTGCCGGTGAATGTGATGGGGCTTGAGTTCCCCAACCCGGTCGGGCTGGCGGCGGGCCTGGACAAGAATGGCGCGGCCATCGACGGTTTTGCCCAGTTGGGGTTCGGTTTCGTGGAAATCGGCACCGTCACCCCGCGTGCCCAGCCGGGCAACCCCAAGCCACGGATTTTCCGCCTGCCGCAAGCCGAGGCGATCATCAACCGCATGGGCTTTAACAACCTGGGCGTCGACCATTTGCTGGGGCGTGTGGCCGCGGCCAAGTACAAGGGCGTGCTGGGCATCAACATCGGCAAGAACTTCGATACACCGGTGGAGCGCGCGGTCGACGATTATCTGATCTGCCTGGACAAGGTCTACGCCCACGCCAGTTATGTGACCGTCAACGTCAGTTCCCCGAACACGCCGGGGCTGCGCAGCCTGCAATTCGGTGATTCGCTCAAGCAACTGCTGGCCGACCTGGCCCGACGTCGCGCCGAATTGGCGGTGATCCATGGCAAACATGTGCCACTGGCCATCAAGATCGCCCCGGACATGACCGACGAAGAGACCGCACAGGTAGCCCAGGCCCTGATCGACACCGGAATGGACGCGGTGATTGCCACCAACACGACGTTGGGTCGTGAAGGCGTCGAAGGGGTGGAACACGCTGACGAGGCGGGCGGGCTGTCCGGTGCTCCGGTGCGGGACAAGAGCACCCATACTGTGAAAGTGCTGGCCGCCGAACTGGCCGGACGCTTGCCGATCATCGCGGCGGGCGGCATCACCGAGGGCAAGCATGCTGCGGAGAAAATCAGCGCAGGCGCGAGCCTGGTGCAGATTTATTCGGGCTTTATCTATAAGGGGCCGGCGTTGATTCGTGAGTCGGTGGATGCGATTGCCGCGCTTGGCCAATTTCAACGCGGGTAAGTTCTTAAAGACTGCGCAGACTCACTGTGGCGAGGGAGCTTGCTCCCGCTGGACTCTGTAGGAGCTGCCGCAGGCTGCGATCTTTTGATCTTGATCTTGATCTTTCGCTCTAGACCCCATTGCCAGAGGAAAGATCGCAGCCTCGTTGCACTCGACAGCTCCTACAGGGCGCAGCCCAGCGGGAGCAAGGGTGTTCACCGCTCGGCTTTTTGCAGTGTTCGCTGAAACCCAGGCATTAAAAAGGGCTCCTCGAAGGAGCCCCCTGGGCCGAAGCCCGGCGTCCGGATGGGACGCGCGTGGTTAAATCGATGTGGGTATCAAATTGTCGAGTTCTTGAGTGTTAAGCCCTGTGTCAGCCGACGGCGTGAAGTTCGTTGAGTCTATGGATACCCGCAGTGCCGGTCATACCGTCCCAGTTGTCGCCGCGTCCTTCTCGCCAGCCATTGATCCAGGCTTGACGTACCGACGGTAGAGTAAAGGGGCAAAGCTCACGGGATTTACCACCAACGCCATATTGGTAACCGCGTAAAAATGCTCTTTCCAACGGATCACGCTTAAGTCTTCTCATAGGGTGTTGCCCTCACTTGTTGACTGTTGCTTCGCGTTGACCTCTATCGAGGCCGGGGCAGAATCATTCTGCCGTTGGTGGCTCGTTGCCGGCGTGACGAGCCGAGGTGTTGACGCCGTTGCGACGTCAACCTGTGTTGAGTTCTAACCAAAGCGTCACATGGATGGAATGATCGTTTTGTCATAAGCACGTAACAATAAAGATGTTAGGGCGATAAGTAACATGATGTTCGTCACCCGCTTTTAGGCAAGACCCCTGTATGATCGGCCCTGCATCGAAGGGTGCAACCCCCAGGCGAATGAGAATGTCCCCCTGTTGCACTCGGGTACTATTCGACGAAAGGGTCGAGTTTTCACAATTTGTTGCACAGAATTTTTTATCTGCCCTCGCCTCTAAGCTCTTTTAACCTGAGCGGCGAGGGCGGCACGGCACACTCTCGTGCCACGCGGGTGCTCTTGAGAAAAGCACCTGATTGAACCCGGCCCGGCAATGCGTTGCCCGGTCCACTTAGCCAAAGGCTCTGGAAATCCCATGTCCGATCGTTTCGAACTCTTCCTCACTTGCCCCAAAGGTCTTGAAGGCCTGCTTATCGAGGAAGCCGTCGGGCTTGGCCTTGAAGAGGCGCGTGAGCACACCTCGGCCGTGCGTGGCATGGCCGACATGGAAACGGCTTACCGCCTGTGCCTGTGGTCGCGCCTGGCCAACCGCGTATTGCTGGTGCTCAAGCGCTTCCCGATGAAAGACGCCGAAGACCTGTATCACGGCGTGCTGGATGTGGATTGGCAAGACCACATGCTCGCCGATGGCACCCTGGCGGTGGAGTTCAGCGGCCACGGCTCGGGTATCGACAACACCCACTTCGGCGCCTTGAAGGTCAAGGACGCCATTGTCGACAAGCTGCGCACCCCGACAGGCGAGCGGCCATCCATCGACAAGCTCAACCCGGACCTGCGCATTCACCTGCGCCTGGACCGCGGCGAGGCGATCCTTTCTCTGGACCTCTCCGGCCACAGCCTGCACCAGCGCGGCTATCGCTTGCAGCAAGGTGCCGCGCCCCTGAAGGAAAACCTCGCCGCAGCCATCCTGATCCGTGCCGGCTGGCCGCGTATTGCCGCTGAAGGCGGGGCGCTGGCCGACCCGATGTGCGGCGTCGGCACCTTCCTGGTGGAAGCCGGCATGATCGCCGCCGACATGGCGCCGAACTTGCGTCGTCAGCAGTGGGGGTTTACCGCCTGGCTCGGCCACGTGCCGGCGTTGTGGAAGAAGCTGCACGAAGAGGCCAGCGCCCGTGCCGCTGCCGGGTTGGCCAAGCCACCGCTGTGGATTCGCGGCTACGAGGCAGACCCACGCTTGATTCAGCCTGGCCGCAACAACGTCGAGCGTGCCGGCCTGAGCGAGTGGATCAAGATCTATCAAGGTGAAGTCGCCACGTTCGAACCCCGCCCGGACCAGAACCAGAAAGGCCTGGTGATCTGTAACCCGCCGTACGGCGAGCGTCTGGGCGACGAAGCCAGCTTGCTCTATCTCTATCAGAACCTCGGCGAGCGCCTGCGCCAGGCCTGCCTGAACTGGGAGGCCGCAGTGTTCACCGGTGCGCCGGACCTGGGCAAGCGCATGGGTATTCGCAGTCACAAGCAGTATTCGTTCTGGAACGGCGCCTTGCCGTGCAAATTGCTGCTGATCAAGGTCCTGCCGGATCAGTTCGTCACCGGTGAGCGTCGTACCCCGGAACAGCGCCAGGCCGAGCGTGAGCAGGCTGAGTACGAACAGGCGCCCGAGGTGCCGCAAGAGCGCCAGTACAACAAGAACGGCAACCCGATCAAACCGGCACCGGCCCCAGCCCCCGTGGTTGAGCAGGCGCGGTTGAGCGAAGGTGGGCAGATGTTTGCCAATCGCCTGCAAAAGAACCTCAAGCTGCTGAGCAAATGGGCCAAGCGTGAAGGTGTGGACTGCTATCGGGTCTACGATGCCGACATGCCGGAATACTCCATGGCCATCGACCTGTACCACGATTGGGTTCACGTCCAGGAATACGTCGCGCCAAAATCCATTGACCCGGAAAAGGCCTCGGCCCGGCTGTTCGACGCCCTGGCCGCCATCCCCCAGGCACTGAATATCGACAAGAGCCGCGTGGTGATCAAGCGTCGCGAGCGGCAGAGCGGCACCAAGCAGTACGAGCGTCAGAGCGCCCAGGGCAAGTTCACCGAGGTCAACGAAGGCGGCGTGAAGCTGCTGGTCAACCTCACCGACTACCTGGACACCGGGCTGTTTCTCGACCACCGGCCGATGCGCCTGCGGATCCAGAAAGAGGCGGCCGGCAAGCGCTTCCTCAATCTGTTCTGCTACACCGCGACCGCCAGTGTCCACGCCGCCAAGGGCGGTGCGCGAAGCACCACCAGTGTCGACCTGTCGAAAACCTACCTGGACTGGGCGCGGCGCAATCTGTCGCTCAATGGCTTCTCCGACAAGAATCGCCTGGAGCAGGGCGACGTGATGGCTTGGCTCGAAGCCAGTCGTGACGAATACGACCTGATCTTCATCGACCCGCCGACCTTCTCCAACTCCAAGCGCATGGAAGGGGTGTTCGACGTACAGCGCGACCACGTCCAACTGCTGGACTTGGCCATGGCCCGCCTGGCGCCGGGGGGCGTTCTGTACTTCTCCAACAACTTCCGCAAGTTCCAGCTCGAGGACAATCTGGGTGAGCGTTACGCGGTGGAGGAAATCACCGCCAAGACCATCGATCCGGATTTTGCCCGCAACGGCAAGATTCATCGTGCCTGGAAGATCATGGCCCGCTGACCTTTAGTCGATTGGATCCATGAAAGCCTTGAAACTCAAGGCTTTCAGGCGTTTTTGTGCTGGTCAAAGTGATGGCTAATAGCTATAACTTAAGCCTGTGGACAGGGCGGTACCTATGCCTGCCCCTTTCTGAGTTGTATTTATGGCATTGCATCAGGTGCGCCCCAGGATCCTGGGTTTTATCAGCGAAGATGTGTCGGCCTGGCTGGTGGCTTCGCTGGTGCTGCTGGCCGGTGCGTTCCTGACCGGTTTGCTGACCTGGGCGATGGCCAGTCTGTTTGACCAGCAATTGCGCCAGCGCTTTGAACTGCAAGTCGAGGAGCGCTTCAGCCGCATCGTGGAGCGTTTCCAGGACCAGGAGCAACGTCTCGATAGTCTGCGGCGTTTTTTTGCCAATTCGGCCAGGGTTTCCGAGAGGGAATTCCATGGCTATGCCGAAGCCTTATTGCGGCGCACCCAGGCGTTTGCCTGGGCGCCTCGGGTGCTGCGCGACGAACGAGCATCGTTCGAACAACAAGCCCGGACCGAGGAGGGCGATACGTTTTCCATCCGTGAGCCAGACGACTCCGGTGGCCTGCGCCTGGCCGCCGAGCGGGACGAATACGTGCCGGTGCTGTACCTCCAGAGTCAGCCCTCCTTCAAGGCCCCACGGGGCTTGGATCTGCTCGCCCATCCCTTGCGCCGTGCCACCCTTGAGCGCGCTCGCCACCTTGACGCCATGGTGGTATCGCAACCGTTGGACCTGGTGGGTGAGGCTTCCACCTCGGTGCGCGGGGTGTTGCTGGTCGCGCCGGTCTCCAGGGCGTGGTCCAGGGAACCGTTCGGTTACGTCGCGGCTGCCGTCAGCATGCGCCAGTTGGTGGGGGATGGCCTGCCGGCGCCCGGTCAGGACAATCTTTCGATGCGGGTCATGGACCTGTCCACGGACGATCGTGAGGAAGTGCTGTTCGAGTCGCTCAATCCACCGGGTGAAAGTGAATTGTCGGCGACCCGCCTGTTGCGCCTGGCCGATCGCGACTACCGGATAGAGCTGCGACCCAGTCGCATGTTCCTGTCCACCAACCCTTCTTCGATGGCAAGCGTGGTGATATTAGGTAGCTTGCTCAGCCTGCTCCTCAGTGCCCTGCTGTATGTGTTGGTCAGCCAGCGACAGCGGGCCCTGCAACTGGTCGAGCAGCGGACCCGAGAGCTGCGCGAGCGTGAGCAGGAGCTGCGGGGCACCCACGGCCAGTTGCGTGGTGTGCTGGATGCCGCGACCCAGGTTGCGATTATCGCCACGGATCTGCGCGGGGTGATCACCACGTTCAATGCAGGTGCCGAACAGATGCTTGGCTACGACAGCGGCGAGGTTCTGCACTGCATGACCCTCGAAAGCCTTCACTTGCCGCGCGAGCTCCAGGCCCGAGCGGTACAGCTTGCTGCGCGTTATGGCAAACCGATTCCCACGTGTCACGCAATGCTGGTCGAGGGCGGCGAACAGGGTGGCCAGCAGGCCCGGGAATGGACCCTGGTGCGCCGCGATGGCAGCCATCTGACCGTGAACATGCTGGCGACACCGATGCTCGATGATCAGGGGCTGTGGGTCGGGCATCTGGCGATCTGCATCGACATCACCGAACGTAAGCGCGTTCATGAGGCCCTGGCCGCCCGAGACCTGTTGCTGAAAAAACTCAGTGCCCACGTGCCTGGGGGCATCTACCAGTTCAAGATGGATTTCAACGGGCGTTTCAGCGTGATTTATGCCAGTGATGGCATTCGCGATATCTATGAACTGGAGCCCGAAACACTGGTGCGCAACGCCGAATCGATTTTCTCGCGTATTCATCCGCTGGACAGCGCGCGCGTGCGCAGATCGATCCGCACTTCGGCCGACACCCTGAGCCCATGGCGCGAGGAGTATCGCCTGCAACTGCCGCAGCGTGGGCTGCGCTGGGTGCGCGGCGAGGCCACGCCTGAGGAACTGCCGGGCGGTGGGGTGTTGTGGCACGGTTATGTTTCCGACATTTCCGATCTCAAGCGGGTGGAAGAAGAACTGCGAGCCTTGTCAGTGACCGACGCCCTGACAGGTATTCGCAACCGGCGCTATTTCCAGGAGCGCCTGACCACGGAGATGGCCCGGGTGGAGCGGGGTACCGGAGAGTTGGCGGTCATCATGCTCGACATCGACCACTTCAAGCGCATCAACGATCAGCATGGTCATGCAGTGGGCGATCGGGTGTTGCAGGCGGTTTGCCAGCGCATCACCCAGCGGCTGCGACGCACCGACGTGTTCTGCCGGCTGGGCGGTGAAGAGTTTGTGGTGTTATGCCCGGACACCGACGGCGAAAGCGCCCATGCCTTGGCCGTGGGGTTGTGGGAGGGGTTGCGCAGCGCGCCGATCGAGGACGTGGGGGTCATCACTGCCAGCTTCGGCATCGCGACCTGGCGCGTCGGGGAGGGGGCGGATGCGTTGCTGTTGCGGGCCGACTCAGGGGTGTACGCGGCCAAGCAGGCCGGACGGGATCGGGTTGAGGTGCAGTTGGGCTGAGCGCTACCTGCGCCCAGAGTGAATATCTATGGGCAACCCTAAATGTGGGAGCGAGCCTGCTCGCGATGGCGGAGGTTCAGCCTCTATAGAGGCTGAATGTTCCGACGCCATCGCGAGCAGGCTCGCCCACATTGGTTTCGTGTCGGTTTAGAGCACCGAAGCCGTCTGCGGCAGTTTCGGCTGGCGGTACAGGTCCAGCAGCACCTGATCCAGCACCGACGAAGCGCCCCATGGCCGCGGGTCGTTGAGGATCGCCACCACGGCCCAGGTGTTGCCGTTGATGTCACGGCTGTAGCCCGCGATGGCGCGAACGGTGTTCAGGGTGCCGGTCTTGACGTGGGCTTCGCCGGCCATGGCGGTGGTCTTGAGACGTTTGCGCATGGTGCCGTCGGTGCCGGCGATGGGCATCGAACTGATGAATTCGGCGGAGTACGGGCTGCGCCACGCGGCTTGTAGCATCGCCGCCATTTCCCGGGCACTCACCCTTTCGGCGCGGGACAGGCCGGAGCCGTTCTCCATGACCAGGTGCGGCGCGGTGATACCTTTCCTGGCCAGCCACTGGCGTACCACCCGTTGTGCCGCCTTGGCGTCGTCACCGTCGGCTTCGTTGCGAAATTCTGCGCCCAGGCTCAGGAACAACTGCTGGGCCATGGTGTTGTTACTGTATTTGTTGATGTCGCGAATGATCTCCGCCAGGTCCGGCGAGAATGCCCGGGCCAGCACTTTGGCGCTTTTCGGGGTCGCCGCCAGACGGTCCTTGCCCTGGATGCTGCCGCCGAGTTCCTTCCAGATCGCCCGCACCGCTCCGGCGGTATAGGTGGGGTGGTCCAGCAGCGCCAGGTAAGTCTGGGAACTGCAACCGTCACCGAGCTGGCCGCCGACGGTCACGGTCACGCTGCCGTCCGCCTGGGGCACCGGGTTGTAGCGCACGCCACCGGTGCATTGCTTGGAATTGAGTGCCTTGACCTGGTTTTCGATGCGAATGCTGGCAATCGGCGGCTCCACCGACACCAGTACCCGGCCAGCGTCATTGCGGGCGACAAAACGCAGGGCCTTGAGGTTGACCAGCAGGGAATCGGGCTTGACCAGGAACGGTTTGTTTTTGTCGTTGCCGTCGTCGTTGAATTCAGGCAACTGCGGTTTGACGAAGAAACCGCGGTCCAGCACCAAGTCTCCAGTAACCTGTTGCACACCATTGGCCCGCAGGTCGCGCATCAGCAACCAGAGCTTTTCCATGTTCAACTTGGGATCGCCGCCGCCCTTGAGGTACAGGTTACCGTTGAGAATCCCGCCGCTGAGAGTGCCGTCGGTGTAGAACTCGGTTTTCCACTGGTGATTGGGTCCCAGCATCTCCAAGGCGGCATAGGTGGTCACCAGTTTCATGGTGGAGGCCGGGTTTACCGAGACGTCGGCGTTGTACAGGGTCGGGGTGCCAGGGCCGTTGAGCGGGATCATCACCAGGGACAAGGCGTTGTTTTGCAGCTTGCTGTTCTTGAGGGCCTTTTGCACATTGGGCGTCAGGGCCGTGTTGATGGTGGTGGCGCTGGTGGATGCGGGCAGGGCCAGGGGAAGAAGAAGGCTGGCCAAAAGCAGTGGACGCAAAGATCTGATCATTTGAAATAAAACCCTACGGGCGAGGGGAAAAAAACGAGGACATGAAAATGAACGCCCTCAACGTCATGAAAGTGTCGGCATTATGCCCCAAGGTGTAGCGGCTTGTGCCGTGCCTGAGCCCTTTGAGGCGCTATTTTTTACCGACGGTAGGCCCGCATACCCGATCAGGCGGGCAAACGGTGCACCAAACTGGTAGAGTGCCGGCCGTTATTACTTATGAGGATTGTTCCAATGGCGACTAACCGTTCCCAGCGTCTGCGCAAAAAACTGTGCGTGGATGAATTTCAAGAGCTGGGTTTCGAACTGAACCTGGATTTCAAAGAAGATCTGGCCGATGAGGCCGTTGACGCTTTCCTCGACGCTTTCCTGAAAGAAGCCATGGAAGCCAATGGTCTGGGCTATGTTGGCGGCGACGACTACGGTCTGGTTTGCCTGCAGAAGCGTGGCTCGGTGTCCGAAGAGCAGCGTGCGGCCGTTGAAGCCTGGCTCAAGGCGCGTCCTGAGCTGACCAGCGTTGAAGTCAGCCCGCTGATGGACGTCTGGTACCCGGAAAAGCCGATCAATCCGGTCGCTTGATGGTTTGAGCCGGCAGCCCGTTCCTCGGGTTGCCGGTCAAAAAGATCGCAGCCTTCGGCAGCTCCTACAGGATGTACGCATTCCAATGTAGGAGCTGCCGAAGGCTGCGATCTTTTTTAGGCGTTACGCCAGTTCAGGATCAGCAAGGTCAACACCCCCGCCACAATCCCCCAGAACGCCGAACCGATGGAAAACAGCGTCAACCCCGATGCTGTGACCATGAAGGTGATCAGTGCCGCTTCCCGTTCCCGGGCTTCGCTCATGGCGATGCTCAAGCCATTGATGATTGAGCCGAACAGCGCCAACGCCGCGATGGACAGCACCAGTTCCTTGGGCAGCGCCGCGAACAATGCCGCCAGTGTCGCGCCGAACACTCCGGCAAGCCCGTAGAAAATCCCGCACCAGACCGCCGCCGTGTAGCGTTTGTGACGATCCTCATGGGCGTGGGGCCCGGTGCAGATGGCCGCGCTGATGGCCGCCAGGTTAATGCCGTGGGAGCCGAACGGCGCCAGCAGCAGCGAGGCGATGCCGGTGCTGGTGATCAGCGGCGAGGCCGGCACGTTGTAACCGTCTGCCCGCAGCACCGCGATGCCCGGCATGTTTTGCGAGGTCATCGCCACCACGAACAGCGGAATGCCGATGCTGATGGTGGCCGCCAGGGAGAAATGCGGGGTGGTCCATACCGGCGTGGCGACTTCCAGGGTAAAGCCGCTGAAGTCCAGCAGCCCCATCAAGCCTGACAGTGCCGTACCGATCAGCAACGCAGCTAGCACCGCGTAGCGCGGCGACAGGCGCTTGACGATCAGGTAGGTGAAAAACATCCCCAGCACCAGGCCGGTTCGATGCTGGGCAGCGACGAAAATCTCGCTGCCGATCTTGAACAGGATCCCCGCCAGCAATGCCGCCGCCAGCGAGGCCGGAATGCGCTTGACCAGGCGCTCGAAGCTGCCGGTCAGGCCACAGATCGTCACCAGCACCGCGCAGGTGATGTAGGCACCGATGGCCTCGCCATAACTGACCCCGCCCAGACTGGTGATCAGCAGCGCCGCGCCGGGTGTCGACCAGGCGATGGTGATCGGTGTGCGATACCGCAACGACAGGCCAATGGAGCACACGGCCATGCCGATGGAAATCGCCCAGATCCACGAAGAAATCTGCCCGCTGGTCAGCCCTGCCGCCTGTCCGGCCTGGAACATCAACACGAGCGAGCTGGTGTAGCCGGTCATCATGGCGATGAAACCGGCGACGATCGCTGATGGTGATGTATCGGCCAGCGGACGAAGTGGCGTGGTCGTGACTTCGGTCATGGTGGGCGGTGGTCCTTGTTGTAAATTGCAGGAGGGCGGGGGGCCACAGATTTGGGGTTTAAGCCTAAACTCAACCTCGTTGCCGATTGCAATACAGCCACGTCCGCAAACAGCCGTACAGTCGTGTTGCCATCAGAGGTTGTGTACAATCGCCGTATTATTTACGTGATACTTGCCAGCGACCCGCTGAGGCGTATTACAGTCACGGTCAATTCGCCGCAGTTCTCCCGACTCGAGTGCCCATGAACGAACAGTTGCAACCCCTCAAGAAACAACCGCGAGCAGGCAAAGCCGGTCGCAGCGGAACCCAGGACGATATTGTCTATGCGCATATTTTCGAGGCCATCCTCGAACAGCGCCTGGCGCCCGGTACAAAGTTGAGCGAAGAGGCGTTGGGGGAGATTTTCGGGGTCAGCCGCACCATCATTCGCCGTGCGCTGTCGCGTCTGGCCCACGAAGGTGTGGTGCTGTTGCGGCCCAATCGTGGCGCCGTGGTGGCCAGTCCGAGTGTCGAAGAGGCCCGCCAGGTATTCATGGCCCGGCGTCTGGTGGAGCGGGCAATCACCGAGCTGGCGGTGCAGCACGCCACCGCCGAACAGCTGGCCGAGCTGCGGCAGATGGTCAGCGACGAGCGCGACAGTTTTTCCCGTGGTGACCGTGGCGCCGGCATCCGCCTGTCAGGCGAGTTCCACCTCAAGCTGGCCGAGGCGGCGAAGAATGCCCCGCTGATCAGCTTCCAGCGCAGCCTGGTGTCCCAGACCTCGCTGATCATCGCCCAGTATGAAAGCGGCAACCGCTCCCACTGTTCCTACGACGAACACACCCAATTGATCGACGCCATCGAGGCCCGCGACGCCACCCTGGCGGTGGACCTGATGATGCATCACATGGACCACATCGACAGCAAGCTCAACCTCGACGAAGAAAGCGCGTCGGATGATTTGCATGCGGTGTTTTCGCATCTGTTGCAGAGCAAGAAGCCAGGGCGGTCGACGGCCAAGCTTTGATGGGTTGAATCAGGCGTACCGAGTTGCCTTCATCGCGAGCAGGCTCGCTCCCACAGGGGTTATGTGACTGACACAAATCCACTGTGGGAGCGAGCCTGCTCGCGATTGGCGGTCTGACAGGCGCTAGAAATCTAGCGCTGATGCACCAATCGTCCAGCCGCATAAGTCTGCGCCACCGTCCGGTCATCCCCCAGCGTCATCAACACGAATAACCGCTCGGCAATGTCCCGGGCCTGTTGCAGGCGATAGCTCAGCAGCGGTGTGGCGTTGTAGTCCAACACCAGAAAGTCTGCATCGCTGCCCGGCTGTAAAGTCCCGATCCGGTCTTCCAGGCGCAAGGCCCGGGCGCCGCCAAGAGTGGCCAGGTACAGCGACTTGAACGGGCTCAGGCGGGCGCCCTGCAACTGCATCACCTTGTAGGCTTCGTTCAGGGTTTGCAGCAACGAGAAACTGGTACCGCCACCGACGTCCGTGCCCAATCCCACGTTCACTTTGTGCTTCTCGGCCATTGGCAGGTTGAACAGGCCGCTGCCGAGGAAAAAGTTCGACGTCGGGCAGAACGCGATGGCCGAACCGGTCTGTGCCAGGCGCGCGCATTCGTCGTCACACAGGTGCACGCCGTGGGCGAACACCGAACGCTCGCCCAGCAGTTGGTAGTGGTCGTAGACGTCCAGATAACCTTTACGCTCTGGAAACAGTTCCTTGACCCATTGCACTTCCTGCAGGTTCTCACTGATGTGCGTCTGCATGTACAGGTCGGGATATTCCCCCAGCAACTGACCTGCCAGGGCCAGTTGTTCCGGCGTGCTGGTCGGCGCAAAACGCGGGGTCACGGCGTAATGCAGGCGGCCCTTGCCATGCCAGCGCTCGATCAGCGCTTTGCTTTCGGTGTAGCTGGATTCGGCAGTGTCGGTCAGGTAGTCCGGGGCGTTGCGATCCATCATCACTTTGCCGGCGATCATCCGCAGGTCGAGTTGCTCGGCCACTTCGAAAAACGAATTAACCGATTGCGGATGCACACTGCCGAACACCAGCGCGGTGGTGGTGCCATTGCGCAGCAGCTCCTTGACGAAAATATCGGCGACGGCGTCGGCATGGGCTTTGTCGGCGAACTGACTTTCACAGGGGAAGGTGTAGGTGTTGAGCCAGTCCAGCAATTGCTCGCCGTAAGCCCCGACCATGCCGGTTTGCGGCAGGTGGATGTGGGTGTCGATGAAGCCGGGGGTGATCAGCGCGTCCTGGTAATGCGTGATCTCGATGTCGGCCGCCAGGGTCGGCAGCAACTCGCTGGCGTGGCCGATGGCGCTGATCTGGCCGTTTTCCACCACCAGCAGGCCGTCTGCAAAGTATTCATAGGACGCTTCAATGCCGACTTCGGCAGGGTCGGCGAGGCTGTGGAGCAGGGCGGCGCGGTAGGCTTTACGTGTCAGGGGCATGGGAATACTCAACGATTGTTCAACGGTTCGCCTGGCTGCGGCGCGAGGCCGGCAGCAGCTTGGCAATCGGTTCGGCGCGCGTGGTGTGCTGGCCGAAATCCGCGTTATAGGTGGCGATGATTTCACCGGCGATGGAAATGGCGATCTCCACAGGCAATTTGCCTTTGACCTCGCCGATGCCCATCGGGCAGCGCATGCGTTGCAAGGTGCTGCTGTCGAAGCCGCGATCACGCAGACGATGTTCGAACTTGACCCGTTTGGTTTTCGAACCGATCAGGCCGAAGTAGGCGAAGTCGTTGCGCTTGAGGATCGCGGCACTCAGTTCCAGGTCGAGCTGATGGTTATGGGTCATGACGATGCAGTAGCTGCCGGCGGGCAGTTCGTCGATTTCATCCAGCGGCTCTTCACTGACGATCTTGCGCACGCCGTGGGGCAGGTGTTCGGGAAACTCCGCTGCCCGTGAGTCGATCCAGCGCACCTTGCAGGGCAGGCTCGCCAGCAGCGGCACCAGGGCGCGGCCGACATGGCCGGCGCCGAATACGGCAATCTGCGCCTGGACCTGGCCCATGGGTTCGAACAGCAGCACGGTCACGCCGCCGCAGCACTGGCCCAGGCTGGCGCCGAGGCTGAAGCGCTCCAGATGGGTGTTTTGCTGGCCGCTGGCGAGCATCTGCCGGGCGAGCTCCATGGCTTTGTATTCCAGGTGCCCACCGCCGATGGTGTCGAATGTCTGGCTGGCGCTGATCACCATCTTCGAACCGGCATTGCGCGGAGTCGAGCCGAGTTCTTCGATGATCGTCACCAGCACGCAGGGTTCACCGCGATCTTGCAGGTCGGCGAGGGCGCTGATCCAGTTGTACATATTTCACCTCAACATCTGTGTTGTCTGTTCAGGCCTCATCGCGAGCAGGCTCGCTCCCACATTGGATCGCGGTCCTGTGGGAGCGAGCCTGCTCGCGATTGGCCGCGCCGCGGTCTAAAGCGAAGCCAACTCGGTTTCAACTTCGACGGTCTTGGCCACCTTCAACTGCCGCATCTGCTCACACCCCCACAACACCCGCTCCGGCGTCGCCGGCGCATCGATTTTTGGCTGGTGCTGGTAATCCCCCAGGCTCGCCACGGCGTCCTTGATGGCGCACCACGCGGCGATGCCGAGCATGAACGGTGGCTCACCCACGGCTTTGGAGTGGAACACGGTGTCTTCAGGGTTCTTGCGGTTTTCCACCAGCTTGACCCGCAGATCCAGCGGCATGTCGGCCACCGCGGGAATCTTGTAGCTGGCCGGGCCGCAGGTCTGTAGCTTGCCTTTGTCGTTCCATACCAGCTCTTCCATGGTCAGCCAGCCCATGCCCTGGATGAAACCGCCCTCGACCTGGCCGATGTCGATGGCCGGGTTCAGCGAGGCGCCGACGTCGTGGAGGATGTCGGTGCGCAGCATCTTGTATTCGCCGGTCAGGGTGTCGACGATCACCTCGGCACACGCCGCGCCATAGGCGTAGTAGTAGAACGGCCGGCCCCGGGCCTGGTTGCGGTCGTAATAGATTTTCGGGGTCTTGTAGAAACCGGTGCTCGACAGCGAGACTTGAGCGAAATACGCCTGCTGGACCAGCGCCTCGAACGTCAGAATGTGATCGCGCACCCGCACATGGCCGTTGTGGAACGCCACATCTTCTTCGCTGACCTTGTACTGCCGCGCAGCGAACTCCACCAGGCGCTGCTTGATGGTTTCGGCGGCATTCTGCGCAGCCTTGCCATTGAGGTCGGCACCGCTGGAGGCAGCGGTGGGTGAGGTGTTCGGCACCTTGTCGGTGTTGGTTGCAGTGATCTGCACCCGGTCCATTTCCACCTGGAACACCTCGGCCACCACTTGCGCGACTTTGGTGTTCAAGCCCTGGCCCATTTCCGTGCCGCCATGGTTCAGGTGGATGCTGCCGTCGGTATAGACGTGAATCAGCGCCCCGGCCTGGTTGAGAAAACTGGCGGTGAACGAAATACCAAATTTCACCGGGGTCAGCGCCAGGCCTTTTTTCAGCACAGGGCTGTTGGCGTTGTAGCGACGGACCGCTTCGCGGCGTTCGGCATACTGGCTGCTTTGCTCGAGTTCAGCGGTCATCTCCTCGAGCATGTTGTGCTCGACGGTCTGGTAGTAGTGGGTGACGTTGCGCTCGGTCTTGCCGTAGTAGTTGGCCTTGCGCACCGCCAGCGGATCGAGCCCCAGATGGCGGGCGATGGCGTCCATCACCTCTTCGATGGCGACCATGCCTTGCGGCCCGCCGAAGCCACGGTAAGCAGTGTTCGACGCGGTGTTGGTCTTGCAGCGATGGCCGTTGATGGTCGCGTCGCCCAGGTAATAGGCGTTGTCGGCATGGAACATCGCCCGGTCGACAATCGAGGCCGACAGGTCCGGCGAGCAACCGCAGTTGCCGGCCAGCTCCAGGGCAATACCGTGCAGACGCCCGGTGCTGTCGAAGCCGACGTCGTATTCGATGTAGAAAGGGTGGCGCTTGCCAGTCATCAGCATGTCTTCGACCCGGGGCAGGCGCATCTTGGTCGGCTGGCCGGTGAGGTGGGCGATGACCGCGCACAGGCACGCCGGGCTGGCGGCCTGGGTTTCCTTGCCACCAAAGCCGCCGCCCATGCGGCGCATGTCCACCACGACTTTGTTCATCGAAACGTCCAGCACTTCGGCCACCAGTTTCTGTACTTCGGTGGGGTTCTGCGTGGAGCAGTAGACGATCATGCCGCCGTCTTCGGTGGGCATCACCGAGGAAATCTGGGTTTCCAGGTAAAAATGTTCCTGGCCGCCAATGTGCAGCGAGCCCTGGATGCGATGCTCGGCACTGGCCAGTGCCGCCGCCGAATCACCGCGCTGGTGGGTGTGGCTATCCAGCACGAAATGCCGCTTGCGCAGGGCCTCGACCACGTCCAGCACCGGTTCCAGGTCTTCGTATTCGATGATGGCCGCCATCGCGGCCTTGCGCGCGGTTTCCAGGTCCCTGGCGGCAACCGCCAGCACCGGTTGGCCGACGAACTGCACATCATCGATGGCCAGCAGCGGATCGCCGGGCAGCAGCGGGCCGATGTCCTTGAGACCCGGCACGTCTTCATGGGTGATGGCGATGCGCACGCCCTCAAAGGCGTAGCAAGGCGCCGTGTCGATGCGGATGATCCGCGCGTGGGCGCGGTCCGACAGCCGGGCGTAAACGTGCAACTGGTTCGGGAATTCCAGGCGATCGTCGATGTACTGGGCCTCGCCAGACACGTGCTTGGCGGCGCTGTCATGCTTGACGCTGCGACCCACGCCGGTGGTCAGGTTGCGGGCGAACAGTTCGGCCAACTCGGCTTGAGTCTTCTCTACGGCGTGATGGTTAGACATAAGCGGTCACCCGAGTCTCGATGTGCGGCGTTTGCAGTTCGATGAAGTATTTGCGCAGCAGGTTGCGAGCGCTGAGCAGGCGGTATTCCTTGCTGGCGCGAAAGTCCGACAGCGGTGTGAAGTCTTCGGCCAGGGCGGCGCAGGCGCGTTCGACCGTGCTGTCGTTCCACGGGGCACCGATCAATGCTGCTTCACAATGCTTGGCGCGCTTGGGCGTCGCGGCCATGCCGCCGAAGGCCACCCGGGCGTCCTGGACCACACCCTGCTCGATACGCAGGTTGAACGCCGCGCATACAGCGGAAATGTCATCGTCCAGGCGCTTGGAGACCTTGTAGGCGCGGAACGCCTGCTCAGCGCTGGCCCGGGGCACGATGATCTTCTCGATGAATTCGCTTTCCTGACGGGCGGTGACCCGGTAATCGATGAAATAGTCTTCCAGCGCCAGGGTGCGCCGGGTCTGGCCCTTGCACAGTACGAGCTGCGCGCCGAGGGCGATCAGCAAAGGCGGCGAGTCGCCAATCGGTGAGGCATTGCCGATGTTGCCGCCCAGGGTGCCCTGGTTGCGGATTTGCAGCGAGGCAAAACGCTGCAGCAGTTCACCGAAGTCCGGGTACTCGGCATTCAAGGCTTCGTAGCAGTCGGAGAGCGCGGTGGCGGCGCCGATCTCCAGGCGATCGTCGAAACGCTCGATACGCTTTAGCTCAGCGACGTTGCCGACGTAGATCATCACCGGCAGGGTGCGATGGAACTGGGTGACTTCCAGGGCCAGGTCCGTGCCGCCCGCCAGCAGGCGCGCCTGGGGATACGCGTCGTAGAGGTCGGCCAGGTCGGCCACGGTCAGCGGCACCAGACAGCGTTTGTCGCCGCTGTTGAGCTCACCAGTGTCAGTCGGTGCGATGGCCTTGAGGCGAGCGATGGTTTCGGCTTCGCGGGCGTCGAACTGGTCCGCTTGCCTGGTGCAGCAGACCTGCTCGGCGGCCGCCAGAATCGGCCGGTAGCCAGTGCAGCGGCATAGATTGCCGGCCAAGGCTTCGTGGGCCTTATGGGCGTCGGGCTGTTCGCTGTTCTTTTGCAGGGCGAACAGCGACATCACGAAGCCCGGTGTGCAGAAGCCGCATTGTGAACCGTGGCAATCGACCATCGCCTGTTGGACGCTGTGTAATTGGCCTTGGTGCTTGAGGTCTTCGACGCTGATCAGTTGCTTGCCGTGCAGGGAAGAGACAAAGGTCAGGCACGAATTGAGGCTGCGATAACGAATGCGTTCACGGCCGTCCTCGTCGGTCTGCAACTCACCTACCACCACGGTGCACGCACCACAGTCGCCGCTGGCGCAGCCTTCTTTGGTACCGGATTTGCCGACGTGTTCGCGCAAATAATTGAGCACGGTCAGATTCGGGTCCAGGGCGTGCTCACTACGGAGTTCCTGGTTGAGTAAAAACTGGATCACGGAAGGCCTCGCAGACTCATTATTGTTGTATCGACTTAGGCTGAATTTATCAGGTCTGACTTTGCGGTCAACGATTTTCTGACTTAAAGGTCAAGAAAATCCGCTTTGTCGATGAACGACGTATTCACTCAGTATTGACCCTGTGGGAGCGAGCCTGCTCGCGATGGCGTCGGAACAGTTATGCATTCATCGACTGATACACCGCCATCGCGAGCAGGCTCGCTCCCACAGGTTTTGTTTCAAGGTAAATTCCTTAACTTTTTTGCTTATATCGTGCCAAAAACCCGCTGCAGGCCCTGCGCCATGACGTATCGAGTGCGCTACACTGCGCCGCTTGTGCAAATCGAAGAGTTTGAAGGACAACCATGACGTTCAAGGCCCCGGACAGCCTCGCTGAGCAAATCGCCCATCACCTGGCCGAGCGCATCATCCGTGGCGAAATGAAGCCGGGCGAGCGCATCCAGGAGCAGAAGGTCACGCTGGCGCTCAACGTGAGTCGCGGCTCGGTCCGTGAAGCGTTGCTGATACTGGAGCGCCGGCATCTGATCGCGATCCTGCCGCGCCGTGGCGCCCACGTCACCGAACTGAGCGAACACAAGGTGCGCAGCCTCTGTGCGCTGATGAGCGAGCTGTACATCCTGTTGGGCAATGCGGTTGCTCATGGCTGGCAGGAGCAGGCCGACATGGCGCCGTTCCTCGAGATCCAGCAGCGCCTGCAGGACGCCTTCGCGCGTCAGGACATCCGCACCTTCGTCGATGAAAGTTTCAGCGTAATGCGTGCCGCGTACCCCTTTGCCAACAACCCGTACTTGCAGGAAACCGTCGAGAACCTGCAACCGGCCATGAGCCGCGCCTACTTTCTGGCCCTGGAACAACGCAAGGCCGAGATGAGCGAATTCCTCGACCTGTTCCAGCGCCTGCTGAACGCCGTGCTGGCCCGTGATTTGCCGCAGATCCGCATCGTGCTGACGGCCTACGCCCAGCGCAGTTGCGATCTGGTGGTTTCTGCCCTGACGGCGGCCTGAACGTGCGGCTCAAGTGCATCAAGCTGGCGGGGTTCAAATCCTTCGTCGACCCGACCACGGTGAACTTCCCCAGTAACATGGCGGCGGTGGTCGGGCCCAACGGGTGCGGCAAGTCGAACATCATCGACGCCGTACGCTGGGTGATGGGCGAGAGCTCGGCCAAGAATCTGCGCGGCGAGTCGATGACCGACGTCATTTTCAACGGCTCCACCAGTCGCAAACCGGTGAGCCAGGCGAGCATCGAGTTGGTGTTCGACAATTCCGACGGCACCCTGATCGGCGAGTACGCGGCCTACGCGGAAATCTCCATCCGCCGCAAAGTGACCCGCGACAGCCAGAACAGTTATTTCCTGAACGGCGCCAAGTGCCGACGTCGCGACATCACCGATATTTTCCTCGGCACTGGCCTGGGCCCGCGCAGCTATTCGATCATCGAGCAGGGCATGATCTCCAAGCTGATCGAGGCCAAGCCTGAAGACCTGCGCAACTTCATCGAAGAAGCCGCCGGCATCTCCAAGTACAAGGAACGGCGCCGGGAGACCGAAAACCGCATTCGTCGCACTCATGAAAACCTGGCCCGCCTGACCGACCTGCGCGAAGAACTCGAGCGCCAGCTCGAACGCTTGCACCGCCAGGCCGAGGCCGCCAAGAAGTACCAGGAATACAAAGGCGAAGAGCGTCAGCTCAAGGCCCAGCTGTCGGCCCTGCGCTGGCAGGCGCTGAACGAGCAGGTCGGCCAGCGCGAGGCGATCATTGGCAACCAGGAAGTCAGCTTCGAAGCCCTGGTGGCCGAGCAGCGCAATGCCGACGCCGCCATTGAGCGCTTGCGCGACGGCCACCACGACTTGTCCGAACGCTTCAACCTGGTGCAAGGGCGCTTCTATTCGGTGGGTGGCGACATCGCCCGGGTCGAGCAGAGCATCCAGCACGGTCAGCAACGGCTGCGCCAGTTGCAGGATGATTTGAAAGAGGCCGAGCGCGCGCGCTTGGAAACCGAATCCCACCTGGGCCACGACCGCACGTTGCTGCTGACCCTTGGCGAAGAACTGGAGCGGCTCACGCCGGAACAGGAACTCACCAGCGCCGCCGCCGAAGAGGCTGCCGCCGCCCTGGAAGAAGCCGAGCTGAGCATGCACGGCTGGCAAGAGCAGTGGGACAATTTCAACCTGAGCTCTGCCGAGCCGCGGCGTCAGGCCGAAGTCCAGCAGTCGCGCATCCAGCAACTGGAAGCCAGCATGGAACGCCTGGCCGAGCGTCAGCGCCGTTTGGCCGAAGAGCGCGCCTTGCTCGCGGCGGACCCCGAAGACGCGGCGATTGTCGAACTGAGCGAACAACTGGCTGCCAGCGAAGCCACCCTTGAAGACTTGCAAGCCAGCGAAGATGCCCAGGTCGAACGGCTCGAGCAACTGCGCCAGGCTTTGCAACTGGCTCTGCAGAATCAGCAGCAGGCCCAGGGCGAATTGCAGCGCCTCAATGGCCGTCTGGCTTCGCTGGAGGCCTTGCAGCAAGCCGCGCTGGACCCAGGCACCGGCACTGCCGAATGGCTGCGCGACCAGCATCTGGCCGAGCGCCCGCGACTGGCTGAAGGCCTGAAGGTCGATGCCGGCTGGGAGCTGGCGGTGGAAACCGTGCTGGGCGCCGATCTGCAAGCGGTGCTGGTGGATGACTTCGCAGGCTTCGATCTGTCGGGCTTCACCCAGGGCGATCTGCGCCTGCTCAGCCCCGCTGGTGATGGCGTGCGGGTGCCGGGCAGCTTGCTGGATAAAGTCGAGGCCCAGGTCGACCTGTCTCCCTGGTTGGGGCAGGTGAAGCCGGTGGACAGCCTTGAACAGGCTTTGGCCCTGCGCGGACAGCTGGCGGCCGGTGAAAGCCTGATCAGCCGGGACGGCTATTGGGTCGGTCGGCATTTCCTGCGGGTGCGTCGGGCCAGCGAAGCCGAGAGCGGCATGCTCGCCCGGGGCCAGGAAATCCAGCGCCTGAGCGCCGAGCGCGAAGAACGCGAAGCGAGCGTCGAAGCCCTGGAAACCGAATTACAGAATCTGCGGGCGCAACAGCGCCAGCAGGAGAATGGTCGCGAACACTTGCGTCGGCTGTTGCAGGACGAAGCACGCCAGCAGGGCGAACTCAAAGCGCAGCTGTCCGCCGGCAAGGCCAAGGTTGAACAACTGGCCTTGCGCCGCACGCGCCTTGAGGAAGAAATCGCCGAGCTGGGCGAGCAACGGGCGCTGGAGCATGAGCAAATCGGTGAGGCGCGCCTGCAACTGCAGGAAGCCCTCGATGCCATGGCCGTGGACACCGAGCAGCGCGAGTTGCTGCTGGCTCAGCGCGACAGTCTGCGTGAACGCCTCGATCGGGTGCGTCAGGATGCGCGCCAGCATAAGGATCACGCCCATCAGTTGGCGGTGCGCCTGGGCTCGCTCAAGGCGCAGTACGATTCCACGCGCCAGGCGTTGGAACGGCTGGAAATGCAGTCCGAGCGCCTGACCGAAAAACGCGAGCAACTGAGCCTCAACCTGGAGGAGGGCGAAGCGCCGCTGGAAGAGTTGCGCCTCAAACTCGAAGAGTTGCTCGACAAACGCATGAGCGTTGATGAAGAGCTCAAGACTGCGCAAATTGCCCTGGAAGACGCCGACCGCGAACTGCGCGACGCCGAAAAGCGCCGCAGCCAGGCCGAACAGCAATCCCAACTGATCCGCAGTCAGATGGAACAGCAACGCATGGAATGGCAGGCCCTGACGGTGCGCCGCAAAGCCTTGCAGGATCAGTTGCTCGAGGACGGCTACGACCTCGGCGGCGTGCTCGCCACGTTGCTGGCCGGGGCCAACGAGAAAGACGCCGAAGAAGAGCTGGAACGCATCGCCGCCCGCATTCAGCGTCTGGGCGCCATCAACCTGGCGGCCATCGATGAGTACCAGCAGCAGTCCGAGCGCAAGCGCTATCTGGATGCCCAGAACGACGATCTGGTGGAAGCGTTGCAGACCCTGGAAAACGTCATCCGCAAGATCGACAAGGAAACCCGTAATCGCTTCAAGGATACCTTTGATCAGATCAACGGCGGTTTGCAGGCACTTTTCCCGAAAGTTTTCGGTGGCGGCAGCGCTTACTTGGAACTGACGGGCGAAGATTTACTCGATACAGGGGTGACCATCATGGCGCGCCCCCCTGGCAAGAAGAACAGCACCATCCATTTGCTCTCCGGGGGCGAAAAAGCGCTGACGGCACTGGCCCTGGTTTTTGCCATTTTCAAATTGAACCCGGCGCCGTTCTGCATGCTCGATGAGGTGGACGCGCCGCTGGACGACGCCAACGTGGGGCGCTATGCACGCCTGGTAAAAGAGATGTCTGAAACGGTGCAGTTCATCTACATCACCCACAACAAGATCGCCATGGAAATGGCCGACCAGTTGATGGGCGTGACCATGCATGAGCCGGGTTGCTCGCGTCTGGTGGCGGTGGATGTGGAGGAGGCGATGGCGATGGTGGACAGTTAGCTTCAAGCGCGAGCGGCAAGCTGCAAGTGAGGCGGCTTGTGGCTTGCCGCTTGTAGCTTGTAGCTGCGGGTCATGCTAGTTTAATGTCAATTTTTCGTATGCGTGGGCAAAACGCCATTCAGAACATAGAGTTGGCGCCACGTTTTAAAGCGGTTTGCACATAGCTAAGCCCCTTATTTTTCAGCATTTTTATAGAGGCACGGGATTACATGGAAATCGGTCTGCGCGAGTGGCTGATCGTCATCGGCATTATTGTCATTGCCGGTATTCTTTTCGACGGCTGGCGCCGCATGCGCGGCGGCAAGGGGAAACTCAAGTTTCGCCTCGACCGCAGCCTGTCGAACCTGCCGGATGATGATGGCAATGCCGAGCTGTTGGGCCCGCCCCGGGTGCTGGATACCCATAAGGAGCCGCAACTGGATGAGCACGACCTGCCATCGATGAGCGCGCCAGTGCGCGAGCCACGGGAGTCGGGTTCCAAGCGCGGCAAGCGCAACAGCGAACCGTCCCAGGGCGACCTGAACCTCAATCTCGACCTGGACGGCGGCCCGAGCTTCAGCAGCCGCGACGACGACTTCCCGGACGAGAACAAACCCGTGCGCGGCGACAAGGACCAGGCCCAGGCCGAGGAAGTGCTGGTGATCAGCGTGATCTGCCGCGATCCGGCCGGCTTCAAGGGCCCGGCGCTGCTGCAGAACATCCTGGAGAGCGGCCTGCGTTTTGGCGAGATGGACATTTTCCACCGTCATGAAAGCATGGCCGGCAACGGCGAGGTGCTGTTCTCCATGGCCAACGCGGTCAAGCCAGGCGTGTTCGATCTGGACGACATCGACCATTTCAGCACCCCGGCGGTGAGCTTCTTCCTCGGCCTGCCAGGCCCGCGTCATCCCAAGCAGGCCTTTGACGTGATGGTGGCCGCGGCGCGCAAGCTGTCCCAGGAACTCAACGGCGAGCTCAAGGACGACCAGCGCAGCGTGCTGACCGCCCAGACCATCGAACACTACCGCCAGCGCATCGTCGAATTCGAACGCCGGGCGTTGACTCAGAAACGCTGAGGCCAAAGATCGCAGGCCCTGTAGGAGCTGCCGAAGGCTGCGATCTTTGGCTTGAGACGCTAGTGTCCGGGGAAAAAAGATCGCAGCCTCGTTGCACTCGACAGCTCCTACAGCTCCTACGAGCGATCGAAGTATTGAGAATGAGCAGCCTAGGCTGCTCTTTTGCTTTATGAGAGAACATCCATGACTGCCGTCGAAACCCGCATCCAACAGCTGCGTACCGAGCTGGATCAGCACAACTACCGCTACCACGTCCTCGACGAACCGAGCATCCCGGACGCCGAGTACGACCGTCTGTTCCATGAGCTCAAGGCCCTGGAAGAACAGCATCCTGAACTTGTGACCAGCGACTCCCCGACCCAGCGTGTCGGCAGTGTTGCACTGTCGGCCTTCAGCCAGGTCCGCCACGAAATCCCGATGCTCAGCCTGGGCAACGCCTTCGACGAAACCACGATGCGTGAATTCGACCGTCGGGTCACCGAAGGCCTCGACCTGCCCATGGGCGACTTGCTGGGCGGTGGTGCGGCGGTGGAGTACAGCTGTGAGCCGAAGCTCGACGGCCTGGCGGTCAGCCTGTTGTACCAGGACGGTCTGCTGGTGCGCGGTGCCACGCGCGGCGACGGCACCACCGGCGAAGACATCAGCGTCAACGTACGCACGGTGCGCAACATTCCCCTCAAGCTGCAGGGCACTGGCTGGCCGCCAGTGCTTGAAGTGCGCGGCGAGGTGTACATGTCCAAGGCCGGCTTCGAGCGCCTCAACGCCACGCAACTGGAGGCGGGGGGCAAGACCTTCGCCAATCCGCGCAACGCGGCGGCGGGCAGCCTGCGCCAGCTGGATTCGAAGATCACCGCCAATCGCCCCCTGGAATTCTGCTGCTATGGCATCGGCCAGGTGACCGCGGACATTGCCGACACCCACATCGGCAATCTCAAGCAGCTCAAAGCCTGGGGCCTGCCCATCAGCCGCGAATTGAAACGGGCCCACGGCATCGACGAGTGCCTGGATTACTACCGCGACATCGGCGAGCGGCGTAACGCGCTGCCTTACGAAATCGACGGCGTGGTGTTCAAGGTCAACAGCATCGCCTCCCAGCGCGAACTGGGTTTCCGCGCCCGGGAACCGCGCTGGGCCATCGCCCATAAATTCCCGGCCAGCGAAGAACTCACCGAACTGTTGGACGTCGAGTTCCAGGTCGGCCGCACCGGCGCCGTGACACCCGTTGCACGACTCAAGCCGGTCAAGGTGGCCGGCGTGACCGTGGCCAACGCCACGCTGCACAACATGGACGAAGTGGCGCGCCTGGGCCTGATGATCGGGGACACGGTGATTATCCGCCGTGCCGGCGACGTGATCCCGCAAGTGGTGCAAGTGGTCACCGAGCGTCGCCCGGAAAACGCCCGCTCCGTTGAAATCCCGCAACAGTGCCCGGTGTGTGGCTCCCATGTGGAGCGTACGCAACTGATCAAGCGCAGCAAGGGCCGCGAAACCATCAGCGAAGGCGCGGTGTACCGTTGCGTCGGGCGTCTGGCCTGTGGCGCACAGCTCAAGCAGGCAATCATTCATTTCGTGTCGCGCCGGGCCATGGACATCGAAGGCCTGGGCGAGAAGAGTGTCGAACAGTTGGTGGACGAGGGGTTGGTGGGTTCGCCTGCCGATCTGTATGCCTTGACCTTCGAGCAAGTGGTCGACTTGGAAGGCTTCGCCGAACTGTCGAGCAAGAACCTGTTGGCGGCCATCGTCGACAGCAAAAAGCCGAGCCTGGCTCGCTTCATCTACGCCCTCGGCATCCCGGACGTGGGCGAGGAGACCGCCAAGGTCCTGGCCCGCTCCCTCGGTTCACTGGAGCGTGTGCAAGCGGCCTTGCCTCAAGTGCTCACGTACTTGCCGGACGTCGGCCTGGAAGTGGCCCACGAGATCCACAGCTTCTTCGAAGACTCGCACAACCGCCAGGTGATCGAGGGCTTGCTGCGCCATGGCCTGGAGATCCAGGACCAGGGCGAACTGGGCGCCGAGTTCTCCGCCAGCACCACCTTGGGCGGTTTCCTGGACAAGCTGAACATTCCCTCGGTCGGGCCGGGCGGGGCGCAGAAACTGGCGGACAAGTTCGGCTCACTCCAGGCCGTGATGAACGCCGACTGGCTGGACATGCGCCAGGCCCTGCCGGAAAAACAGGCCAACGCCGTGCGCGAGTTCTTCACTGTCGTCGATAACCGCCAACAGGCCGAAGCCGCCGAGAAGCAGTTGCAGGATTTCGGCATGCACTGGCAGAGCGAGAAAAAAGTCGTCGAAGGTCTGCCTGAAGCGGGGCACACCTGGGTGCTGACCGGGTCGCTGGAGCTGATGAGCCGCGATGTCGCCAAAGACAAACTGGAAAGCCTGGGGGCCAAGGTGGCGGGGTCCGTGTCGGCGAAAACCCATTGCGTCGTTGCCGGGCCGGGGGCCGGGTCGAAATTGACCAAGGCCAATGAGCTGGGGCTCAAGGTGCTGGATGAAGAGGCGTTTGTGGCGTTTTTGAGCAAGCATGGCATCACGGTTTAGCCGTGAACGTTTCCTCGCGCAGCAAAGGAGCGTTGCCAAGGACGCTCCGCATTCCGCTTTTGGAGATGGGCCCGCACCGTGCGAGCAATTCGCAGGAAACTCGGACCCATTGTGGCGAGGGGATTTATCCCCGCTGGGCCGCGCAGCGGCCCCAACCCTGTCAACTCAATCAACCAGACAGACCGAGATGTCAGATTTAGGGCTGCTGCGCAGCCCAGCGGGGATAAATCCCCTCGCCACAGGGGCATGTGGAGAGTCGGCTAGCGCGGATCGACGTTATCCAGCGCCCGATTCGCCAGCAATCCGCCCAGCTCGATCAACTGCGCAATCCCCAACGCCACATGCCGCCGTGAACCTTCCAGTTCAAAAGCCAGATCACTGATCATGGCATCGGCCGAAGCCAGGGTTTCACTGAGGTTGGCGAGTAGGCATTCGGTGTCGATGCCGTTGATCACGGTGAAGAGCTGCCCGGGTGTGGGGTCGGCCTCCGGCTGTTCCGGTTTTGGTTTCAGGTAGAAGTCGAGGGCGCGCTCGGCGGCTTCGTCGAGTTTTTTTGCGGCGGCGGTTTTGTGCGGGGATGTCGGATCGGTGTCCGGTGGGTTGGGGGTTGCTTTGAACATACGATGAAGCTCCATGTGTGTTTAAAGGAGCCATCACCCTCGCTACCAAACGATTGGGTGGCGGCCATACGAAGGTTGGTAGACCGGCCCACATGGAAAACCGGCGCGCCCGAGGGCGCCCTGCGCATGGCCACCATTAGACAAATGCCAAAAAAGACACCGCCAAAGGTGACGCTATGCGTCATGTGGGAGACGGGCTACCAAACCCGATCGCTGATTCGTCAGCGACCCGGAAACGATAAAGCCCGGCCCCTAGGCGCACAAGCCGGCGGATTCTGGCGCAGTTGTAGGCAATGGCACAAGGCAGGGTAGCCGCTTCTGCAACGTCCTACATCGGAACTTACAATTTGACCAATTCCCACGCTCCTGTGTGGGAAAGTCGGCAGGGGCACCCGCTTTAAATAAGTCCATCACCTTTGCGTGTATTTTCGGAGGAGGGAAACCGGGACGTTTATAGGTTAGTAAAAGGCTTTGCTAGCGTTGCGTTGCCCCAAAATATAGGTGTATAAACACACAAACACCTATCAAGGGGGAACACCATGAGTACCATCCGTTGGAATGTCGCCGTCTCGGCTGACACCGACCAGTCGCTTCGGATGTTTCTGGCCAGCCAGGGCGGTGGCCGCAAAGGCGATCTGTCGCGCTTCATTGAGGAAGCGGTACAGGCACACATTCTGGAACTGACGGCCGAACAGGCCAAGGCCGCAACAGCCAATCTGAGCGAAACGCAATTGACCTCAATGGTCGATGAGGCTCTCGACTGGGCACGTAAGCGCTGATGCGGGTTGTGTTGGATACCAACATTCTGTTCAGCGCTCTGATTTCGCCGCACGGTGCGCCCGATGCTATTTACCGCGCCTGGCGAGCGGCGCGTTTTGAAGTAGTGACCTCGCGGATACAACTCGATGAAATCCGCCGAGCCAGCCGCTACCCCAAACTCCAGGCCATCCTTCAGCCCGCTAAAGTGGGGGCCATGATCAACAACCTGCAACGGGCAGTTGTACTGGAGCGTCTGGCTATCGAGGTCGAAGCCGATGATCCGGATGACTCGTTTTTACTGGCCATGGCCCTTGCAGGCGACGCGGACTATCTGGTGACCGGTGATCGCCGCGCCGGTCTCTTGCAGCGTGGGCACATAGGACGCACGCGCATTGTCACGCCCGCCGTGTTTTGTGCCGAGCTGCTGTGATCGATCGAGATCTTTCCCGAGACGTCGGACCGCACCAGCCGGAGCAAGCTCCCTCGCCACGGTTTATCGATCGCCAGTAGAGCAGCGCCCGGGAACGATCACGCACGGCGGATGATCTAGTCTTGCAGGCCCCCGGAGATCATCATGTACCGCTTCTTCGAACAACTGAGCTCACGCATCGCCGCGCCCTTTACGGGCGATCGCTCGCGGAACAGCAAAATCTGGCCGTGCCGTTGCGGTCAGTCGCTGTTTTTCCGCAACAGCCAGTGCCTGGCCTGCCTGGCAGCGCTGGGTTATCAACCGGAGCAAAGCCGGTTGTCGTCCCTGCAACCCGCGGAGCAACCCGGCACCTGGACGCTGGACGCCGATCCGCAAGCCGGGTTGTTCCGCCGTTGCGCCAACCTCGACACCCCGGCGGCCTGCAATTGGTTGCTGCCGGCCAATGGGCACGACACTTTGTGCATCGCCTGCAGCCTGAACCGCACCATTCCAGACTTGTCGATCCCGGAAAACCCCGAACGCTGGTGCAAAGTCGAAACCGCCAAGCGCCGGCTGGTGGCGCAACTGATCACCCTTGGTTTGCCGGTCATTCCAAAAAACGTCAGTGAAAGTGAGGGCCTGGCCTTCGATTTCATCGGCGTCGATCTCGACGGCACGCCTCCGACCACCGGCCACGCCAGCGGATTGGTCACCCTCGACATCAAAGAGGCGGACGATGCCCACCGTGAGCATGTGCGTCAGCAGATGCGTGAGCCATATCGCACCTTGCTCGGACATTTTCGCCATGAAGTGGGGCACTACTATTGGGACCGGTTGATCGCCAACAGCCACTGGCTCGATGCCTTTCGCGAGCAGTTTGGCGACGAGCGAGCCAGTTATACCGAAGCCCTGGAGCGCCACTATCAGCAAGGCGCGCCGCTGGACTGGCAAACCCACTACGTCAGCGCCTACGCGACCATGCATCCCTGGGAAGACTGGGCGGAAACCTGGGCGCATTACCTGCACATGATGGACGCGGTGGACACGGCCCTGGGTTTCGGTATGAGCGCCGGGGACATGGATTTCGACTACCAGCCGTTCCCGCCCGAGACCTTGTTCGACCCCGAACACACTGGTGGCGTGGCCTTCCTCTCGTTCGTCAACGCCTGGATCGAACTGGCCGGCATGCTCAACGAACTGTCGCGCAGCATGGGCCAACCGGATTTCTACCCGTTCGTCGTACCGGCTGCGGTGATCACCAAGCTGCATTTCATCCATCTGGTAATTCAGGAGGAGGGCGGCCGGGCTGACCAAGTGTTGCTGTAACCGCCCGATGTGAAGGAGCCGCTTTGTTCTCACAGGCAAGTGCTTGAACATCTTCAGTTTTTTAATCCAGCGCGAACGGTTGTAACTTCTCGTCAGATAGGTACAATGGCGCGGCTCGCCGTCAGGCGGGCGTCGTTATGGTGACCCCATCGGTCCCCCCGCAACGATTACCCGTGAACCTGGTCAGATCCGGAAGGAAGCAGCCACAGCGGGAACATTGTGTGCCGGGGTGTGGCTGGTGGGGTTGCCTCCATAACGCCCAAGCCTTCGTTCGCAAGGTTTTCTAACATTCCATATTTCTTTTATTGACCGAACGATATTTATCGTTGCTTTCTGCCGTCTGGATTCAGGGGGGCAGAACTACCGAACACCAAAAAAGAAGCCCGGCCTGTCGCTCATCGACAGGCCGGGCTTCTTTGCGTCACCGCATCAAGGCTTCGACAGTGCCTGATCTACCGCCGCAATCAGCTTCCCCAGATCCTTCGCGGTGGCTCTGTGTATGACGCCAAACAGGTACGCTCGCTGTTCGTCCTCGTCGTCCATGTCGGCAAAAAATGCTTTGAGCTGCACATCCAGTTTGTCGGCAAGCAAGACCAAGGCTTCGATGCTCGGGGTGTAGGTGCCGGTTTCGAAGCGGCTGATGGTTTTGGGGTCAAAACCGGTTTTTTCGCCAAGTTCAGCCTGAGTAAGCCCCGCTACTTTGCGATAGCGTCTGATGGCTGGACCCAAACTTGAAATTTGCATCGCTTAATTCCCATTTAGAATCAAGAACTTAACGATAGATTTTCGCATTAGGCAACCGCACGATCCATCACCTTGCTTTGCAAAATGTGATGTGTTTCGTAGAATCGGCCTTTGGCACGGGCATTTGGTGACCTGCTTCAGAAGCCTGGATGTGCGAAAAAGGCGAGCCTTGCGTTTTCTTGTTGTACACAGGGCGATGCTTGGCGCCTTCAGGTAGCACCGCCACGGCCCGCGCTCCAGCGTATCTCAAGGTGTTTGAGCCTAGTTGATTTTTCGCCTGTCCTGGGGCGTTGCAACCGCGCGCGACAAATGAGCCTGACTCATGGATGACTGCTTCGATGGATAAGAAGTACCGCAGAGCCGTTGATGCCGCCGCGATTTTTTCTGAAACCGATCTGAGCGGGCGCATTACCTACGTCAACGACCAGTTCTGTAAGCTTTTTGGCTACCCGCGCGATGAACTGTTGGGGGCTAACCATCGCCTGATCAACTCCGGTCAGCACCCGGACGAGTTCTTCAGTGCCATGTGGCGCACCATCGCCCTGGGGCAGGTCTGGAAGGGTGAGATTTGCAACCGGGCCAAGGACGGTACGCTGCATTGGGTCGATACCACCCTGGTGCCGGTGATCGACGATGCGACCGGTCGGATCGAACGCTATCTGGCGATTCGTTTTGATGTCAGCGAGAAGCGTCAGTTGTTGCATTCGCTGCAATGGCGGGTCGGTCACGATGTGTTGACCGGGTTGCCCAACCGCACCTACCTGTCCGACCTGCTGGACCAAGCCCTGGACTTCTCCAGGGCGCAGAGCTTGCCTCTGGCGGTGTGTATGCTCGACCTGGATGGCTTCAAGGCCGTGAACGACGGTCACGGCCACGCCAGTGGTGATCAGTTACTGGTGGAGGTCGCCCGGCGTCTGCGCAGCATCGTGCGCGGGGAGGATGTGGTGGCGCGGTTGGCTGGCGATGAGTTTGTGCTGGTACTGCGCCATGTATGCGGGCTTGAGGAATTGCATGCCGCGTTGAACCGGGTGCTGATTGCCGTCTCCATGCCGTATGCCATTGATGGCAAGGTCATCAAGGTTTTCGCCAGCATTGGCGTCACCCTGTTTCCCGGTGACAACGAAGACGCCGATACCTTGTTGCGCCACGCTGACCAGGCGATGTACGTGGCCAAGCAGAGCGGCCGCAATCGCTTTCATTTGTTCGACGTGTCCCGGGACCAGGAAGTGCGGGCCACTTACCAGACCGTCGAGCGGGTGCGGCAGGCCATGGCCGGTAACGAGTTGCGCCTGCATTTCCAGCCCAAGGTCAACATGCGCCATGGCACGGTGGTGGGGCTCGAAGCGCTGCTGCGCTGGAAACACCCCCAACGGGGCCTGGTGCCGCCCCGGGAGTTCCTGCCGCTGGTGGAGGAAACCGACCTGATCGTCGAGATCGGTGAGTGGGTCATGGAGCAGGTTCTGATTCAGTTGCAGCAATGGCAGCATGCAGGGCAAGTCTGGCCGGTGAGCATCAATATCTCGGCGCGGCATTTCCAGCGGGCGGATTTCGTCGAGCGGTTACGGCAGGTGTTGCAACGGCACCCGGCGGTGTCGCCGCGTATGCTGGATCTGCAGATCGTTGAATCCTTGGCGGTGGAAAACCTTGCCCACGTCAGCGCCTGTCTCCAGGCGTGCCAGGCCTTGGGCGTGGGGTTTTCCCTGGGTGGTTTCGGCACGGGATACTGTTCGCTCAATGACCTCAAACACCTGCGCACGCAGACTATCAAGATCGACAAGACCTTTGTCCGCGACATACTCAATGACCGTGATGATCTGGCGCTGACCGAAGCGGTCATCGGTTTGGCCAGGGCGTTTGGTCGCCAGGTGGTGGCGGAGGGGCTGGACAGCCTGGAGCATGGTCAATTGCTGCTGCGCTTGGGCTGCGAAGTGGCCCAAGGCTATTTCATCGCCCGGCCGATGCCACCCGACCAGGTGCCTGGCTGGGTGAGGGGATTTGTTTCGCCGCCGCAATGGCAGCAGCAATCGGAGGTTCAGGGCGAATCGGATCCGGCCCCCGACGACTCTTTATGTCCGGTATAGAGCTGGATGATCGCGTCGATTTCCCCCGACGTTTTCATCTTCAGTAAGGTGCGCAGAATGCGTTGTGCCGGAATGTTTGGATCATCGCGCACATAACAGCCCAGCACGCGCTCCTGGAGAACCGCCACGGCACGCAGTTGCCGGTCCGGGGGATGCTGTTGATTGAACCAGTCCAGCGCCCATTGATTGCTCACCGCGTAGCGATAGCGCCCGGCCAGAAGCTTGGCAAGGACTTGTTCCTGGCTGCGTGCATCGTCACGTCGCAGATGCCCGCCGTCGAATAACGGCTGCAAGGTCGGGTAGGTGTAACTGAGCACCGTCCCGACCGGTTGGTGGGGCAGGGTGGCGGGCGTCACCACCTTGGGGGCGCTGGCCGTGCCCACCAGCACGTCGCGCTGGAAAAACAGCGGGACGCTCCACAGGTAATTGCCACCCGTATCCTTTACCCATTCGGGGGTGACATAACACCGTACGTCGACTTCGCCGTGTTTCATGGCATTGTCCAGTCGAGCGCGGGCCAGCACATGAAACTGCGCCGGCATCCCCACCTGAGTCGCCAGGCGGGTCATTACGTCGGGGATGATGCCCTGGATCGGGCGACCATCTTCAGTCTGCACCATGGGCATGGCCCAACTGTCGGTAATGGCGAAACGCAACGGAATTTCGCCTGCAAAACACCCTGAACCTATTAGCAGCAAAGCCCCCATGGCCGAACGCATAAACTCTCCTGATGGTGCAAAATCCTGCCGACAACCGGGCTCTGACCCAAGCTTAGACAGATTAGACGAGCACACCGGATGCAATTTCGCCCCTGCTCCGCTAGCATTAGCCGCTTCTGCTTTCCAGTGGCGATGGTTTTCGATGAGTTATCAGGTTCTTGCACGTAAATGGCGTCCGCGCTCGTTCCGCGAAATGGTCGGCCAGACCCATGTGCTCAAGGCCCTGATCAACGCCTTGGACAGCCAGCGGCTGCATCACGCCTACCTGTTCACCGGCACGCGCGGCGTCGGCAAGACGACCATCGCGCGGATCATCGCCAAGTGCCTGAACTGTGAAACCGGTATTACCTCGACGCCGTGTGGCGAGTGCTCGGTATGCCGGGAAATCGACGAAGGCCGTTTCGTCGACCTGATCGAGATCGACGCCGCCAGCCGCACCAAGGTCGAAGACACCCGTGAACTGCTCGACAACGTGCAGTACGCACCCAGCCGTGGGCGCTTCAAGGTCTACCTGATCGACGAAGTGCACATGCTGTCCAGCCACTCCTTCAATGCGCTGCTCAAGACCCTCGAGGAGCCGCCGCCCTACGTCAAGTTCATCCTGGCGACCACCGACCCGCAGAAGCTTCCTGCAACCATTTTGTCCCGCTGCCTACAGTTCTCCCTCAAGAACATGACCCCCGAGCGGGTGGTCGAGCATCTGACCCACGTGTTGGCTGTCGAGAACGTACCGTTCGAAGACGATGCGCTGTGGCTGCTGGGCCGCGCCGCCGATGGTTCGATGCGTGACGCCATGAGCCTGACCGACCAGGCCATTGCCTTTGGTGAAGGCAAGGTCATGGCCGCCGATGTGCGGGCCATGCTTGGCACCCTCGACCACGGCCAGGTCTACGACGTGTTGCATGCGCTGATCGACGGCGACGCCAAGGCGTTGCTCGAAGCGGTGCGTCACCTGGCCGAGCAGGGGCCGGACTGGAATGGCGTGCTTTCGGAAATTCTCAACGTATTGCACCGTGTCGCCATTGCCCAGGCCTTGCCCGAGGGGGTCGATAACGGTCATGGCGACCGCGACCGCGTGCTGGCCCTGGCTCAGGCACTGCCGGCCGAAGACGTGCAGTTCTATTACCAGATGGGGCTGATCGGCCGTCGTGACCTGCCCCTGGCACCGGATCCGCGCGGTGGTTTCGAAATGGTGCTGCTGCGAATGCTCGCGTTCCGGCCGGCCGACACGGAAAATGCCCCGAGGCAACCGCTAAAGCCAGTGGGGATCAGCCAGGCCACAGCTGATTCCGCCAAGCCAGTGGCTGCCGCGCCCGTCGTTGCGCCGGCAGTGGCCTCTGTCCCGGCAGCGGTGGCGCAACCGGCCCCGGTGCCTGTCGTCGCGGCGCCTGAACCCGAGCCTGAGCCGGTCGTCGAGGCCTTGCCGCAGCCGGTCGCCGAAGCAGTGGTCGACCTGCCCTGGAACGATCCGGTCGAGGCCCAGGTCGTCCAGCAGCCCGCCGTGGAGCCGGTGCTGGAAACCGTCGCTGAGCAACCCGAGCTGCCGCCGATGCCCATGCCCACGCCCGACAGCGTGGTACCCGACGCACCCGAGTGGGTGGCCGCACCGGTGCCTGAGCCCACGGTGGCGGACGTTGATGTCGCCACGCCGGGCATGGACCTGGATGATGAGCCGCCACTGGACGAGGATTACATCGAGCCGGACATGGATTCGGCCTACAGCTATCTGGACGAGTTGGCCAGCGAACATACCGCGGAGCCGGCTCCGGAGCCCGAGCCTGAACCGGCGGCGATGCCGGCTACCGGGCTGGCCCTGCAATGGCTGGAGCTGTTCCCGAAACTGCCGATTACCGGCATGACCGGCAGCATTGCCGCCAACTGCACGCTGATCTCCGTGGAGGGCGACCACTGGCTGCTGCACCTGGACCCGGCCCACAGCGCGCTGTTCAACGCCACGCAGCAGCGCCGCCTCAACGATGCGTTGAACCAGTATCACCAGCGCACCCTGACGCTGAGCATCGAGCTGATCAAGCCTGAGCAGGAGACGCCGGCCCAGGCTGCGTCCCGCCGCCGTGCCGACCGTCAGCGCGAAGCCGAGGAGTCGATCCACGGTGATCCGTTCATCCAGCAAATGATGCAACAGTTCGGCGCCGTGGTCCGTCACGATACTATCGAACCTGTCGAGGCCCCGGTGACCCAGGGCTCATAACTGAAAGCGCCAGGCCGAACGGGCCGGGCGCGGTGTTTATCCAAGTACTTTCGAGGTGATTCCCATGATGAAAGGTGGCATGGCCGGCCTGATGAAGCAGGCGCAGCAGATGCAGGAAAAAATGGCCAAGATGCAGGAAGAACTGGCCAACGCCGAAGTCACCGGCAAGTCCGGCGGCGACATGGTGACCGTGGTCATGACCGGTCGCCACGACATCAAGCGTGTCAGCATCGACCCGAGCGTGGTCGAAGGCCTGAGCGAAGACGACAAGGAAATGCTCGAAGCCCTGTTCGCCGCCGCCGTCAATGACGCAGTGCGCAAGATCGAAGCCAACAGCCAGGACAAAATGTCCGGCATGACCGCTGGCATGCAACTGCCGCCGGGCATGAAACTGCCGTTCTGACTCGCCATCCCGGTCGGGATGGGCTACACACAATGCCAGGCATCGCGCCTGGCATTTTTGTTTGTGCTCGGGAAATGTGGCGTCTGTACGATTGCTTTCGCGAGCAAGCCCGCTCCCACAGGGCACTGTGGTGGACATAGATATTGATGTCCCCCCGGAACAGTGTGGGAGCGGGCTTGCTCGCGAAAGCGGCGCCGCGGTCCAACGGCAAAAACATCGAACACACCCCCTTCAAAAGAGTCTGCTTCCTATAGGTCCCACTCAACGATCAAGGAGACGCTTCCATGTCACAAGCATCGACCACCCACCAGCGCATCGTCCTCGCCTCCCGCCCCACAGGTGCCCCCACCCCGGACAACTTCCGTCTGGAGCAGGTGACGTTGCCGGAGCTGGAGGAGGGGCAGATCCTGCTCAAGACGTTGTTTCTCTCATTAGACCCTTACATGCGTGGGCGCATGAGTGATGCACCTTCCTACGCCGCGCCGGTGGAAATCGATGAGGTGATGACCGGTGGTGCTGTCAGCCGGGTCGAGCGTTCGATGCATCCGAAGTTTCAGGAGGGGGATCTGGTGGTGGGCGCGACGGGGTGGCAGAGCCACACGGTCAGCGATGGCCGCAATGTCATTCCGATCCCATCCGGGCTGCCCAGCCCGTCGATGGCGCTGGGGGTGCTGGGCATGCCGGGCATGACCGCGTACATGGGCTTGATGGAGATCGGACAGCCCAAGGCCGGGGAAACCCTGGTAGTCGCAGCGGCCTCGGGTGCAGTCGGCTCGGTGGTCGGCCAGGTGGCGAAAATCAAGGGCCTGCGGGTGGTCGGTGTGGCCGGTGGCCCCGAGAAATGCAAGTACGTGGTCGATGAGTTGGGGTTCGACGCCTGTGTCGATCATAAGCGCGATGACTTTGCCGACGCACTGGCCCGGGCTTGCGACCAGGGCATCGACATCTATTACGAAAACGTCGGTGGCAAGGTGTTCGACGCCGTGGTGCCGCTGCTCAACGCCAAGGCGCGCATTCCCCTCTGTGGCCTGATCGCGTCCTACAACGAGCATGAAGCCCCCAGCGGCCCGGATCGCTTGCCGCAATTGCAGCGCACCTTGCTGACCAAGCGTGTGCGGATCCAGGGGTTTATCGTGTTCGACGACTTCAGTGGCCGTCAGCCGGAGTTCATCAGCGCCATGGCGCCTTGGGTGCGTGACGGCAAGGTCAAGTTCCGCGAAGACGTGGTCGATGGCCTTGAGAATGCACCACAGGCCTTTATCGGCCTGCTGGAAGGGCGCAACTTCGGCAAGCTGGTGGTGCGGGTGGCGCAGGATTGAGTATTTGACGCTAATCGGAGGCGCGGGTATAAACCGCGTCTCGTTGTTATGTCGGACATTTCCTCCATGAGCTTCAGCCCTTTGATTCGCCAACTGATCGACGCCCTGCGAACTTTGCCGGGTGTGGGTCAGAAAACTGCTCAGCGCATGGCGTTGCAATTGCTTGAGCGTGATCGCAGCGGCGGTTCGCGTCTGGCTCTGGCCCTGAGCCAGGCCATGGAAGGGGTAGGGCATTGCCGCTTATGCCGCACCCTCACGGAAGACGACCTTTGCCCGCAATGCGCCGACCCGCGTCGGGACGACAGCCTGCTGTGCGTCGTGGAAGGTCCCATGGATGTGTACGCCGTGGAGCAGACCGGTTTTCGCGGCCGTTATTTCGTGCTCAAGGGGCATTTGTCTCCGCTCGACGGCCTGGGGCCGGAAGCCATTGGCATTCCGCAACTGATGGCGCGGATCGAAGAGGCCGGGACTTTCACCGAAGTCATCCTCGCCACCAATCCGACGGTCGAAGGCGAAGCCACCGCCCACTACATTGCCCAACTGCTGAACAACAAGGGCCTGATCGCTTCACGCATCGCCCATGGTGTGCCGCTGGGTGGCGAGCTGGAACTGGTGGACGGCGGGACGCTGGCGCATTCGTTTGCCGGGCGCAAACCGATCGCGTTGTAACAGCCACCCAAAAGCCAGTGGGAGCGGGCTTGCTCGCGAAGGCAGTGTGTCAGTCAACATAAGTGTCAGCTGATCCACCGCTTTCGCGAGCAAGCCCGCTCCCACAGGTTTGAGCGCGGTGTGCCGGTTATCTTTCGCTCAGCGAAAACTGCGTCAGGCAGAACGTCGGTATCCCCATGTCTTCCAGACGCTGAGAGCCAAGCAACTCCGGCAGGTCGATGATCGCCGCTGCCTCGTGGACCTTGGCGCCCATGCGGCGGATCAGGTTGGCGGCGGCGATCAGCGTGCCGCCGGTGGCGATCAGGTCATCGAACATCACCACCGAATCACCCTCGCACAGGCTGTCGGCGTGGACTTCAAGAAAGGCTTCGCCGTATTCGGTCTGGTAAGCCTCGGCCAGCACATCCGCCGGCAGCTTGCCTTGTTTGCGGAACAGCACCAGGGGCTTGTTCAACTGATAAGCCAGGATTGAGCCGATCAAGAAGCCTCGTGCATCCATCGCGCCGATGTGAGTGAACTCGGCCTCGACATAACGGTGGGCGAAGCTGTCCATCACCAGCCGCAGCGCGGTGGGGGACTGGAACAGTGGGGTAATGTCGCGAAAGATCACGCCCGGCTTGGGGAAATCGATCACGGGGCGGATCAGGGATTTGATGTCGAAGGAGTCGAAGACCATCGTCTAGGTGTCCTGGCAGGCTGCAAACGCCGGAGTATAGCGCGGCAAGGCGAACCCTGGGCCGCGCCTGCTCATCAGCCTTCGATCGAGCCACCCGCCAGGGCGCAGAGCTGGATCGGGTCGAGAATATGGATCTCCTTGCCTTCGGCGGCGATCAGCTCGTTCTGCTGGAAACGGGTGAATACCCGGGACACGGTTTCCACCGCCAGGCCCAGGTAGTTGCCGATTTCGTTACGCGACATGCTCAGGCGGAACTGGTTGGCCGAAAACCCGCGGGCGCGGAAACGTGCCGAGAGGTTGACCAGGAACGTGGCGATGCGTTCGTCGGCGGTTTTCTTCGAGAGCAGCAGCATCATTTGCTGATCGTCGCGGATCTCCCGACTCATGACCCGCATCAACTGACGGCGCAGTTGCGGCAGTTGCAAGGCCAGCTCGTCCAGGCGATCAAACGGGATCTCGCACACCGAAGTGGTTTCCAGCGCCTGGGCCGAGACCGGATGGCTCTCGGTGTCCATGCCCGACAGACCCACCAGCTCGCTGGGCAGGTGGAAGCCGGTGAGCTGCTCTTCGCCGCCATCGCTCAGATTGAAGGTTTTCAAGGCGCCCGAGCGCACGGCATAGACGGAATCGAAGGTGTCGCCCTGGCGAAACAGGAATTCACCTTTTTTCAACGGTCGGCCCCGTTTAACGATGTCGTCCAGCGCGTCCATATCCTCCAGATTCAATGAAAGTGGCAGGCAGAGGGGAGCCAGGCTGCAATCCTTGCAATGGGCCTGGTTGTGAGCGCGCAATTTGACTGGCTCGGACATTACTTAAATCCTTGTGGGAAACACACATAAGCCGTAAGGGTAACCCAGCGCAGGTACTCCGGCCAGTGGCGTTTCGTCGTCAAATTGTCGCGCTCAGATGACTCGGGAGAAGCGCTGTCGATTATGTCCTTCCAGATAGGCATCAAAGACCATGCATACCGAGCGCACCAGCAGGCGCCCAGCGGGCAGGACCTTGATGTGGGTGCTGTCTAATTCGATCAGGCCGTCTTCGGCCATCCCCTGCAATTGCGGCCACAATGGTGCGAAGTAGCCGCGAAAATCGATGTTGAACGTTTGTTCGATGTCGCTGAATAGCAGATTGAAATGGCAGATCAACTGCTGGATCACCGCGCGCCGCAGCCGATCGTCGGCATCGCACAGCAGCCCGCGACTGGTCGCCAGTTGGCCGTCGGCCAGGGTGTTCTGGTAATGGTTCAGGTCGCTGCTGTTCTGGCAGTACAAATCGCCGATCTGGCTGATGGCTGACACGCCAAGGCCGATCAGGTCGCAGTGTCCATGGGTGGTATAGCCCTGAAAGTTGCGTTGCAGGGTGGCGTCTTCCTGGGCAATCGCCAGTTCGTCGTCGGGCAGGGCGAAGTGGTCCATGCCGATATAGCGATAACCCGCCGCGGTCAGCTGTTCGATGGTGCCTTGCAGCATCGCCAGTTTCTGCGCCGGGCTGGGCAGATCCTGGCTGTTGATACGGCGCTGGGGCATGAAGCGTTCCGGCAAGTGGGCGTAGTTGAACACCGAAAGCCGGTCCGGCTGCAGATGGATGACTTCCTGGACCGTGCGGGCGAAGTTTTCCGGGGTCTGTTTGGGCAGCCCGTAGATCAGGTCGATGTTGATCGAACGGAACTGCAAGGTCCGGGCGGCTTCGATCACCGCGCGGGTTTCTTCCAGGCTTTGCAGGCGATTGACGGCGCGTTGCACGGCCGGGTCAAGGTCTTGCAGGCCAATGCTGACCCGGTTGAAACCCAGTTCCCGCAGTAGGCCCATGGTGGACCAGTCGGCTTCCCGGGGATCGATTTCGATACTGTAGTCGCCGCCATTGTCCTCCAGCAGGTTGAAGTGTTGGCGCAGCGTGGCCATCAACTGGCGCAATTCGTCATGGTTGAGGAACGTCGGGGTGCCGCCGCCCAGGTGCAACTGCTCAACGCGCTGAGAAGGGTCCAAATGGCAGCCGATCAGTTGGATCTCTTGCTCCAGGCGTTGCAGATAGGCATGGGCGCGGCTGCGGTCCTTGGTGATGACTTTGTTGCAGGCGCAGTAGTAGCAAATGTTCGCGCAGAACGGCACATGCACATACAGCGACAGTGGCCTCAGGGCTTTGCGGCTTTCGCGCAGGGCGTGGAGCAGGTCGAAGGTCCCCACCTGGCTGCCGAACTGCGCTGCGGTCGGGTACGAGGTGTAGCGGGGCCCCGCCAGATCGTAACGGCGGATCAGGTTTGAGTCCCAATGAATGGCGTCGAGCATGCGGGCGTTCCCCGGATAGGCAGGCATGGGCGTGAGTCTAGGGAAGTGGGCGCTGGGGCGTGTTGATTTGCGTCAACGGGCATGGGGCTGGGGGTGGTGGGGGACTCATCGCGAGCAGGCTCGCTCCCACAGGGATTTGCGCTGTTCATGAGGTTTTGGGGCTGCCGCGATCCAGTGTGTGAGCGAGCCTGCTCGCGATGGCGGCGACTCGGTCAATGCCCCATGAGCCAATGCTGATGCGGCCCTGGCAGGGTCCAGATGCCAAAGACAATCACCAGTAAGCCACCAGCCATGCGCACGCTACGTTTGCGCAACAGGGCGGTGATGCGTTCGGCGGCCATGCCGGTGGCGAGCAACACCGGCCAGGTGCCGAGACCGAAGGCGAGCATCAGCAATGCGCTGTCCAGTGCATCGCCCTGGCTGGCTGACCAGAGCAGGGTGCTGTAGACCAACCCGCACGGCAACCAGCCCCAGAGCGCGCCGAGCAGCAAGGCCCGGGGCAGGCTCGACACCGGCAGCAAGCGGTTGGCGATGGGCTGGATATGCCGCCACAGGCCACGACCGACGCCTTCGATGCGGGTCAGGCCGCTCCACCAGCCCGCCAGGTACAGGCCCATGGCGATCAACAGCAGGCCGGCCAACACGCGCATCACCATCGCCGCCGGGCTATTGGCTACGGCCCAACCCGCCAGGCCGATCAGCAACCCTGCGCTGGCGTAGCTCAGAATCCGCCCCAGGTTGTAGGCCAGAAGCAACCGAAAGCGTCGGCTGCGCTGTTCCTTGGGGATTGCCAGGGTCAGGGCGCCCATCAGGCCGCCGCACATCCCCAGGCAATGCCCGCCGCCCAATAAACCCAGGATGAGCGCCGAGACCAACAGTGGCGCCAGATCAAGCATGGGGCGGGGCCTTGTCGTCCGGTTTGCGGGGCTCGCCGCTGGCTTCGTCCACCGCCGCCTTGTGGTTCGGATCCTGATCGTCGAACAGAATGCTGTGGGCCGGACCGTCGAGGTCGTCGTACTGCCCGCTGTCCACGGCCCAGAAGAAGATGTAGACGGCGATGGCCACGATCAGCAGTGCGGCCGGGATCATCACGTAAAGAGCTGGCATGTCGGAACTCCATGCCCACACGGCTCAGGCCGGCAGCGGGCGGGTATCGGGCGAGGCATCGAAAACCTGCGTCTTGGGCTGGCGAGTCAGCCTCAGCGCATTCAACACCACGGTCAGCGAACTGATGGACATGCCGATCGCGGCCCACACCGGCGTAATCCAGCCGAGGGCGGCGAACGGCAACATGAGGCCATTGTACAGTGCTGCCCACACCAGGTTCTCGATGATCACCCGCCGTGTGCGCCGGGCCAGGCTGAAGGCGTGGATCAGGGCGTCGAGACGGTTGGACAGCAGCACCGCATCGGCGCTGGTCTTGGCAAGATCGGTGGCCGAGCCCATGGCGACACTGATGTCTGCCGCTGCCAGCACCGGTACGTCATTCACCCCGTCGCCGAGCATGAGCACCTTGCGGCCCTGTTGGTGCAACTGTTGCAACACGGCCAGTTTATCGTCCGGGCGCAAACCGCCGCGGGCTTCATCGATGCCCAGTTCGGCGGCGACACTGGCAACCATGGGCGAACTGTCGCCCGACAGCAACAGTGTGCGCCAGCCCCGCGCTTTGCAGGCGGCCAGCAATGCCGGGGCGTCGGCGCGCAAGCGGTCGTCGAGGACGAACCAGGCCAACGGACCGATATCATCACCCAGCAGCAACCATTGTCCGGGCTCATCCGGCATCACCGGCACCGCCGCGCCACTGAGTTCGCAGACGAAACCGGGTTGGCCGATGCGCAGGCGCTGGTCACCCACCAGCCCTTCCAGACCCAGCCCCGGGGTGCTTTGCACATGCTCGGCGGCCAGTGGCGCGCGGCCAAAGGCACGGGCGATGGGGTGTTCGGAGCGGTTTTCCAGGGCAGCGGCCAGGCCCAGGCATTGATCACTGTCCAGGGCTGTCAGCGTTCGAATGGCGCGCAACGCCAGACGCCCTTCGGTGAGGGTGCCGGTCTTGTCGAAAATCACCGTGTCGACCTGGTTCAGGCCCTCCAGCACATGGCCTCGAGTCAGCAGCAGGCCAAGCTTGTGCAGCGTGCCGGTGGCGGCGGTCAGCGCGGTGGGCGTGGCCAGGGACAGCGCGCAAGGGCAGGTGGCGACCAGCATCGCCAGTACGATCCAGAAGGCGCGAGAGGCATCCAGTTGCCACCACAGCACACCGATGGCCGCTGCGGCGACCAGGGAGAACAGCAGGAACCATTGCGCGGCGCGGTCGGCGATTTCCGCCAGCCGCGGCTTCTCGGCCTGGGCTCGTTCCAGTAACCGGACGATGGCCGACAGTCGGGTGTCTTGCCCCAATGCCAGGACCTGGACCGTCAACGCGCCCTCCACGTTAAGCGTGCCAGCGGTCACCGTGTCGCCCACTTGACGAGGTTGTGGCAGGTATTCGCCGGTCAGCAGCGATTCGTCGACGCTGGACTGGCCTTCGAGGATTCTGCCGTCGGCCGGCAGAACCGCGCCGGGATGCACCAGCACGCGGTCACCCGTGCGCAACTCGCTGAGCAGGATACGTTCACTCTGGCCGTTGTCCTCCAGGCGCAGGCACGAGGCCGGCAGCAGGTTGACCAGTTGTGCGGTGGCGGCTGCGGTGCGCTCCCGGGCGCGGCGTTCCAAGTAGCGACCGGCCAGAAGGAACAGCGCGAACATGCCCACGGCATCGAAATACAGCTCGCCCACCCCGGTGACGGACGTCCAGATCCCTGCCACGTAGGCACCGCCAATGGCCAGGGACACCGAAACGTCCATGGTCAGGTGTCGGGTGCGCAGGTCGCGCATCGCGCCCTTGAAGAACGGCGCGCAGCTATAGAAGACGATAGGTGTGGTGAGGAACAGCGCGACCCAGCGCAGGATGGTGTGCATCTCCGGGCTCAGGTCGATGTTGAATTCCGGCCAGGTGGCCATGGTCGCCATCATCGCCTGGAACCAGAGCAAACCGGCCACGCCCAGTTGGCGCAGGGCCAGGCGATTTTGTGCGGCCAGTTGTTCGCTGGCCTGGTCGGCCTGGTAGGGATGGGCGACGTAGCCGATCTGGCGCAGTTCGGCCAGCAAGGTGCTCAGCGGCAATTGAGCGTCGGCCCAGCTCACGTGCAGGCGGTGATTGGACAGGTTCAGCCGCGCCTCGGCCACGGCGGGCAGGCTGCGCAGTTGTTTTTCGATCAGCCAGCCGCAGGCGGCGCAACTGATGCCTTCGATCAGCAGCGTGGCTTCGGCCAGCTCGCCTTCATGGCGCACGAACGCCTGCTGCACGTCCGGGCGGTCGTACAGCGCAAGCTCATCGGTCAACTGGACCGGCAGGGTTTCGGGGTTGGCCGATGCTTCGCTGCGATGCTGGTAATAGCTTTCCAGGCCTCCGGCGACAATGGCCTCGGCCACCGCCTGGCAGCCCGGGCAGCACAGCTCACGGGTTTTACCCAGGACAACGGCGGTGAAGCGACTGCCCGGGGGGACGGGCAGGGCGCAGTGATAGCAAGGCTGTGGAGTGGTCATGATTGTCGCTATGAAGGCCTGGCTTGGATGGGCTTGCGCAAGGTGCGAAAACTGTAGGAGCTGCCGAAGGCTCGGGCCGCGTTCGGACGATCTTTCCCCGGGCACTTGAGTCTCAAGCGAAAGATCAAAAGATCGTCCGAACGCGGCCCGAGCCTTCGGCAGCTCCTACAGTGATTGGCTTATTTCTTCAGGTCTTCAGCGCCTTGCAGCGGTTCATCGCCGAGCAGGATGGCCTGGTCATGGTTGATCTGCTCTTCTTCGAACAGACGCCAGGTCTTGTCGTTCTCCACACCCAGCAATTCGACAAAGCGCCGGCCTTCGATCTTGTCCGTCAATTGACCGACATACCGTCCCGGTTCGCTGTCGTTGCGCGTCAGGACGATCTTGCGATCCTTCTCTGGCTGGGTGGGCGAGATCAGGCTCAGTTCCAGGGTCTGGGGCCGGCTATCGCCGCTCAGGCGCAGGTTCACTTCGCCGGTGACGTCATCCAGTTGCACGTTGGCATGCAGTTGCAGGGTCTGGCCCAGCAGTTCGCGCTCCAGGGAGCGGTTGATGCCTTTGCCGGCTTCGTAGTAGTTGTCGTTGACCAGATTGTCCGGGTTGTTCACGGCGATGGTCACCATGGTCAGGCTCAGCGTCACCGAGCAGGCCAGGATCGCAATGATGATCCACGGCCAGAGATGCTTGTACCAAGGGCTGGTGGCGGTTGCTGCAGGCATGTTCAGTTCTCTCAACGAATTTGTGGGCCGATGAACCGGCTCTTGGCTTCAACATGAACGCTGTCGTCATCGGCATCCTTGAGGATGAACATCACCTCGTTGGTGCTCGACGGCAGTTGGTCCGGTGCGCTGGACAGTTCTACCGGCTGGGTGAAGATCTCACCGGCCGCGACCTTGATTTCCCGGCGTCCCTGGAGCTTGAGATCCGGCAGGCCGGAGGCCTCCAGCACGTACGTATGGTCGTGCTGGTCCTTGTTCATGATCTTGAGGCTGTAGACGTTCTCGATCCGGCCTTCGGCGTTCTCGCGGTACAGCACACGGTCCTTGCTGACGTCGAAACCCACCAGCGAACGCATGAAGAACGCGGTCACCAGCAGGCTGATCATTGCCAGCAGCACCAGGGCATAACCGATCAGGCGTGGGCGCAGTTTATGGGTTTTCTGCCCCGAGAGGTTATGTTCGGTGGTGTAACTGATCAGACCGCGCGGGTAATCCATCTTGTCCATGATGTTGTCGCAGGCGTCGATGCACGCCGCGCAGCCGATGCATTCGATCTGCAGGCCGTCGCGAATGTCGATACCGGTGGGGCAGACCTGGACGCACATGGTGCAGTCGATGCAGTCCCCCAGGCCCAGGGCCTTGTAGTCAACGCCCTTCTTGCGCGGGCCACGGCTTTCGCCGCGACGCGGGTCGTAGGAAACGATCAGAGTGTCCTTGTCGAACATCACGCTTTGGAAGCGGGCGTAAGGGCACATGTAGATGCACACCTGCTCGCGCAGCCAGCCGGCGTTGCCATAGGTGGCGAGGGTGAAGAAGCCGACCCAGAAATACGACCAGCCATCGGCCTGGCCGGTAAAGAATTCGAACACCAGTTCGCGAATCGGCGTGAAATAACCGACGAAGGTCATGCCGGTCACAAAACCGATCAGCAGCCACAGGCTGTGCTTGGCCAGCTTGCGCAGGAACTTGTTCCCGCTCATGGGCGCCTTGTCGAGCTTGATGCGTTGGTTGCGGTCGCCTTCGGTGACCTTCTCGCACCACATGAAAATCCAGGTCCACACGCTTTGCGGACAGGTGTAGCCGCACCAGACCCGCCCGGCATAGACCGTAATGAAAAACAGGCCGAAGGCGGCAATGATCAGCAGTCCGGACAGGAGGATGAAGTCCTGGGGCCAGAAGGTCGCACCGAAAATGAAGAATTTGCGTTCCGGCAGGTTCCACCAGACGGCCTGATGCCCGCCCCAGTTCAGCCAGACCGTACCGAAATACAGCAGGAATAACACGCCACCGCCGACCATCCGCAGATTGCGGAACAGACCGGTGAAGGCACGGGTGTAGATTTTTTCCCGAGAGGCATACAAGTCAACGCTTTTACTCGCGTCTTTGGCAGGCGGGGTGACGTCATGTACCGGAATCTGGTTACTCATCAGAATGCATCCCACGGCAGTGGAAAAGTGCCGGGGTCAGTACGTGCCGACCACGGTCAGAAAGGGTATTGCAGTGGCGCAATGATACGCCTGTAGGTCTAGCCCAAGGGTGCGACCTTTGGTCGCGTTGGGGCTCTGCATAGAATGGTGTAGCGGATGTAACAAGTCATGACCCAGATCAATTGACTATAGACATTCCATGGCGTTGGCGAAAAAACCAAGGGCCTGGCGACTCGTTCGACAGGCCAGTCTGGTTGCTTTGTGCCGCTATTTTTGGGCGGCTTCGCCACCCAGCGGGAGCTAGCTCCCTCGCCACGGGGAGATCGGTGTTCTTAACGACGTCTCCACCCATATCACGAGGTGGAGTGGACGGAAAACCTGATAAAGATTTTTTATTAAACAGGGCTACCAACCTGACTGCTCACCGTCCTCATCATCGATAGAAATTCTGGTGCATGATCTGATCCACTCAAAAAGAGCAGAAAGGTCACGTTCGATACTTTTTGGATGAGCGCTAATCTCCAAAAAAATGCGTTCTTTTTCTAAAAACAACCGTATATCGTAGTTCCAGTCATTTGAGCTTCTGGGCTCGGTGCCCACCAAGTGGAATTCGTTCTCCTCAAAAGATGCGGAAAACGTTTCAAGGGCGGTGATTTTCTGCATGACCTCTTTGAGGTGCGTCGCATACCAGTTTTTATCTTCAAAGGACAATATGAATTCTGCTGACATCATCGTTACCTTCTAACTGCCGTGAGGCCGGCCCGATACCGTTGGGTAGTCTGGCGGGTTTTTCATTCCGATGTGCGCTGGCGCGGAATGAGTGCTGACAGCTGTTTTTCCGTCATTGGCTAATTCTGTAGTGCCAGGGTTTCCATGCCTACCCAACGATTTGTGGCTGTGGGCATTGTTCGATCCCTTGAACGGTGTGGGGTTTGTATTCCCATAGGCATGAATCTGGACCTCTGAACCATCAGCGTGTACCCAGCGCTGGTTCCTGGTATTTGCCGGGTTCGTTCGGGTGTAGCCGTTTTGGCGGAGAATTTTTTCCACCTGCTGCACGGATTTCCCTTTAAACGATGGCAGCTTGGCGACATTCGGTTTGTTGGCAAATCTGCCCCTGGCATCGATCCATCTTCCTTTTGAGTTTTGCCGGGTAGCCGGACCACAGGCTAGCCCCAACGGGTCTATCCAGGCGAAGGGGTTAGGCGCGTAGACATAGAGATTAAATCCCCCCGCCAACCCAATCGGATCCGGCGTCGTAAACCGCCCCACATCCGGATCATAAAACCTGAACGTATTGAAATGCAGCCCCGTTTCCCGGTCCAGGTACTGCCCCTGGAACCGCAGGTTCTGCTCCTCGATGTAATACGGCTCGCGCACCTCTTCCAGCGTGTTGCCCCACACCCGATACGTTGCCCGCCACACGTCATGGCCGTCGGCTTCGGTGAGTTGTTCCGGCAGGCCGTTGAGGTCGTTGTGGTAGTAGCGGATTTTTTGCAGCGGGCCGCTGCCGTCGACGCGGGCCAGGGGTTCGTAGCCGTCGTCTTCGTAGAGGTACAGGCTGGTTTGCTGGTGGCGGTGTTCCTGCAACAGGCGCAGGCCGTCCCAGGTGAAACGGGTTTCGCCCAGTGGGTAGCCATGGCTGTCGTGTTCGGTTTTTTCGATGCGCCGGCCCAGCGGATCGTAGGTCATCCTGACCACGCTGCCATTGTCGTTGCGCACTTCAATCAGGCGGCTTTCGGCGTCGTAGGCGAAGCGTTGCAGGCCGCGCGCGGCGCTGCGTTTTTCGATCATCCGGCCAAAGGCATCGTACCGATAACGCTTGTCCTGGTAGGTCAGCAGTTTGTTGTGCACCACCAGCCCGGCGCCGGCTTGCGGGCCGTCCAGCAGGTTGGCGGCGGCGTCGTAGGCGAAGGTTTCGCGTTGGCCGTGCAGGTTGTCCTGGCTGGCGATGATGCGGCCGGTGGCGTCGTAGTGCAGCAGTTGGCGGTGCTGCGCGGCAGGTTGTTGGTCGAGTTTGCCGATCAGGTTGTCGGCGGGGTCGTATTCGAAGTGTTTTTGCACCGCCGCCGGCAGCAGCGAAGGTTGGCTGCTGTGGCGGCGTTGGCGCGCGCGCAGGCGGCCGCTGCGGTCGTATTCGCTGCGGGTGCTGATCTGGCCTTGGGTGCGCAGCACTTCGCGGTGCAGGCGGTCGCGTTCGAAGTCGCTGATGACCTGGCCGTCGAGGTTGATCTGGTGCAGGTGGCCGCTGCCGTAGTACAGACGGTTGACCCAGCGACCATCGGGCAACTGGGTCTGGATCAGGTTGCCGAGTTCGTCGTAGTGGTGTTGCAGGCTGCCGGTGGCGCTGTTTTCGGCGAGCAACTGGCCGGTGGCGTCGTAGGCGAAGCTCAGGGTTTGCGCGTTGCCTTGCAGGTCGGTGAAGGTGACGACGGTGAGCTGGTCCAGCGGGTCGTAGGTGTACTCGGTACGGCCATCGTCAGTAACTTTCGCAATCAGCCGGCCCACGGCGTCGCGCTCCAGGCGATGGACGATGGGCGCCGGCGGTGCTTCAGGAATGACCGCCAAGCCCGTGCCGTACGGCGCCGTCACCGCCGCGACGTTGTCGAGTACGTCGTAGGTGTAACGCTTGGCGCTGCCATCGAGGTCCTGTTGTTCGATCAGCCGATCCCCGGCATCCCAGGCAAACCGATAACTTTCACCGTTCTCATTGACCAGCGCTTGCAGCCGTCCGTAGCTGTCGTAGGCGAACTGCACCTGCCGACCGTGGGCATCGGTGCGTTGGCGGACCTGACCGCGACGGTTGTGTTGGTAGTGCGTGGTGTGCCCGGCCGGGTCGGTGTAGCCGGTCAACTGACCGGCGAGGTTGCGCTGGTACTGTTCGGTGCGGCCGTCCGGCAACTGGCTGCTGAGCAAACGGCCTTGGGCGTCGTAGCTGAACTGGGTGCGCTCGCCGAGGGCGTCGGTGATGGTCTGCAGGTAGCCGCGCTGGTCGTAGCTGAAGCGTGTCGGGTACCCCGAACAATCCACATGCTCCACCAATTGCCCGAACGGATTCCAGCGCAGCTTTTTGCTTTTGCCGGTGGCGTCGATGATTTCCACCATCTGACCGTGGGCGTCGTAGCGGTAGCGGGTGACGTGGCCCAGGGGATCGGTTTCGGCGGTGCAGTTGCCGCGTTGATCGTAGCGGTATTTCCAACTGTGGCCGGCGGCGTCGGTGTCCACCAGCGGCAGCGCCCAATGCTCGAGCCATAAGGTCGAATCGCTGCGGCCCAAGGGATCGGTTTCGCCGATCAGGTTGCCGGCCTCGTCATAGCTGTATTCATAGCGCCCGCCCTGTGGGTCGGTGGCGCTGAGCAGTTGGCGTTCGTCGTTCCACTCGAACAGCCAGGTTTGGCCGAGGTTGTCGCTGTATCGGGTGATCTGGTGCTGGCGGTTCCACTGCCGAATGCTGACGCGCTGCAAGCCGTCGGTGATGCGGGTGACACCGGCCTTGAGGTCATAGTCGAACTGATAAGTGTCGCCGTCGTCGGTCCAGTGCCGAACCACGCGCCATTCCTGGTCTTCGACCAGAGCCCATTCGTAGAAGCAACGCAACCCGGTGGGCAGTTGGTGTTCCACCATTCGCTGGCCGGCGTCGTAGTTGAAACGCCGTTGCACCTGGCCGCTGGCGTCGCGCACTTCGCTCAGGTTGTTCGCCGTGTCGTAGGCGTAGCTGACCAGCACTTCGCGCTGCTGGTCGGGGTAGAGGCGTTCTATCCGGGTGACGCGTTCGCGCTCGCGGATCAGCTCCACTTGCACCAGATCGAAGGTGTCGCGCAGGCGTATCAGCCGTCCGGCGTCGTCGTAGTCGAGGAAGATGCGGTTGTCGTTGCGGTCACCGAGTTGGCTCAGGCGCAGCAACGATGGGTTGGTCGGTGTGGGTTCGAACAAACGGTACAGGCCGTTGTCGCTTTCAATCAGCAACTGCCCGTTGAGATGACGTCGCACGGCCAGGCCTTCGCCTGCACTGAACACCGCGCCGCCCAACGGGATCGAGCCCATGTCGATGGGCCGGGCCTGTTCGTCGGTGTAGAGCAGGGTTTCGCCGCCGTCCGGGTGAGGCAGGATTTTGACCTGCACCTCATAGGCTACGCTCCAGCCGGCGCCGAAGATTCCGCTACGCCGCTCGTCGCGGCTGTTGTAGAAGCGTTGCCAGTCGATCGGCAGAACACCGGGCAAAACGAAGTCCAGCTCTTCATCGCGGCCCAGCACTTTGGCGCCGGTGGCGGCGTGCACCGGGTTCGACGAGCCCATGGTGGCGTTGGCCGCGGCGCCCATGGCGCTGCTGACCGCCATCGACGCCGCGCCACCGGCCAGCATGCACGGCAGTTTGCTGAAGAACTTGCCCTTGCCACCCTTGAGCATCAGTAACGCGGTGACCGCCAGCCCCACGCCCGGGGTCTTGCCGCTGCGAATCTCACGCACCACCACTGAGCCACCGCCAATGGTCACGTCCGGGGAAATCAATCCGGCCGACACCACCGTCGCATCGCAGGTGCTGCGGTCGCCGCTGCGCACGGCGGGCTGGCCGTTGATGGTGACTTTGTCCGAGCCTTCGGCCATGAACTGCGGCGGCATCGGTGGGTGCTTGGTGCAGATCACCAGGTCTTCCGGCCGGGTCTCTGTGCCGGGGGCGGGCGTGGCGACGGTGGGGCGCCACATCTGCGAGAAGAAATTGCCGGCCATGTCCAGGTAGCTGGCCTCGGCTTCTTCTTCCGGTTCGGGCATGTCCAGTTCGGTGCCGGCCGGCGCGACCTGGGAAACAACCGCCCCGGCGGCGCGGGCCGAGGGGATGTTGTTGGTAAAGGTGTCCTTGGAGCCGGTGAGGATGTTGGCCTGCACCGTGGGCGGAAAGAGCGCGTTGCCGATGCCTTCGCAGATATTACTCAGGCCTTCGTCGGCCCCGGTCTTGCTCATGGCAAGGCCCACGACCGCGCCCACCACCGCGCCGAGCAGGAAACAACCCAGGCCACCCGTGGCGACGGTGATGCCGGTGGCGGCCACCACGGCAGCGGTCGCCAGGGCGGTGATGGCGATGTTCGCCGCCACTTCCAGTACGCCACCGAGAATGTCGGCCATCATCGAGGTGTGGTTCAGTGCATCGCCCAGGCGAGCGGCCCAGAGCGCGTCAGACATGCCGGGGGCTCATCGTTGCGCGCTGAAGTGTTTCGATGTCCATTGCGCCTATCTCCTTGGCGGTAATTGATGGTCCGTCGCGACGTTATATTAGCTTGACCATGGATTGAGCAAGGCCACGCCGCTGCTTTGGAAATCAGTCACATTGCGGGTGACCACGGTCAGGCCATGGACCAGTGCGGTGGCGGCAATCAGTACATCGCATTCATTGCTGCGATCCGGTACGTGCAGGCGAGCGCAGCGCAGCGCCACGGCGCGGTCGACCGACAGGATTCGTCCGGCGAATGCGGGCATGACGTGGTTATCCAGCCATGCGCGCAGGTGGCTGCCTTGCGCCGGGTCTTTGCGTTCGAAGCGCAACACGCCGGTTTCCAATTCCAATACGGTAATCGCCGAGACGTAAAGGCTGGGGGCGGGCACGCTACGCGCCCAGGCCTGTACGTTTTTATCGGCATGAGGCTTGCGCAGTTCCGAGATGACGTTGGTGTCGAGCAGGTACATCAGGACAGGTCCACCGGTCGAGGGGAGATGACGGCACGTTCGGTATCGAAATCAATAGCTGGCGTGTCGGGCATGACCAGCAACTCGACAATGCTGGTGCCGATGCCGGTCAGTTTCTGGTACTCCTCAATGCTTAGCAGCACATGGGCCGGCTTGCCACGGTCGGTGATGATGACCGGCCCCTGGCGGGTGGCTTTTTTGGCACCACTTGTGTCGTGGTTGAATTCGCGGCTGGAAATAGTGGTGATGGACATGGCGGCGTCCTCAATAGAACTGAATGTAGGCACGTTACTACCGCTGCTGATTGTGGGCAAGATAAAACAATTTCGTCCTATCGCACCGGCAAACAAAAGGCCCCGTCAACGTTGGTTGACGGGGCCTTTGGTACATCAGGCGTGGGCGTTACTGGGCGTCAGCCGCTGGCGCTTTTTCACCGTGAGACAGGCTGTAGACGTACGCAGCCAGCAGGTGGACCTTGTCGTTACCCTGCAGATCGGCCTGGGCAGGCATCTGGCCCTGGCGACCGTAACGGACGGTCTGCTGCAGTTGAGCGAAGCTCGAACCGTAGATGAAACCTGCCGGGTGGGTCAGGTCAGGTGCGCCCATGGCAGGTGTGCCCTTGCCGGCTGGACCGTGGCAGGCCACGCAGTTGGCCGCGAACAGCTTCTGGCCGTTGGCCGGATCGGCCTTGGCGCCTTCCGGCAGTTTACGGCCGTGCAGACTGGTCACCACGTAGGCGGAGACGTCGGCAACACCTTGCTCGCCAACCACGGCAGCCCAGCCCGGCATCACCGCATGACGACCGCCCATGATGGTGGTCTTGATGGTTTCCGGCTCACCACCCCAGCGCCAGTCGGCGTCGGTCAGGTTCGGGAAGCCATAGGCACCCTTGGCGTCGGAACCGTGGCAGACCGAGCAGTTGGAGGCGAACAGGCGGCCACCCATCTTCAGGGCTTGCGGGTCCTTGGCGACTTCTTCAATCGGCATGGAAGCGAACTTGGCGAAGATCGGGCCGAACTTGGCGTCCGAACGAGCCATTTCCTTTTCCCACTCGTGAACGCCGGTCCAGCCGGTCTGGCCATTGGCGAAAGGGGTCTGCTTTTCGGTGTCCAGGTAGTTATACCCTGGCAGCAGGCCTTTCCAGTTGCCCAGGCCCGGGTAGAGCACCAGATAACCCAAGGCGAAGATAATGGTGCCCACGAACAACATGAACCACCATTTAGGCAGTGGGTTGTCGTACTCTTCGATGCCATCGAACGAGTGACCAACAGTCTCGTCCGTTTGTTCGGCGCGCTGGCCCTTACGGGTCGACAGCAGCAGCCAGGTCAGGGCGAAGATCGTACCCAGACTGAGGACTGTGACGTACAGACTCCAGAACGTAGTCATTCTTTGTTACTCCTAGAAGCTTGCTCGACGTGCTTGATGGCTTCGGGATCATCCGCGAACGGCAGCAAGGTCGCGTCGTCAAACTCCGACTTGCGCTTGGGGCTGAACACCCACAACGCCAGACCGATAAAGGCCACCATCACGACGACGGTGCCCAGGCCACGAATCATCCCGATATCCATCTAAATCACCGTTTGCTTTTGATGATGGTGCCCAGGCCTTGCAGATAGGCCACCAGCGCGTCCATTTCAGTCTTGCCCTTCACGGCATCCTTGGCACCGGCGATGTCTTCATCGGTGTAAGGCACGCCCAGGGTCCGCAAGACTTCCATTTTCTTGGCGGTGTCTTTGCCGTCGAGCTTGTTTTCTACGAGGAACGGGTAAGCCGGCATTTTCGATTCAGGCACTACGTTGCGCGGGTTGTACAGGTGCGCACGCTGCCAATCGTCGGAGTAGCGGCCGCCAACACGGGCCAGGTCCGGGCCGGTACGCTTGGAACCCCACAGGAATGGGTGGTCCCAGACGCTTTCACCGGCGACCGAGTAGTGGCCGTAGCGTTCGGTTTCGGCGCGAAACGGACGGATCATCTGCGAGTGGCAGCCGACACAGCCGTTGGCGATGTAGACGTCGCGACCTTCCAGTTCAAGAGCGGTGCGCGGCTTCATGCCTTCGACCGGCTTGTTGGTCACGTCCTGGAAAAACAGCGGAACGATCTGGGTCAGGCCGCCGATGCTGACGGCGATGACCATGAAGAAGGCCAGCAGGCCGATATTCTTCTCTACTGTTTCGTGCTTCATCAGTGAGCTCCAACTACGGCGATCTTGGCGGCGGCTTCAGCTTCGGCCGGGTCAGAGGCACGAACGGTGCGATACACGTTGTAGGCCATGAACAGCATGCCGCTGGCGAAGAACGCGCCGCCCAGGGCACGGACGATGAAGCCGGGGTGGCTGGCTTGCAGCGCTTCGACGAACGAGTAGGTCAGGGTGCCGTCGTCGTTGATTGCACGCCACATCAGGCCCTGGGTGATGCCGTTGACCCACATCGAGGCGATGTAGAGCACGGTGCCAATGGTGGCGAGCCAGAAGTGAGTGTTGATCAGGCCGGTGCTGTGCATCTGCGCACGACCGAACAGTTTAGGGATCATGTGGTAGATCGCGCCGATGGAAATCATCGCAACCCAGCCCAAGGCACCGGCGTGTACGTGGCCGATGGTCCAGTCGGTGTAGTGGCTCAGGGAGTTGACAGTCTTGATGGCCATCATCGGGCCTTCGAAAGTCGACATGCCGTAGAACGCCAGGGAAACCACCAGGAACCGCAGGATCGGGTCGGTGCGCAGCTTATGCCAGGCACCCGAGAGGGTCATCATGCCGTTGATCATGCCGCCCCAGCTCGGAGCCAGCAGGATGATCGACATCGCCATGCCCAGGGACTGTGCCCAGTCCGGCAGCGCGGTGTAGTGCAGGTGGTGCGGGCCGGCCCAGATGTACAGGGTGATCAGCGCCCAGAAGTGGACAATGGACAGGCGATAGGAATAGATCGGACGCTCGGCCTGTTTCGGCACGAAGTAATACATCATCCCCAGGAAGCCGGTGGTCAGGAAGAAGCCCACGGCGTTGTGGCCGTACCACCACTGGATCATCGCGTCGGTGGCGCCCGAGTAGGCCGAGTAAGACTTGAAGAAGCTGACCGGCAGGGACGCGTGGTTGACGATGTGCAGCATGGCGGTCACGACGATGAAGGCACCGTAGAACCAGTTACCGACATAGATGTGCTTGGTCTTGCGCTTGACGATAGTGCCGAAGAACACCAGACCGTAGGTCACCCAGACGATGGCCAGCAGAATAGCCAGGGGCCATTCCAGCTCTGCGTATTCCTTGGTGGTGGTGAAACCCATCGGCAAGGTCACGATCGCACCAACGATGACCGCTTGCCAACCCCAGAAGGTGAAGGCGGCGAGGCTGTCGGAAATCAGTCGCGTTTGGCAGGTTCGCTGCACGACGTAATAGGAAGTGGCAAACAACGCACAACCACCGAAGGCGAAGATCACCAGGTTGGTGTGCAGCGGGCGCAGGCGTCCAAACGTCGTCCATGGCAGATCGAAGTTCAACTCCGGCCAGACCAGTTGCGAGGCGATGAATACACCGAGCCCCATGCCAAGGATCCCCCAGACCACCGTCATGATGGCGAACTGGCGGACTACCTTATAGTTATAAGCAGTCGGACTGATTGCTGTGCTCATTCTAAGGTTCCACGGTTTGGGTGTTTTATTAGGATAAAAATCGGTCGCAAGTATGGAGAAAGCGGGGGGTCATTGCAACGCGCCATGACCTGGGTCAATGCTTTCCAAAGCAGATTCTGCGGCCTTTCCATGCGTGACGTAGGGACAAAATCGGGCCCCGGCAAATTGTCGCGGCGAAGGAAAGAGGCGAGGGGGTCGGGTCGGTTGTAACGGGGTGTGTTCCAACACGGCGTTCGGGTCATGGGAGACCCTGGGCGCAATAGCCGGTATCTACCGGCCTTTGCGGCCATTTTATCGAACGGATTGTGGGACACATCGGCTCGGATCGACCTGAAACCGGCAATCGCCAGTGCATGCTCGGGCAAGCTTAGACCCGATTGCAGGTAACCGAAAGGCGCGAAGAGAAGGGGTGCGACAATGAGTCGCGCAGGGGCACGGAACAGCCGCATCCAGATGGATGCGGCTGTTCGTGTGGTCAGGATTTATTCGCTTTTGCGTTCAGCTTGCAGGCGCTCGGTGCCCGCCGCGTGGGACAGGCTGTAGACGTAAGCCGCAAGCAGTTGCACCTTGTCATTGCCGAGCAGCTCATTCTGCGCCGGCATATGGCCCTGGCGGCCATGACGGATGGTCTGTTGCAGTTGCGCCAGGCTGGTGCCGTAGATGAAGCCGGCCGGCAAGGTCAGGTCTGGCGCGCCCATAGCTTCGGTGCCTTTACCGTTGGCACCGTGGCAGGCGACGCAGGTGGTGTTGAACGCCTGCTGGCCTGCTTGCAGGTCGGCGCCGCTGTCTGCCGGCAGCGGCAGGCCCGCCAGATCATGGCGCACATACGCGGCCACGTTCTTGACGCCGGCTTCGCCCAGCACTTCGCCCCAGGCCGGCATCGCGGCCATGCGACCGCCCATGATGGTGGCCTTGATGGTTTCGGCACTGCCGCCCCAGCGCCAGTGGCTGTCGGCCAGGTTCGGGAAGCCGAAGGCACCCTTGGCGTCCGAGCCGTGGCAGACCGAGCAGTTGGAGGCGAACAAGCGGCCACCCATCTTCAATGCCTGCGGGTCCTTGGCGACTTCTTCCAGCGGCATGGCCGCGAACTTGGCGAAGATCGGCCCGAATTTGGCGTCGGCCCTGGCCATTTCCTTTTCCCATTCATGGGCGCCGGTCCAGCCATTTTCGTAGCCGGGCAAGATGCCTTTCCAGTTGCCCAGGCCCGGGTAGAGCACCAGGTAGCCGACGGAAAACACCAGGGTGCCGGCGAACAACAGGAACCACCACTGCGGCAACGGGTTGTCGTACTCTTCGATGCCGTCGAAGCTGTGGCCCATGGTCTGGTCGACGCTGCCCTTGGTCTCGCCCTTGCGGGTGCCGATCAGCAGCCAGGTCAGACCGATCAGGCTGCCGATGGTCAGTACGCTGATCCACGTACTCCAGAAGGTGGTCATGGCCGGGTGCTCCTTGTTGCGGGGTCTTGGGGGTTGGCGAGGTCGGTGGGCGGCTCGTCGGCGAACGGCAGCAGGCGTGCTTCGGCAAATTCCGGGCTGCGCTTGCTGCTGAACACCCACAGGGTCAGGCCGATGAAGGCCACGAACACCACGACCGTGCCCAGGCCGCGGATCATTCCAGTGCTCATTTCAAGGAACATAGGCTCACCTCTTGCTCTTGATGGCAGTGCCGAGCACTTGCAGGTAGGCCACCAGGGCGTCCATCTCGGTCTTGCCGTTGAGGGAGGCCACGCTGGCGCTGATGTCGTCGTCGGTGTACGGCACACCCAGGGTGCGCATCGTGCGCAGCTTGGTTTCGGTGTGGCTGCTGTCTACCGCCTGAGTTACCAGCCATGGATAGGCCGGCATCTTCGACTCGGGCACCACGTTGCGCGGGTTGTACAGGTGGGCGCGATGCCAGTCATCGGAGTAGCGCGCGCCGACCCGGGCCAGGTCCGGCCCGGTGCGCTTGGAGCCCCACAGGAACGGGTGGTCCCAAACGCTTTCACCGGCTACCGAGTAGTGGCCGTAGCGCTCGGTCTCGGCGCGGAACGGACGGATCATCTGCGAGTGGCAGCCGACGCAGCCTTCGCGGATATAGATGTCACGGCCTTCCAGTTGCAGCGCGGTGTAGGGCTTCATGCCGTCCACCGGTTTGTTGGTCACGTCCTGGAAGAACAGCGGCACGATCTGGGTCAGGCCGCCAATACTCACGGCCAGGACCATCAGCAGCATCAACAGGCCGACGTTTTTTTCGATTGTTTCGTGTTTCATGGCGGACTCCTCAAGCCATCTGCGCGGCAGCGGCGGCTTCGTCAGGCTGGTAGGCCCGCACGGTGCGCCAGGTGTTGTAGGCCATCAGCAACATGCCGAAGAGGAAGATTGCCCCGCCCGCCAACCGCACGACGAAGCCGGGGTGGCTGGCCACCAGGGTTTCGACGAAGGAGTAGGTCAGGGTGCCGTCCTCGTTCACCGCACGCCACATCAGGCCCTGGGCGATGCCGTTGACCCACATGGAGGCGATGTACAGCACGGTGCCGATGGTCGCGAGCCAGAAGTGCGCGTTGATCAGGCCAATGCTGTGCATTTGGGGGCGGCCGAAGACTTTCGGGATCATGTGATACAGCGCGCCGATGGAAATCATCGCCACCCAGCCCAAGGCGCCGGCGTGAACGTGGCCGATGGTCCAGTCGGTGTAGTGGGAGAGGGCGTTGACGGTCTTGATGGCCATCATCGGGCCTTCGAAGGTTGACATGCCGTAGAACGCCAGGGATACCACCAGGAACCGCAGGATCGGGTCGCTGCGCAATTTATGCCAGGCACCCGAGAGGGTCATCATGCCGTTGATCATGCCGCCCCAGCTCGGCGCCAGCAGGATCAGCGACATCACCATGCCCAGCGACTGGGCCCAGTCCGGCAGCGCGGTGTAGTGCAGGTGGTGCGGGCCGGCCCAGATGTACAGGGTGATCAGCGCCCAGAAGTGCACGATGGACAAGCGATAGGAATACACCGGACGCTCGGCCTGCTTGGGCACGAAGTAATACATCATCCCCAGGAAGCCTGCGGTGAGGAAGAAGCCCACGGCGTTGTGGCCGTACCACCATTGCACCATCGCATCGGTGGCCCCGGCATACACCGAGTAGGATTTGGTGAAGCTCACCGGCAGTTCCAGGTTGTTGACGATGTGCAGGATCGCCACGGTCAGGATGAACCCGCCGAAGAACCAGTTACCGACATAGATGTGTTTGGTGTTGCGCTTGGCCACGGTGCCGAAGAACACGATGGCGTAGGCGACCCAGACGATGGTGATCAGAATGTCGATCGGCCATTCCAGTTCGGCGTATTCCTTGGAGCTGGTGTAGCCCAGCGGCAGGCTGATGGCCGCCAGTAGAATCACCAACTGCCAGCCCCAGAAGCAGAACGCGGCCAGTTTCGGGGCGAACAATTGAGTCTGGCAGGTGCGTTGCACCGAATAGAACGAACTGGCGAACAGGGCGCAGCCGCCGAAGGCGAAGATCACCGCGTTGGTATGCAACGGGCGCAGGCGGCCGAAGCTGGTCCACGGCAAATCGAAGTTGAGCTGTGGCCAGACCAATTGGGCCGCGAGAAAAACCCCGAGCCCCATGCCGACGATGCCCCACACCACCGTCATAATGGCGAATTGGCGGACCACCTTGTAGTTGTAGGCGGTACTGATAGATGTGTTCATGGTTCCCCATCCACGGTTCAGCCGAAGTGAGCGCCTGCGCAAGGCAGTGCGGCGTTCTTCGCCTGGAGTTATAGGCAGACTAAAAGCGAGGCAAGCATGGACAAACAGCACAAGGCCAGTATTGATAGAGATCAATGGGCGCGATGTGTGGCCGAACACGGCTGGCTATGGACAGCGGCGCAAACGGGTGTCAGCGCCGAGCCACCGACCCTGATCCTCGCCCATGGCGCCGGAGCGCCGATGGATAGCGGGTTCATGAACGAAATGGCCGCGCGCCTTGCCGGGCATGGCATCAACGTGTTGCGCTTCGAGTTTCCCTACATGGCTCAACGACGCCTGGACGGCGGTAAACGTCCGCCGAACCCGGCTCCCAGGTTGCTGGAGTGCTGGCGCGAGGTGTACGCCACGGTGCGGCCTTATGTCGCTGGGCGGCTGGCCATTGGCGGCAAGTCCATGGGCGGGCGCATGGCGAGCCTGCTGGCCGATGAGCTGGAAGCTGATGCCCTGGTGTGCCTGGGGTATCCCTTCTACGCGGTGGGCAAACCGCAGAAGCCGCGGGTCGAGCACTTGGCAGAACTGAAGACCCGGACCTTGATCGTCCAAGGCGAGCGTGATGCGTTGGGTAACCGCGAGGCAGTGCAGGGTTACGTGCTGTCACCGAGTATCGAGGTGATGTGGCTGGAGGCGGGGGATCATGATCTGAAACCGCTCAAGGCCTCGGGGTTTAGCCATGAGCAGCATTTGGAGGCGGCGGCGGGCAGGGTGGCCGGGTTTCTTCAGTAGGTTCCTTGCTGGCTATCAAGGCCTCATCGCGAGCAGGCTCGCTCCCACATTGGAATACCTTTGAATGAGCAACCTTGACCCCCTGTGGGAGCGAGCCTGCTCGCGATAGCGGCCTGTCAGGCAACAAAAAACCCGGAAGCTTGCGCTGTCCGGGTTTCTCATGAGGCAGGCCTCTGTCAGCGGTTAAACCGCTCCACCAACGAATACTGCGTATTGGCCGTACGGGTCAGTTCTTCGCTGAGCAGCGCCGAGCTATGGGCCTGGCCCGAGGTCTGGTCGGCCAGTTCCGAGATGTTGCTGATGTTGCGGCTGATCTCCTCGGCCACCGCGCTTTGTTCCTCGGTAGCGGCAGCGATCTGCGTGGTCATGTCGGTGATGTTGGCCACCGCCTCACTGATGCCCACCAGCGCCGCGTCCGCTTCCATGACCCGAGCCACGCCTTCTTCGGCCTGGCGGTGGCCGGCATCCATGGTCTGCACGGCATTGGTGGCAGTTTGCTGGAGTTTGGCGATCAGGGCGTGGATCTGCCCGGTGGACTCACTGGTACGTTGCGCCAGTTGGCGCACTTCGTCCGCCACCACGGCAAAGCCGCGGCCCATTTCCCCGGCACGTGCCGCTTCGATGGCGGCGTTGAGGGCCAGCAGGTTGGTCTGGTCGGCAATGCCTTTGATCACGTCTACCACGCCACCGATCTCGTCGCTGTCCTTGGCCAACTGGGTCACGGTCTGCCCGGTCTCGCCCACCACCACCGACAAACGCTCGATGGCTTCACGGGTTTCCCCGGCGATGTCGCGTCCACGACTGGTCAGGCGATTGGCTTCCTGAGTGGCGTCGGCGGTGCGTTGCACGTGGCTGGCGACTTCCTGGGTCGTCGCGGCCATCTCGTTGACGGCGGTGGCCACCTGTTCGGTCTCCACTCGCTGGCGTTCCAGCCCACTGGAGCTGTTATGGGCCAGCGAGTTCGACTGCCGCGCCTGCTCGTTGAGGTGTTCGGCAGTGTCCTGCAATCGGGTCAGGCAGGTTTTCAGGCGAGCTTCCTGGCTGAGGATCGACATCTCCAGACGCGCCTGGACGCCACGGCTGTCGGTGTACATCCGGGCGATCAACGGGTCGGAGGTGGTTTGCTCGGCCAGGCGCAGCAGGCGCTTGATCCCGCGCTGCTGCCATTGCAAGCCCATCAGGCCCAGCGGCACCGAGAGCGCGGCAGCCAGGGCAAAGCCCCAGGAGGAATTGAGAAACGCACCAACGACGAAGCTCAACTGGCTGACCAGGATAAACGGCAGCCAGTCCTGCAGGATCGGTAACCATTTGTCGCTGGGCGGGATCGCCGGCTTACCCTGGTTGATACGTTGATAGAGCGCTTCGGCCCGAGTGATCTGCTCGGCACTGGGCTTGACCCGCACCGACTCGTAGCCGATCACCTGGTTGCCTTCGAACACGGGAGTGACGTAGGCGTTGACCCAGTAGTGGTCGCCGCTCTTGCAGCGATTCTTGACGATGCCCATCCATGGCAAGCCTTGTTTCAGCGTGTCCCACATATGGGCGAACACGGCCGACGGCACATCGGGATGGCGTACCAGGTTGTGGGGCGCGCGGATCAGTTCCTCTTTGGAAAACCCGCTGATTTCAACGAATGCGTCGTTGCAATAGGTGATCACACCTTTGGCATCGGTAGTGGAAATCAGTCGTTGTTGGGCCGGGAAGGTCCTTTCGCGTTGTGTGACGGGCTGGTTGTTACGCATGGTGTGTGTAGATCCGCAAGGCTTTGAAAGGTTGTCGGCGCCGTCAGGTTTTTATTGAAGTTATTTTTCCGGTCGGTATCACGCCAGCATCGGGTAGGTAAATAGGGCGAAATGAAGCAGATTGAGGCCAAAGTGGGCGGCAATCGCCGCCCCCAGCCCACCAAAACGATAAGCGAGGCCGTAACCGACCCCCGCCATGCCTGACAGCAGCACCCATTGCCATCCCGCCCCGGCATGCACCAGGCCGAACAGCAACGAGGCCAGGAGCAGCGCCAGGTTGTCGCCATAGCTCAGATGCTTGAAGCGCCGGCTCAGGCCTCCCTGAATGTAGCCACGAAACAGCGCTTCCTCCACCAGCGTCACCAATAAAAGATTATTGAGTACCCATATCCAGGCCGGTTCCGGCCACTTCGGTGCCCAATGGATCATTCCCAGCAGCATCGCCCCGCCCAGCGCCAGCACGGCGCTGAGGGTCAGGCCCAGGGCCGTGGCCTGTACCGACAGGCGAAACGTGCGCCTGCCGACGATCCAGGGACACGCCAGCAGCAACCAGAAGCCGATCAGCGGCTTGTCCTGATTCAGGTACATGGCAAATGGCACGGCATCATCGGTGAAGCGTTGCGGCGGGATCGCCCGACCGTTGAAGAAGCCAGGCATCCAGTGCAAGGCCAGCGCCAGGGCCATCACCACAAACAGGCCATGGCCGAGAAACTGGCCAACCGGCGTCTGCTGCTGGCGCACCGCATACCCGGCGAACAGCAACAGCGCGACCGAGATCGCAGCAGTCCAGGCCAGTTGGCCGAAGGCCAGGGCAAGGGCATAGCCGATGGAAAGAAAGGCCAGGTATGGCCAGGGCAGGGCAGGCATAGCACATCCTTGGAGATTGGAAGCGGTTGAGCTGGCAAGACGGGCGGGATTATAGGCAGACCCATACAAAAACACCGCCCATAAAAGGCGGTGTTTTTGTAAGACGCTTCTTTTTATCCCGCAATTAATTGCCGTAGGACGTAGTGCAAAATCCCCCCAGCCTTGAAGTACTCCACCTCATTAAGGGTATCGATCCGGCACAACACTTCGATCCGCTCCTGACGGCCGTCTTCGCGGGTGATGACCAGCGGCAGGTTCATGCGGGGCGTCAGTTCGACGTCGCTCAGGCCCAGGATGTCCAGGGTTTCCTTGCCAGTGAGGTTCAGGCTCTTGCGATTCTGATCGAGCTTGAACTGCAACGGCAGCACGCCCATGCCCACCAGGTTGGAGCGGTGGATGCGCTCGAAGCTCTCGGCGATCACCGCCTTGACCCCCAACAGGTTGGTGCCCTTGGCTGCCCAGTCCCGGCTCGAACCAGTGCCGTATTCCTGCCCGGCGATCACGACCAGGGGCGTGCCGCTGGCCTGATACGACATGGCGGCGTCGTAGATCGGCATTTTCTCGCCACTGGGGATGTAGATCGTATTGCCGCCTTCTTCGCCGCCGAGCATTTCGTTGCGGATGCGGATATTGGCGAAGGTGCCGCGCATCATGACCTGATGGTTACCGCGCCTTGAACCGTAGGAGTTGAAGTCCCGGGGCTCTACGCCCTGTTCGCGCAGATAGCGGCCGGCCGGGCTGTCGGTCTTGATGTTGCCGGCCGGGGAGATGTGGTCGGTGGTCACCGAGTCGCCGAGCAAAGCCAGGATTTTTGCACCTTCGATATTTTTGATGACCGGTGGCGGCCCACTGATGTTCTCGAAGAACGGCGGGTGCTGGATATAGGTCGAATCCGATTGCCAGACGTAAGTCGCCGCTTGCGGCACCTCGATAGCCTGCCATTGCTCATCACCGGCAAACACGGCGGCGTATTCCTTGTGGAACATGCTGGTGTTCACCTGGGCCACCGCGTTGGCGACTTCCTGGCTGCTGGGCCAGATGTCACGCAGGTACACCGGGTTACCGTCGCGGTCGTTGCCCAGCGGTTCACTGCTGATGTCGATGCGCACCGTGCCGGCCAGGGCATAGGCAACCACCAGGGGCGGTGACGCCAGCCAGTTGGTTTTGACCAACGGGTGCACGCGGCCTTCGAAATTACGATTACCCGACAGCACCGAGGCCACCGTCAGGTCGGCGCTCTGGATGGCTTTTTCGATGGGCTCGGGCAATGGCCCCGAGTTGCCGATGCAGGTCGTGCAGCCGTAACCCACCAGATCGAAACCCAGTTTGTCCAGGTACTCGGTCAGCCCGGCGGCCTTGTAGTAATCGGTGACCACCTTGGAACCCGGCGCCAGGGAACTCTTGACCCACGGCTTACGGGTCAGGCCTTTCTCCACGGCTTTTTTCGCCAGCAGCCCGGCGGCCATCATCACGCTGGGGTTGGAGGTGTTGGTGCAGGAGGTAATGGCTGCAATCACCACCGCGCCGTTTTTCAGGCGATGGGTCTGGCCCTCGAATTCGTACTCGCTTTCCCCCACCTGATCGGCGTTGCCTACCGCGACCCCACCACCACCTTCGCTTTCCAGGCGGCCTTCTTCTTTGCTGGTGGGTTTGACGTTCAGGCCCAGGAAGTCACTGAACGCCTGGCCGACATTCGGCAGCGAGACCCGGTCTTGAGGACGCTTTGGCCCGGCGAGACTGGCCTCGACGCTACCCATGTCCAGTTCCAGTGTGTCGGTGAATACCGGTTCCTGGCCGGGCAGCCGCCACAGGCCCTGGGCCTTGCAATAGGCTTCCACCAGCTTCACGGTTTCGGTCGGACGTCCGGACAGGCGCAAGTAGTCCAGGGTCACGTCGTCCACCGGGAAGAAGCCGCAGGTGGCGCCGTATTCCGGGGCCATGTTGGCGATGGTAGCGCGATCGGCCAACGGCAGGTCGGCAAGGCCGTCGCCATAGAACTCGACGAATTTTCCCACCACACCTTTTTTGCGCAGCATTTGCGTGACCGTCAGCACCAGGTCGGTGGCGGTGATGCCTTCGCGCAGCTTGCCGATGAGCTTGAAGCCAATGACTTCTGGAATCAGCATCGACACCGGCTGGCCGAGCATGGCCGCTTCGGCCTCGATCCCACCGACGCCCCAGCCCAGTACACCGAGGCCATTGATCATGGTGGTGTGGGAGTCGGTGCCCACCAAGGTGTCCGGGAACGCGTAGGTCCGTCCGTCTTCCTCTTTTGTCCACACGGTGCGGCCCAGGTATTCGAGATTGACCTGGTGGCAGATGCCGGTGCCCGGCGGCACCACGCTGAAGTTGTCGAAGGCGCTCTGGCCCCAACGCAGGAAAGCATAACGCTCCCCGTTGCGCTGCATTTCGATATCGACGTTCCGTTCGAACGCCTGGCTGCTGGCGAAATTGTCCACCATCACTGAATGGTCGATCACCAGGTCCACGGGTGAGAGCGGGTTGATCCGCTGCGGATCGCCACCGGCCTTTTCCATGGCGGCGCGCATGGCGGCCAGATCGACCACGGCCGGGACGCCAGTGAAGTCTTGCATCAGTACCCGAGCAGGACGGTATTGAATTTCCCGGTCGGAACGACGCTCCTTCAGCCAGCCGGCGAGGGCCTTGAGATCGGTGCCGGTGACCGTTTTTTCATCTTCCCAGCGCAGCAGGTTCTCCAGCAGTACCTTGAGGGACATGGGCAACCGGTCCAGGTCTCCCAGGCTTCGGGCGGCGTCCGGCAGGCTGAAATAGTGGTAAATCCTGGCGTCGACTTGCAGCGTTTTAAGGGTTTTCAGGCTATCGAGGGACGGCATTGAAATGACTCCTTTGAGTCCGCACGGCTACGGACTGACGGGACGGACAGAGCCTTTAACCTAGCCCTGTTTTGAACGTATGACTAATCACTGGACTCTACGAGCAGGTTTGGGGTTCCGAACTCCGCTATCATGCGCCGGTTTTCGTGACAGGCTTTGCTACGGAGTTTCAATGAACACGCTTTTCATGCACTGCCGACCAGGTTTCGAAGGCGAGGTCTGTTCCGAGATCGCCGAACACGCCGCACGGCTGAACGTGGCCGGCTACGCCAAGGCCAAGCCGGCCAGCGCCTGCGCCGAATTTGTCTGCACCGAAGACGACGGCGCCGAGCGACTGATGCGCGGCCAGCGTTTCGCCGAGCTGATTTTTCCGCGTCAGTGGGCGCGCGGCACCTTCATCGATCTGCCGGAAACCGACCGCATCAGTGTCATCCTGGCCCACATGGCCGATTTCCCGACCTGCGGCAGCCTGTGGCTGGAGGTGGTGGACACCAATGACGGTAAGGAACTGTCGAACTTCTGCAAAAAATTCGAAGGGCCGCTGCGCAAGGCGCTGACCGGCGCCGGCAAACTGGTGGATGACCCGCACAAGCCGCGCCTGCTGTTGACCTTCAAGAGCGGTCGCGAAGTGTTCCTGGGCCTGGCGCAGCCCGATAATTCGGCCATGTGGCCGATGGGCATTCCACGCCTGAAATTTCCTCGCGAGGCACCGAGCCGGTCCACCCTCAAGCTGGAAGAGGCCTGGCACCACTTTATTCCTCGGGATCAGTGGGACGAGCGCCTGCACAGCGACATGACCGGTGTGGACCTCGGCGCCGCGCCGGGCGGCTGGACCTGGCAACTGGTCAACCGCGGCATGCTGGTGACGGCCATCGACAACGGGCCGATGGCCGAAAGCCTGATGGACACCGGTCTTGTACAGCACCTGATGGCGGACGGCTTTACCTTCAAGCCCAAGCAGCCGGTGGACTGGATGGTCTGTGACATCGTCGAGAAGCCGGCGCGTAATGCGGCGATGCTGGAAGAGTGGATCGGCGAAGGGCACTGCCGCGAGGCGGTGGTCAACCTCAAGCTGCCGATGAAGCAGCGTTACGCCGAAGTGAAACGCCTGCTCGAACGTATCGCCGACGGCTTCAAGGCCCGGGGCATCAAGGTCGAGATCGGCTGCAAGCAGCTATACCATGACCGTGAGGAAGTGACGTGTCATCTGCGGCGGCTGGACACGAAAAAGTCCAAGTCTCGCTAATCCCCTAAGGACAATGAAATCCCCTGTGGGAGCGAGCCTGCTCGCGATAGCGGTGTATCAGTGGACATCAATGTTGGTTGGCCCGACGCTATCGCGAGCAGGCTCGCTCCCACAGGGGACGGCGTTAAGCCAGGGGTGACCGCGAACCGACATTGCGCGACAATGCCCGCCAGTTTCAGGAGTAGAACATGAGTGAAATGAACGATACGCCGGTCGACGGCACGCTGGATGCCACGGGCCTCAATTGCCCGGAGCCGGTGATGATGCTGCACCAGCATATCCGCGACCTGGCCCCCGGCGGATTGCTGAAGGTGATCGCCACCGACCCGTCGACCCGCCGTGACATCCCCAAGTTTTGCGTGTTTCTCGATCACGAGCTGGTGGCCCAGCATGAGGAGGCTGGCACGTACCTCTACTGGATCCGCAAGAAGCTCGCTTAGTCCGCCGAACGACTGATGCGGATCTGCTTGCGTGCGCTGCGGGCCAGGCGAATCGACAGCATCAGCGCCGCGCAGCTCAAGCCCACGATCAGGCCCTGCCACAAGCCACTCGGGCCGCTGGCCGCGCCGAGCCAGTCGGTCAGGCCCAGGATGTAACCCACGGGCAGGCCAATGCCCCAATAGGCGAACAGCGTCAGGATCATCGTCACCCGGGTGTCCTGGTAGCCGCGCAATGCGCCTGCCGCTGTGACCTGAATCGCATCGGAAAACTGAAACAACGCCGCATAGACGATCAGCATTGACGCCACTTCGATCACCACCGGATCGCCGGTATAGATCGCCGCGATGGGCCCGCGCAGCCAGAACATCAGGCTCGCCGACAAGCAGGCATACGCCAGCGCCGTTCCCATGCCGACCCCGGCGGCGAAGCGCGCTTCGCGAGGCTGGCGCCGGCCCAGGGCCTGGCCGACCCGCACCGTCACAGCCATGCCCAACGAATAGGGAATCATGAACACCAGGGAGCTGAAGTTCAGGGCGATCTGGTGCCCGGCCACCACGGTGGCGCCGAGGCTGCCGATCAGCAGGGCAATCACCGCAAAAATGCTCGATTCGGCAAACACCGCGATGCCAATCGGCAGGCCGATGCCCAGCAGGCGCTTGATGACGGTCCATTGTGGCCAGTCGAAGCGGTTGAATAGCCGGCTCGACTGGTAGGCCGGCGCCCAGCGCGCCCAACCGGCCATGCCCAGGGCCATGAACCACATCACCAGAGCCGTGGCCCAGCCGCAACCGACGCCGCCCATGGCGGGCAGGCCCAGATGCCCGTAAATGAAGATGTAATTGAGCGGAATGTTCAGCGCCAGCCCGCACAAACCCAGCACCATCGCCGGTCGCGTTCGGCCCAGGCCGTCGCTGAAGCAGCGAAGCACGTGATACAGGGCCACCGCCGGCAGGCCGGTGGCGATGCCTTGCAGGTACTCCATGCAAGGTCCGATCAGTTCGGGATCCACGTTCATGATGTGCAGGATCGGTTCGGCGCCGAGCAGCGCCAGCGTCGCGATCAATCCCACCACCAGCGCAAGCCACAACGCCTGGCGCACCAGCGGACCAATTTCGTCGAACGTGCCGGCGCCGAAGCGCTGGGCGACTTTCGGCGTGGTGGCCAACAGTGTGCCGGTCATCAACAGGAACACCGGCACCCAGATCGAATTGCCCAGGGCCACCGCCGCCAGGTCCCGTGGCCCGACCCGCCCGGCCATCACCGCGTCGACAAAGCCCATGGCAGTGGTCGCCAACTGCGCCACCATGATCGGCAATGCCAGGGCCAGCAGCGTCTTGAGCTCCAGACGAACCCGGGCCGGGCGGGAGAGGGGGGTGGTGTAGTCGATCACAGGATTCACAGGCCAAACGTCCGAAAAAAGAGAAGCGCGAGGCGGCGCATTCTACGCCTTGACACAGTGGTCAGGAAAAAACCTGTGTTGTGGATTTGTAATCGTTCGCTCAGCCATGCGAATGCTGTTGTGGCGAGGGAGCTTGCTCCCGCTCGGCTGTACTGTAGGAGCCGCCGAAGGCTGCGATCTTTTGATTTTTCACTTGAGATTTAAGTGTAAGAAAAAGATCGCAGCCTTCGGCAGCTCCTACAGGTCCAGCGGGAGCAAGCTCCCTTGCCACAACATCATTCGCTTCGGGTAATGCACAGGCCTAACGGAACGCCTACACTGCCCGTCCCGCCAAAGGAGCTCTGCCATGCTGATCGTCGCCGACGAAAATATTCCCCTGCTCGATGCGTTTTTCCAAGGTTTGGGTGAAATCCGCCGGGTCCCGGGGCGGGGCATCGACCGGGGGATGGTCGAGCAGGCCGATGTGTTGCTGGTGCGCTCCGTCACCCAGGTCAATCGCACGCTGCTGGAAGGCAGCAAGGTGCGTTTCGTCGGCACCTGCACCATTGGCACCGATCACCTGGATCTGGATTACTTCACCGAGGCCGGTATTCGCTGGGCCAGCGCACCGGGTTGTAACGCCCGTGGCGTGGTGGACTACGTGCTGGGCAGTCTGATGACCCTGGCTGAAATCGAAGGCGCGAACCTCAAGCAGCGCACCTTTGGTGTGGTCGGTGCCGGGCAGGTGGGCGGGCGGTTGATTGAGGTGCTCAAGGGCCTGGGTTGGACGGTGAAAGTCTGCGACCCACCCCGTCAGGCTGCCGAAGGCGGCGATTATGTGAGTCTGGAGCAGATCATCGAACAGTGCGATGTGATCAGCCTGCACACACCGTTGACTCGCGACGGCGCGCAACCGACCTGGCACCTGTTCGATGAGCAACGCCTGCGCCGGCTCCAGCCCGGTACCTGGCTGATTAATGCGGCCCGTGGACCGGTGATCGACAACACAGCGCTGCGCGAGGTGTTGCTGGAGCGCGAAGACCTGCAAGCGGTGCTGGATGTCTGGGAGCATGAGCCGACTGTCGATGCGGATCTGGCTGACCTGTGTGTGATCGCCACCCCGCACATTGCCGGCTACAGCCTCGATGGTCGCCAGCGTGGTACGGCGCAGATCTACGAATCCTTGTGCGCATTCCTCGAGCAACCGGTTGCGGTCCGGTTGAGCGATCTGCTGCCCCGACCATGGCTGGGTGGCATCACGCTGGACGCTGAGACGGATCCTGCCTGGGCACTGGCGATGCTGTGCCGTGGCGTGTACGACCCACGCCGCGACGATGCGGATTTTCGTCGCAGTCTGGTGGGAACCGTCAGCGAACAACGCAGCGCTTTTGATGCCCTGCGCAAGCATTATCCGCCGCGTCGGGAAATCGACGGCTTGAAGGTTTGCATCGAGGGGCAGTCGCCGGCGTTGCAACAGATCGTGAGCGCTCTGGGTGCCACCACCCTTTAATCGTCTTGTGGCGAGGGAGCTTGCTCCCGCTCGGCTGCGCTGTGTAGGAGCTGTCGAGCGAAGCGAGGCTGCGATCTTTCCAAAGCAGTTGAGTATCAAGCGAAAGATCAAAAGATCAAAAGATCGCAGCCTTCGGCAGCTCCTACACAGCGCAGTCCAGCGGGAGCAAGAGCCAACCCTCAAGAGTCCGCAGAGGCTGCGGGCATAAAAAACCCGACATCAAGGTCGGGTTCAATGAAGACGGGCTGTATCACTTTTGTTCGGCAGGTTTGACCAGTCGTTTTTCCAGCTCGCTGCAGGCTTTCTGGATCATGTCTTCGGTGATCGGTACTTCGCGCCCTTGGGCGTCGATGAACGAGCAGCCCAGAGACTGGTCCGGTTGCGTGCGGATCACTTGAATCTTGTCGTCGCTGCTGTGTTGCAAGGACATGGCCTGTCTCCTCATCAGGTTGTGTGCCTATTTTAGTGTCGCCAGGTGACCGAGCCATGACACTCCTTGTAGGTTCAAGGCGACAGCTCCACTCAATCAGAAACACAGACGCGTTTCCAGCCAGACTTTAGACCGATAACATCTAGCCTCTAGTCGCTACGGTCATATTTAACCTGACTCATTCTGATTCAACCAAGTTCCGCTGCGCCTCGGTGCCGTCGGACGGTCCATTTCCTGCTGCATTATCGGGTGCTTTCTGATGCTCTCTTCCCAACAACGCCGTGCCATACGCCTGGCCAGTGGCTTCATTGCGCCCTATCGCAAGCAGGTGGCGGGCGCCTTGCTGGCGCTTATCGTCACCGCTGGTATCACCTTGTCCATGGGACAGGGCATCCGGTTGCTGGTGGACCAGGGTTTCATGACGCGCTCCCCGCACCTGCTCAATCAGTCCATTGGCCTGTTCATGGTGCTTGTGGTGGGATTGGCGATCGGCACTTTTTCCCGTTTCTACCTGGTGTCCTGGATTGGCGAGCGAGTGGTGGCCGATATCCGCCGGCAGGTCTTCAACCATCTGGTGTATTTGCACCCGGGCTTTTACGAGAACAACCGCAGCTCGGAAATCCAGTCGCGTCTGACCGCCGATACGACGTTGTTGCAGTCAGTGATCGGCTCGTCGTTGTCGCTATTTTTGCGCAACGCCTTGATGGTGGTCGGCGGCATTGTGTTGTTGTTCATCACCAACCCCAAACTCACCAGTATCGTGGTGATCGCACTGCCGTTGGTCTTGGCGCCGATCCTGATATTCGGGCGGCGAGTGCGCAGCCTGTCGCGCCAGAGTCAGGACCGCATTGCCGATGTCGGCAGCTACGTCTCCGAGACGCTCGGCCAGATCAAAACCGTGCAGGCCTACAACCATCAGGTCCAGGATGAACGACGCTTTGCCGTGACCGTGGAGCAGGCCTTCGACACCGCCCGCAAGCGCATCGCCCAGCGGGCCTGGCTGATCACACTGGTGATCGTGCTGGTGCTGGGGGCGGTGGGGGTGATGCTCTGGGTCGGGGGCATGGACGTGATCGCCGGGCGAATTTCCGGTGGTGAGCTGGCGGCGTTTGTGTTCTACAGCCTGATTGTCGGCAGCGCCTTCGGCACCCTGAGCGAAGTCATCGGAGAGTTGCAACGGGCGGCCGGCGCGGCTGAGCGCATCGCCGAATTGCTACGCTCGGAAAATATCATCCAGCCGCCGGTTTCTGGCCTGATGACCTTGCCTGAGCGGGTACGGGGTGATCTGCGTCTCGAAGGCGTGCGCTTCTCTTATCCTTCCCGGCCGGACAGCTATGCGGTCGACGGCCTGGACCTGAGCGTCCAGGCTGGCGAGACCCTGGCCCTGGTCGGGCCGTCCGGTGCCGGGAAATCCACGGTGTATGACCTGCTGCTGCGTTTCTACGACCCTGCGCAAGGGCAGATCCTCATTGACGATGTACCGCTGACCCAACTTGATCCGCTGGACCTGCGTCGTCATTTCGCCCTGGTTTCGCAGAACCCGGCCCTGTTTTTCGGCACGGTTGAAGAGAACATCCGCTACGGCAACCCCGAGGCGACGGCCGAGCAGGTGCGCGAAGCCGCGCAGATCGCCCACGCCCACGATTTCATCGAAAAAATGCCGGAGGGTTACCAGACCCACCTGGGTGACGGCGGTATGGGGTTATCCGGGGGGCAACGCCAACGCCTGGCCATCGCCCGGGCGCTGCTGGTGGACGCGCCGATCCTGCTATTGGACGAAGCCACCAGTGCCCTCGACGCGCAAAGCGAACACTTGATCCAGCAAGCGCTGCCCAGCCTGATGAAAAATCGCACCACCCTGGTCATCGCCCACCGCCTGGCCACAGTGAAAAATGCCGACCGGATCGCAGTGATGGACCAGGGCAAGGTGGTTGCCGTGGGCACCCATCAGGAACTGGTCGCCAGCAATGTCCTGTATGCAAGGCTGGCGGCGTTGCAGTTCAATCAGCAAGGCGAGCCAGCTCAATGAATGCTGACACCGGCGTGTTTGAGGCATTATGTCGACCTGTATGTCTGCCTGGATGAGGGTATGAGTCGTTACACGCCACCGTTGACCCTGACGACCCGAATACTGGGATTGATTGCCGATATCAGCGAGCAGATCGGTCAGCTATCGGCTGTCGGCGATAATCGACAGACACCGCAACTGCGTCGAGGGAATCGTATTCGCACGATCCAGGCGTCCTTGGCGATCGAGAACAATACCCTGAGCATCGAGCAGGTAACCGCTGTTCTTGCCGGACAAAGGGTGTTGGGTTTGCCCCGTGAAATCCAGGAGGTTCGCAATGCTTTTGCCGCCTACGAAGCAATGCCTGGATGGCAGCCTGATTGTCGGATCGACCTGCTCAGGGCGCATGAACTATTGATGCAGGGTTTGATTGATGATGCCGGACAGCTACGTCGTGCTGGTGTAGGCATTTATCGGGGCGATCAGTTGGTGCACATGGCACCACCTCCCAGTCGCGTGACGCATTTGATTGACGATCTGCTGGAATGGGCCGGATCGAGCGATTGGCATCCATTGATAATCAGCTGTGTTTTCCATTATGAATTCGAGTTCATTCACCCTTTTGCAGACGGGAATGGGCGAATGGGGCGTCTTTGGCAAACCTTGATTCTCAGCCGTTGGAGAGCGGTCCTGGCTTATCTGCCGGTTGAGGCGGTCATCCGCGAGCAGCAAGACGCCTACTACGCTGCACTATCGGCTGCCGATCGTTTGGCTGAGGCGACACCTTTTGTGGAGTTCATGCTGCAAGCACTGTGTGTGGCCCTCGGGGAAGCCATTCGTAACGAACCACTGACCGACCCAGTAACCGACCCAGTAACCGACCAAGTAGCACGGCTGCTTCTGGCGTTGCGTGGCGGCGCTTCACTTAAGATCAGTGAGTTGATGGGGCAGTTGGGACTGGCACACAAGGCCACTTTCAGGGGGAACTATCTCAAGCCGGCATTAGCCGCCGGCTTGGTCGAAATGACTGACCCCGAATCCCCCAACAGCCCAGCACAGCGGTATCGCCTTACTCAGTCGGGTAAGCGGGCTTGCGTGCAGGCTGGTTGAATTCTGCCCGCACACAAGCACTGTGGGAGCGAGCAAGCCCGCTCCCACAAGTCCCCGCAACCAACCAAAAAAATGCCCGCATCTTTCGATACGGGCATTTTTTGCTGTTCAGGAACAGCTTGCCGCTTGAGGCTTAACGCCTGTCGCTAACGCCTACTGATCATCAAAATACCGCTCATGCCAGTCCACCAGCGGTTGCGGCGAGTTGAGTTTCTGGCCGTAGATCACCGAGTACGACAACACGTTCTGCACGTATTGCCGGGTTTCGTCGAAGGGGATGCTTTCCACCCAGACATCGAAGCTCAGGTGGTCGGCACCGCGCAGCCACTGACGCACCCGACCGGGGCCGGCGTTGTAGGCGGCGGAGGCCAGGACGCGGTTGCCGTTGAACTGGCTGTGAACCTGACTCAGGTACGCCGCGCCCAGCTGGATGTTTTTGTCCGGGTTCAGCACTTGCTTGGGCGAGGCCAGCGGGATGTTGAACTTGCGCGCGGTTTCCTTGGCGGTGGCCGGCATCAACTGCATCAGGCCGCTGGCGCCGACACCGGAGCGCGCATCTTCCATGAAGGCACTTTCCTGTCGAGTGATGGCGAACACCCAGCTTGAATGCAGGCCGCGCACCTTGGCTTCACGCACCAGGGTGTCGCGGTAGGCCATTGGGAAGCGAATATCCAGGTCGTCCCAATACTTGGCCTGGCTGATGGTGCGGATCGCCGGGAAGTACCATTTCAGGTCGTAGGCCAGTTTCGCCTGGGCGACCATCTCGTCCCGGTTGAAATGGCGAGTGACGTGATACCACTCGCGGCGACCGTCGACGATCTGACCTCGGGCATGAAACTCCAGGGCGCGACGAATACCCGGCGTGTTGCGCACTTTATTGATCAGCGCCTGGCTCATCACCAGCGGCTTGTTGTTGAGCGAGTAGGGTGATTGGGAGCGGTCGGCGGCGAGGAAACCGTAGAAGTCCCGCTCACGGGCCAGATGCTTGTAAAGCGTCAGTGCCTCGGGATTCTGAGGCTGCGCCAGCTCCAGGCTGCGGGCCTGCCAGTAACGCCAGCGACTGGTGCTGGCCAGCGTCTCGGGCAGGCGGCGGGTCAACTCATAGGCGTCGTCCCAGCGGGCCAGGCGCAACAGCAGGCGCAAGCGCCATTCCGAGACGGTATCGTCGCGCAGTTCCGGGTCATATTTTGTCATCACGCCCAGGGCGCGACTGTCGAAGCGCTTGGCCAGGGTCAGGCCTATTTCCCGGGCGATGGCTACTTTTTCGTTCTTGGAAAAGTGCATGGAACTGGCGTAGCCGTCCAGCAGCGCCATGGCTTTCTCTGGATCCTGGCGAGCCAGGCGCCGCAAGCCGAGGCTGACGATATCGGCCATCGGCTCATCGGCCGGGCTGAAGCGCGATGGTTGATTGAGCAGTTCCGGTTTTTGCGCCACGTCCAGCAGCAGTTGGCCGCGAGGGGCAAGGGTAGTCAGGCCGCTGATCAGGCTTTTGGCCAGTGGGTAATTGCGGGCCTGGGCGGCCAGTTTGGCGCGCTCCCAGCGCTTCTGTTCAGTCAGCTGGCCCTGGGTCGCCCACAGGCCGAACAGCGCATCGCATGCGGCCGGTTGGGATTTGCCGGTGAGCCAAAGCTTTTCGGTGTTGGCGTAGCCTTCGGCCTTGAGACCATGACTGAGCTGATATTGGGCGTTGAGACAGTCCAGTTCGGTGAAGTTGAGCTTGGAGTCGTAGTACTTGACGAAGGTCGCCCAATCGCCACGGTCGGCCAGCCAGCGCAACCAGCGCAATTTCATCCAGTTGGCCTGGGGCAGGTCGCCATGCTCGGCGAGAAATTTCTCGATTTCGGCATTGCTGGCGCTCTTGAGGCGAGCGGTCAGTTCGTCGTAGGCCAGGTAGGGTTCCAGCGGGTAATCACGCAGGGCCTGGCTGTAGCGAAAATAGGGGCCGGAATCACCTTTGGCCAAGGCGCGCTTGGCTTCATCGTAATACTGGCGCTGGGTGGAAATATCCACCGCCTCGGCGGTTTGAACGGCAGTGGCACATACAAACAAGCAAGATAAAACACTGAAAAGGCGACTGCGCATGATACGTCCGGGCAGAAAAAACATGACAAGCCCAAGGTTTGACCCAGGGTAACTGTCTGTAGCTTAGCCTTTTGCCAGCAATGGGCGAAAGCTTTGCGGGGGCATCCGCACAAGTTCGCAACATTTGTTATGCAGAGTGCTTCAGTGGCGAAATTGGCGGACTTCTGGGGCCTCATCTCAGGTAGAATGCGCGCCCGGTTTTTGGAGAAGCTCATGACCCTGCTCAAATTCAGCGATGTGTCCCTTGCTTTCGGCGCTATGCCGTTGTTGGACAAGGTGTCCTGGCAGATCGCCCGTGGTGAGCGGGTGTGCATCATCGGCCGCAACGGCACTGGCAAGTCCAGCATGATGAAGCTGGTCAAGGGCGATCAGAAGCCCGATGACGGCTCGGTCTGGCGCGCACCAGGCCTGAAAATCGGCGAATTGCCCCAGGAACTGCCGGTGGCCGACGAGCGGACGGTGTTCGACGTGGTCGCCGAGGGTCTGGACGGTGTCGGCGCGTTGCTGGCCGAGTATCATCACCTGAGCCAGAACATCGTCACCGATGCCGACCTGGACAAGTTGATGCATGTGCAGCACGACCTCGAGGCCCGCGATGGTTGGCGCCTGCAGCAGTTGGTGGACAGCACCCTGAGCCGTCTGCAACTGCCGGCCGACAAGACCCTGGCCGAGTTGTCCGGTGGCTGGCGTCGCCGGGTGTTGTTGGCCCAGGCCTTGGTGTCCGAGCCGGACCTGCTGCTGCTCGACGAACCCACCAACCACCTGGACATCGGCGCCATCGCCTGGCTTGAAGAGGCCCTGAAGGATTTCCAGGGCGCGGTGCTGTTTATCACGCACGACCGTTCTTTCCTGCAAAACCTGGCGACCCGTATCCTCGAACTGGATCGCGGCGGCCTGATCGACTGGAACGGCGACTACGCCAGCTTCCTGGTGCACAAGGAAGCGGCGCTGGCGGCAGAAGAAACCGCGAACGCGCTGTTCGACAAGAAGCTGGCCCAGGAAGAAGTCTGGATTCGCCAGGGTATCAAGGCCCGTCGCACCCGCAACGAAGGCCGCGTACGGGCGCTCAAGGCGCTGCGCATGGAACGCAGTGAGCGTCGCGAACGCACCGGCAAGGCCAATATTCAGCTGGATACCGCCGACAAGTCCGGCAAGCAGGTGATGGTGCTTGAGAACGTGAGTTTTGCGCACCCTGGCGGCCCGTTCCTGATCAAGGACTTTTCCATGGTGCTGCAGCGTGGTGACCGCATTGGCCTGCTGGGCGCCAACGGCACCGGCAAGACCACCTTGCTCAAGCTGATGCTCGGCGGCCTCGTACCGACCAATGGCAAGGTGGAGGAGGGCACGAAGATCGACGTCGCCTACTTCGACCAGTTGCGCCATCAGTTGGACCTTGAAAAAACCGTCATCGACAACGTTGCCGAAGGCCGCGATTTCATCGACATCGATGGCCAGAGCCGCCATGTGTTGAGCTATCTGGGCGACTTCCTGTTCAGCCCCCAGCGTGCCCGTACCCCGGTCAAGGCGCTGTCCGGCGGTGAGCGTGCCCGTCTGCTGCTGGCCAAACTGTTCAGCAAACCGGCGAACCTGCTGGTGCTCGACGAACCGACCAACGACCTGGACGTGGAAACCCTCGAGTTGCTGGAAGAGGTGCTGCTGACCTTCAACGGCACAGTGCTGATGGTCAGCCACGACCGGGCATTCCTCGACAACGTGGTCACCAGCACCCTGGTGTTCGAAGGCGAAGGCCTGGTACGTGAATACGTCGGTGGTTATCAGGACTGGCTGCGCCAGGGCGGTTCGCCACGTCTGTTGGGCGTGACGGAGAGCAAGTCCGGCAAGGCCGACCTGAATTCGGCGGTGGTCAAGGCCGAGCCTGCTCCGGTGGCTGCCACAGCGGCCCCGGCCCCGGCGAAAAAGAAGCTCAGCTACAAGTTGCAGCGTGAGCTGGAAGCATTGCCGGGTGATATCGACGCGAAGGAACAGCAGATCGCAGCGGTGGAAGCTGAAATGGCCGAGGCCGGCTTCTACCAGCGACCTGCCACCGAAACTGCCAAGGTGATCGCGCATCTGGAGCAGTTGCAGGCCGAGCTGGACGCATTGGTCGAACGCTGGGCTGAACTGGACGCTTGATCCCGTACGCTCAATGACTGTGGCGAGGGAGCTTGCTCCCGCTTGAGTGCGAAGCACTCACCGCTAGGGGCCGCTACGCAGCCCAGCGGGAGCAAGCTCCCTCGCCACAGGTTCAGTGAACTTCCTTGGATGAATCAGCTGCGCTTGACCAGATGCACGGCCAGCACGTCGCAAGGCGCGCCATGCAGTACGTCGTTGGCTGTAGAGCCCAACAGCAGTGCCAGGCCATGACGACCATGGCTGCCCACGACGATCAGGTCGCAACCCTGTTCCTTGGCCAGGTGATGGATTTCCTGGCGCGGCTGGCCGTAGGTCAGGTGGCTGTATTCCTTTTTCAGGGCTGGGTATTTCACGATCAGCCGGTCAAGGCGTTCCTTGGCTTGATCGAATTGTTGTTGTTGCAACTGGGAAAGGTCCATCGGCACATCACCACCGAAGGCCATGGCCATGGGTTCGACGATGTGAACCAGCGACAGTTTGGTGTCTCGACCTTCGCAAAGGGCCAGAGCACGCTTGACGACGGGATCACATTCTTCAGTGAGGTCGACGGCGACCAGGGCGTGTGCGTAGTACATGGAAGGTACTCCAGAGAATTGCGATACGGTAAGTATGGCTGGTTTCAAGCGCATTGACGGCGACGTGGGTCAATCGTCAAAGGGCTCATCAGAATTCGGGGAGTACGAATATGACGGTCTGGATAGTGCTGTCAATCCTGTTGGTGGTATTAAGCCCCCTGGCATGGTTGCGCCCGTCCCGTGTTCAGAACGGTCGCATGGCGTTGCGCATGGAGGCGCGGCGCCTTGGCCTGGCCATGCAACTGGCGCGTCAGGAGTGGCCTCACTGGCTCGGGCAACAGGCGCCAAACCCCTGCGCTCAGTACCATCGGCCCCGACGGGGCAAGCAGCCGGCTATCTGGACCTACTGGCAAACCGCGCCGGGCGTATGGGTCAATCAGTGGCGCGAAGTCTGCCAGGATGAGTCGTTGCTCAATCATTTCGAAAAATTGCCAGCCAACGTCTACAAAATTGAAGCCGACGGGCAAATGATCGCCTTGTATTGGGGCGAGAAGGGTGAGGCGAGTGTTTTGCAGGAGATTTCCTCGGTGCTGAAGGCGCTGGCCTGAAACGCTGTAGGAGCTGTCGAGCGAAGCGAGGCTGCGATCTTTCCCCAAGCGATTGAGCCCTGGGCGACCAAAAGATCGCAGGTTCCGACAGCGTCTATGCCCATAAAAAAGCCCGACAGTCTCATCGGGCGGGTTGGCCAGGCAGGCCGGTAATCGAAGCTGTTTGCGGGGCGTTCGTTCGAAACGTCCTTCTCCAAAGATTTAAAAGCGTTCCCGCCAGCTTAGCCGGTTGAGTCCGACGTGCATGGAATTAGGGCGACTTTTCTAAATATTGATTCTATGAATGGCCCTGTATGCAGCGCCGTGTTGCGGATCCGTGCGGTACGCAAATGACCGGGAAGTCGCGTTCAAGCCCCTGTTTAGGGCGATTGACAATTGTCGGAAATTCCGTGAAGGTGGCGTACCCAAATCAAACGGGCGTATGAATTGAGCGTTTGTATTTTCCGAACGTTCCTACAGAACCCCGACTATCGCGTTGACGGGTGTGCCTGGCGGATTGGCGTAGCATCGGCGGTAACGTCAATGCCGAACCAGCAGTCAGCGTTCAACGTGTACTGTTCAGCTTCCATATCGTGGAGATCAGTTGATGATTTACGAAGGTAAAGCCATCACGGTTAAGGCTCTTGAAAGTGGCATCGTCGAACTGAAGTTCGATCTCAAGGGTGAGTCCGTCAACAAGTTCAACCGTCTAACCCTGAATGAACTGCGTCAGGCCGTGGACACTATCAAGGCAGATGCTTCGATCAAGGGTGTGATCGTCAGCAGTGGCAAGGACGTCTTCATCGTCGGCGCCGACATCACCGAATTCGTCGATAACTTCAAGCTGCCCGATGCCGAACTGATCGCTGGCAACCTCGAAGCGAACCGTATTTTCAGCGACTTCGAAGACCTCAACGTACCGACCGTCGCGGCCATCAACGGCATCGCCCTGGGTGGCGGCCTCGAGATGTGCCTGGCAGCGGATTACCGCGTCATGTCCAGCACGGCCAAGATCGGCCTGCCGGAAGTCAAGCTGGGCATCTACCCGGGCTTTGGCGGTACCGTGCGTCTGCCGCGCCTCATCGGTGCCGACAACGCCATCGAGTGGATTGCCGCCGGCAAGGAAAACCGTGCTGAAGACGCGCTGAAAGTCGGCGCCGTGGATGCCGTGGTCGAGCCTGGCAAACTCCAGGAAGCGGCCCTTGAAACGCTCAAGCGCGCCATCAGTGGCGAGTTCGATTACAAGGCCAAGCGCCAGCCGAAGCTGGAAAAGCTCAAGCTCAACGCCATCGAGCAAATGATGGCTTTCGAAACCGCCAAGGGTTTCGTCGCCGGTCAAGCTGGCCCGAACTACCCGGCGCCGGTCGAAGCGATCAAGACCATCCAGAAAGCCGCGAACTTCGGTCGCGACAAGGCCCTGGAAGTCGAAGCCGCCGGCTTCGTCAAACTGGCCAAGACCTCGGCTGCACAAAGCCTGATCGGTCTGTTCCTCAATGACCAGGAACTGAAGAAAAAGGCCAAGGCCTACGACGAAATTGCCCGTGACGTGAAGCAGGCCGCCGTACTCGGCGCCGGTATCATGGGTGGCGGTATCGCCTACCAGTCGGCGTCCAAAGGCACGCCGATCCTGATGAAAGACATCAACGAACACGGTATCGAACAAGGCCTGGCCGAGGCGGCCAAGCTGCTGGTTGGCCGCGTCGATAAAGGTCGCATGACCGCGGCGAAGATGGCCGAAGTGCTCAACGGCATTCGTCCAACCCTGTCCTACGGCGATTTCGGCCATGTCGACCTGGTGGTCGAAGCCGTTGTCGAGAACCCGAAGGTCAAGCAGGCGGTACTGGCTGAAGTCGAAGACAAGGTCAAAGAGGACACCATCCTCGCTTCGAACACCTCGACCATCTCCATCTCGCTGCTGGCCAAGGCCCTCAAGCGTCCGGAAAACTTCGTCGGCATGCACTTCTTCAACCCGGTGCACATGATGCCGCTGGTGGAAGTGATCCGAGGCGAGAAGTCCAGCGAACAAGCGATCGCCACCACCGTCGCCTACGCCAAGAAAATGGGCAAGAACCCGATCGTCGTCAATGACTGCCCAGGCTTTTTGGTCAACCGCGTACTGTTCCCGTACTTCGGCGGTTTCGCCAAGCTGGTCAGCGCCGGTGTGGACTTTGTGCGCATCGACAAGATCATGGAAAAATTCGGCTGGCCAATGGGTCCGGCGTACCTGATGGACGTGGTCGGCATCGACACCGGCCACCATGGTCGTGACGTCATGGCTGAAGGCTTCCCGGACCGCATGAAAGACGACCGCCGGTCGGCCGTCGACGTGCTCTACGAAGCCAAGCGCCTGGGCCAGAAGAACGGCAAGGGTTTCTACGCCTACGAAACCGACAAGCGCGGCAAGCAGAAGAAAGTGGCCGATTCGTCGGTGCTGGAAGTGCTCAAGCCGATCGTCTACGAGCAGCGCGAAGTCACCGACGAAGACATCATCAACTGGATGATGATCCCGCTGTGCCTCGAAACCGTGCGTTGCCTGGAGGACGGCATTGTTGAAACCGCCGCCGAAGCCGACATGGGTCTGGTCTACGGTATCGGTTTCCCTCCATTCCGTGGCGGCGCGCTGCGCTACATCGATTCGATCGGTGTAGCCCAGTTCGTTGCCCTGGCAGACCAGTACGCTGATTTGGGCGCGCTGTACCACCCGACCGCGAAGCTGCGTGAAATGGCCAAGAACGGCCAGAGCTTCTTCGGTTAAGCGCCCAACGACTAGAGCGAGAGAACATTTATGAGCTTGAATCCTAGAGACGTCGTGATTGTCGACTTCGGTCGTACGCCGATGGGCCGCTCCAAGGGCGGCATGCACCGCAACACCCGCGCCGAAGACATGTCGGCGCACCTGATCAGCAAGCTGCTGGAACGCAACGTCAAGGTCGACCCCAACGAAGTCGAAGACGTGATCTGGGGCTGTGTGAACCAGACCCTGGAGCAGGGCTGGAACATTGCCCGCATGGCCTCGCTGATGACCCAGATCCCTCACACCGCGGCCGGCCAGACCGTCAGCCGTCTGTGCGGTTCGTCCATGAGCGCGCTGCATACCGCTGCTCAGGCGATCATGACCGGCAACGGTGATGTGTTCGTCGTCGGCGGTGTCGAGCACATGGGCCACGTAAGCATGATGCACGGCGTCGATCCGAACCCGCATATGTCGCTGTACGCGGCAAAAGCCTCGGGCATGATGGGCCTGACCGCGGAAATGCTCGGCAAAATGCACGGCATCACCCGCGAACAGCAGGACGCCTTTGGCGTGCGCTCCCACCAACTCGCCCACAAGGCGACCGTGGAAGGCAAGTTCAAGGACGAAATCATCCCGATGCAGGGCTATGACGAGAACGGTTTCCTGAAACTGTTCGACTACGACGAAACCATTCGTCCGGAAACCACCCTGGAAAGCCTGGCGGCCCTCAAGCCGGCCTTCAATCCAAAGGGCGGCACCGTGACTGCCGGTACGTCTTCGCAGATCACCGACGGTGCTTCGTGCATGATCGTGATGTCGGCCCAGCGTGCCCAGGACCTGGGCATCCAGCCGATGGCGGTGATTCGTTCGATGGCCGTGGCCGGTGTTGACCCGGCAATCATGGGCTATGGTCCAGTACCGGCGACGCAGAAAGCCTTGAAGCGTGCAGGTCTGAGCATTTCCGATATCGACTTCTTCGAGCTCAACGAAGCTTTCGCCGCACAGGCCCTGCCAGTGCTGAAAGATCTGAAAGTGCTCGACAAGATGAACGAGAAGGTTAACCTGCACGGCGGCGCGATCGCCCTGGGTCACCCGTTCGGTTGCTCCGGTGCGCGTATCTCCGGCACGCTGCTCAACGTCATGAAGCAGAACGGCGGCACCTTTGGGGTGTCCACTATGTGCATTGGTCTCGGCCAGGGCATCGCCACTGTCTTCGAACGCGTCTAAGCGTTACGTCGATGGAAGCCGGGGCCAAGTGCCCCGGTTTTTGTTTTTCCCGGGTTTAGTAAAAAATTTTGTTTTTATTTTGAAAAAATTTGAGAGAGGGCCAAGACATGCCGATACAACCTGGGCTCTACCAACATTACAAAGGTCCGCAGTACCGCGTATTCAGCATTGCGCGGCATTCCGAGACCGAGGAAGAAGTGGTCTTCTATCAAGCCCTGTATGGCGATTACGGCTTTTGGGTGCGGCCGTTGAGCATGTTCCAGGAGTCTGTCGAAGTTGACGGCGAGCAGGTGCCACGCTTTGCTTTGGTGCAGGCCGAAGAGAGCCTTTTTTCCAAGCCTTGAGGCCGATACCGCGGCAACCCTGCGCTTGACCTCACCTTGCAGCCACTATATATAGCGGTGCCGCGTCAGGCGCCAACCGCCTTTCACTTTTTAGAATTCAGGAATTTTCTGATCCATGGGCAAATCGCTGGTCATTGTGGAATCCCCGGCTAAGGCCAAGACCATCAACAAGTATCTGGGCAACCAATACGTGGTGAAGTCGAGTATCGGCCATATCCGAGACCTGCCCACCAGCGGTTCGGCTAGCGCCAGCAAGGAGCCAGCCGCCAAACGCGGCAAGGCTGTTGCCGGTGAAGCGCCGGCGCTGTCGCCCAAAGACAAGGCGCGCAAGCAGCTGGTCTCACGCATGGGGGTTGATCCGGAACACGGCTGGAAAGCCAAGTACGAGATCCTCCCGGGCAAGGAAAAGGTCATCGAAGAACTGCGTCGGCTCGCCAAGGATGCCGACACCATCTATCTGGCGACGGACTTGGACCGCGAAGGGGAAGCCATTGCCTGGCACCTGCGCGAAGCCATCGGTGGGGATGACAGCCGCTACAAGCGCGTGGTGTTCAACGAAATCACCAAGAAGGCCATCCAGGAGGCCTTCTCCCAGCCGGGCGAGCTGGACATCGATCGGGTCAACGCCCAACAGGCGCGGCGCTTCCTTGACCGCGTGGTGGGCTACATGGTCTCGCCGCTGCTATGGGCCAAGATCGCCCGTGGCCTGTCGGCCGGTCGCGTGCAGTCGGTCGCCGTGAAGCTGGTGGTTGAGCGCGAGCGGGAAATCCGTGCGTTCATCCCTGAAGAGTACTGGGAAGTTCACGCCGACCTCGGCACCGCCAAGGGCGCCACCGTGCGCTTCGATGTGGCTCGCGAGAAGGGCGAAGCCTTCAAGCCGCTCAACGAAGCCCAAGCCATGGCTGCGCTGGAGAAGCTCAAGGCTTCCAGCTACAGCATCGTCAAGCGTGAAGACAAGCCGACCAGCAGCAAGCCGTCGGCACCGTTCATCACCTCCACGTTGCAACAGGCCGCGAGCAACCGCCTGGGTTTCGGCGTGAAGAAAACCATGATGATGGCCCAGCGTTTGTACGAAGCGGGCTACATCACGTATATGCGTACCGACTCGACCAACCTCTCGGCCGATGCCGTGACAATGGCGCGCACTTATATAGAAAGCGAGTTCGGCAAGAAATACCTGCCGGAGACGCCGAACGTCTACAGCAGCAAGGAGGGCGCACAAGAGGCTCACGAAGCGATTCGTCCCTCCGATGCCAACACCGAGCCAAGCAAGCTGTCGGGGATGGAGCGCGATGCCGAGCGCCTCTACGAGCTGATCTGGCGCCAGTTCCTGGCCTGCCAGATGCTGCCGGCGCAATACCTGTCGACCACGGTCACCGTTGGTGCCGGCGACTTCGAGCTGCGCGCCAAGGGCCGCATCCTGAAGTTTGACGGCTACACCCGCGTCATGCCGCAAATCACCAAGCCGGGTGACGACGACGTCCTGCCAGACATGGCTCAGGGCGATGTGATGAAGCTGATCAAGCTCGATCCGACCCAGCACTTCACCAAGCCGCCGGCCCGTTATTCGGAAGCCAGTCTGGTCAAGGAAATGGAAAAGCGTGGCATCGGTCGTCCTTCGACCTACGCGGCGATCATTTCCACCATCCAGGACCGCGGTTACGTGGCGCTGCACAACCGTCGGTTCTATTCGGAAAAGATGGGAGACATCGTCACCGAACGTTTGTCCGAGAGCTTCTCCAACCTGATGGACTACGGCTTCACCGCCGGCATGGAAGAGAACCTCGACGATGTGGCCCAGGGCGAACGGGACTGGAAAAACGTCCTCGACGAGTTTTATGGCGATTTCAAGAAAAAACTCGAAGTAGCCGAAAGTGCCGAGAACGGCATGCGGGCCAACCAGCCTGTGATGACCGACATCCCATGCCTGACGTGTGGTCGTCCGATGCAGATCCGTACCGCCTCGACAGGCGTGTTCCTGGGATGCTCGGGCTACAGTCTGCCTCCCAAGGAGCGCTGCAAGGCGACCGTCAACCTGGTGCCGGGTGACGAAATCGCCGCGGACGACGAGGGTGAATCGGAATCCCTGGTGCTGCGCGGCAAGCACCGCTGCCCGATCTGCAGCACGGCGATGGATGCCTATCTGTTGGATGAGAAGCGCAAGCTGCACATCTGCGGTAACAATCCCGATTGCGCCGGTTATGAGATCGAAGAGGGCACCTATCGCATCAAGGGCTATGAAGGCCCGAGCCTTGAATGCGACAAGTGTGGCAGTGAGATGCAGCTCAAGACCGGCCGTTTCGGCAAGTTCTTCGGCTGCACCAATCCGACCTGCAAGAACACCCGCAAACTGCTCAAGAGCGGTGATGCGGCGCCGCCGAAGATGGACCCGGTGAAGATGCCTGAACTCAAGTGCGAGAAGGTCAACGACACCTACATCCTGCGCGACGGCGCGTCTGGCCTGTTCCTGGCGGCCAGCCAGTTCCCGAAAAACCGCGAGACTCGTGCGCCGCTGGTGCTGGAGATCGTGCCGCACAAGGACGAAATCGATCCGAAGTACCATTTCCTCTGCGAAGCTCCGCAGAAGGATCCTGAGGGTCGGCCGGCGGTTATTCGTTACAGCCGCAAGACCAAGGAGCAGTACGTGCAGACCGAGGTGGACGGCAAGCCAACCGGCTGGAAGGCGTACTACGACGGCGGCAAATGGACCGTCGAGGACAAGCGCTGAATAGCCTCAAGTAAACAAAAGGCCGCATGACAACCTATAGGTTTTCATGCGGCCTTTTTGTTTTTGCCTTGCAGTGGCCTCGGTTGTTCCATGACACTGTCGCCCTTGCGTGAAGCTTTTATTTCGTTGGGGAGAATGCCGCCATGGCCCACGAACTCTACACCCGCACCAATCAGAAAATTTATTTCGCCGGCCTGTCGCTCGAAGCGCTCGCCAGGGCAGAGGATGGGCGTGCGATGAATTCTCCCGCGCTGACCCAAGCCGGGCGCGAATCAGCGCTGTTTCATCTGTACGGCGCGTTGTTGGGGCTTTGCCACGAAATTGCCGGTTTCTACCGTCTGCCACAGGCAAATGCGCCCCGGGCCGAACTGTTGTTGACACCGGATGTGTTGGAAACCATCGCCATTCCGGAACTGGCCGAAATGGTCGAGCTGGCGCACAACCCGCAAACCTGGCTGGCTCAACTGTTGGCGGCACACGCGGCACTGTTTGAGCCGCCCCGGGCTCCTCGCAAGCCTAAGGGTGACGTGACTCAGCCTTTGATCATGGCGGTCAATCTGGACGAAGAAGAGCCCGAGCAGGCGTTGAGCCGGGAGGAGTTGGAAAGCTGGCGTCAGAACCTCAAGAACCTGGCCATCCGCTTTCGTGAAGGGCTGAACGAGTGCTGAGTTTTCCCCCAATCCGTAATATTCGCCCATAACGCTTGGTCAAGATCCCGAGCGAAGCCTGGCCGATGACTATATAATCCTCGCCTTTCGTGGAGAACAGACTTTTATGCCAACGTCCTTTCTAGAAATTGTCGAACTTCCTGATGGCCGCATCGAGCTGCGCAGGGCCGAGGACGAGGGTTCTCTGGTTACCTTGAACTTCTCCGAAGACGCCAAGGCCTTCCTGCAAGGCCAGCACGTCGAAGTCGCCAAGGCGATGTTGAGTGTGGGCGTGCAGATGGCAGGTCGTCTGGTTGAAGGCGAATTCAATAAGGAAGAGGGGCCGCGGGTTCTTCATTGATCCCGCCTGTCGGCTTTTGGACGATACTGTTCCTGGCCGGCTTCTCTGTCCTGGAGAAGCCCTGTGTTTTTTAGCCCAATCGAATATTCAGGCTTTGTGCGTCCCCGGTGCGCGCGGCGCTGATCAACTGTTGCCGTGCGGTCGTGGTCAACGGATTGAGCCAGCTGACCACCGTATGGCTGCGGCCCAGGCGCAACGCTTCGCAGGTCAGTTGCTGGGCGCTTTGAGTGCCCCGCGGCTGTAGCAGCAGGATGCGCTCACGGTTCAAGCCCGCATCTCGCAGCCAGGCCTGGGTGACACTGGCCGGTGGTGCGATCAGCGTCAGCCAGCGAGCGTCCTGGTCCTGGCTCAGCTCGCGCAGAATCGGCGCCAGCAGGTTCAGGCAGTTCCCGGCGGCACCACGTAACGACAGTTCGCTGAAGGCCTCGGGCTCGGCGCCCCAAGGTGACTCGATCACCTCTTTGAGGGCGGGAACCAGCGGTTGGGCCATGAACGCCTCGAACAGCGGAAGTTGAGTGTGTTGTGGTGTGTGTGGGAACTGCATAAAGCCTCCTTTAGCGGCGGATAACGCCGACACTCAAGCCTTCGATGACCAGATCCTGATCTTTAAGATCGACTTCGATGGGGGCGAACTCGGGATTCTCGGCAATCAGCCAGACCTTGCTACCGTCGCGCTTGAAGCGCTTGACGGTCACTTCATCACCGATTCGCGCCACCACGATCTGGCCGTTGCGGGCTTCGCGAGTGGTGTGGACCGCAAGAAGGTCACCGTCGAAAATGCCGATGTCCTTCATGCTCATGCCGTGCACGCGAAGAAGGTAGTCCGCCCGTGGATGGAAGAACGATGGGTTGATGTTGCAGGACTCTTCGACATGCTGCTCGGCGAGGATCGGAGCGCCTGCTGCTACCCGGCCGATGATCGGCAGGGTGGTTTCGTCGGCCTTGGCTTCAAAGCCAGGGATACGAATGCCGCGGGATGCGCCCGGGGTCATTTCGATAGCGCCCTTGCGAGCCAGCGCCTTGAGGTGCTCTTCAGCCGCGTTAGGCGACTTGAAGCCCAGTTCCTGGGCGATTTCCGCGCGGGTCGGCGGGTAGCCGTTGTCTTCGAGGCAGCGTTTGATGAAGGCCAGAATCTCTGCTTGGCGTGGCGTCAGCTTTAGCATATTGATCGCTCTGTCTTTTTATACAGTGACTGGGATTATATACAGTGGGCGCGGCTTGGCAATCCTCCTTTTCTCGCAGGCCGCTGGACGGTCGGTCGGGCCGCAAAAACGTCATGGGCTACAGCGGGCCGTAGGTGTGGTTAAATATCTGACCGAGCGTTCGCAAAACGTCCCGGCAGGCTTGACAACCCCAAGGCTGAAACGTATGTTTCAAACAAGTGTTTGTCAGGCGGAGTAGCCATGGCCCAGTCGGAAACCGTAGAACGCATTCTCGATGCTGCCGAGCAATTGTTCGCGGAAAAAGGTTTCGCTGAAACCTCATTGCGTCTGATCACCAGCAAGGCCGGGGTGAACCTGGCGGCGGTGAATTATCACTTCGGTTCGAAGAAAGCGCTGATCCAGGCAGTGTTCTCGCGTTTCCTAGGGCCTTTCTGTGTCAGCCTGGATCGTGAGCTGGAGCGGCGTCAGGCCAAGCCTGACGTCAAGCCAACCCTGGAAGAGCTACTGGAGATCCTGGTCGAGCAAGCTCTTGTCGTGCAGCCACGCAGCGGTAACGACCTTTCCATTTTCATGCGCTTGCTGGGCCTGGCATTCAGCCAGAGCCAAGGCCACCTGCGACGTTATCTGGAAGACATGTACGGCAAGGTTTTCCGCCGCTATATGCTTCTGGTCAATGAGGCCGCGCCGCGCATTCCGCCGATCGAGTTGTTCTGGCGCGTGCATTTCATGCTCGGCGCTGCTGCCTTCAGCATGTCCGGCATCAAGGCGCTGCGGGCCATCGCAGAAACCGATTTCGGTGTGAATACATCGATTGAGCAAGTGATGCGTCTGATGGTGCCATTTCTGGCTGCAGGCATGCGCGCCGAAAGCGGCGTTACCGATGAGGCCATGGCTGCCGCGCAGTTGCGCCCGCGCAGCAAATCAGCCCCGGCGCTCGCCAAGGCCTGAGTGCACGGGTGGGCGCGGCTGCCTACATCCGCTAAGCTAGCGGCCCATGCCGACTCTCGTTTCGAACCCGCTTTATATTTCATTGCATAACCGTGATCTGCCGGGTCTGGAGCCCGGTGGCGCGGTCGTGCGTGCGTCGCTGTGCGGGTTCATTGTTATCAAGGAAATATTATGACTGCTGGCCTGCAAGGCTCGTTGATGGTGGACGTCGCCGGTACCTGGTTGACGGCCGAAGATCGCCACCTGTTGCGCCAGCCCGAAGTGGGTGGCCTGATCATTTTTGCTCGCAATATCGAGCATCCACGTCAGGTGCGCGAGCTGAGCGCCTCGATCCGCGCCATCCGTCCCGACCTGCTGCTGGCGGTCGATCAGGAAGGCGGGCGTGTGCAGCGCCTGCGCCAGGGGTTTGTGCGGTTGCCGGCCATGCGGGCGATTGCCGACAACCCGAATGCCGAATACCTGGCCGAGCAGTGCGGCTGGATCATGGCCACTGAAGTGCTGGCGGTCGGCCTCGATTTGAGTTTTGCCCCGGTGCTGGACCTCGATTATCAACGTAGCGCGGTGGTCGGCAGTCGTGCCTTCGAAGGCGACCCCGAGCGTGCAGCGCTGCTGGCAGGTGCCTTCATTCGGGGCATGAACGCGGCCGGTATGGCCGCCACCGGCAAGCATTTCCCCGGCCACGGCTGGGCCGAAGCCGATTCCCATGTGGCCATTCCCAACGATGAGCGCAGCCTTGAACAGATCCGCGCCCACGATCTGGTTCCGTTCGCCAAACTGAGCAAACAACTGGCGGCAGTCATGCCGGCCCATGTCATTTATCCGCAGGTCGATGCCAATCCAGCCGGTTTTTCCCGGCGTTGGCTGCAGGACATTCTGCGTGGCGAATTGCAGTTCGATGGCGTGATCTTCAGCGATGATCTGTCGATGGCGGGTGCTCATGTGGTGGGTGATGCCGCCAGTCGTATCGAGGCGGCGTTGTCGGCCGGTTGTGACATGGGGCTGGTGTGCAACGATCGCGCCGCCGCCGAACTGGCCTTGAGCGCTGCCCAGCGGTTGAAGGTCAAACCATCGGCGCGCATCGCACGCATGCACGGGCAGGCCTTCGCCTCCACCGAGTACCGCCAGGACCCACGCTGGCTGACGGCAATCAGCGCGCTGAAAGCCGCCCAACTGATCGATTAAGGACATTTGTCATGACCGTTTACGCAATTATCGGCGGCACTGGCCTGACCCAGCTCGAAGGTCTGACCATTCGCCAGTCCTTGGCAGTAGAAACGCCCTATGGTGCGCCATCGGCAGAGGTGCAGATCGGTGACTACGCCGGGCGCGAAGTGCTGTTTCTGGCCCGTCACGGCCATCCTCATCGCTTTCCACCTCATCAGGTGAACTATCGCGCCAACCTCTGGGCCCTGAAGCAGGCCGGCGCCGAGGCGATCCTGGCGGTCAACGCCGTGGGCGGGATTCACGCCGCGATGGGCACCGGGCATTTCTGCGTGCCTCACCAATTGATCGATTACACCAGCGGCCGTCAGCACACCTATTTTGCCGATGACCTGGAGGCGGTTACCCACATTGATTTCAGCTACCCCTACAGCGAGGCGCTGCGCCAGCAACTGATCGCCGCCCTGGCCGCCGAAGGCTGTGGCTACAGCAGCCATGGCGTCTACGCCTGCACCCAGGGCCCGCGCCTGGAAACCGTGGCCGAAATCGCCCGCCTGGAACGCGACGGTTGCGACATCGTCGGCATGACCGGCATGCCGGAAGCGGCGCTGGCGCGTGAACTGGACCTCGATTACGCCTGCCTGGCGCTGGTGGTGAATCCGGCGGCGGGCAAGTCCACGGCCGTGATCACCATGGCGGAAATCGAGCAGGCGCTGCATGACGGGATGGGGAAGGTGAAGTCGACGTTGGCGCGGGTATTGAAGGCTGGCTAGTGGAACAGGCAGTGAAAACGGATGCAAAGGTTTCCTGCTGTCGGTAAGGGCTATTCGTACAAAGCTCTCGGAAGGCTCCGATTTTCGGTTTCGTCATCCGCCATTAAAGTGCTGAGCCTATGATTAAATCGATTGCAGAGCTTCTTGAGACTGAGTGGGGGGAGTCGTTCGGTCACCGTACGCTTGCTCGTGGGTTCGACTACGCCGAGGAAGAACGCGTCCGGATACTGCAAGTCGATGGGCGATCGGTTCATGCTGAATGCGAGGGGGCTGAGGCTAATGTCTACCAGCAGGTGATCAAACTCATTCGTTATCAGGGTTACGACGAGGTTCGTTACGAATGCTCGTGCCCGGTTGGCGGCGATTGCAAGCACTGTGTCGCCGCCATGTTCCATCTGACGTGGAATGAGCAAGCCCTGCAAGCCGGTTCCGGCAGCGAACATCTGAGCCGCGATCTTGAAGCCTGGATCGAGCATATTCCTGCGCAAGGTTCCGATTCGACTGCCACCGCGAATAACTCCGATGTCCGGCTCTTTTACAAACTCAAGAGCACAGAGGCCGGCAGATGGGGGCTGGAGCTCTTCAAGGGCCGTCAGCTCAACGATGGTTCCCTACGGGATCTGAAAGCGTTTTATCAGCTTGGCGACATGCTGATTCGTTTGCCGAACTACATGTCTGACATTGACCAGCAGATCGGTCGGTTGCTGATCAGCAGTCAACATTTTCATGGTCAGATGAACAGCTATCCGTTGCAAGGGCGCAATGGCACCGATGTACTGGCGCTGGCATTGCAGTCTTCGCGCTTGTACTTCGAGCTGGACCCGCCGCAGCCGCTGAGCGCAGGGGCTCAGAAGCCCGCGCAGTTCACCTGGGCTGAGCAACCCAACGGCAACTACAGGCCTCAGTGGCAAAGTGCCGATCAACCTCCGGGTAAGATTCTGCCGCTCGAGCCGCTTCATTATCTGGATGTATCGCGCAGGGAGCTTGGCCGGCTGACCTATGAAATGGACGACAAACTGGCCTGCCATTTATGCCTCGCGCCAGAGATACCCGCGCGCCAGGCTGTGCTTTTCAGCCATCGGCTCAATGCTGTCGACCGACCCATCCCTGCGCCAAAAAAATTGAGCGAGCGCATCATCGACGACGTTGAGCCGCGGGCGGTGCTGAAGTTGGGAAGCGAACTCAACCTTCGGCACTGGAAGTCGGTTCCAGAGCATCGTGCGGCGTTGACCTTTCTTTACGACGGTCATGTCGCGGACGATAAAGAAACCACGCAGGTATCGGTTCTGTCCGGGACCGAGACGTTGCGCATCCGGCGTAAGCCGGATGTCGAACAAGCCTTTCGCAATGTTCTGCGTAAGGCAGGTTTCAAAAAAGCCAGCCGCAAAAGCCTTGCACTGGAGGGTAGCGCGGGTGAGATGTTCCAGATGCCGGATGACGCCGCCTGGTTGGCGTTCATGGATAAAGGCCTGCCGCAGTTGCGGGCCGCCCATTGGCAAATCGATATGGAAGACGGCTTTCATTTCGATCTGCAACCGGTGGAGCAGCTATACGCCGACATCGAGGAATCTCCTGGCCAGGAGTGGTTCGATTTACAGTTGGGTGTTGTCGTCAATGGCAAGCGCCACAGTCTGTTGCCGATTTTGCTTCATCTGCTTCGCTCAAACCCCGAAATGATGGACCCGGGAACTCTCGATCAGCGCAGTGACGAGCAGTTGTTGTTGGTTGATCTCAATAGCGGAAAATTCTTGGCCGGTCCTGGCGTGAAAGTCGCGTTGCCGTATGGGCGGGTCAAACCGTTGATGGCGACCCTCGGCGAGTTGTACATGAAGGAGCATCGGGGCGACTCGTTGCGCTTGAGCGCTTTCGATGCGGCCAGGCTTAACACGCTGGAAGGTGTTCCGCTGGTGTGGCAGGGTGGCGAGCGGTTGCGCGCTTTCGCAAAGCGATTGCATGAATCAACTCATGTGCATGTCCCTGCGCCCGAGGGGCTCAAGGCTATGCTGCGACCGTACCAGCTCGAAGGGCTCAATTGGATGCAGACCCTGCGTGAGCTGGAGGTCGGCGGCATCCTGGGCGATGACATGGGCCTGGGTAAAACCTTGCAGACCCTGGCTCATCTGCTGTGCGAGAAGCAAGCCGGACGCCTGGATGTCCCGGCGCTCGCCGTCATGCCCACCAGCCTGATTCCCAACTGGCTCGACGAGGCGGCACGGTTTACTCCGCAGCTCAAGGTGGTAGCGCTTCATGGCGCTGCCCGACAAAAAGACTTCGCCAGCCTGACACAGTACGACCTGATATTGACGACGTATGCCTTGTTGCCACGGGATCTGGAGGTGTTAAAGCCCCAGGCCTGGAGTGTGCTGATTCTCGATGAAGCGCAGAACATCAAGAACCCCACCAGCAAGACCGCCCAGGCTGCCCGCGAACTCAATGCCCGACAGCGTCTGTGCCTGTCCGGCACGCCCCTGGAAAATCACTTGGGTGAACTCTGGTCGCTGTTTCATTTCCTGTTGCCCGGGTGGCTGGGGGACAGCAAAAGCTTTAACCGGGACTACCGGACGCCCATTGAAAAACACGGCAACAGCGAGCGCATGCGGCATCTGACGGCCCGGATAAAACCTTTTTTACTGCGGCGTAAAAAAGAGCAGGTCGCCACCGAGCTGCCACCCAAGACTGAAATCGTGCATTGGGTCGACCTCAGTGACGGGCAGCGGGATGTTTATGAAACCGTGCGCGTGGCCATGGACAAGAAGGTACGTGACGAAATTGCCCGTAGTGGTGTGGCTCGCAGCCAGATCATCATCCTTGATGCGTTACTTAAGTTGCGTCAGGTCTGTTGCGATCTGCGGTTGCTCAATACCGCGCAGACCGCCAAAGCACTGCGTTCCGGCAGCGGCAAGTTGGTCAGCTTGATGGAGATGCTTGAAGAGCTGCTCAGCGAAGGGCGCAAGATTCTGTTGTTTTCCCAGTTCACCTCGATGCTGGCCTTGATAGAGGAGGAGCTGCAAAAGCGTAGTTTTGACTATTCGTTGTTGACCGGCAGCACCACGGATCGGCGTACGCCGGTGAGGGATTTTCAAAGCGGCAAGGTGTCGCTGTTCCTGATCAGCCTCAAGGCCGGCGGTACGGGTCTCAATCTGACGGCTGCCGACACGGTGATTCACTTCGATCCGTGGTGGAACCCGGCGGTGGAAAATCAGGCGACCGACCGGGCTTATCGGATCGGTCAGAACAAGCCCGTGTTTGTTTACAAGCTGATTGCCCGGGGCACGGTGGAGGAGAAGATGCAGGCGCTTCAGCAGGATAAGGCCGCGTTGGCCGGCAGTGTGCTGGATGGCGGAATGACGGGTGGGTTGGGGCTTGAGCAGAGCGATATCGAAGCGCTGTTTGCGCCGTTGCCCAAGGCCTGATAATCCGTCATCGCGAGTACGCTTACTCCGTAGGAGCTGGCGAAGCCTGCGATCTTTTGATCTTTTTGCGTTGGATTTTATGGGCAGGGGAAAGATCGCAGCCTCGTTGCACTCGACAGCTCCTACGGGCTCCTGCGGGCGCCTATAAGTTCGCTCAGCGTTTTTCCAGCTTGTCCGGCAATGGCGCGAACAGTGCCTCGATATCGTCGCTTTGCAGTTTCCAGTCTCCGGCCACGCGCCCGTCCAATACGCCGGCTGCGAGGTCGGATTTTTCCTTCTGCAGCAGCTGAATCTTCTCTTCAACCGTGCCTCGGGCAATCAGTTTGTAGACGAACACCGGTTTTTCCTGGCCGATGCGATAGGCGCGGTCGGTCGCCTGGTTTTCGGTGGCGGGGTTCCACCATGGGTCGTAGTGAATCACTGTGTCGGCCTCGGTGAGGTTCAGGCCCACGCCGCCGGCCTTCAGGCTGATCAGAAAGATCTGACGCTTGCCACTCTGAAATTCTTTGACGGGCGTGCGTCGGTCCCGGGTCTGGCCGGTCAGGATGGCGTAATCGACGCCGCGTTTCTTCAGTTCGTCTTCGATCAGCGACAGCATCGAGGTGAACTGAGAAAACAGCAGCACCCGACGACCTTCTTCAAACAGCTCTTCGAGCATCTCCATCAGGCTGTCGAGCTTGCCTGAAGTGCTGCCCCGGGCGGGCAGGGCGGCATCGTTGAGCAGACGCAGGTCACAACACACCTGACGAAGCTTGAGCAGTGCCTCGAGAATGATGATCTGGCTGCGAGCCACGCCTTTGCGGGTGATCTCGTCGCGTACCTTCTTGTCCATGGCCAGGCGCATGGTTTCGTAGACATCCCGCTGGGCATCGCTGAGCTCGACCCAATGGATGATCTCGGTCTTGGGTGGCAGTTCTGTCGCCACTTGCTCCTTGGTCCGGCGCAGCAGAAAAGGTTTTATCCGACCGTTGAGGTGCTGCAGGCGCACATCGCTGCCGCGCTTTTCAATCGGCACGCGGTAGTCGCGGTTGAAGCTCTTGACGTCCCCGAGCCAGCCCGGGAGCAGGAAGTGAAACAGCGACCACAATTCGCCCAGGTGGTTTTCCAGAGGCGTACCGGACAGACACAGCCGCTGCCTCGCGTTGAGTTCGCGGGCGGCCTGGGCGGCTTTGCTGTTCGGGTTCTTGATGTACTGGGCTTCATCGAGGATCAGCACATGCAACGGCTGCGCCGCCAGGCGCTCGACATCCTTGGGCAGCAGCGCATAAGTGGTGAGGACCAGGTCGTAATCGGCCAGCCGGTCAAAATGCTTCTTGCGCCCGGCACCGTACAAGGCCAACACCTTGAGTTGCGGGGTGAAGTGGGCGGCCTCGTCGAGCCAGTTGGGGATCAGGCTGGTGGGCATGACCACCATGCAAGGGCGGTCGAGGCGCCCGGCGTTTTTTTCGCTGAGGATGTGCGCCAGGGTTTGCAGGGTTTTGCCCAGGCCCATATCGTCCGCGAGGATGCCGCCCACTTCCAGTTGCCGCAGCGATTGCATCCAGCTCAACCCTTCGAGCTGATAAGGCCGCAGTGTGGCGTTCAGGCCTTCTGGCGCCGTGCTGGTGTAGTCCTTGATGTCCCGCAGGCGCTGGGCCAGGCCACGGATGTGCTCGCCGCCTTCCCAGCGCAGGGGCATGTCTTGCAGCGGGTTCAGGCGCAGGGCATCTGCGCTGTTCAAGCGCAGTTTGGTGGTGCCCGGTTCTTGCAGGTAAAACTCGCCCAGGGTGGCCAGCACCGGTTTCAGCCGGCCATAGGGCAGGGCCACTTGCTGCGGGCCGAACTCGGAGTTCGGGCGGTTAGGCAAGTTGACCAGGATGAGTTCGTCATCGCGGCGCCTGGCCAGGCGTTCCGGGTTGAACAGCTCGATGTGCGAACGCATCAGGTTCAGCAGAATCGGCAGCAGGCTCAATCGCTCACCGTTGACGATGATCCCCAGTTCCAGATCGAACCAGTCCCGTTCCGGTGTCTCTTCGACTGTGGCGTACCATTCGTCCACCGCTGTCAGGTCGAAACCGAAATCCTCGTCGATCTGCAACTCCCAGCCCTGGCTACGCAGTTTCGGCAGATCGTTGAGGGTGAACGTCAGCCAGGCACTGTCGTTGACCATCTCGTACAGCTCACCGGCGCTTTCGGGCAGGGCCTTGCTTTGGCGGGTTGCGATTTTGAAGCCGAGGATGCGTAGCTGTTCGCGGTAGGACTGCTCGACTTCCGTCTGGCGTTTAATCCGCAGCGTCTGTGTGTCCTGGCGAATCAGTACGTCAGTGTTGCGCTGGCCGCTGACGTATTCGTCCAGGTAGCTGAAAGACAGGGCGGCGCGGTGCTGGATATAGCGCTGCATCTTGCCGTTGCGCGGCTCGAAAGCGCTGAACTCGATGCTTGCCAGCCACAGCCGCGGCACTGGCTGAACATTGTCCACCAGCACTTGCGGCGGGGCCTTGGGGCTGCGGTTTTCCAGCACGGCCTGGAGCTTCTCCAGCAACTGCGCGTCTTTCTCGGCGGCCGGGTAGGCCAGGGTTTCCTGGACTTGCAGCAGCACCGCCGCGCAGTGTTTGCAGTTGATGCGCACCGGGCAGGTACAGGCGGCTTCGAGCAGAATCAATGTGCCTTTGGCTGACTCTTTCAGGCGAATCGTCTGGCGGTAAACGTTGCCCCCAGAGCCTTCACAACTGGCGGTGATGGTGCTGTCGCCGGCCTCGACGATCCTGACGCGGTTTTCCAGCGCGTAACGACGCCCACGCTCCAGGCTCTGTTCCTTGAATCGATTGACCCAGGAGGGTGCCAGGGGTTTGCTCAGGGGCGAGGGCATAGGCGCGCCGATCAGTCCGGAATGACGTCAGGCGCCTGCCGTGGCGCAGGCGCAGTCAGCGAGGTGATTTTGATCAGCAGGCCGAGGTGGCCGTTGTCGAGGAAATTCAACTGACCATTTTTGGTATGGCTCTGCTGTTTGAGGCGTTCGCTGGAAGTGACCAGCCCATTGGTGTCGATCTGGTTGATCCAGAAGTCGGCATCCACATCGGTAAACCGCCCCAGTTTCAGTTCCAGGGTCCCTTCGATGGGGAACTGGCCGAACTGTTCTGCGCCATCACTGACGGCGATTCGGCTGCCCTGTTCGCCCAGGTTCTGCTGCCAGGCTTTGTGCATCAGCACTGTGTACTGGCCGCTGGCGTTGAGTTTTTCCACGACGTGACCCAATGCAGGCGTGCGCTGGCTGTTCGCGTCCAGGCGTTGCGCACCCGCGTCCCAGTTCTCCGGCGCGGCGCGGCTGACAATCGCCGGTTCGGCGTTCTGGCGCATCAGGATCATTTCAACCTGATACAGGTCGTCGGCAAACGCCAGGGGAGCGACCAGGGTCATCAACAAGGTCAGTGAGCGAAACAGGCGCATGGGGCGTCCTTCAAGCAGGGGGCGGAGTGAGGCGCTCGAACAGCGCTTCTACGGTATTGAAACGCTCTTCCGGGCGTTCCATGGGCACCATGAATTTGAACATCGTGGCACCTTCGAACTTGTAGCGTTTGGGCTGGCCCTGGATCAGCTTGATCAGTACCAGCGGATCGACCGGCGTCTGGGCTTCGAATTCGATACGACCGCCATTGGGGCCGCCATCGACTTTCTTGATGCCCAGTTGTTCGGCCTTGAGCTTGAGCCAGGTGGTACGCACCAGGTTCTTGGTGGGCTCCGGCAGCAGGCCGAAGCGGTCGATCATCTCCACTTGCAGGTCCTTGAGGCCTTCTTCGTCGGTGGCCGAGGCGATGCGTTTGTAGAGAATCAGCCGTGCGTGGACATCCGGCAGGTAGTCTTCCGGGATCAGCGCCGGCACCCGCAGATTGATTTCCGGCCCGCCGCCCAACGGTTGGTCGAGGTTCGGTTGCTCACCCTTGCGGATCGACTTGACCGCCCGTTCGAGCATTTCCATGTACAGGGTGAAGCCCACGGCCTGGATCTGGCCGCTCTGGCCGTCGCCCAGCAACTCGCCTGCACCCCGGATTTCCAGGTCGTTGGTGGCCAGCACGAAACCGGCGCCCAGGTCCTGGGTGTTGGCGATGGCCTCCAGGCGCTTCTCCGCGTCCGGGGTGATCTGCTGGCGCGGCGGCGTCAGCAGGTAAGCGTAGGCCTGGTGGTGGCTACGACCGACCCGACCGCGCAACTGGTGCAACTGGGCCAGGCCGAATTTGTCGGCGCGCTCGATGATGATGGTGTTGGCGCTCGGCACGTCGATGCCGGTCTCGATGATGGTCGAGGCGATCAGCACGTTGAAGCGCTTGTGGTAGAAATCGCTCATCACCTGTTCGAGTTCACGTTCGCGCATCTGCCCGTGGCCGATACCGATGCGGGCTTCCGGCACCAGCTCGGCCAGGTCGGCGGCGCATTTCTCGATGGTCTTGACATCGTTGTGCAGGTAATAGACCTGGCCGCCACGCAGCAGCTCGCGCAGCAGGGCTTCCTTGATCGTGCTTTTGTTCTGCTCCATGACGAAGGTGCGCACCGACAGGCGCCGGGCCGGCGGCGTGGCGATGATCGACAGGTCACGCATGCCCGACACTGCCATGTTCAGCGTGCGCGGAATCGGTGTGGCCGTCAGGGTCAGGATGTCGACCTCGCTGCGCAGGGCCTTGAGCTGTTCTTTCTGGCGCACGCCAAAGCGGTGCTCTTCGTCGATGATCACCAGCCCCAGGTTTTTGATCTTCACATCGTCCTGCAGCAGTTTGTGCGTACCGATGACGATGTCGATCTTGCCCTCGGCCAGGTCGGCCACCGCAGCGTTCACTTCCTTGGTGGACTTGAAGCGGCTCATCACCTCCACGGTCACCGGCCAGTCGGCGAAGCGGTCGCGGAAACTGTTGTAGTGCTGCTGGGCGAGCAGGGTGGTGGGCACCAGGATTGCCACCTGTTTACCGCCGTGCACGGCAATGAACGCGGCGCGCATCGCCACTTCGGTCTTGCCAAAGCCCACATCGCCGCACACCAGCCGGTCCATCGGCTTGGGCGCGAGCATGTCGGCGCGCACGGCTTCGATGGTGGTCTGCTGGTCGACGGTTTCCTCGAAGGGGAAACCGGCGCTGAAGGTTTCGTAGTCGGCTTTCGGGTCGGCGAAGGCATACCCCTCGCGGGCGGCGCGACGGGCATAGATGTCCAGCAACTCGGCGGCGACATCGCGCACCTGTTCGGCGGCCTTGCGCTTGGCCTTCTGCCAGGTTTCCGAACCCAGGCGATGCAGCGGCGCGAGGGCGTCGTCGCTACCGGTGTAGCGGGCGATCAGGTGTAGGTTAGCCACCGGCACGTAGAGTTTGGCGCCCTCGGCGTATTCCAGGGTGAGGAATTCGGCGGCCTGGTTGTCGATTTCCAGGGTCGCCAGGCCCAGATAGCGGCCTACACCGTGGTCGATGTGCACCACTGGCGCGCCTTCGCGCAGCTCGGTGAGGTTCTTGATGACGGCGTCGTTGGCGGCGTCGGCGCGTTTCTCGCGACGACGACGCTGCATGACGCGTTGGCCGAACAATGGGCTTTCGGCCACCAGCGCCAGGGCCGGGTCTTCCAGGACAAGGCCATCATTCAGCGGCGCGATGATAATCGCCAGGCGATCTTTGCCGGCGACGAAGTCCGGCCAGCTATCGACGGTTTTCGGTCTCAGCTTCAGGCGTTCAAGCAGCTCCAGCAGCACTTCGCGACGACCGGCGGATTCGGCGGTGAACAGCACGCGGCCGGGGAAACCCTCGAGAAAACCGGCCAGGGCCGCCAGTGGCTGCGTGGCCTTGGCTTCGATCGCCAGGTCCGGCAAGGCCTTGGCCGGGAAGCGTTCGCGGCCGACGCCGGTTTCCACGTCCTGCTGGCTTGCCACCACGCGTGGCCAGCTCTTGAGTCGGGCAAAACAGTCTTCCACCGGCAGGAACAGCTCGGCCGGGGGCAATAACGGGCGGGAAGGGTCGACGCGGCGCTCTTCGTAGCGATTGCGCACATCGTTCCAGAAGTTCTCCGCCGCCTGCTCGATGCCGGGCAGGGAAAACACCTGGGTGTCCTGGGGCAGGTAATCGAACAGGGTGGAGGTTTCTTCGAAAAACAGCGGCAGGTAGTACTCGATACCGGCGGGAGTGATCCCGCTGCTCAGGTCCTGGAAGATCGGGCAGCGACGGAAATCCACATCGAAGCGTTCGCGAAAGCGCGCCTTGAAGCGGGTCACGGCGTCTTTTTGCAGCGGGAATTCCTTGGCCGGCAGCAGGCGCACCGACTGTACTTTGTCGATGGAGCGTTGGTTTTCCGGATCGAAGGTGCGCAGGGTTTCGATTTCGTCATCGAACAGGTCGATGCGGTAAGGCAACTTGCTGCCCATTGGGAACAGATCGATCAGCGCGCCGCGCACCGCGAACTCGCCGTGCTCATACACCGTATCGACGCAACGATAGCCACTGGCTTCAAGACGGCTGCGCATTTGCTCGACGTCGAGCTTCTGGCCGATGTCCAGCACCAGGCTGCTGCCCAGCAAAAACTGGGTCGGTGCCAGGCGATGTAGGGCCGTGGTGATCGGCACTACCAAAACGCCATGACTGAGCTCCGGCAACCGATAAAGGCTGGCGATTCGCTGGGAAACGATGTCCTGGTGGGGCGAAAACAGATCGTAGGGCAGGGTTTCCCAGTCCGGGAAATGCAGCACGGGCAAATCCGGGGCGAAGAAACTCAGTTCCTGTTCGAGCCGCTCGGCGCTTTGGCTGTCGGCGGTCAGCAGCAGGGTAAAGCGCTTTGCAGCGCTGGCAGCCTCGGCGATGGCCAGGCTCAGGGCGGCACCGGGCAGGTTGCCCCAGTGCTGTTTACCTGCCGCGGCAGGGAGAAGCGGGAGACGCAGAACGGGCACGGAAGGTTGAGCTCCAGCGTTGCGACAAAGTCGGCAATTGTAGCGGGGGAAGGGGGCGGCTGTCAGTCGCAGACTACCCTGGCGAACAGGAAAACCACGGTGCGACAGGCGCGCATTGCTCCGCCGAAGACTCGGCGGCATAATGTAGCCCCTTTTTTCAGCCCCTACATGTGGAAGGTTCCCGTGACTCAGAAGCCCGACCAGTGTCTTGGTGAATGGATCGATCGTGAAGCACTCGCAGAAGCGATGATCCCTCTCATCGGTCAGCTCTACCGCAATAACAACGTGGTGAGCTCGATCTATGGCCGCAGCCTGATCAACCAGTCTGTCATCGCGATTCTCAAGGCTCATCGCTTTGCTCGCCACCGTTCTTCCGACGACAGCGAACTCTCCGTCCACGAAACATTCCCGCTGCTCAAGGCCATGAGCGAGCTCAAGCTCGGCGCGGCTTCGGTGGACCTGGGCAAGTTGGCGTTCAAATTCCGTAACGAAGGCAATGGCCGTAGCGCCGAGCAGTTCGTTCGTGAAGAGATGGCTGATGTGGTTGGCCAGCAGAACGCTTCGCCTCGCAAGGGCACTGACGTGGTCCTGTACGGCTTCGGTCGTATCGGCCGTCTGCTGGCGCGCATCCTGATCGAAAAAACCGGTGGCGGCGACGGCCTGCGCCTGCGGGCCATCGTGGTGCGCAAAGGCGCCGAGAACGACCTGACCAAGCGCGCCAGCCTGTTGCGTCGTGATTCGGTCCATGGTTCGTTCAACGGCACCATCATCATCGATGAAGAAAACAACACCATTCTCGCCAACGGCAACCTGATCCAGGTGATCTACGCGAAGAGCCCGACCGAGGTGGACTACACCCAGTACGGCATCAAGGACGCACTGCTGGTGGACAACACCGGTGTCTGGCGTGACGCCGACGGTCTGGGCCAGCACCTGGCCTGCCCGGGTATCGACCGCGTCGTTCTGACCGCACCTGGCAAGGGCAAGCTCAAGAACATCGTTCACGGCATCAACCACGGCGAAATCACCGCTGACGACAAGATCGTCTCCGCCGCTTCCTGCACCACCAACGCCATCGTGCCGGTGCTCAAGGCGGTGAACGACAAGTTCGGCATCATCAACGGTCACGTCGAAACCGTTCACTCGTACACCAACGACCAGAACCTGATCGACAACTTCCACAAGGGCGACCGTCGTGGCCGTAGCGCCGCGCTGAACATGGTGATCACCGAGACCGGTGCCGCCACCGCCGCAGCCAAGGCTTTGCCTGAGCTGGCCGGCAAGCTGACCGGCAACGCGATCCGTGTACCGACGCCGAACGTGTCGATGGCCATCCTCAACCTGAACCTTGAGAAGGCTGCCACCCGTGAAGAAATGAACGAGTACCTGCGCTACATGGCGCTGCACTCCGACCTGCACAAGCAGATCGATTTCGTCAATTCCCAGGAAGTGGTGTCCACCGACTTCGTTGGCTCGCGCCATGCCGGTGTGGTCGACGCTGAAGCGACCATCGTTCAGGACAACCGCGTTGTGCTGTACGTTTGGTACGACAACGAGTTCGGTTACAGCTGCCAGGTGGTTCGCGTGATGGAAGACATGGCCGGTGTAAACCCGCCAGCATTTCCGCGCTAAGCCTTAGCCGCAGATGAAAACGCCCCGACTTGTCGGGGCGTTTTTTTGTCTGGGGTTTTGTGTTGTGGGGACTGGCCTCATCGCGAGCAGGCTCGCTCCCACAGTTGAACGGGGTGCTGGTGATGCATGCGTCCAATGTGGGAGCGGGCCTGCTCCGGGCGGCGATCCGACGAAGGCGATCCATCAGGCGCCGCTCACCATCGAGGCCTGCGCAGTCCGCAGTTCATGGCGATTACCCTTGAACAACACCAGGGTGGCAATTAACCCCAGCACTGCCGCGCCACTGAGCCAGATCCCCGGTGCGGCCTTGTTGCCCAGCACATGGATCAGATAAGTGCAGGCCGCTGGGGTAAACCCGCCGAAGGTCGCGGTTGCCAGACTGTAGGCCAGGGAGAAGCCGGTGGTGCGCACTTCGAGCGGCATGATTTCCGTCAAGGCGACGACCATGGCGCCGTTGTACGATCCATACAGGAATGACAACCACAATTCCACGATCAGCAAATGACTGAAGCTGGGGTTCGCCACCAGCCAGGACAGCGCCGGATATGCCGTGAGAATCGCCAGAATAGTCGCACCCAGTAGCAAGGGCTTGCGTCCGATCTTGTCGGAAAATGCGCCCATCACCGGCAGCCAGAAGAAGTTCGATAGTCCGATGCATACCGTGACCAGCAACGCATCCAGGTCCGACAGGTTCAATTCGGCTTTACCGAAGGTCGGGGTGTACGCCGTGATCAGGTAAAACGACACCGTGGTCATCACCACCAGCGCCATGCCCGCCAGGACGATGCCGAAATTCTGACCGATGGAACGGATGATTTCCGATAGGGTAGGGCGATGTTTTCTCGCCTGGAACTCAGGTGTTTCTTCCAGTGAGCGACGGATCACGAATATCACCGGCACAATCATGCAACCCACCAGGAACGGCACGCGCCAGCCCCATTCGCCCATCTCCTGGGGACTCAGCCAGTGATTGAGGCCAACGCCCAGCAGGCCGGCAAACACGACGGCCGCCTGTTGACTGGCGGATTGCCAACTGACAAAGAAACCCTTGCGTCCCGGCGTGGAAATTTCCGCCAGGTACACCGACACACCACCGAGCTCAACACCGGCGGAAAAGCCCTGCAGCAATCGCCCCAGCAGCACCAGCAGCGGTGCCGCCACGCCGAGAGTGGCGTAACCCGGCACACAGGCGATAAGCACCGTGCCGGCGGCCATCATCGCCAAGGTGATGATCAAACCTTTGCGGCGGCCGTGCCGGTCGATGTAGGCCCCGAGAAAAATCGCCCCCAACGGGCGCATCAAGAATCCGGCGCCAAATGTGGCCAGGGACAGCATCAGCGAGGCGAAAGCACTGTCGGTGGGGAAGAACGTCTTGGCGATGGCCGTGGCGTAGAAGCCGTAGACCATGAAGTCGAACATCTCCAGGAAGTTGCCGCTGACAACGCGAAAAATCGCCTTGCCGTTGCTCGTGGTGGAAGACATGGGTCGGTACTCACTCTGACAATCTTGTATGGAGGCGCTGCACGCTGTGGGGGGGGCTGCCTGTGGGAGCAAAGCTTGCTCGCGATGAACGAAAACGCAGCCTTGTAGCTGGACCGTGTCGCATGCATCGCGAGCAAGCTTTGCTCCCACAGGTCTGCTCCCACAGGTTCGCGCATGCACGCGCTGAAGCCCATAATGGCCGGCGCGGTTTTGAGGGGGGATGAAGATTTGTTAACTGGACGGTGGCTGGGGCTTGTGGTGTTGGTCGGGGTTCTGGCCGGCTGCGGCAATGGCGAGCGCCTGGAGCGCTTCGATGGCCCGACCATGGGCAGTCATTATTCCATTCAATACGTCAGGCATTCCGCCACGCCCGGTCCGAAAGCGGTGCAGGCCGAGGTGGAAAACGTCCTTGCCGAAGTGGATCGGCAATTCTCGACCTATCGCAGCGATTCGGACATCGAGCGTTTCAACGCGCTGCCTGCTGATAGCTGCCTGGTCATGCCCGGTCCGGTACTCGAACTGATCGGTGTGGGTGAGCAGTTGTCAGCCCAAAGCGACGGTTCTTTTGACCTGACGGTGGAACCGCTGCTGAACCTGTGGGGTTTCGGTCCTCAGTCCCGAGAAGAGAAAGTGCCGACCACGGAAGCCTTGGTCCAGGTGCGCCAGCGCGTCGGGCAGGGTCATTTGCGCATCGACGGCGACCGGCTGTGCAAGGACGCCGCGGTGGAGGTCGACTTCAACAGCATCGCTGCGGGCTATGCCGTCGACCGGATCGCCGCCAGACTCCAGGCCCTGGGCATCGACAGTTACCTGGCCGAAGCCACCGGTGAACTCAAGGCTGCCGGGCGTAAACCCGACGGCTCGGCCTGGCGCATTGCCCTGGAGGAGCCTCGGGATGACCGGCAAGTGGCTGAGCGTGTCATCGAAGTCAACGGCTACGCAGTCTCGACGTCCGGTGACTATCGGCGTTATTTCGAACAGGACGGGGCGCGATACTCCCACACCTTTGATGCACGTACCGGTGCACCGGTCCTACACAACCTGGCGTCAGTCACGGTGATTCATCCTTCGGCGTTGATGGCCGATGGACTGTCGACGCTGTTGCTGATTCTCGGTCCCGAACGGGGTTGGGACTATGCCCGGAAGCATGGCATCGGGGTATTTTTCGTATTGCGCGATGGCAATCGTTTTGTGACTCGTACCAATGATGAGTTTGAACGGATCAGTCGCGGAAAAACCCAATGATGACAGCGCTGTGAAAGCATACCTGTGGCGAAATAGCGCAGGCAAAACTAGCCTACGACGCGACCAAGGGGTAATGTGCGCGGCGTTGACGCTTCTATAGACTGTGGCCGGGCTCGTGAACCGGCCTGAAAATTGTTCCTTCATGTCGCTGGCCGGCATGATTTAGCCGTGGTGCCAAGTGTGGCGTCGCGGCCTGTTCTGAGGAGTACGCATGGCTGTCTACAACTACGACGTGGTGGTATTGGGTTCCGGCCCGGCGGGAGAAGGCGCGGCAATGAACGCCGCCAAGGCAGGGCGCAAGGTCGCGATGGTCGACAGCCGTCGGCAGGTCGGTGGCAACTGCACCCACTTGGGCACCATCCCGTCCAAGGCCTTGCGTCACTCGGTCCGGCAGATCATGCAGTTCAACACCAACCCGATGTTCCGCGCCATCGGCGAGCCGCGTTGGTTCTCCTTCCCGGACGTGCTCAAGAGCGCCGAGAAGGTGATCTCCAAGCAAGTTGCCTCGCGCACCGGTTACTACGCCCGCAACCGGGTCGATGTGTTCTTCGGCACCGGCAGCTTTGCCGACGAGCAGACTGTTGAAGTGGTGTGCGGCAATGGCGTGGTCGAAAAGCTGGTAGCCAAGCACATCATCATCGCCACCGGCTCGCGCCCGTATCGTCCGGCCGATATCGATTTCAACCACGCACGTATCTACGATAGCGACACGATCCTGAGCCTGGGCCATACCCCTCGTAAGCTGATTGTCTACGGCGCCGGGGTGATCGGTTGCGAATACGCCTCGATCTTCAGCGGCCTCGGTGTGCTGGTGGAGCTGGTGGATAACCGCGGCCAGTTGCTGAGCTTCCTGGACTCGGAAATCTCCCAGGCCCTGAGCTATCACTTCAGCAACAACAACATCACCGTGCGCCACAACGAAGACTACGACCGCGTCGAAGGCGTGGACAACGGCGTGATCCTGCACCTCAAGTCCGGCAAGAAAATCAAGGCCGACGCCTTGCTCTGGTGCAACGGCCGTACCGGCAACACCGACACTCTGGGCCTGGAAAACATCGGCGTGAAGGTCAACAGCCGTGGCCAGATCGAAGTTGACGAGAACTACCGCACCTGTGTGACGAACATCTACGGCGCCGGTGACGTGATCGGTTGGCCGAGCCTGGCCAGCGCCGCCCATGACCAGGGCCGTTCAGCGGCCGGCAGCATTGTCGACAACGGGAGCTGGCGCTTCGTCAACGACGTACCGACCGGCATCTACACCATTCCGGAGATCAGCTCGATCGGCAAGAACGAGCAGGAGCTGACCCAGGCCAAGGTGCCCTATGAAGTGGGCAAGGCCTTCTTCAAGAGCATGGCGCGGGCGCAGATCGCCGGAGAGCCGCAGGGCATGCTGAAGATCCTCTTCCACCGTGAGACGCTGGAAGTGCTGGGCGTGCACTGCTTCGGTTATCAGGCGTCGGAGATCGTTCACATCGGCCAGGCGATCATGAACCAGCCGGGCGAGCTGAACACGCTGAAATACTTCGTCAACACGACCTTCAACTACCCGACCATGGCCGAAGCCTATCGGGTAGCGGCCTATGACGGGCTCAACCGGCTTTTTTGAGCGGCTCCGGCCGGTGGCCTGAGCCGGCCGGGGAGACCGATTTCAGCAATTCTCGAGGGTGGCAGTGGCCAAACCGGGAAAGTCTGTAATCAGGCTGTCAACGCCGAAGTCGGCGAGCCTGCGCATCAGCGCGGGTTCGTTGACGGTCCACACTGATACATGCAACCCCTGACGCTGGGCCTTGATCAGGCGTTCCGGCGTACACAGCGTCCAGTTGAGGGCCAGAATCTGGCAACCGTAACTCTGGGCGACCTTCAGCGGGTCGAGCCAGGCGTATTCGGCCACCAGTCCGCGGGCGATGTCCGGGGTGAGGTCCAGGGCAGCCTTGAGCACTTCCCGGGAGCTGGAGGTGATGGTGATTTTGTCCAGCAACCCGAAACGCTGGGCCATTTCGCGGATCCCCAGCACGGTGGCAGCGGCGCGGGTGCGTGAGGCACTCTTGACCTCCAGTTGCCAATGCTCGAAATCACATTTTTCGAACAACTCCTCCAGGCGTGGGATCGGGCACGGCTTGATCCAGCCTGGGCCACCCTTGCGCGCATCGTAGGTCACCAGCTCGGCGGCCGAATGCTCCACGACCTTGCCCCGGCGATCGGTGGTGCGCTTGAGGGTCGGGTCGTGGATCACCATCAACTCGCCGTCCATGGACAGGTGCAGGTCCAACTCGCATCGGCGCACGCCGTGCTTGAGGCACTCCTGGAAACCGGTCAGGGTATTTTCTGGCGCTTCGCCCTTGGCGCCGCGGTGGCCATAAATGAGGGTCACGGTTCTTCCTTATTGGTGCCGGATTCGTTCAGTTCGCGCGCCAGGCGCCGCTCTTGCGCCTGTTTTTGCAGGATGTAGCGGGCCAGCAACTGGCGCTGGGCGTCGGTGGGGCGTTCGAACTCGGTGCCCACGTCGTAGCCATCGCCCTTGGGGTCGCAATGAGTCACCCGGGCCCGCAGCAACAGCCCCAGAGCCTGGGGCATCAGCACCATCTTGATCGACAGATGCGCGCCGACGGCAATGGGGGTGGGGTATTGGAAGTCGATACCCCCTTCGGAAATGATCACCGGCTGCGGCTCGCCGATTTCGCCGAGCGCGGTCAGGGCAATGACCTGACTGAGCAGGTCGATGCGTTTGTTCATCGCTTTGAGGTAAGCCGCGATGCTGCGTTCGCGCTCGTTGATCTGGCGCAGCAGGTGTTGCGATTCGAATTCGCTCAGGTGCAACTCGCTGAGCAGATTGAACAGTGGAGAAGCATCCTGCAACACTTCCTGGCCAGCAGCTTCAGGAATGGAGAGGGGCCGAATTTCCAGTGCGATCGTGTCCTCGATACGGTAGTATTCGCGGCGATCTTCTTCATCTAATGTCGACATGGCGAACCCATGGTAGCGGCGGTGGTCTGAGTGTAAAGCTGGTTTGTGACCCCCGCCACAAGGACGTTCCTTTTCCCTCCGAACAAGCCCCGACATGTTCAGACCTCTCTTCGTATTTATCGGCACGCGTTATACCCGTGCAAAACGTCGCAATCATTTCGTATCGTTCATTTCCCTGACTTCAATCATCGGACTGGCCCTTGGCGTGGTCGTGATGATCGTCGTGCTGTCGGTGATGAACGGCTTCGACCATGAAATGCGCACTCGCGTGCTGGGCATGGTGCCCCACGCAACGCTTGAAACCGGCGAAGCCATCAGCGACTGGCCGAGCCTGGCCGCCAAGGTCAAGCAGAACCCGCAGGTGCTGGCGGTTGCGCCGTTCACCCAGATGCAGGGGCTGCTGACCAACAACGGCAAGGTTTCCAAGGTCTTGCTCAATGGCATTGACCCCGGGCTTGAGCGGCAGGTGTCGATCATCGACAACTTCATGCAGCAGGGCAAACTCGACGACCTGGCGCCCGGCAGCTTTGGCATCGTCATCGGCGACAAGGCTGCGGCCAAGCTCGGCGCCGCCATCGGCGACAAGCTGACCTTCGTGGCACCGGAGGTCACCGTGACCCCGGGCGGTATGTTCCCGCGTATGAAACGCTTTACCGTGGTCGGCATCTTCCATGTCGGCGCCGGCGAGCTGGACGGTTACCTGGGCGTGACCAACCTTCAGGACCTGGCTCGCCTGCATCGCTGGAAGCCGGACCAGGTTCAGGGCTTGCGGTTGAAGTTCGACGACCTGTTCCAGGCGCCGCGGGTTGCCTGGACCATCGCCCAGCAACTGGGCGAAGACCGTTACTACGCCCGGGACTGGACGCGCACCCACGGCAATCTGTACCAGGCGATTCGCATGGAAAAAGCCATGATCGGCCTGTTGTTGCTGCTGATCGTCGCCGTGGCGGCATTCAACATCATCTCCACCCTGGTGATGGTGGTGAACGACAAGAAGGGCGACATCGCCATCCTGCGTACCCTCGGCGCCACGCCGGGGCAGATCATGCGGATCTTCATGGTCCAGGGCACGGTCATTGGCGTGATCGGCACCCTCGTCGGTGCCTTGGTCGGCATGTTTGCCGCGCTCAACGTCAGCGCCGCGATTGCCGCCCTCGAAGGCCTGATCGGGCACAAGTTTCTCAACGCCGACGTGTACTTCATCGACTACCTGCCGTCGCAGTTGCAGACAGACGATGTGTTGATGGTCTGCGGCGCCGCGTTGGTCCTGAGTTTTCTCGCCACCCTGTATCCAGCCTGGCGTGCCGCGCGCACCCAGCCGGCGGAGGCGTTACGTTATGAGTGAGTCGGGTATGAGTGAAAAAGCAATCTTGAGCTGCCGTAACCTGGGCAAATCCTACGAGGAGGGGCCGGAGTCGGTGGTGGTGTTGTCGGGCTTGCAGTTGGAGCTGCATCCGGGCGAGCGCGTGGCGATTGTCGGCACCTCCGGGTCGGGTAAAAGCACCTTGCTCAACCTGCTGGGCGGCCTCGATACGCCGACGGCCGGCAGTGTCTGGTTGGCCGGCGAAGAGCTCTCGGCGCTGAATGAGAAGGCACGTGGCCTGCTGCGCAACCGTTCCCTGGGTTTCGTTTACCAGTTCCACCATTTGTTGCCCGAGTTCACTGCACTGGAAAACGTCTGCATGCCGCTGTTGATCGGCCGCACGGCGATTCCTGAAGCCCGTCAGCGCGCCACGGCGTTGCTGGAGCGGGTAGGGCTGGGTCATCGCCTGGAGCACAAGCCGGCCGAGCTGTCCGGTGGCGAGCGCCAGCGCGTGGCGATTGCCCGGGCTCTGGTCAACAAGCCTGGGCTGGTGATGCTCGACGAACCCACCGGCAACCTCGACTCCCACACCGCCCAAGGCATCCAGGATTTGATGCTGGAGCTCAGCACGTCGATGCGCACCGCGTTCCTGGTGGTGACCCACGACATGAACCTGGCCCGGCAGATGGACCGCGTCCTGCACTTGCAGGAAGGTTGCCTGACGCCCATTTGACCGACCGAAACCCGGCGCTTGCTGCAAGCGCCGGGTCTTTTATTTTTATACGGTGCCCCGCGAATGTTCAGACCGTTATCGATCTTCATCGGCACGCGCTATACCCGCGCCAAGCGCCGCAATCGCTTTGTTTCGTTCATCTCCATGACCTCGATGATCGGCCTCGCCCTGGGGGTGCTGGCGATGATCGTGGTGTTGTCGGTGATGAACGGCTTCCAGCGCGAAATGAGCTCGCGCATCCTCGGTATGGTGCCCCACGCCACCATCGTCGGTGTCAAGCCGATCGACGACTGGCAACCGGTGGCCGCTGCGGCGCTGAAAAACCCCGAGGTGATCGCCGCCGTGCCGTTCACTGAAATGGAAGGCATGCTCAGCCATAAAGGCGCGATGCAGCCGATCCAGATCAGCGGTATCGACCCGGCCCAGGAAGGCAAGGTGTCCATCGTCGCCCAGCATATTGTCCAGGGGCGCCTCGATGCCTTGAAACCGGGCGAGTTTGGCGTGGTGATCGGTGAAATCACCGCCCGACGCTTCCGGCTGAACGTCGGGGACAAATTGACCCTGATCGTGCCGGAAATCAGCACCGCGCCGGGTGGCATCACCCCGCGGATGCAGCGTTTGAATGTGGTCGGCGTATTCAAGGTAGGCGCCGAGCTGGACGGCTCCATGGCGCTGATCCACGTGGCCGACGCCGCGCAAATGCAGCATTGGCAGCCGAATCAGGTGCAAAGCGTGCGCCTGGCGGTCAAGGACCTGTACGCCGCGCCGCAAGTGTCCGCCGACATCGCCACGGGCCTCGGTACGGCCTACAAGGCCGACGACTGGACCCACACCCAGGGCAGCCTGTTCAGTGCCATGAAGATGGAAAAAACCATGATCGGCCTGCTGTTGTTGATGATTGTCGCGGTGGCGGCATTCAACATCATCGCGACCCTGATCATGGTGGTGAACGATAAGGGCGCGGATATCGCGATCCTGCGCACCATCGGCGCTACGCCGCGGCAGATCATGGCGATCTTCATGGTCCAGGGCACGGTGATTGGTGTGGTCGGCACGCTGATCGGCGGCGTGCTGGGGGTGATTGCGGCGCTGAACGTCAGTGATTTAGTGGGTTGGTTCGAAAGGGTCACTGGCCAGCATATTTTCAGTTCCGACGTGTATTTCGTCAGCAATCTGCCTTCGGAGCTTCAACGCGGTGATGTGGTGCTGATCTGCTCGGCCGGGTTCATCCTCAGCTTCCTCGCCACGGTTTACCCGGCCTGGCGTGCGGCGAAGGTCGAGCCGGCACAGGCGTTGCGGTATTCCTGAGGCTGCAGGCTACATCCGTAGGAGCTGCCGCAGGCTGCGATCTTTTGATCTTCCTCTTGAGATTCATGCAATAGGAAAAGATCGCAGCCTGCGGCAGCTCCTACGGGGCATATGGGGTGCTGTCCCCCTTCGGCAACTCAATCAAAAACCGCGTCCAGCCATCGGCGGATTCGCAGCGGATCTGCCCGCCGTGGGCGCGGACGATGGAGCGGGTGATGGCCAGTCCCAATCCAGCGTGTTCACTGCTGCCTTCCTGGCGGGCCGGGTCGGCGCGATAGAAGCGGTCGAACAAACGCGGCAGCAAATCCGCTGAAATCCCGTCACCGCTGTTCTCCATATTCACCTGCACCTGCCCAACGTCCTCGACAATATGTACCCGTACTTCGCCACCGTTAGGCGTGAAGCGCAAAGCATTGTCCAGCAAGTTGGAAAGGGCTCGGCGCAACATGCTGCGGTCGCCCTCGATGCGGCCGTTGCCTTCACGGCTCAAGCGCACGTGGGCGTCTTCGGCCAGCGGGGCGAAAAACTCCAGCAGCAGATCCACTTCCTGAGCCAGTTCCAGCGGTTCGCGGCTGGGTGCCAGCAAGCCGTGGTCAGCCTTGGCCAGGTAGAGCATGTCGTTGACCAACTGCGCCATCCATTGCAGCTCTTCAAGGTTGCTGTGCAACGCTTCGCGATAGTCTTCCAGCGAGCGTTCGCGGGTGAGGGTCACCTGGGTGTGGGTCAACAGGTTCGATAACGGGGTGCGCAATTCATGAGCGATGTCGGCAGAGAACGCCGAGAGCCGCTGAAACGCATCATCGAGACGTCGCAGCATGTCGTTGATGCTGTGGGCCAGTTCCGCCAGTTCGGCGGGCATGTGTTCTTCCGGCAGGCGGGCATTGAGCGAACGGGCGGAGACGCTGCCGGCGATGGCCCCCATGCGCCGCAACGGGCGCAAGCCGCGCCGGGCGGCCCAGGCGCCGAGCAGGGCGGTAGCCAGGGCCGAGAGGCCGACTGTCAGCCAGATCAGGCGTTGCATGCGTTGCAGGAAGTGCTGGTGGTGGGTGATGTCCAGCAGCAGCGTCAGTTGCGGCGAGTCCGCGTGCTCGGGGTACAACGGCGCGTTCAATACCCGGTAGTCAGTGTCGGCATCGCTGAGGGTGGACAGGCCGGGACGCTCCGGCAATTGCGCCGGAATCCGCAGCGAACTGTCGTACCAGCGCACGCCATCGCGATCCTTGATGCGCAAGGCCAGGTCGGCCTGGCGACTGAGCTCATCTGCCAGACGGCTTTGGGTTTGCTCGGCATCAAGACCTTGCAGGGCGCGACGCAGGCCGATCAGTTTGCCTTCGAGCAGTTGCTGATCCAGCTCGATGAAGTGCGCCTCGCTGCCACGGCTGAACAGCACGCCGGCAAACAGGGACACCACGGCGGTGCAGGCGGCGAACAGCAGCGCCAGCCGGCTGCTCAGCGACCAACGCCCCCTCACAGGCTGCGCTCTTCAAGCACATACCCCATGCCCCGCACGGTGTGGATCAGCTTGCTGGGGAAGTCATCGTCGATCTTGATTCGCAGGCGCCGTATCGCGACTTCGATGACGTTGGTGTCGCTGTCGAAATTCATATCCCAGACCTGGGAAGCAATCAGGGATTTGGGCAGGACCTCGCCCTGGCGACGCAGGAGCAGCTCCAGCAACGCGAACTCCTTGGCCGTCAGGTCGATGCGCCGGCCGCTACGTTCGACGCGGCGGCGGATCAGGTCCAGGCGCAGGTCTGCCAGTCGCAGGCTGGTTTCCTGGGGTGCCGAGCTACCCCGGCGCAACAGGCTGCGGACTCGTGCCAGCAGTTCGGAAAAGGCAAAGGGTTTGACCAGGTAATCGTCGGCGCCCAACTCCAGGCCATGCACGCGATCCTGAACCGCATCCCGCGCGGTGAGAAACAGCACCGGTGTATCCAGGCCGGCCCCGCGCACGGCCTGCAGAATCTGCCAGCCATCGCGGCCGGGTAGCATCACATCGAGGATCAGCAAGGCGTATTCGCCGCTCAAGGCCAATTGCTGACCAGTAATGCCATCGGCCACCAGATCGGCGTTGAACCCCGCTTCGGTCAGGCCCTGGCGCAGGTATTGGCCGGTTTTGGTTTGGTCTTCGACGATCAGCAGTTTCATGGGCAGCTCAAGGCGTTGTTGGAACGAGGGCGTTATACCGCGTCGGGCGGGGCCGTGGCGCTACCTGACAAAGTTGTAATCGAGCCGTCAGCCGATTGGCAGGTGTACAGGGATAGAGTTCCCCCAAGCTCAATCCCACAGGAGTATGGACATGTTAATGGCAAACCGCTTGATCCTGGCCGCCTTTGCACTGGTGCTCAGTACGCCCACGTGGGCGTCACCGGGCCATTTTGATTTCGGCCAGCCTGCATCGGCGGCCAAGGCCACTCGCAGCATCGATGTGGTGATGGGGGACATGACGTTCGATCCCGGTGCGCTTGATATCAAGGCTGGGGAGACCGTTCGGTTTGTACTGATCAATAACGGTCAGTTGTTGCATGAGTTCAACCTGGGCAATACCGCGATGCACGCCGAACATCAGCAGCAAATGCTCAAGATGCAACAGAACGGGCAGTTGACCCCGACCGCAATGAAACCAGGGATGAACCATGGCTCAATGGGACACGGCCAGGCCGGTATGCGCCACGAAGACCCCAACAGCGTGTTGGTGGAACCGGGCAAAACCGCCGAGTTGACCTGGACCTTCAACAAAGCCATGCGCCTGGAATTCGCCTGTAATGTGCCCGGCCATTACCAGGCCGGTATGAAAGGCAATCTGACAGTCAGTCAGTAAGCACTCAAAGGCTGGGGCAAAGGCTGATAGAATCGGCTGATTCTTCAGTCAGGTTTCCGTCATGCATCCCGCAGCCGAACATTCGCCGCTGGGCAAATCCAGCGAATACATCGCCACGTACACGCCGTCACTGCTGTTTCCGATCCCGCGCACCGCGAAATGGGCGGAACTGGGCCTGACGGCCGAGACCCTGCCATACAAGGGTGTGGATTTCTGGAACTGTTTCGAGCTGTCGTGGCTGCTGCCGTCCGGCAAACCGGTGGTGGCCATTGGCGAATTCGCAATCGCGGCGGACTCGCCGAACATCATCGAATCCAAATCTTTCAAGCTGTACCTCAACTCGCTGAACCAGACGCCCTTCGCTGATACCGCGAGCCTGGAAGCGACCCTGCGCCAGGACCTGTCGGCGGCCGCCGGTAAACCGGTGGGCGTGCGGATCCGCAGCCTGAAAGAGGTGGAAAGTGAAGGTGTCGTGGCGCTGCCCGGCGTATGCATCGATGACCTGGACATCAGCGTCGACTCCTACGCGCATCCGCGCCCGGAGCTGCTGCGCTGCGACGAGTCGCGCATCGTGGAGGAAAGTCTGCACAGTCATCTGCTCAAATCCAATTGCCCGGTCACCAGCCAGCCAGACTGGGGCAGCGTGGCGGTGCAATATCGCGGTGCGGCGCTGGACCCTGCCTGCCTGTTGGCCTACATCGTCAGCTTCCGCCAGCATTCGGATTTCCACGAGCAGTGCGTGGAACGGATCTTTCTCGACCTGCAGCGATTGCTCAAACCGGAAAAATTGACGGTGTATGCGCGCTATGTGCGGCGCGGTGGGCTGGACATCAACCCGTATCGCAGTACCGAAGAGGTACAACTGCCGAACCATCGCCTGGTCCGGCAATAGATATCCAATGTGGGAGCGAGCCTGCTCGCGATGAGGTTGGCACATCCGTCAGTGGTGTTGACTGACGCACCGCTATCGCGAGCAGGCTCGCTCCCACAGGAGAGTGGATTTCATATCGTTGAAACTGAAAAGCCCCGCTGTTGATAGCGGGGCTTTTTTGCATCCGGCGGGTTCAGATTCCCATATTGCCCAAGGCTTGCACGATGTTGCGCAAAGTCCCGGCAATGGCGGGGTGATCCAGTTCGAAGCGTTCGACGGCCAGGTTCACGCCATCGACCAGGTCATTGTTCTGCAGCTTGTTATCCAGTTCGATTTCGGCTTCGAGCTGAATCATCAGGTGATGCAGATTCTCGCGCTCAGGCCCCGAAAGCGGCGGGTTCTGTTCCAATTGCTCGCGCAGTTCATCAAGTTGTTTCTGCAATTCGCGGGCAGGCATTGGCGTACTCCCTTTATTGATAGGCACAGCCATGGACCGCGACGGTGCGTCAAAAGTCCGTGGCTTGCCTTAAGAGTAATCTACCCTCGTGCACCCTGCATGATCTCGGTCAGGGCTTTTCACCTTTGAGCCGACGCAGGCTGATATCCGCCAGGCAGGTGTCGAGTTCACCCAGATGATCGATCACCGAATGCACCCCCAGACCGAACAACTGCACGGTGGCCCTGGCGCGCTTGGTCTCGCGTTCCTGTTGGCTCAGGATCTGCCATTCGTTCGGCGCCAGGCCACACAGCGAGCCGCAGGACGCCAGCCCGATGGTCCACAAGCCGGCATTGAGCCCCGACTGCAACAAGCGAGGCTCGCCGCTGACCAGCACGCAACCGTCCAATTGCTGGACGTTCAACGCCATCAAGGCCTGCCAGCAGGCATGCGGGGCCGGCCACGGATAATTTGTTGCTGGAAGTTGCGGCGATTTGATCCACGCCGGTAACGAAGCTGCCAGGCTATGACTGACGGCGGGGGGCAGTTCGTCGAGCCAGGCGCAGGGAATCTCCTGAAGCTGCAGAAGGCGCAGGCTTTCGAGGGCGCCGGGGGTTGGCTGCGAATGCTCGGTTGGCACTGCTCCTGACTGTCGCGCCCTTGCCCCGAAATCCACCAGACAACCGCTCAAGCCAAACAGTACGGCGGTCAGGCTGGGAGCGGGTAAGGGCAGGGTTTCGGCGCGGGGCATGGGAACGTCCTTGAAATATCCCGCAGCCTAACGTGCCTCAATGACAGTCCAATGACAGTGAAATGAAGGCGCCGGGTGCGGAAAAATCCTACGAGCAGCTTCTCTTTCAGTGCTGTCTATCCAAGCGTTCCGCTTTATACTAGCCCCCTTACCGCCTGGGCTCGGCGCCCTTGCCTGAATAATCCAAGGAGTTTTCCCTATGCGCTGGAGCCATTGTCTAGCTCAGCTGTGTGTGTCTGCCTGCGTCCTGCTAGTCCCCTTCGCCGCCCAGGCCGCAACGGAAGACGATCCTTGGGAAAGCATCAACCGCCCGATCTTTACCTTCAACGACACCGTTGATACCTACGCGCTCAAGCCGCTGGCCCAGGGTTATCAGTACGTGACGCCGCAATTTCTCGAAGACGGCATCCACAATATGTTCCGCAACATCGGCGACGTGGGCAATCTGGCCAACAATGTATTGCAGGCCAAGCCGGCTGCTGCAGGGGTCGACACGGCGCGGTTGATCTTCAACACCACCTTCGGCCTGTTGGGGTTCTTCGACGTGGGTACCCGGATGGGCCTGCAACGTAGCGATGAAGATTTCGGCCAGACCCTGGGTTACTGGGGCGTGGGCAGTGGCCCGTACGTCATGCTGCCACTGCTGGGGCCAAGCACCCTGCGTGACGCGCCGGCCAAGTTCGTCGATAACTACGCGGCCCCCTATCGTTACATCGACAACGTCTCGGTGCGTAACTCGATCTTCGGCCTCAACATCGTCGATACCCGCGCCAGTTTGTTGTCCGCCGAAAAACTGGTGAGTGGCGACAAGTACGTGTTTATCCGCAACGCCTTCCTGCAAAACCGTGAATTCAAGGTCAAGGATGGCCAGGTCGAAGATGATTTTTAACTTCGCCCGGTAACCCCAGGAAGGCGGCCTCAGGGCCGCCTTCTTTGTTTTGAGGCACTGTTTAAGCAGGGATCCAACCTTCCATTGAGTTACGCTTCGCCCGGTTCTTATAACTCTCTGTACTTTGACAAACCAAGACGGCAAGCGGCTATCTGCATGAGCTTGAAACGCCCCGCGGATGGGAGTACCGTCTGCGCCTTAGAAGGGCACCTCTGATGTAACTGTGTGTAGGACAAGGACCTGCGTGCGGTGCGACAGAGAGGCTAGAAAGCGAATCCAGTAGCCAGCGCCAGGCCCAGTTGCCCAGCCCGCTACGCCAACCTAATTCTGGCGCCGTTTGCCCACATGCCAAAAACCAGTGCCACGCTGCTGATAATCGATGATGACGAAGTGGTGCGAGCCAGCCTCGCAGCCTACTTGGAAGACAGTGGTTTCAGCGTCCTGCAGGCCAGCAACGGTCAACAGGGTCTTCAGGTATTCGAGCAAGACAAGCCCGACCTGGTCATCTGCGACCTGCGCATGCCGCAGATGGGCGGACTCGAACTCATTCGCCAGGTCACCGAGCTTTCCTCGCAGACCCCGGTCATCGTGGTTTCGGGCGCGGGCGTGATGAATGACGCGGTCGAGGCGTTACGCCTGGGCGCGGCCGATTACCTGATCAAGCCCCTGGAAGACCTGGCCGTGCTCGAGCACTCGGTGCGCCGGGCCCTGGACCGTTCGCGCCTGTTGGTGGAGAACCAGCGTTATCGCGAGAAGCTGGAAACCGCCAACCGCGAGCTGGAAGCCAGCCTGAACCTGTTGCAGGAAGACCAGAACGCCGGCCGCCAGGTGCAGATGAACATGTTGCCGGTCAGTCCCTGGACCGTCGACGATTTCCGGTTTGCCCACCAGATCATCCCGTCTTTGTATCTGTCGGGGGATTTTGTCGACTATTTCCGGGTCGATGAACGTCGAGTGGCGTTCTACCTGGCGGACGTTTCCGGCCATGGCGCGTCGTCAGCATTCGTGACGGTCCTATTGAAGTTCATGACCACGCGCCTGCTGTTCGAATCCAAGCGCAACGGCACGTTGCCTGAGTTCAAGCCTTCAGAAGTCCTTGGTCATATCAACCGGGGCCTGATCAGTTGTAAGCTGGGCAAACATGTCACGATGGTCGGTGGGGTCATCGACGAGGAGACGGGTTTGTTGACCTATAGCATCGGCGGTCATCTGCCGTTGCCTGTGTTGTATACGCCAGACAGTGTTCGTTACCTGGAAGGGCGCGGTTTGCCGGTGGGCCTGTTCAACGAGGCCACCTACGAAGACCACGTGCTGGAACTGCCCTCGACCTTCAGCCTGACGCTGATGTCCGATGGCATTCTGGACCTTTTGTCAGAACCTACACTCAAAGAGAAAGAAGCGGCCTTGCCTGAACGGGTAAGCGCAGCGGGCGGCAGCCTGGAAGGCTTGCGTCAAGTGTTTGGATTAGCCACGCTAGGGGAGATGCCGGATGATATCGCCCTGTTAGTGTTGAGCAGGAATCTTTGATGAGTACCGGTAGAATCCAGTTCGCCGAGCAGGACGGCACCTTTGTCCTGAAGTTTGTCGGTGAAGTGCGCCTGACCCTCTGTTCGGCGCTGGATGCGACTATTGAGCGGATCTTCACCGCGTTGAACTTCAACGCCATCGTGATCGACCTGACCGAAACCCGCAGCATCGACAGCACCACCCTGGGCCTGCTGGCCAAGCTGTCGATCCTGTCGCGGCAAAAGGTCGGCCTGCTGCCGACCGTGGTCACCACCCACAACGACATCACCCGGTTGCTGCAATCGATGGGCTTCGACCAGGTATTCAATATTGTCGGCGATCCCGTGCCATGCCCTGAGTGCCTGGACGATCTACCCGATCAGGATCAATCGGAAGAGGAAGTGCGGATCAAGGTGCTCGAAGCCCATAAGATCCTCATGGGGCTGAACGATTCCAATCGTGAAGCGTTCCATGACCTGGTGAGTGCGCTGGAGCGGCCCTGATTCATAGGTTTTGCGTCGACTGAACGGGCGTCATCGCGAGCAGGCTCGCTCCCACAAGGCCACGCATTGATCACGATATCTGAATCTGCCCAAATCTCCCACAGGGGGTTGGGTTCTGAGCACAAAATCGAAGAACACCATCGATCCATTGTGGGAGCGAGCCTGCTCGCGATGACGCCCGGCCAGCCGCCACCTTCCCAAGCCTATAAAAAAGGGCGAACCCATCAAGGTTCGCCCTTTTGCATTACCTTTGAATCACCTCAAAGCTTGGCTTGCAGCAACGCCTCAAGCTTCTCCTGGTCCCGAGCGAACTGACGAATGCCTTCAGCCAGTTTCTCAGTCGCCATGGCGTCCTCGTTGGACAACCAGCGGAACTGCGCTTCATTGAGACTCAAGCGCGCTTCACCGGCTTGCCCAGGCGCCAGTTTACGTTCCAGTTTGCCCTCGTCGGCGGCCAGTTTCTCCAACAGTTCCGGGCTGACCGTCAAACGGTCGCAGCCGGCCAATTGCTCGATCTGGTTGAGGTTGCGGAAGCTGGCGCCCATGACCACGGTTTTGTAGTCATTGGCCTTGTAGTAGTTGTAGATGCGCGTCACCGACTGCACGCCCGGATCATCGGCGCCGGTGTAGTCGTTGCCATTGGCCTTCTTGTACCAGTCGTAGATGCGGCCTACGAAGGGCGAAATCAGGAACACGCCGGCATCGGCACAGGCCGCGGCCTGGGCGAAGGAGAACAGCAGCGTCAGGTTGCACTGGATGCCTTCACGCTCCAGCTGCTCGGCGGCGCGAATACCTTCCCAGGTGGACGCGATCTTGATCAGCACGCGATCGCGGCCAACGCCGGCCTTTTCGTACAGGTCGATCAGGCGATGCGCACGTTTCAACATGGCCTCGGTATCGAACGACAGGCGCGCATCCACTTCAGTGGAAATACGCCCCGGAATCACCTTGAGAATCTCTTGCCCGACCGCCACGCCGAAGCGGTCGCTGGCCAGGCCCACATCGCCCTTGCAATCCGCCACACAAGCGTTCAGCAGCTCGGCGTAGCCCTGTATGGCCGAGGCCTTGAGCAGCAGGGAAGGGTTGGTGGTGGCATCCACGGGTTTAACGCGGGCGATGGCTTCGAAGTCGCCGGTATCGGCCACTACGGTAGTGAATTGTTTGAGTTGTTCCAGCTTGGAAGTCATGAGCGTGCTCTGTCCTATGGGTCTGTTGACATTACCCGAGGGCCGGCAGCCACTCAAGGGCGTGAAGGAGGATCGATGGCCCCAGCGGCAACAACCTGAAAACGGCTGTTTGAAAGGCCGGGGCGGGTATCGATAGATACGATGCCAAAACAGGACTCAGGTTCAAAGCAAGTGACGGTCAGCGGCCTTCCAGCATGCCCGCCGCCTGATCCAGCAACGCCAGCGGGTCCTTGGTTTTGTGGATATCCACCGACAACAACTGCCGAAACCGCCGTGCCCCCGGAAAACCGGTGCCCAGCCCCAGCACGTGGCGGGTGATGTGATGCATCGCCCCACCGGCGGCCAGATGATTGGCGATGTAAGGTCGCAACTGCGCCAACGCCTCGGCGCGGGTGATGACAGGCGCGCTGCTGCCAAACAGTTGTTGATCCACCTCGGCCAGCAGATACGGGTTGTGATACGCCTCGCGCCCCAGCATCACACCATCGAATGTCTGCAAATGCTCATGGCAGGCTTCCAGCGTCTTGATCCCGCCGTTAAGCACAATTTCCAACTCCGGGAAATCCGCTTTCAACCGCGCCGCCACGTCATAGCGCAGCGGCGGGATGTCACGATTCTCCTTGGGCGACAGCCCCTCCAGAATCGCAATCCGCGCATGCACGGTAAAACTCGTACACCCGGCGTCACGCACCGTCCCGACGAACTCACACAACTGCTCGTAACTGTCCCGCCCGTTGATCCCGATCCGATGCTTGACCGTCACCGGAATCGACACCGCATCACGCATCGCCTTCACACAATCAGCCACCAGCTCGGGATGCCCCATCAGGCATGCGCCGATCATGTTGTTCTGCACACGATCGCTTGGGCAGCCGACGTTGAGATTGACCTCATCATAGTCATGCGCCTGAGCCATCCGCGCGCATGCAGCCAAATCAGCCGGGACACTGCCACCGAGCTGAAGCGCCAGGGGATGCTCGGCTTCATGGTGGCGCAGGAAGCGCTCGTGATCACCGTTGAGCAACGCGCCCGTGGTGACCATCTCGGTGTAGAGCAGGGCGTGTTTGGAGAGGATGCGTAGGAAGAACCTGCAGTGGGGGTCAGTCCAGTCCATCATCGGGGCCACGCTGAAGCGGCGGGAGAGTGATTGGGGGGCGGTTGTGATTAAGGGCATTGGGAATCTGAATGGGTAGGGCAGAGGCGGGGAGTTTATCAGGAATGGGATAGGGTAAGGCTGGCGGGGCTAGATTGGTGAGAGAGTTGAATTTCCCAGCAGGGTCAGAGATTCCCGGTTTTAGTCGGGAATCTTAGGGGGGGCTGGTTGCTGTGTTGGGATTGCATGCCGTCGCAGGGACGGTAAATAAATCCCCTTTTTTCCTCTTATCCGCCCGCGTGGTTGTTGCCACCGTGCGCGGCGATGAACATGGTGACGGCCGCCCGGCAATAGGATTCGATTTCGTCGTCGTCCTCTGCTCTTGCCTCATCGAAGCGCGCGATCATCAGGAGATCGGATCCTTTGAAAAGCGCGGCAAACAAGCGGGCGGACTGGAGAGGATCGGGCACGTTCAGAACCGCCTTCGCGTGCAACTGACGCAACAGTGCCTCGATCTGGGCAATGACATAGGCGGGGCCGGCTTCGTATTGGCGCTTGCTTAACGACTTTTGATTCGTCTTGTCGGCCATGATCATGGCTTCGACACTGCGCACGTCGGGGCTCAACAACGTGCGAAGCAGGGATGTTCCCACCGCCATGAGCTGATCTGCCGCCGAACCGCCGACGCCTTCAATAAGGGCCTGCGGTGCAAACTGATGACAGTGGGCCGCAATGGCCGCACTGAACAGCGCCTCCTTGTTCTCGAAGTGCCGATAGATGCTTAGCTTGGATATCTTCGCCCGCTGGGCGACCTTGTCCATTGTCGTCGCTTGAAAACCCAATTCCACAAAAAGTTCGCCTGCGGCGTCGACTATCGTTTGGCCAAGCGCCTCGTTGGCGGGCCGGCCGCGGCGGGCCTGGCTGTTTTCGGTCATAAAAAATTACAGTACTTGACAGTATTCTAATTCGTGAATTATGGTACTTAAAAGTATCTAAAAGCTGCAAGCCTATCTCCTCCACCCATACACGGAGCCCATCACCATGAATGACGTCATCATCATCGGCGGCAGCTTTGCCGGGCTTGCCGCCGCCCTGCAGCTTGGCCGTGCCCGCCGAAAGGTCACCGTTCTCGATACCGGCCTGCCGCGCAATCGCTTCGCCGACCACTCGCATGGACTGCTCGGCCACGACCACAAGCCACCGCTGGAGATCCTGGCCGAGGCGCGGGAGCAGCTGGCGCGCTATCCTACGGTCAGGCTGGTCGCTGCCCGGGCCGAGAGCGTCTCCGGCGCCATCGACGATTTTTCCGTCCTCACGGGTGAGGGCGAAACCCTCAGGGCGCGCCGCCTGATCCTGAGCTATGGCGTCGCCGACCAGATGCCTGAAGTTCCCGGCTTTGCCGAAGGCTGGGGCTCCTCAATCGTGCCTTGCCCCTATTGCGACGGCTTTGAAGTTGCCGGCCGGCATTGGGGTCTCGTCTGGTCCGGCCCAATGTCGCACAACTACGTCAGGCTGTACCACGATTGGACTGACACGTTGACGGTCTTCGCCAATGGTCACGACATTCCACCCGACATCCGAGCCGATCTGGCGCGCCGTGGCATCCCTGTCGTCGATGGCCGGGTCACCGAAATCGACCATGACGAGAGCCATAACGCCACCGTCAGGCTCGACGCCGGCCCCTCTGTCGCGGTCGACATCCTGTTTGCGCATCCGCGCAACAAGCCGTCCGCACGCCTGCATGAATCGCTGGGTCTCGCCACGGTCGATACGCCCCAGGGCATCGTCCTCAAGGTCGACGAGCGCCGCGAAACCAGCGTGCCCGGCATCTACGCCGCCGGCGACCTCGCCAACCCCGCAATGCCCTCGGTTACCACGGCATCATGGCAAGGCGCGACGGCGGGCATCTCCGCCCAGCAGTCGATGCTGGTTTGAGGGCACTTCGGTTGTCGCAGGCTTCTAAAGGTCGCTTCGAAGCAGCATTGATCACGCGGGTTTCAACTTCACACTAGACGGGAGCACCCACCATGGCCGACCAAAAGCCGCAAGACCGTAAATTCAAACCGCTAGACGATAAATTCCCGCTTGAGCGCCAACTCGGCATCGCGGCCGCGCCAGTCGTGCTCATTAACCTCTTCACGCTCGATTACGCCGACGAAGCGGGCTTCCTGGATGCTTTCAAGGCGGCTGCCGAGATCATAACGAAGCAACCGGGCTTCATTTCCATGCAACTGCATCGAGCGATCGGCGATAGCCCGACTTACCTGAACTATGTGGTGTGGGAATCCACCGAGACGGTCCGCGCCGGCCTCACCCATCCTGAGTTCGTCGCGAAGCTTTCGGCCTATCCATCATCCGTCGTAGGCAGCCCGCACCTGTTCCAGAAGGTCGCCGTCCCCGGCTTTTGCACGG
>NZ_FOPO01000006.1:0-420589 GCF_900113505.1 Pseudomonas sp. NFACC45
AGCTTCGATGACCTGAAGCCCTGCACCTTCGAAACCTACTTAACTCATTGAAACTCAAGGAGTTTTCCGTTTCGACTGCGCCGGAAGTGGGGCGAATTATAGACTTCCAGAATTTGCCGTCAAGTATTAATTTCAGCTTTTATTCCGGCTTCAGCACGATACGCGCAAAAGCCTTCTTGCCAGCCTGACAGACATGGGTAGCACCCAGCTTATATATGTAGGCGCGATCCACCACCTCACCATCAATGCGCACGCCACCCGAACCAAGAAGATCTCGCGCAGCCGCAGCATTCTTGACCAGGCCTGCCTTATTAAGGACGGCCGCAATCGGCATATCCTCGGCCGCAGTCAATTCGATCTCAGGCAGATCATCCGGCAATTCGCCATCTTTCATGCGGTTGCCCGCCGCACGATGAGCATTGGCCGCAGCCTCCTCACCATGGAAACGAGCGACAATCTCCTCAGCCAGCTTGATCTTGATGTCCCGCGGGTTTGCCCCAGCCTCAACATCCGCACGGAATGCGTTGATCTCATCCATGGAACGGAAGCTGAGCAATTCGAAGTAACGCCACATAAGCACGTCAGGAATGGAAACCAGCTTGCCGTACATAACACCCGGCGCTTCCTGGATACCCACATAGTTACCCAACGACTTGGACATCTTCTTCACACCATCCAACCCCTCCAGCAAAGGCATGGTCAGAATGCACTGGGCTTCCTGACCATAACCACGCTGAAGCTCGCGCCCCATCAGCAGGTTGAACTTCTGATCTGTACCGCCGAGTTCGACGTCAGCACGCAATGCGACCGAGTCATAGCCCTGAACAAGCGGATAGAGGAATTCATGAATGGCTATCGGCTGACTGGTTTTATAGCGCTTGTCAAAATCATCGCGCTCGAGCATACGAGCCACGGTGTATTGGGAGGTCAGGCGAATGAAATCCGCCGGCCCCATCTGATCCATCCAGGTGGAGTTGAAAGCGACTTCGGTCTTGGCCGGATCAAGGATCTTGAAGACCTGAGTCTTGTAGGTCTCGGCATTATCAAGAACCTGCTCGCGAGTCAGCGGTGGGCGCGTCGCGCTCTTGCCACTCGGATCACCGATCATCCCAGTGAAGTCACCTATCAGGAAGATGACCTGATGCCCCAGGTCCTGGAACTGACGCAGCTTATTAATAAGCACGGTATGACCCAGATGCAGATCGGGTGCCGTCGGGTCGAAACCAGCCTTGATACGCAGCGGTTGCCCACGCTTGAGCTTTTCAATCAGCTCGGACTCGACCAACAACTCTTCTGCACCACGCTTGATCAGCGCTAGCTGCTCTTCAACCGACTTCATAACAGACCCGCAAGGCTCAGATTCAAAGGGACCCAACCATACAAGATCGCGCACCAAATACAAGGTTTGCCGGGCGCGCGGACACCAATCCATGGACAGAATGTCCGCGGGCTTGCTTCGCAGGTGATTTGGTTATATTTTATACAGTTATTTCATCTTCATCATGTCATTCATCTTTTCCAATTCATCTCTTCAAAAGTCAAATTACCTATGACCACAGAACCATCCAAAGCGCCGCCGCTTTACCCCAAGACCCACCTGCTCGCTGCAAGTGGTATTGCCGCCCTTCTTAGCCTGGCGCTGCTGGTATTTCCTTCCAGCGATGTTGAAGCCAAAAAGACGACGCTGAGTCTCGAACTGGAAAGTCCTGCTGAACAACTGACACAAGATCAAGACGCTGCCGAAGCCGTCCAAGCCACAAACGAGGCCGCAGCCTCCCCCTTCGCGCAGATCGAAAACAACGCTGAAGACACTCCCGAGTCCGCTCAAGCGGAGCCTGCGGTAGAAGAGAAGAAAGACCCGGGCCACCATGAGGTCATAGTTGCCAAAGGCGACACGCTCTCCACTCTCTTCGAAAAGGTTGGCCTGCCGTCAACCCTGGTCCACGAAGTTTTGGCCAGCGACAAGAAAGCCAAGCAGTTCGCTCGGCTACAGAGGGGGCAGAAACTCGAGTTCGAACTCAGTCCTGACGGCCAACTGACCAGCTTGCACACCAAGCTGAGCGACCTGGAAAGCATCACCCTGAGCAAAAACGACAAGGGTTATGCGTTCAACCGCGTCATCACTAAACCAACCGTGCACTCAGCCTACGCCCATGGCGTCATCAACAGTTCATTGTCGCAATCGGCTGCACGCGCCGGCCTTTCCCATAGCCTGACAATGGACATGGCCAGTGTGTTTGGCTACGACATCGACTTCGCTCAGGACATTCGCCAGGGCGACGAGTTCGACGTTATTTACGAACAGAAAATGGTCAACGGAAAAAGCGTCGGCAACGGCCCTATTCTTTCTGCACGCTTTACCAATCGCGGCAAGACCTACACTGCGGTGCGCTACACCAACAAACAGGGCAACAGCAGCTATTACACTGCCGACGGCAACAGCATGCGCAAGGCATTCATCCGCACCCCGGTTGATTTCGCCCGTATCAGTTCAAGATTCTCCGTAGGCCGCAAACATCCAATCCTGAACAAGATCCGCGCCCACAAAGGCGTCGACTACGCAGCTCCCCGCGGCACGCCAATCAAGGCCGCCGGAGACGGCAAAGTGCTGCTGGCCGGACGTCGGGGTGGTTATGGCAACACCGTGATCATCCAGCACGGCAACACTTACCGTACGCTGTATGGTCATATGCAGGGCTTCGCCAAAGGCGTGAAGACCGGCGGCAGCGTCAAGCAAGGCCAAGTGATTGGCTACATTGGCACTACCGGCCTGTCCACCGGGCCGCATTTGCATTATGAATTCCAGGTCAACGGCGTTCACGTTGATCCGCTGGGCCAGAAGCTCCCCATGGCCGATCCGATCGCCAAGTCCGAGCGTTCCCGCTTCCTGGCTCAGAGCCAACCCTTGATGGCTCGCATGGATCAGGAAAAAGCCACCATGCTCGCCTCGAGCAAACGCTAAGCCATGGCACGCTATATCGGCGTGATGTCTGGCACCAGCCTGGATGGACTGGATATCGCGCTGATCGAACTGAATCCGGCGATCAAGTTGGTCGCCACGCACTACATCCCCATGCCCGCCTCCCTGCGCACCGAAATGCTCGAGTTGTGCAGCAGCGGGCCCGATGAGATCGCTCGCTCAGCCATTGCCCAACAAAACTGGGTAAGGCTGGCTGCGCAGGGCGTCCACACGTTGCTCGACGAACAGAAGCTCAAACCTGAAGCTATCCGGGCAATCGGTAGCCATGGCCAGACCATACGGCACGAACCGGCCCGCGGCTTTACCGTGCAGATCGGCAACCCCGCACTATTGAGCGAATTGACCGGCATTGCCGTCGTCAGCGATTTTCGCAGTCGCGATGTTGCTGCTGGCGGACAAGGCGCCCCGCTGGTTCCTGCGTTTCACGAAGCACTGTTTGAAGAACGGGTCGGCAATCGCGCCGTACTGAATATCGGCGGCTTCAGCAATCTCAGCCTGATAGAATCCGAAAAGCCCGTAGCCGGTTTCGATTGCGGTCCTGGCAACGTATTGCTGGACGCCTGGATACATCAGCAACGGGGCGAGCACTTTGATCGCGATGGTCTGTGGGCTGCGAGCGGAAAAGTCGAACCGGCTCTGCTAAAGGCTCTGCTTGGCGACCCTTTCTTTGTCACTCAAGGCCCTAAAAGCACAGGACGCGAAGTGTTCAACCTGTCCTGGCTGACCCAGCACCTGTCGCACTTACCGGTCTTCGCCCCTGAAGACGTGCAGGCAACACTACTCGAACTGACTGCCCTGACCATCGTCCAATCGCTGCAAAATGCCCAGACCAACACTCAAGAGCTGCTGGTTTGCGGCGGCGGCGCGCACAACCGCACACTCATGAAGCGGCTGGCCGATTTACTGCCAAACACCCAAGTTAGCAGCACGGCCACTTACGGTGTAGACCCGGATTGGGTCGAAGCCATGGCCTTTGCCTGGTTGGCCCATTGCTGCCTTGAAGGCATTGCAGCGAATCGCCCAAGTGTCACCGGTGCACGGGGTTTGCGCATACTCGGCGCCATCTATCCCGCCTGAATCCATTTTTTCGCCGCACAGCAAAACGCCGCAGAGCCGTAAGGCGCTGCGGCGTTCTTATTTAAAGCCTCAGATCGAAAACGAAGAACCGCATCCACAGGTTGTGGTGGCGTTAGGGTTCTTGATGACGAACCGCGATCCTTCCAGTCCTTCCTGATAATCCACCTCAGCACCCGCCAGGTACTGGAAGCTCATCGGATCGACCACAAGACTGACACCTTCTCGCTCGACGATGGTGTCGTCATCAGCCACTTCCTCATCGAAAGTGAAGCCGTATTGAAAACCCGAACAACCGCCACCCGTCACAAAAACGCGCAGCTTTAAACGATCATTCCCCTCCTCATCGACCAGGCTCTTCACCTTGTGCGCGGCACCGTGGGTGAATTGCAAAGCCGTGGGGGTGAAGGTTTCGACGCTCATGCTGAATATCTCCCGGCGCTTACGCCGCCATAATGCGTGATGACGCGCATTATCCGCTTCTCCTAGAAAATCGGTCAACTATTTGAAGGACAGCGGCAAGCTACAAGCTCTGAGCTGCAAGCGGGTCGTCCCAAGCTTGCCGCCGCAGATAGCCTTAGGGCAACATCCCGGCATGGGACAGACCCAGACGCTCATCCAGCCCGAACAGAATGTTCAAGTTCTGCACAGCCTGACCGGACGCGCCTTTGACCAGGTTATCGATGACCGACAACACCACTACCAGATCGCCATCCTGCGGGCGATGCACCGCGATCCGGCAAACGTTCGCGCCGCGCACGCTGCGAGTTTCAGGGTGGCTGCCGGCCGGCATCACGTCGACGAACGGTTCGTTGGCATAACGCTTCTCGAACAACGCTTGCAGGTCCACGGAACGGTCGACGACGGTTGCGTACAGCGTGGAGTGAATGCCGCGAATCATCGGCGTCAGGTGCGGCACGAAAGTCAGGCCGACATCCTTGCCTGCAGCGCGACGCAGCCCCTGGCGGATTTCTGGCAGATGCCGGTGACCTTTGACTGCATACGCCTTCATGCTTTCCGACGTCTCGGAGTACAACGAGCCGACACTGGCACCCCGGCCGGCACCGCTGACACCGGACTTGCAGTCGGCGATCAGACGCGACGCATCAGCAAGCCCCGCCTCGAGCAGCGGCAGAAAACCCAGTTGCGTTGCCGTTGGATAGCAGCCCGGGACAGCGATCAACCGTGCCTGCCTGATTTTCTCGCGATTGACTTCCGGCAGGCCGTAGACCGCCTCGTCCAGCAGATCCGGCGCACCGTGTGGCTGGCCGTACCATTTGGCCCACTCTTCAGCGTCCTGCAGACGGAAATCTGCCGACAGGTCGATGACCTTGGTCCCGGCGGCCAGCAGCTCGCCTGCCAGGGCATGGGCAACACCGTGAGGCGTGGCGAAGAACACCACATCACAGGCCCCGAGGGTCTTGATGTCCGGAACACTGAACGCCAGGCCGTCGTAATGGCCACGCAGGTTCGGATACATGTCAGCGACGGCCAGTCCAGCCTCGGATCGGGAGGTAATGACCACCACCTCAGCCTGCGGATGCTGTGCCAACAGACGCAGCAGTTCGACACCGGTGTAACCCGTGCCGCCGACGATACCGACCTTGACCATATACCTGCCCTCAACGAACCCACTGGAAAGCTGTCGATGATAGGGGCCGCGCGGCCCGGCGACAACCGCCAAGGTGACGTGTGGCCGCTCTAGCCTCTACTATCGGGCTACCGTGAATCTGGGAATACACCAAAATGCTCTATCTATGGCTCAAAGCACTTCATATCGTCAGCATGGTCTGCTGGTTCGCCGGCCTGTTCTACCTGCCTCGCCTGTTCGTCTATCACGCCCAAAGCGAAGACAGCGTCAGTAAAGAACGCTTCATCGTCATGGAGCGCAAGCTGTATCGCGGCATCATGGGGCCGGCAATGATCGCCACCCTGGTATTCGGCATCTGGCTGCTGAGTCTCAACGCCAGTGCCTACTTCACTCAAGGCGGCTGGATGCACGCCAAGCTGACCCTGGTGGTGTTGCTGATCGGCTATCACCATATGTGCGGCGCGCAATTGAAGCGCTTCGCCCGTGGCGAAAACACCCGCAGCCATGTCTTTTATCGCTGGTTCAATGAAGTGCCGGTTCTGATATTGCTGGCTATCGTAATTCTGGTCGTGGTTCGGCCGTTCTAACTTTCACTCAGCACCACTTATCCGGGGTACTTCCGATGTCGCTGCCCGCTCTGCTTGAACAACGTTTGCGCCTGCCCGTCGTGGCAGCGCCGATGTTTCTGATTTCCAATCCACAGTTGGTACTGGCCTGCTGCCGCAACGGAATCGTCGGCAGCTTTCCGGCACTCAATCAGCGCGAAAGCAGTGGTTTCAAAGCCTGGCTGGAAGAAATCGAAGCGGGCCTGGCAACCATGGAAAACCCGGCGCCCTATGCCGTGAACCTGATCGTCCATCACAGCAACCCGAGGCTTCAAGCCGACCTGGCCATCTGCATCGAGCATAAAGTTCCGATTGTCATCACCAGCCTGGGCGCCGTGAAAGAACTGGTGGATGCGGTTCACAGCTATGGTGGGCTGGTATTCCACGATGTCACTACGCGCCGTCATGCCGAGAAAGCCGCCCAAGCCGGTGTCGACGGCTTGATCGCGGTCGCCGCCGGCGCAGGTGGCCACGCCGGGACCTGGAGTCCTTTCTCTCTGGTCGCTGAAATTCGGCAGTTCTTCGATAAAACCCTGCTGCTTGCGGGATGCCTGAACCACGGCCATCAGATTCTGGCCGCCCAACTGCTTGGCGCGGATTTGGCCTACTTCGGCACACGCTTTATCGGCACGACCGAAAGCCATGCGCCTGACGCATATAAAGAGATGTTGCTCACATCCAGAGCCGCAGACATCGTGCATACTCCTGCGGTGTCCGGGGTGCCGGCCAGCTTCATGCGCCAGAGCCTGGAAAACGCCGGTTTCGACCTGGCCGCCCTGCAGGGCAAGGGTGAGGTGGATTTCGGTTCAAAACTCAAGCCGCTGAACGATGAAGCCAAGGCCTGGAAAACCGTATGGTCCGCAGGCCAGGGTGTGGGTGAAATCCATGATCTGCCAAGTGTCGATCAGCTAGTGGCACGCCTGGATGAAGAATACCGGCAGGCGCAGGCCCGCGCGACACAACTGGGCGGCCAATGGCCCCGCTGAAATCAACCGGATCAAAACCATTGCTTAACCTTATGAGACAAGGATGCCTGGCATGAGCGAAACCCGTTTCAATATCGTATTCGATGGAGCCCTGCTGCCGGGTGTCGATTCCACCACAGCCAAGCTTAACCTGGCTGAACTGTTCAAAAGCGATGTCAGTGCCATTGAGCGGTTGTTCAGCGGGCGCAAGGTAGCGCTTAAAAGCAACCTGTCCCAGGCCGAAGCGCAGAAGTACCTGGAGGCTCTCAACAAGAGCGGGATCGATGCTCGAATCGAAGCCGAGCCGTCCCTCGAACTGAACCTGGACGAGGTACAGCATTCGCCGCTGCCGTCGAACGGACGCCACCCGGACTCAATCATCGACCCGGTATCGCCCTACGCGCCACCCCGAGCCGAGGTGGGTGAAGCAATGGCCGAGTACAGCACGCTCAAGCCCTTCAGCTTCGATGGCCGCATCGGACGATTGCGCTTCCTGGGCTGGACCATGGTCTTGACTCTGGTCATGCTGTTTGTGGTGGGCACAGCCTTTTCATTGGGCTTGACTTGGTTCCTCGCCTCCAGCTCCACGGCGGCAATGATCGTCGGCGGCCTGCTGGGACTGATCATCGCACTGGGCTTTGCTTATGTAAGCATCCAGTTCAGCGTCCAGCGCCTGCACGACCTGGGTTGGTCCGGGTGGTTGTGGTTGCTCAACCTGGTACCGTTCGTGGGCAGTGTCTTCCCCTTCGTACTCATGGCCTTGCCCGGCAACACCGGCGCCAATCGCTATGGCCCGCCGCCGCCGCCCAACAGCACTGCGGTCAAGGTACTTTCGTCGCTGTGGATTGTCATGATCGTGGTGGCTTTCCTTGCCGCAATGGCCGGGGCATTCAGCGGCATCACAGAGGAATACGACAGCAGCTCCTTGAGCAGCTATGAGAGCAGCGAGCTCATTGATGAAGACACAGCAGAACCAGCCGTCGAAGCAGCCGAGCCTGCTGCGCCTTCTGTAGACTATGAAGAGGAACAATAAGCGCGCTTCGTGCCGGTGACAGCTCAGTCCACTGGCGACGGGCCGTTGCGATGGAGAACTGCATGACCCGTTACGCTCTGATCACTGGCGCCTCCAGTGGCATTGGCCTGGCAATGGCCGAAGCACTCGCCCGCCGCGGTCGCGACCTGATATTGGTGGCTCGACAGCGTGATCGGCTGGAAAGTATTGCAATCGAACTGACTCAGCGTTTTGGCGTGGAGGTGTTGTTCCGGGCTTGTGACCTGGGAGAACCGCTGAGGCTTTCAGGCTTTCTGCTTGAACTGGAAGAAGGCGAGCGACAGATCGACTTGCTGGTCAATTGTGCCGGTATCGGCACCAGCGGGCCGTTCCTGGGCCAGGACTGGATGACCGAACAGGATCTGATCGAAGTCAACATTCTCGCCCTGACGCGGCTCTGTCACTCGGTGGGCAACAGCATGGCGCTGCAGGGCGGTGGCCAGATCCTGAACGTTGCATCTATCGCCGCGTTCCAGCCTGGCCCCTGGATGAGCACCTATCACGCCAGCAAGGCTTACGTGCTGCATTTCTCCGAAGCCCTGCGGGTCGAGCTGAAAAAAAGTGCAATAAAGGTATCGGTGCTTTGCCCCGGCCCGACACGAACCAGCTTTTTCGCCCGGGCGCAGCTCAATGAACAGAAACTCAACGACAGCCAAACCCTGATGAGCCCGGAGGAAGTCGCGCTGTATGCCGTGCGCGCGCTGGAAAAAAACCGCGCGATCATCATTCCTGGACGCCGCAATCGCTGGCTGGCGGCATTGCCGCGACTGGGCCCGCGATGGCTGGTTCGCACGATTGCCGGCATGACCAACAAGGCCTGCTGCCCCCGTTGAATGCCTTTTCCCGTTAAAAACCGGGCTCGCCAATCGCGCCTTCAGTACACTCAAGCTCGACTAACCCAATGGAGAAACAGCTGTGGATACTCTGTTTACCAAGATCATCAACCGGGAGATTCCGGCCAAGATCATTTACGAAGATGATCAAGTTCTGGCGTTCCACGACATCGCCCCGCAAGCACCTGTGCATTTCCTGGTCATCCCAAAGAAACCGATTCGCACGCTCAATGACCTGACCGAAGAAGACAAAGGCTTGACCGGGCATATCCTGTTCACTGCCCAGCGCCTGGCGCTTGAACTGGGTTGCGAAGAAGGTTTTCGTGTGGTGATGAACTGCAATGAACTTGGGGGACAGACCGTCTATCACATTCATATGCATGTGCTTGGGCAGCGCCAGATGAACTGGCCGCCGGGTTGATACCCTGACCCAACGCAAATCCTGAGCGGCCGATTGAGTTAAACTGGCCGCCGTGATTTTTCCCGGAGGTAAGCATGACTACCCAACGTCACTACTCACCGATTGACCGTCTACTGCTGCAAGCTGATACCGCGATGCGTACGCTGCTGCCCTTCAGTGGTCAGCCCTACCGCCCATCGCCGGCTATCGTGCAGCCGGACGCGCAAATGAGTGATGAGCAAACCCGCCATGTCGCTGGGCTGATGCGCATCAACCACACCGGTGAAGTCTGCGCCCAGGCGCTGTATCAGGGCCAGGCGCTGACGGCGAAGCTGCCCCAGGTACGTGAGGCGATGGAGCATGCCGCCGAGGAAGAAATCGACCATCTGGTCTGGTGCGAACAACGCATTCACCAACTGGGCAGCCATACCAGCGTCCTGAACCCGTTGTTTTACGGGATGTCATTTGGAATCGGCGCAGTGGCCGGGCTGATCAGCGACAAAGTCAGCCTCGGCTTTGTGGCGGCCACTGAACATCAGGTGTGCAAACACCTGAATGAGCACCTGGAGCAATTGCCGGCCGAGGACGAAAAGTCCCGGGCGATTCTGAAGCAGATGCGCGAGGATGAAGAGCACCACGCCGAAAGTGCACTTGAGGCCGGCGGGTTTCGATTTCCAGCACCGGTGAAGTTTGGCATGAGCCTGTTGGCCAAGGTCATGACCAAGAGCACCTATCGAATCTGATCGTGCAAGGGTGGCGAGGGGCTATTCCCACACCACAGCGTTGCATGCCTGAGCGTGCATTCACGTTCTACAGACACTAAAAAAGGCGACTCCCATGGGGAGCCGCCTTTTCTGTAGCTGAAACCTTCAGCGTGGCATGTTGCGCGCGTAGAAAATTTCCAGCATCTCGTGTTTGACACGGTCTTCCACCTGATCCCGCTGTTCAGCAGAGAGGTTGCTGGTGGCGTCCCCGAACAGGTAGTTATCAAGCTCGAAGTTCTTGAGCAGCATTTTGGTGTGGAACAGGTTTTCCTGGTACACGTTCACGTCGGTCATCTGGTACGCGTCGCGAGTGTCTTCGGAGAGATAGTTCTGAATCGAGTTGATCTCGTGATCAATAAAGTGCTTATGGCCTTCAACGTCGCGAGTAAACCCACGCACGCGGTAGTCCACCGTCACGATGTCCGAGTCGAACTGATGAATCAGGAAATTGAGTGCCTTGAGCGGTGAAATGACGCCACAGGTCGACACGTCAATGTCCACACGGAACGTCGCAATACCATCCACCGGGTGTATTTCCGGGTAGGTATGTACCGTAATGTGGCTCTTGTCGAGGTGGGCCAGGATGATTTCCGGCAATGGGCCCGGGGACTCTTCGATCTGGCTGTCGGTCGGTGTCACCGGTTCTTCCGAGATCAGAATGGTCACGCTGGCGCCTTGGGGTTCATAGTCCTGACTGGCGATGTTCAGGATGTTGGCACCAATGATATCGACAACTTCCGTGAGGATCTGCGTGAGGCGCTTGGCGTTGTACTCTTTATTGATGTACTCGACGTAGGCCTGCTGGTCCTGCGGGGTTTCCGCATAGCAGATGTCATAGATGTTGAAGCTCAAGGTCTTTGTCAGGTTATTGAACCCATGGAGCTTGAGTTTGCTTTTCACCGTTTGAAAACTCTCTATGTATTGCGGCCTGGCCGCGTGATCAAGCATGCCCGTCAGATGCGAACGACGCACCTGCGTAGGACGGTTAACACCTCTTCGCGATGGCGATTTTGGTTGTCTGTCCAGACAAGGGACCGGTCGGTGGACCGATCACTGCCCTGAAAAAAGTGGCGCATTATGCAGAGGTCGGCTTCTGATCGCCAGAGCTTGCACTGCTTTTATGATGGTTGGATGTCGATTCAACCCAATTCGATGATTTCATAATCGTGGGTGATTTCAACTCCGGCGGCGCCGAGCATGATGGAAGCCGAGCAATATTTCTCGGCTGACAGCTCAATGGCGCGCTTGACCTGGGCTTCCTTCAAGGCACGCCCCTTCACCACGAAATGCATGTGAATCTTGGTGAACACTTTCGGGTCTTCGGTGGCGCGTTCCGCTTCCAGGAAGGCTTCGCAACTTTCGACGGCCTGGCGCGATTTTTTAAGGATGCTGACCACGTCGAAGTTACTGCAGCCGCCCACGCCCAGCAGGAGCATTTCCATCGGCCTTACACCCAGGTTCCGACCTCCGGCTTCTGGCGGGCCATCCATGACGACCACATGACCGCTACCTGACTCACCGAGGAACATGGCTTCGCCAGCCCATTGGATGCGTGCCTTCATCGCCAAGACTCCACTGTCTGAAAAAAGGGTCGCCAGCTTAGCACAGCCCCCCGCCACGGCGGCTTCTGCCCTAGGACGCATGACAAATACACGTAGGTAAATTCTCAAATCAATTAGGGGCGCCTCTGTTAAGCTGGCGCCAATTAGCTGGCGTATGGCCAGCTATCGCGATTGCCATTCGCGCCCCACAAAAAATCCAAATCAATACATCGCGCAGTCTTTCGGGATACAACCATGGTTGCCATTACTCCCACACCCAAGATCAAGAATCTCGACAAACTCTTGATGCATTGTCAGCGTCGCCGCTACCCGGCCAAGCACAACATCATCTGCGCGGGCGATCGCTCCGACACCCTGTCTTTCATCATCAAAGGGTCGGTCACGATCCTGATCGAGGATGATGACGGTCGCGAAATGATCATCGCCTATCTCAACGCCGGGGATTTCTTCGGCGAACTTGGATTGTTTGAACAGGCAGGCAAAGAACAGGAACGTAGCGCCTGGGTACGGGCCAAGGTCGAATGTGAGGTCGCGGAGATCAGCTATAGCAAGTTCCGGGAACTGTCGGTGCAGGATCCCGACATTCTTTACGTCCTCAGCGGACAAATCGCACAGCGCCTGCGCAACACGACCCGCAAGGTGGGCGACCTCGCCTTCTTCGACGTGACCGGTCGCGTCGCCCGCTGCTTGCTGGAACTGTGCAAGCAACCCGATGCCATGACCCACCCGGACGGCATGCAGATCAAGGTGACCCGCCAGGAAATCGGCCGGATTGTTGGTTGCTCGCGGGAGATGGTCGGTCGTGTGCTCAAGGATCTGGAAGAGCGCAACCTGGTCAGCGTCAAAGGCAAGACCATGGTGGTGTTTGGGACGCGTTAGGCGAGCAGCCTGGTCAGCAGTTCCCGGTACAGTGCCTCAAGCCGCTGCAACGCGTGCGGCGCTGGGAATTTTTCATGCAAGGCAATATGACTCTCAGCGCGCACTCGCTGCGCCAGGCCACAGGCCTCATTGAAACGATTGACCGCGGCAACCATCGATTCGCGTTCGTTCTCCAGCAACAGGGCTCCATGCACCAGACCCACCGGGCGTTGACCACCCTTGCCCTGACGCCAGCGCTGAGCGGTGCCGACCATTTTCCGGCCGTCGAGATTGACGTTGAATCGACCGTCGCAGAACGCACCCTCGACTTCACCTAACGAAGCCACCCCACCCAGTTCATCCAACAACTGGCAGATCGGATCACACAACCGGCGATAACCGGTTTCGATGCGGCCATGGTCGCCTTCACTACGCGGCGGTGCGTAAACCAGGGCGATATTGACGGTGGCGGCAGACTGCGGCACCGGCTCACCGCCGGTTTCGCGCAGCAGCACTGGCCAGCCGTGGGCCGCCGAGATCTGGCAGGCGTGTTCGAACCCCGGTAAACGACTCAAACGACGAGGCATGACCAGCGCGCGATCGTTGGGCTGCCAGAACAACACGCCGAACTCAGCGTCGCCTGCACAGATGCGGGCCAGCAAATCCTGTTCGGCTTGCAGACCGGCTTCGACGGTCAGGGAAATCACGGGCGACATTGAATCAATCCAGTGTCGAACCGCTTATCGGAACGCCGCGTTCAGGGAAGAACAGACGTTGCAACTCGGTACCCGGATTTTCCGCGCGCATGAACGCTTCGCCCACCAGGAACGAATACACATCGCTGACTTCCATCAGCTCGACATCGGCCCGGTTCAGGATCCCGCTCTCGGTGATCACCAAGCGATCACGCGGGATACGCGGCAACAAATCCAGAGTCGTTTCCAGACTGACTTCAAAAGTATGCAGGTTGCGGTTGTTCACGCCGACCAGCGGAGTATCGAGGGTCTTCAAGGCCCGCTCCAACTCCTCGCCATCGTGGACCTCCACCAGGACATCCAGGCCCACGCCTTTGGCGACCGCCGCCAGCTCGGCCATTTTCACATCGTCCAGGGCGGAAACGATCAACAACACGCAGTCTGCGCCCAGCGCACGGGCTTCAACGATCTGGTAAGGATCGATCATGAAATCCTTGCGAATCACCGGTAGCTTGCACGCCGCCCGCGCCTGCTTGAGGTATTCATCGGCGCCCTGGAAAAAATCGATATCGGTCAGCACCGAGAGGCAAGTCGCACCGCCCTTCTCATAGCTCTTGGCGATGTCAGCGGGGACAAAGTGTTCACGAATCACGCCTTTGCTGGGGGACGCCTTTTTAATTTCGGCAATCACCGCTGGCTGCTTTTGCTTGGCCTGATCGATCAGCGCCTTGGCAAAGCCACGCGGCGCATCCGCTGCCCGCGCCAAGGTTTCCAGCTCTGCCAGACTGACCCGAGCACTGCGTTCGGCCACCTCTTGAGCCTTGCGAGCCAGAATGTTTTCCAGAACCGTTGGCACACTCATCCTTCGTTCTCCACTTTGAATACGGCGGTAAATGCACCCAACTCTTCGAGTTTTTCCCTGGCAAGGCCGGTGTGCAACGCATCATGGGCCAGCTCCACCCCCTGCTTGAGGCTGCTGGCGTGATCCGCCGCATACAACGCGGCGCCCGCATTGAGTACGATCATCTCGGCGGCCTTCTGGCCATTTTCGGTCTTGCGGCGCCCCAAGGCATCGCGAATCAGTTCCAGCGACTGGGCCGGCCCATCCACCGCCAGCCCATGCAGGCTCTGGCTCTTCATGCCCAGGTCTTCAGGTTCGACCCAATACTCGCTGATCTGATCATTTTTTAATTCAGCCACGTACGTCGGTGCTGCCAGGCTGAATTCGTCCAGGCCATCCTTCGAATGGACCACCAGCACATGCTTGCTACCCAGACGTTGCAAGACCTCGGCCAGGGGCCGGCACAATGCCTGGCTGAACACACCTACCACTTGATGCTTCACGCCGGCCGGATTCGTAAGCGGGCCAAGCATGTTGAACATCGTCCGCAGGCCCAGATCACGACGCGGCGCGGCGGCATACTTCATGGCGCGGTGGTGGGTCTGGGCGAACATGAAACCGATACCCACGTTATCGATGCAACGCGCCACCTGTACAGGCGTCAGGTTCAGGTAGATCCCGGCCGCCTCCAGCAGGTCGGCGCTGCCGCTCTTGCCGGAGACCGCACGATTGCCATGCTTGGCGACGGTGCAACCGGCCGCGGCGACGACAAAGGCCGAGGCAGTGGAAACGTTGAAGATATTGGCGCCGTCCCCGCCGGTGCCTACCACATCCACCACGCCATCCAGGGTCTTGAGTTCGACCTGGTCCGCCAGCTCGCGCATGACCGAAACGGCACCGACGATCTCATCGATGCTCTCGCTCTTCATGCGCATGGCCATCATGAACGCGCCGATCTGCGCATCCGAGCATTGGCCGGTCATGATTTCGCGCATCACATCACGCATCTCGTCGGTGCTCAGGTCGAGATGGCCGACGATACGGCTCAGGGCTGTCTTGATATCCATGAAAAGTCCTTAGCGCGTGCCGCCGGTTTGTTTGAGGAAGTTGGCGAACAGCTCGTGACCCTGTTCGGTGAGAATAGACTCGGGGTGAAATTGCACGCCCTCGATATTCAACGTTTTGTGACGAAGCCCCATGATTTCATCCACAGAGCCGTCCTCGAGCTGAGTCCAGGCGGTCAGCTCCAGACAATCTGGCAGGGTTTGGCGCTTGACGATCAGGGAGTGGTAGCGGGTAACAGTCAGCGGAAGATTCAGACCTTCGAACACGCCCTTGTTCTCGTGAAATACCGGGCTAGTCTTACCGTGCATGACTTGCCGGGCGCGCACCACCTCGCCGCCAAAGGCCTGGCCGATCGACTGGTGCCCCAGGCAGACACCCAGGATCGGCAGCTTGCCGGCGAAATACTTGATGGCTTCGATGGAAATGCCCGCTTCGGTCGGCGTGCAAGGGCCGGGAGAGACCACGATGCGCTCGGGCTTGAGGGCTTCGATTTCGGCGATGGTCAGTTCGTCGTTGCGCACGACCTTGACCTCGGAGCCCAGCTCGCCAAGGTATTGCACAACGTTGTAGGTAAAAGAGTCGTAGTTATCGATCATCAGCAACATGGCGTAGCAACCTATTGAATTCACTGACTTGAAATACAGCCTTCGGAGAGTGACCCGCGCGATGCTGCGCTTGGCGAGGCGTGTGATGGGCCAGCGAAGCGACGTTCAAGCGGGTAAAGAAGGCAAATCGGTACAGGTCCGGCCAGGCCGGCAGAGAACGTTCAGGCGCGCCAACGCCAACGGGCGTGTGCCTTGATCAGTTGATCCGGAAATTTGCTGATAATCGACACGGGGAAAGTCTCGTTCATACGTTCCGGCACAGTAGCTTAGCTGGGCGGAGCACGCAATATGACGATCCCCGAAGGGCTTGGAAACAATCGCGATGTACCTGATGGATGGCAAAACGCCGGAAGTTTTTGGTACTGTCGTTTCGTTTTCTAACAACAATAAGATAAAAACGGACTTTCTCATGCTAAGAAAAACGTTGTTCATACCAATGGCCGGCTGTCTGCTGGCGATGGCCTGCGCCCAGGCGAGCGCCGCGCCCAATCCCTACTCCAGCTTCATCGTGTTTGGCGACAGCCTCAACGATGCCGGCCAGTTTGCCGACCCAGACGGTCCGTCAGGGGCCACGCAACGCTTTACCAACCGCACAGGCCCGTTCTATCTCGACGGAAGCGGCGAATCCTATTCCCTCAACTCCACCCAACTGCTGGGCGGACGGTTGGGCTTTTCCGCCGATGAAACCGCGGCATCCACCTCGGCGGTTCGTGCCAGCGAAGGCCAGGCCGACGGCAACAACTGGGCCGTGGGCGGGTATCGTACCGACCAGATCCTCGAGTCGATTACCGGCGTTTCCGACACGGGTGAGCGCAGCCGTGACGGATACCTGCTGTCCAACGGCCTGCGTGCCGACCCGAACGCGCTGTACTACCTTTCCGGGGGCGGTAACGACTTCCTCCAGGGCTTGGTACTGACCCCCGCCCAGGCGAGCGCCGCCGCGGACCGCCTGGCCGACAGTGTCCAGGTACTGCAAACCGCCGGTGCCCGTTATGTGATGGTCTGGCTGCTGCCCGACCTGGGCCTCACCCCTGCGCTCAATGGCACGCCTTTGCAAGACGCCGTTTCGCAGCTCAGCAACCAGTTCAACCAGCAACTGGTCACGCGGCTGCAAGGCATTGATGCCGAAATCATTCCACTGAACGTTCCGCTATTGCTGCAGGAAAGTTTCGCCGATCCAGCACGATTCGGCCTCGCCACCGGCGAGAACCTCACCGCCACCTGCTTCAGCGGCAATGGCTGTACGGAAAACCCCACCTATGGCATCAACAGCGCGACGCCAGACCCCACCAAGCTGATCTATAACGACTCGGTCCATCCCACCGAGTCTGGCCAGCAACTGATCGCCGATTACGCCTTTTCCCTACTTGCGGCGCCATGGGAGCTGACATTGCTGCCGGAAATGGCTCACTCGACCCTGCGCGCCCATCAGGATGAGTTGCGCAGCCAGTGGCAATCGGATTGGGAGAACTGGCAAGCCGTCGGACAATGGCGGGCGATCGTCGCAGGCGGCGGCCAGCATCTGGACATGGACAACCAAAGCAGTGGCGCCAGCGCCGACGGCAGCGGCTACAGCTTGAATGTCGGGGGCAGCTATCGTCTCAACGAGGCTTGGCGCGTGGGTGTAGCCGCCGGTTTCTACCGCCAGGACATGGAGGCAGGCAGCAACGATTCGGACTACAAGCTCAACAGCTACCTGGCTACCGCTTTCGCCCAGTTCCAGCAAAACCGCTGGTGGGCCGATGCGGCGTTGACCGGCGGCAAGCTCGACTACGACAACCTGGAGAGAAAATTCGACCTGGGCGTCAACGAGGCGCAGGAAAAGGGCGACACCGACGGTCATCTGTGGGCATTCAGCACGCGGTTGGGCTACGACATCGCCCAACCGGGCAGTCAGTGGCACCTGTCACCGTTTATCAGCGCCGATTATGCGAAGGTGGAAGTCGACGGCTATTCAGAAAAGAGCAGCCGCTCCACCGCCCTGACCTTCAATGATCAGACCCGCGACTCGAAACGCCTGGGCATTGGCTTGCAAGGCAAATACAACTTCACCCGTCAGACCCAGGTGTATGGCGAATATGCCCACGAACGCGAGTACGAAGACGACACCCAAAAAGTGAACATCGCCCTCAACAGTCTGCCGGCCAACGATTTCACGCTTGAAGGCTATACGCCGCAGAGTCATTTGAATCGCCTGAGCCTGGGGGTCAGCCACAAGTTGACCAACGATCTGGCCCTGCGGGGCGGTTATACGCTGCGCAAGGACGATGACTTTACTCAGCAGGGGGTGAGTGTCGGGGTCAGTCTGGATTTCTAAAGAAGGCGGCTTGCTTCTGTAGGAGCTGCCGGAGGCTGCGATCTTTTGATCTTTTGATCTTTTGATCTTTTGATCTTTCGATCTTTCGCTTGAGACTCAAGTGTCTGGGGAAAGATCGCAGCCTCGTTGCACTCGACAGCTCCTACACAGCTCCTACTCAGCTCCTACTCAGTTCCTACACAGCTCCGGAGCGGTTCAGTCGCTTGGGGTCTGCTCGGCCAGCGCTACGGCACGGAACATTGCCCGGCGCTTGTTCAGGGTTTCTTCCCACTCCAGCACCGGCACCGAGTCGGCCACGATCCCGCCGCCGGCCTGCACGTGCAGCTCTCCGTCCTTGATGACGGCGGTGCGGATGGCAATGGCAGTGTCCATGTTGCCGTTCCAGGCAAAATAGCCCACGGCCCCGCCATACACCCCACGCTTGACCGGTTCCAGTTCGTCGATGATTTCCATGGCGCGGATTTTCGGTGCGCCAGACAATGTTCCTGCCGGCAGGATGGCCCGCAGGGCATCCATCGCCGTCAGCCCGGCCTTCAACTGGCCCGTGACGTTGGAGACAATGTGCATCACGTTGGAATAACGCTCGATGACCATCTTTTCGGTGAGCTTCACCGAACCGACTTCCGAGACGCGCCCGGTGTCATTGCGGCCCAGGTCGATCAGCATCAGGTGCTCAGCGATTTCCTTGTCATCCGACAGCAGGTCCTCTTCCAGCGCCCGGTCGGCTTCCTCCGTGGCGCCACGGGGACGAGTGCCAGCGATAGGTCGCACAGTGATCAGGTTGTCTTCGACCCGCACCAGCACTTCGGGTGAACTGCCCACAACGTGGAAGTCACCGAAGTTGAAGAAGTACATGTAAGGCGTCGGATTGAAACAGCGCAGCGCCCGGTACAGATCGATGGGCGCAGCCTTGAAGTCAATGGACATGCGTTGCGACGGCACCACTTGCATGCAGTCGCCGGCCAGGATGTATTCCTTGATGGTATCGACGGCCCTTTCGTAATCGTCCTGCGTGAAGCTGGAACGGAACACCGGGTCGGCCGCCGACTGTTTGCTGAAATCCAGGCCAGGACGCGGCGTGATCGGCTGCCGGAGTTTTTCCAGCAACGCCTGAAGACTTTTCTGACCTTGCTCGTAGGCGTCTTCCCGGGACGGATCGGCCAGGACAATGGCGTGCATCTTGCCAGCGAGGTTATCGAAGACGACCACTGCGTCAGAGACCATCAGCAGAATGTCCGGCACGCCCAGCGGGTCCGGGTTCGGGCAGGTGCCCAGACGCTTTTCCACGTAGCGTACGCAGTCATAGCCGAAGTAGCCCACCAGACCACCGTTGAATCGCGGCAGCCCGGGGATGGTGGGCACGTTGTAGCGGGCCTTGAAGGTTTCAACGAAGGCCAGCGGGTCTTCGACCTCCAGGCTTTCGATCTCGACGCCGTCATGGGTCACGCTGACACGATGGTCATGGACCCGCAGCACCGTGCGGCACGGCAGGCCGATGATGGAATAACGCCCCCACTTCTCACCGCCCTGCACCGATTCGAGCAGGTAGGAGTTGGGCTCATCGGCCAGCTTGAGGTAGATCGACAGCGGTGTGTCGAAGTCGGCCAGGGTTTCGCAGGCAAGCGGGATACGATTGTAGCCGGCAGCGGCTAGACGCAGGAATTCTTCGCGGATCATGGTGTGCCTCGTGGCAGGAGGAGCTGACAGTCAGGTATGCAAACGCGCCGGATAACCGGCCAGGATCAGGTCAGGCGCGCCAACGCCAGCGGGCCAGGGCCTTCATGACTTTCATCCAGAGTTTGCGAGTGACCACCACGATGGCGTTTCCAGAAGAGGATTGAACAGCGTCGGGCAACGTTATCTCAGCGGCCGGGTCCAGGCAACCGGGAATTAACAGACGCAAATCGTCGATCACCAGCGTGGGAAACTCTTCGGCGATCGGCCGGCCATGGTTGTAGCCGTAGCTCAGCGCCACACATTTGACCCCGGCCGCTTTCGCCGCCAACACATCGCTGCGCGAGTCACCGACGAACAGCGATTGAGAGGCCGGGATGTTGGCCATTTTCATCACGAAAAACAGCGCGGCCGGGTCAGGTTTTTTCTGTGGCAGGGTATCGCCACCGATGATCCAGCGAAAATAACGACCGATTTTCATCTGATCCAGCAGGGGCGCGACAAAGCGCTCCGGCTTGTTGGTGATCAAGGCCATCTCCACACCTTGCTTGTGCAGCCACTTGAGGGTGGAACGCACACCGGGGTAGACGACCGTCAGTTCGTGATTGCCTTCATAGGCTTCGTTGAACAACTCCAGCGCCCGCTCGGCCTCGGCGTCATCGACGCCCTGGGCATCGATGTGGTTGGCCAAGGCCCGCCGCACCAGCATGGGCGCGCCGTTGCCGACCCATTGGCGCACGGCGTCAATTCCGGCGACCGGACGACCGAGCTTGAGCAGCATGTTGTCCACGGCCGCCGCCAGGTCCGGCACCGAGTCGACCAGAGTGCCGTCGAGGTCGAACATCACCAGACGCGGCAAACTGCCGGGAAACAGCTGCTCGAACCCGCTCATGGACGGGCCAGGGCCAGTTCGGCGCGCATCTTTTCAATGACCTCTTTGTAGTCCGGCGCATTGAAAATGGCCGAGCCTGCGACAAAGGTGTCGGCACCGGCCTCGGCGATTTCGCGGATGTTGTTGACGTTCACGCCACCGTCGATCTCCAGGCGGATATCACGGCCCGATGCCTTGATCAGTGCGCGGGCTTCACGCAGCTTGTCGAGCGTGCCAGGAATGAACTTCTGCCCGCCGAAGCCGGGGTTGACGCTCATCAGCAGGATCATGTCGACCTTGTCCATCACGTACTTGAGCACGTCCAGGGGCGTCGCCGGGTTGAACACCAGGCCGGCCTTGCATCCGCCTTCGCGGATCAACTGCAGGGAGCGGTCGATGTGCTGGGTGGCTTCGGGGTGAAAGGTGATGTAGGTGGCACCGGCCTCGATGAAGTCGCCGACGATGCGATCCACCGGGCTGACCATCAGGTGCGCGTCGATCGGCGCCGTGACGCCGTACTTGCGCAGCGCCGCGCAGACCATCGGGCCGATGGTCAGGTTGGGGACGTAATGGTTGTCCATGACATCGAAGTGCACGATGTCGGCGCCGGCGGCCAGAACGTTGTCCACTTCCTCGCCCAGGCGGGCAAAGTCGGCGGAGAGAATCGACGGAGCAATAGCGAAGGGCTGCATGACGCACCTGTTTTGAGCGAAATCACGATGGCGCGCATTGTATACCTCAAGATTTGGCGCGCCCACCGTGGCAGACGATCAATACGCCGCGCGGTAGATCTTCTCGATATCGCTGGCGCTCAGTTTGCGTGGATTGTTGCGCATCAGTCGCTCGATTCCGGCCGCCTCCACCGCCATGGACGGGATCACCTCGTCCGTCACCCCCAGGCTGCTCAGGCCCTGGGGGATTTCCACGGCAGCACACAGCGCAACCATGGCCTCCACGGCTTCGTCAGCGGCTTCAAGGTCACTCAGGTGCGCGGTCTTTATGCCCATGGCTTCGGCGATGTCGCGCATGCGCTCGACGCAAGCCATCTTGTTCCACGCCATGACATACGGCAGCAACAAGGCATTAGCCACACCATGGGACACGTGAAAACGCCCGCCCAGCGGATACGCCAGCGCATGCACCGCCCCGACCCCGGCATTGCCGAACGCCATGCCGGCCATCAGGCTTGCCGTGGCCATGTCTTCGCGAGCCTGCAAATGAGCGGGGTTGGCGTAGGCCTTGGGCAAGGCGCGGGTGATCAGTTTTATTGCGCCGATAGCCAAGGCATCGGTGATCGGCGAGGCATTGAGCGACAGGTAGGACTCAATGGCATGCACCAGCGCATCGACGCCACTGGCGGCGGTCACGCTCCGCGGGCAGGTGAGAGTCATCTGCGGGCTGACCAGCGCGACGTCCGGCAGCAGATAATCGCTGACGATACCTTTCTTAAGCTGCGCGGCCTTGTCGGAGAGGATGGCCACGTTGGTGACTTCCGAGCCGGTCCCGGCCGTGGTGGGGATGGCGATCATGGGCGCGCCTTTGCGCGGCACCTGGTCGACCCCGAACATATCCTGCAGCTCGCCGTGGTAACCGGCGTAGACCCCCACGCATTTGGCGATGTCGATGGCACTGCCGCCGCCCAGGCCGATCAAGCCATCATGGCCGCCGTCGCGGTAGGCCTGCATGCAATCTTCGACGATGGCTATTTCCGGATCGGGCATGACCCGGTCGAAAACCTCGTAGTCGCGCCCACCCAAATGCTGCAACGCCAGCTCCACGGTGCCGGACTTGACCAGCGCAGCGTCGGTGACGATCAATGGGTTGTCGACATCCAGCCGCGTCAGCTCGGCCGCCAGTTGCTCAATGGCAGCGGCACCGGTGATCAGTTTGTGGGCGATCTTGAATGAGGAAAGACTCATGTGCGCGGCCTCTTGTTCGAGTATGGGCTGGCACAAGGATAGCTCGGTATTTAAGGTTGTCTTGCATTCAGCCCATGAATACCCCGCAAACCTGTGGGAGCGGGCTTGCTCGCGAATGCGGTCAAACATTCAACCTATTTGCTGAATGACACACCGCTTTCACGAGCAAACCCGCTCCCACATTGGTTTTGCGTTGGACCTCAGACTTGGGTGGTGCGCAGTTTCTCGCTACGCCCGCGCAACCACTCCAGAGTCAGCAACAGGATCACCGAAAAGGCGATCAGCAGCGTCGCGGCGGCGGCGATGGTGGGACTGAGGTTCTCGCGGATACCGCTGAACATCTGCCTTGGCAACGTTGCCTGCTCGGGACCGGCCAGGAACAGCGTCACCACCACTTCATCGAATGAAGTCGCGAAGGCGAACAGTGCGCCGGAGATCACGCCCGGGGCGATCAACGGCAGGGTCACTCGACGAAACGCCGTCAAGGGTGAAGCTCCAAGGCTGGCGGCGGCCCGAACTAGGTTGTAGTTAAAGCCCTGCAGAGTCGCCGACACCGTGATGATGACGAACGGCACGCCCAGCACGGCATGGACCACGATCAGCGAGAAGAAACTGTTGCCCATCCCCAGCGGCGCGAAAAACAGGTAGCTGGCCACCCCGATGATCACCACCGGCACCACCATCGGCGAGATGACCAGGGCCATCACCAGCGCCTTGCCCGGAAAGTCGCCACGGGTCAGGCCAATAGCCGCCAGGGTGCCGAAGACCATCGCCAGGACCGTCGCCGCCGGGGCGACGATGACGCTGTTCCTCAGCGCCCGCATCCACTCTGCCGAAGCAAAGAAATCGTGGTACCACTGCAACGAAAAGCCTTGCAACGGGTACACCAGGAAGCTGCCGGAGTTGAACGACAATGGAATGATCACCAGCACCGGCAGGATCAGGAACAACAGGATCAGCCCGCAGAATATGCGCAAGCTGTAGAACCACACCCGCTCGACGGGGGACATGTAAGGACTCAGCATTTCGATCTCCCCTCAGCTCAGGCGCAGGCGACTGGCGCCCACCAACCAGTTGTAAATCAGATAAAGCACCACGGTTGCCAGCAACAACAACCCGCCAAGCGCCGTGGCCATACCCCAGTTGATGCTGGTGTTGGTGTAGAACGCGACGAAGTAGCTGACCATCTGATCGCTCGGGCTGCCCAGCAGTGCCGGCGTGATGTAGTAGCCGATGGCGAGGATGAACACCAACAGGCAACCGGCGCCGACACCGGCATAGGTCTGCGGGAAATACACGCGCCAGAAACTGGCGAACGGATGGCAACCCAGGGAAATCGCCGCACGCATGTAAGTCGGCGAGATACCTTTCATCACGCTGTAAATCGGCAGGATCATGAACGGCAGCAGGATATGGACCATGGAGATGTAGACACCGGCGCGGTTGAACACCAACTCCAGCGGCTTATCGATAATACCCATGGCCATCAGGCCACTGTTGATCAGCCCGCCCGATTGCAGCAGCACGATCCACGCCGCCACCCGCACCAGGATCGACGTCCAGAACGGCAACAGCACCAGAATCATCAGCAGGTTGCTTTGGCGCGATGGCAGGTTCGCCAGCAGGTAGGCCAACGGATAGGCCAGCACCAGGCAGATCGCGGTGATCACCAGACCCATCCAGAACGTACGGGCAAAAATATCCAGGTAGATCGCCTGGTCGGGGGTGGCCGGGGCCAGTTCACCCAGATCATCGATGCGATGATCGACGGCCGCCAGCAGGTAATACGGGGTGACATCACTGGTGTTGCGGCGGATCACCTGCCAATACGCCGGATCGCCCCAGCGTTCGTCAAGGTTCTCCATCGCCTCTTTATAGGAGACCGGCTCAGTGGCGAACGGCAGCGCACGGGCGGTCTTGGTCAGCAGGCTGCGATAGCCGGCCAGTTCCATGTTCAGGCGCTTGGACAAATCGCCCAAGGTCTGATTCTTGCGGGCTTCGGCCAGGTCTTCGCTGGCGGCCTTGTACACCGGCTCGCCGGGCAACCCACGTCCGTCCCAGGCAGCGACCGCGGCGACGGTGCGCGGCATGCCGTTGACCACTTCCGGGTTGCTGACGCTTTTGAACAGCAGCGCCACGATCGGCACCAGGAACACCAGCAACAGAAACAGTACCAGCGGCGCGATCAAGGCCTGGGCCTTCCAGCGGTTGACCCGCTCGGCGCGCTTGAGCCGCTGCTTCAGGGTGGGGCTGGTGCCCGCGTTCAGTGGAACGGCGATGGCCATGGCGAACTCCGCAAATCTTTTTGATCGTTACAGAAGCGGCGTGCCGCTTCTGTTTAAGGTGCAACGCAAATCCTGTAGGAGCTGGTGCAGCTTGCGATCTTTTGAGGCCTCATGAACACTGAAGATCAAAAGATCGCAGCCTTCGGCAGCTCCTACTTGGCCGCCCAGGAGTTGAAGCGCTGTTCCAGTTGCTCACCGTTGTCAGCCCAGAAGCTGACGTCGATCTGTACCTGGTTGGCGATGTTTTCCGGGGTGGTCGGCATGTCTTTCAAGACATCCTTGGACAACAGTGGTACAGCCTGGGTATTGGCCGGGCCGTAGGCGATGTTTTCCGAGTAGGTCTTTTGCTGCTGCGGTGCCACCGAGAAAGCGATGAATTTCTTCGCAGCTTCGGCGCGGGTCTTGTCCAGACCACGTGGAATTGCCCACGCGTCGAAGTCGTAGATGCCGCCGTTCCACACCACTTTCAGGTTGCTTTCCTTCTGCACCGCAGCGATCCGACCGTTGTAGGCCGAGCTCATGACCACGTCACCGGAAGCCAGGTACTGCGGCGGCTGGGCGCCTGCCTCCCACCATTGGATGTTCGGCTTGAGTTCGTCGAGCTTCTTGAAGGCACGATCCTGGCCATCTTTGCCGGCCAGCACTTTGTAGACGTCTTTCGGCGCGACGCCGTCGGCCATCAAGGCAAATTCCAGGGTGTACTTGGCGCCTTTGCGCAGGCCACGCTTGCCTGGGAATTGCTTGGTGTCCCAGAAATCCGCCCAACTGGTCGGCGCGGTTTTCAGTTTGTCGGCGTTGTAGGCCAGCACGGTCGACCACACGAAGAAGCCCACGCCGCAAGGCTGGATGGCGCCCTTGACGTAGTCTTCGGCCTTGCCGAACAGAGCCGGGTCCAGTTGCTCGAACATGTCTTCGTCACAACCACGGGACAGCTCCGGAGACTCGACTTCCACCAAGTCCCACGAAACGCTCTTGGTGTCGACCATGGCCTTGACCTTGGCCATTTCACCGTTGTATTCGCCAGCGATGATCTTGCCGTTGCCGGCCGCTTCCCACGGTGCGTAAAAGGCTTTGGCCTGAGCCGCCTTGTTCGCCCCACCGAAAGACACCACAGTCAGGTCCGGGCCCGCCGCCATCGCGCTTGCCGCACCCATCATGCCCAGGGTCAGGGCTGTGAACTTCAGGGATCTCAACATTTATTGTTCTCTCCACGTGCAGGGTTGGTGTTGGTACACAGGGGGCGATCAATTCGCCTCTAGAAGGGGATCGAGCGCACGCACATGCTCGACTTGCCAGCCAAGCGGAACCACGTCCCCAACAGCGAGCCCGGGATCGAGTTCGGCAATCGGTTGTTTCACGAAGAAGTCATTCTTGCCACAGACCTCCAGGCGAACCCGGACGTGGTCGCCCAGATAGATAAATTCCGCCACCCTCCCTGAGAAGCGGTTGACACATTGTTCGCTTGCGCCGTTGAGGCTCACCCGTTCCGGGCGGATCGACAGGGTCACCGGCTCGCCGGGTTTGCCGACGTTCACCGCCAGGGCCTCGACCTTTTCACCGCGCCCCAGCTCTACCAGGCAACGATCGCCGGTGTGGCTGTGCAAGCGGCCGTTGAGGCGATTGTTCTCGCCAATGAAGTTGGCGACGAAGGTGTTCTTTGGCTCTTCGTAGAGGGTGCGTGGCGGGGCAATCTGCTGAATTTCGCCTTGATGGAACACCGCTACGCGGTCGGACATGGTCAAGGCCTCGCCCTGGTCATGCGTCACATAAACCACCGTCACACCGAGGCGCTGATGCAGATGCTTGATCTCCATCTGCATGTGCTCACGCAGTTGTTTGTCCAGGGCGCCAAGGGGTTCGTCCATCAGCACCAGTTGCGGTTCGAACACCAATGCCCGGGCCAGGGCCACGCGCTGTTGCTGGCCGCCGGACAACTGCGCCGGGTAGCGTTGGGCAAACGTATCCAGCTGGACCATGCTCAAGACGCGCTTGACCCGATCACTCACGTCGCTTTTGTTCAAACCGCGCACGGTCAGCGGGAATGCCAGGTTCTCGGCAACGGTCATGTGCGGGAACAAAGCATAGTTCTGGAACACCATGCCGATGTCACGCTTGTGAGGCGGCACGTTGTTGATGGAGCGCCCGGCCAGTTGAATCTCCCCAGCGGTGGGGGTTTCAAAACCGGCGAGCATCATCAGGCTGGTGGTTTTGCCGGAACCGGACGGCCCGAGCAGCGTCAGGAATTCACCTTTGCGAATGTCCAGGTTGAGGTCCTTGACGATCAGGTTCTCGCCGTCGTAGCTCTTTTGCACACCACGAAAGCTGACCAGCACATCACTGGCCCCCGCGCTTGAATCGACCTGGCTCATACCCGCACCTTTTGTATTGATGACTGCTTGTGAATCAAGCCTAGTGGAGCCTGGGGGCCGCGCAAATCGGGACGCAGGAGAGAATGGCCTCAGCCGGATGGAAGAGTCGGTGTAGGGATTTCCCTACAAGGATGACGGGATTGGGTAAGAGCAGCGGCAAGTTATGAGCTGCAAGCCGCAAGCAGGGGTAAAAGCGGTGTTGGGGCGTGTCGTAAATGGATATGCCGGCGCACTGCCCCTGTGGGAGCGAGCCTGCTCGCGATGGCAGTGTGTCAGTCAACTACGATGCTGAATGGTCCAACTCTATTGCGAGCAGGCTCGCTCCCACAGGGGATTGTGGTGGGCTTAGAGCAATTTGTGCTCCATCGCGTACTTCACCAGTTCCGCCAAGGAAGTGATGTTGAGTTTCTGCATCAACCGCGCTTTGTGAGTACTGATGGTTTTGCTGCTCAAAGCCAATTGCTGGGCGATGTCATTGACGTTGGCCCCTTGGGCCAGGCGCTCGAAGACCGAAAATTCACGCTCGGACAGCAGCGAGTGCAGCGGTCGGCTGTCGGTCAGGCCCACTTCGAAAACCATGCGGTCGGCCAGTTCCGGGTCGATGTAACGTCCGCCGGCCGCGACCTTGCGAATCGCCATGAGCAGCAATGCCGGGTCGCTGTCCTTGGTCGCGTAACCCGCGGCACCGACCTTCAGCGCCCGCGCCGCCATTTGCGCCTCGTCGTGCATCGACAACACCAGGATGGCCGGCGGATTGTTCAACGCACGGATACGCGGGATCGCCTCCAAGCCATTGACGCCCGGCATGGAGATATCCAGCAGCACCACCTCGCAGGGCACATGCCGTAGGGTTTCCAGCAATTGCTCGCCATTGCTCGCCTCCCCCACAACCACCAGATCCTTGGCCAGGCCAATCAACTGTTTAATGCCTTCACGGACGATGGTGTGGTCTTCGGCTACCAGTACACGGATCACGTTTTTCTCCAGATTCAGAATCTCATCGCGAGCCTGCTCACGATAGCCTCAGGCAAGCCTAGCGAAAGCCATCAGGCCTCGGTCAACGGTACCCGCACCGCCAGGGTCGTACCCTCCCCCGGTTCACTTTCCAACGATAACTGCCCGCCCATGATCAATACCCGCTCCCGCATGCCGACCAGACCAAAGGAGGTCGGTCGCCCCGTGGCGGGAACGAATCCTACACCGTCGTCACTCACCGTCAGACAGAGTTGGTCGTCTTCCTGCACCAGCGTCAGTTCTACAGTATGCGCCTGAGCATGGCGCATCACATTGGTCAGCGCTTCCTGAAGAATTCGAAACAGACCGATGGCCTTGGCGTCACTCAAGGGCGGCAGATTGTCCGGCACCTGCACCAGACAGGGGATCTGTGTGCGCGCCTCGAAACGCCGCGCCTGCCATTCAATGGCGGAGGCGATGCCGGCATCAAGGATCGGAGGTCGCAGCGCCGTCGCCACATCCCGCACCAACTGGAACAGTTGGGCAATCAGGCGCTTCATGCTGTTGAGCCGTTCTTGCAGACCCGGGTCGAGTTGCGCATAGGCCAGTTCGCACATGGACGTTTCCAGCTTCAAGACGGTCAACATCTGACCCAACTCGTCGTGGACCTCCCGAGCTATACGCGCCTTTTCCTCTTCCCGCACGCTCTCCAGGTGCGCCGACAATTCGCGCAGTTGTTCCCGGGAGCTGGCCAGTTCAAGTTCGATACGCTTGCTTTCGGTGATGTCCCAGACGATGCCGTCCCAAACGTAGGCGCCATCCTCGAGACGACGGGTAATGGCCTTGATCTCGGCCCAGCGTTCCCGGCCTTCGCGGGTCAGGATGCGGCCCTGCCACGACCAGTCACTATCGCTGTCCAGCGCCTGATCCTGAGTGCGGTGGTAGCTGGCCTTGTCCTGTGGGTGGACGAGGCTGCGCAGGCCGGTGTCACTGCGGGCCAGGGTCGCGGGTGAATAGCCCACGAGGCTTTCGCTGCCTTCACTGATGTAGGCAAAGTCGATCTGCCCGGTCACCGGGGCGCGCTCCAGGCGAAAGACCAGGCCCGGGACGTTGGCGGCGATTCCCTGCAAGCGCGCCTCGCTTTCGCGCAGCGCCGCCAGAGCACGACGGCGCTCGGTGACGTCGTTTATGTAGACCACCAGGTATTCGGCATCGCGAAAACGCAGGAAGCTCAAGGAAACATCGGCCGGAAGAATACTTCCATCGGCCCGCACGCATTCGGTTTCGAAACTCTGTGGCCCCTCTTCGCTGGCCCGGGCGCGTTTCCACAGATTCAGCCAGCGATCCATGTGCAGGCCCGGTTCGAAGTCGATCAAGGGTCGTTCAATAATGCCGCCTGGCGTATAGCCCAACATGATTTCGGCGGCGCGGTTGGCATAACGCACATGGCTATCCCAATTGACCCAGAGAATGCCGACAGTGCTTTGATCGATGGAAAATTGCGTCAGACGCAGGGCTTCCTCGCTGGCGGCCCGCTGGGCGATGTCATTTCGCGCATTGCGCAGGCGCCGCTCCAGCGCCCTTTGCTCGCGGCGCTGCCAGAACACGATGGCCACGCAGCTCAAGAACAGGGCCAGTAGCAACAGAGTCAGGTTTTGCCAGAAACCCGGAGTGTCGGTCAGCCGCGGATATTTGGGCTTGAGCCAGCGACTGTGCAGTTGCTCAAGTTCCTTGGCCGGGATCGCCTGCAAACCGCTCTCGATGATGTCGGCCAACTCCGGCCAATCCCGGCGAGTGGCGACGCGCAACAGTTGCGGCAGGCCGATATCGCCTACAACCACCAGCCCGGCGAATTCAGGCTCGACCATCAGTCGCCCTAGCTGCGCCTCATCGACCACCGCGTACCCGGCCTGTTGGCTCAACAGCAGTTGCAGGGCCTGGCGTTCCAACGGCACGCCTTGAAGATTCAAGGTCGGGTAATTGCTGCGCAAATAATCAGCCGTGGTACTGGGCATGCGCACCGCCACCCGCACTTGAGCATCGAGCTTTTCCAGTTCGACCCCTTCGGCGCCCTTCTTCTGGCCCACGATCAATTGCGGCACGCGCATGTAGGGGTCGGAAAACCGCCAGAGTCGCAACCCGGCCGGGGTCTGGGTCAGCCCTGGGGCAACATCCACCTCCCCGGAGCGCAACGCGGCTTCCAGTTGCGCCACGTCCTGGAAATTGCGCCAGGTCAGTTCGACATTCAACGCCTTGCCCAACCATTGCATCAGCTCGACATTGGTGCCGGACAGGCGCTGCAAGCGCCGGTCATATTGCGCGTACGGCGCCTGCAACACGAGGCCGACGCGCAGTTGCGGATGCTGGAGCAGCCATTGTCGCTGGCCCGCGTCCAGTTGCACCCCAGTTAACGACGGTGCGGGCGCGGCCCACGCCATCAAGGGAAGCCATAAACAGCCGATAACCCACAGGCAGCAAAAACGCATCATTGAAGTCTCATGCACTGACAAATACTGACCAACCCATTAGGCTGCCGGAAATACTTCTGGTCATGGAATATCCGATGCCCTTTGTTTATCGCCTGGCACTGCCAGCATTGTGCCTGTCGCTGATGCTGCCGAGTGCCTTTTCTGTACAGGCTGAAGAACCGGCGCCCGCAGCGGCGGATCAAGCCACCGAGGAAAAACCGGTCGAACGTCCGCCTTTGCTCGAACGCAGCGAAGAAGAAGCGACAGCACTTGAACGGGAGATCCCGGCCCAGGAGCAACAACAGCTGCAAACCGGCAGCGACACCTTCCTGGCGCTCTGGAAACCAGCCAACACCAGCGAACCCAAGGGCACGGTCATCATAGTCCCCGGCGCTGGCGAAACTGCTGACTGGCCTCAAGTGATTGGCCCGATGCGCAAAAAGTTACCGGATATCGAGTGGAGCAGCCTGAGTATCACCCTGCCGGACCTGCAAAGCGACGTCATCGCACCGCGCGTGGTGGAAACACCGCCCGAGACCAAACCGGCCGACGTGGCTGGCGCGGCACCGGATGCCACGACCGCAGCGCCGATTGAACAGGTGGCGGGCGGCGAGGCCGACGCGGTGGATCCGGTCGTTGCCCAAACCAGCGAGGACCACCTCCTGGCCGATGCCGACCGTATCTATACCCGCATCGATGCAGCGCTGGCCTACGCCGAACAGCAGGGCGCTCGCAGCATCGTTCTGCTGGGTCACGGCACCGGCGCCTATTGGGCGGCACGTTACCTGAATGAAAAACAGCCCTCGCAGATCGAGCGTTTCGTGATGGTCGCCGCCCAGACCCCGCTCGCAGTCAAGCCCGCCCTGGCCGAACTGACCCCCACCTTGAAACTGGCCACCGCCGACATCTTCTACATGGACAAACCGCAGGATCGCAATGCAGCGCTGGAGCGTTTACAGGCCAGTAAGCGTCTCAAAGGGTCGAGCTTCAGCCAGGTGTCGCTCAAAGCAGTGCCCAACCCATCAGCGCAGCAGGAACAGCTGTTTCGTCGGATTCGGGGTTGGCTCAACCCGCAGCAGCCGGGGGAGTGAGGCTTAGACAAGCCCCAACCCAGCCAGCGTTGTGATCCCTTCTAGCGAAAATCCCGGCGCTCGCGGATCAACCGATAGGCGTTGTGCAACTCCCGGGTTTTGTCGGTGGCGTCACGCACTTGCAATGGCGTCGCCCCGCTGCCGGCAATTTTGTCCGGGTGGTGACGGCTGAGCAGGCGGCGGTAAGCCCGCTTGATCTGCGACGGCTCGCTGGTGGCCGACACCCCCAGCAAGCGCAACGCCTCCTGATAGGTCGCGCCGCTGTTGGGCAACGACGGTTTGTGTGGCTCGTAATCCACCGCCAGTGCCTGGACCTGTTGCGGCGTCCACCCCAGCCATTTGCCCCACTGGGCGAGCAACTCACGCTCGCTTATGCCCGCGCGACCGTCCGCCCAAACCATCCGCCAACAGGCACGCAGCACGCCTTCAGCTGCATGGGGCTGGGTCGCAAGGCGACGCAAATAACCGCGCAGATGATCGTTTCCGGATTTGCCCCGGTTGAACGCGGCAACGGCCCGGCGTTGTGCCGGTTCGCTCAGGTCCAGCGCACGCATCTCCTGACGAGCCTGCTGGATGTGCCCATCGACCACTCGTCCGTCGCTCTTGGCCAGCCGGCCAAGCAGTACAAACAGCAACTCATCGTTGCGTAATGCCGGACGACCACCCAAACGCTCGCGCACTTGCGCCCAGCCTTGCAGATTAAGTCGCCGATCCAGCGCCTGTCCTAATAACGCTCCCAGCATGGCCCCCGGAATGCTGGCTATGGCAAAGCCCGCCCCGGCTCCAATCAGAGTCCCTGGCCACCACATATCAACGGCTCGCTTCTATCAAGGTTTCAACCTGCGCCAAACGTTCATGAGTCCCCACATCCACCCAGTGTCCCTTCAGGTGCTCGCCGCTGACCTGACCCTCGGCCATGGCCTTGCGTAGCAGCGGTGCGAGTTTGAACGCGCCGTCCAGGCAGCCCTCGAACAACCGCGGATGCAAGACAGCAATACCGCTGTAGGTCAGTTTGTCGGCAGCCGCCCCACCATCATGAATCTGTCCGTCGGCCAGGATGAAATCGCCGCCCGGATGGTGTTCGGGATTATCCACCAGCACCAGGTGCGCCAAGCCGTCCAGAGGTCGGCGCAAGGCGCTGAAATCGTAATCGGTCCAGATGTCGCCGTTGACCACCAGAAACGCTTCCTCGCCCAGTAACGGCAGGGCGCGGAAAATGCCACCGCCGGTTTCCAGCGGCTCACCTTCGGGCGAGAAATGAATGCTCACGCCAAAACGTGAACCGTCCCCTAGATAATCTTCGATTTGCTGACCGAGCCAGGCGTGATTGATCACAATGTCCTTGAACCCGGCCCGAACCAAGGCACGCAGATGGTATTCGATCAAGGGAACGCCGCCGGCACGAACCAGCGGCTTGGGCGTGGTGAGGGTCAAGGGCCGCATGCGCTCCCCTTTACCCGCCGCCAGGATCATCGCTTTCATGCCGTCGCTCCGGCCGACTGACGCAGGCTGGAGAGCAACTGATCCAGTTCCGCCAGTTCAGGGCGACGGGCAATGACCGCTTCTATATAGGCAAAGAAGCGCGGCACATCACCCAGGTAGCGCGGCTTGCCGTCGCGGTGACAAATACGCGCGAAAATCCCGATGACCTTGAGATGGCGCTGCACGCCCATCAGGTCGCTGGCCCGCAGGAAATCCTCGAAGTCCGGCTGGACCGGGATGCCGAGCGCACCGGCCTGCTGCCAGTAATCCTCGAGCCAGCCACGCACGCGCTCCTCGGGCCAACTGAGAAAGGCATCCTTGAACAGACACGTGACGTCATAAGTCACCGGGCCATAAACCGCATCCTGAAAGTCCAGTACGCCGGGGTTCGGTTCGCTGAGCATCAGGTTGCGCGGCATGTAGTCGCGATGGACCAGCACTTTCGGCTGAGCCAGCGCGCTGTTGATCAGCAGGTCGCTGGCCTGTTGCCAGAGCGCTTGTTGAGCAGCATCCAATTCGATACCCAGCTCATGCTTGACGTACCACTCAGGAAACAGCTCCAGCTCCCGACGCAGCAAAGCGACGTCGTAGCTGGGCAGTGGCGCGACCATCGGCAGTTGTTGGAAAGCCAGCAGGGCCTGCAGGGCGTCACGGAATAATGCGTCGGCATTGTCGCCGTTGATCACGTCCAGATACGTCTGATTGCCCAGGTCATTGAGCAAGAGAAAACCGCGCTCGAGGTCTTCGGCATAAATCTTCGGCACGTTGATGCCGGATTTCGCCAACAAAAAAGCAATGTCCACGAAGGGTTTGCAGTTTTCCTGGGGCGGTGGCGCATCCATCACGATCAAACTGCGGCCCTCGCCTTCCCAGCGGAAATAACGACGGAAACTCGCGTCGCTGCTGGCCGCGGTCAACGTAGCCGGGGGTACGGCGCCCCAGCCCTGCTGAACAAAAAGGATCGGCAGCTGCTCATCGAGCCAAACTTTCAGGTGTTGCAAGCGTACATCTTGGTCAGGCATTGCAAGGGTCTCCGACGGCGCTAGCCGTCAAGCGGGTCATGCTTTATTATCCAGCATCTTGTGCGACACGCGTAGCGTGCCTCCAGCTTCGCGATGAGGAGTCATCGTGAAGGGTTCTTGCAAAGGAACCAACAGCCCGGCAGCCAATCCGGGAAACAAAACCGCCCCAGGAGTCCTTCGCTTAAAAAGACTCGTTGTCGCTGCGGCGCAATAGCGACCCCAAAACCACTTAGCACTCGCAAGCGTGGTTATGGTCCGGATTTCGGACTGGGAGTGCTTACTTCATCACATCGGCCCCATGGCCTTACTCTGACGGGAAGAATCCCCGCAGGGGTTCCTCCTTCTGCAAATAGGGGGAACATCACCCAGACAAGCCGTTTTCCTACGGTCCTTGTCCATTTCAACTGGAGACATGAGCGAAAGTTCTGTCTGTCATTGTCCAACTGTTGTAGTCACTGAACAGTAGCGGACTCGTTGTGCGACCAACGATAGCCTAGGAAGACATGCGTCACTGGTAACGGTGGGGTATGAAGCTCTTCCGACAATGTAGCCCCCGTCAGGGCGTGATCTTGCTGCGAGGCAAGTCATGGATGCTCGGAGCAGTACCGGGTTGAGGCGCTAGGCTGGCTGGCAAGGGCAACGTAAGTGAACTGCTGATAAACGCCGTAAGGATAACCATGCCCAAACTGCTGTCAGGCATGAACCAAAAGGTACGAGGCCAGATATTCCTGTGGGATGTGGGAATACGTCGCTACACAAGCCTCCGGCGAAAAGGCAGGCCCTAAACCAGTCGTGTGACAGTCAGGGAACGTGGTAAGCCCGTATGGCTGCCTTCGGGCAGGTAAACCGCAAGGTGAACTGTTGGCTGTGCGGGTATGGGATCGCAGAGAAAGCGAACGCCGGGCTGTAATGGTTCGGATAGGGATTGGGACATTATCCCACGGGAAACCGGGCAGACTTCTGCGTGGTCTTTCGTCGCATGAATGCTGATTGAGTCTGTTTCAATGAACTTCGAGGTCCAGAAATACCGGACCTTCCGATAGTCCAACCCTGACGGGAGCGCCCCTCCCCATCAGGGGATGCGTACGTCTTTTGCTCAGGGTCATCTGAGAGGAAGGCAGCATGATAGAACACAGTCAAATGGCCGTGTCTGCGCCTTCCGACGTTCCGCAGCAATGGCACGACATCGACTGGTGTCGCGTCCAGCGGAACGTTCGGGCAATGCAGATACGGATTGCGAAGGCTTGTCGGGAAGGCAACTGGCGCAGGGTGAAAGCCTTGCAACGGATGCTGACCCGCTCACGCACGGCCAGATACCTGGCCGTGCGGCGAGTCACTGAAAACCAGGGCAAGCGCACGGCGGGAGTCGACCGCGCGCTCTGGGATACACCGGATGCCAAATGGAAAGCGGCAGATGGATTGAAGCGCCACGGATATAAACCTCGGCAGCTACGGCGAGTGTTTATCCCGAAGTCGAATGGAAAGGAGCGCCCTTTGGGCATCCCGACCATGACTGACAGGGCAATGCAGGCGTTGTATTTGCTTGCTCTGGCGCCTATCGCAGAAACCACGGGTGATCCAAATAGCTACGGCTTCAGGATCGAACGCTCGACGGCGGATGCGATGGGGCAGTTGTTCGTCTGCCTGTCCAAGAGGCTATCGGCCAAATGGGTTTTGGAAGCGGACATCAAAGGCTGCTTTGACCATATCAACCACGACTGGCTGATCCACCACGTCCCTACGGACAAAATGGTTCTTCGCAAATGGTTGAAAGCAGGCGTGATCCATAAAGGCCAGCTTCAGGCAACGGATGCCGGTACACCTCAAGGCGGGATTATCTCGCCGACCTTGGCAAACATGGTGCTGGATGGCCTGGAAACACAGCTCAAGCGACATCTGGGCGTGACACGGGCCAAGAAGCTGAAAATCAATGTAGTGCGATATGCGGACGATTTTGTGATCACTGGCGAATCGAAAGAGGTGCTCGATAGCGAAGTCAAACCTTGGGTGGAGCAGTTCCTCGCGGTGCGTGGATTGCAGTTATCCCCTGAGAAAACCCATGTCGTCCATATAGACGAAGGCTTTGACTTTCTGGGTTGGAATTTCCGCAAGTACGGCGGGAAGCTTCTGATCAAGCCGAGCAAGAAAAACGTGAAAGCGTTCTATCGCGAGGCCAAGGAGGTCATCAGCACCAACAAAGCGGTGACGCAAGAGGATCTGATTCGATTGCTGAACCCGATGCTGCGAGGCTGGGCGTCGTATCACCAGCCTGTAGTCGCCAAGAAGGCGTACAGCCGCATGGATTTTCAAATATTCCAAGCACTATGGCGCTGGGCAAAACGGCGACACCCGAACAAAAGCCTCGACTGGATCAGGAAGAAGTATTTCCAACTCATCGAGGGTCGAAACTGGGTGTTCTGCACCACGTTACTGACAGGGACTGGGGACAAAGAGAAGATAAGGCTATACACCCTTGAGGCTACGCCGATCGAGAGACACAGAAAAATCAGCGGGGAGTACAACCCGTTCGATCCTTCGATGGAGGAAATGGGCGAGAAACTGCGGATGTCCCGGATGCTCGGGAAGCTGAAATACCGCAAACAAGTATCAAACCTGTTTCAATCGCAAAAAGGTCTGTGTTTACTGTGCAAGAACCCGATAACCAGGGAGACGGGGTGGCACGACCACCACATCATTTATCGCTCACAAGGCGGTGGTGACTCGCTAAGCAACCGGGTACTATTGCATCCCATTTGCCACCAGCAGCTTCATGCTCGTGGGCTAACAGTGAACAAACCGGCTCCCGATTTCGGGGGTTAAGTAGAGACTTGAGCCGTATGCGCTGAAAGGCGCACGTACGGTTTTTAGGGGGGAGCAGGCCAGAAATGGTCTGTTCCTACCCAACTTTCAGACCATCGAGAGGCGTGCGGCCCACACCGCGGGCAGATGGCACGCAGGAAGCCCGGACTAATAAGATGGCATTGAAATCCCCCGCGTTTCGTAAAAAATTTCCGTTGCTGGTCACCGGCAGTCTGCTGGCCCTGCAACCCTTGGCCTCTTCATTCGTCGTCGCGGCGCAGCAGTATGACTGCTCCGTCTCCGCTTCGGGTGCCTGGGACTGTTCGCCCAAGACGCCGGCTGCTGCATTGCCGCCACGTCCGGTGCATGACGGCAGTGCGGTTTCCGCCAGCGGCGAGGCTCCGGCCGACAGCGGCTCGGGCGAAGAAGCCGGCGACAAGCCCGTGCTCGTCACCGAAGCCAAAGGCCGCGGCCTGAAGTCTCGCAGTGCGGACTACAGTCACCTGGACTGGGTTCCACGAGAGAACCTCACCCCTGCCCAATTGGCCGAAACCGGTCCTTATTGCGCCGGTGCCTATATTGAGCCCGTTCGTCCTGGCATGAATGACAAGACCGACAAAAGCGACGCTCCGACCTTCCTCGGCGCCAAGGCGTCGCGCTACCAGCAGGAAGAACAGGTGGCAACGCTGGCCGGCGACGTGGTCATGCGTCAAGGCAGCATGCAGGTCGAGGCTGACGAGGCCAACCTGTACCAGGCTGAAAACCGCGGCGAGCTGAGCGGCAACGTGCGCGTTCGCGACAACGGTGCGCTGATCGTCGGCGACCACGCCGATGTGCAGTTGGACACTGGCGAAGCCAAGGTCGACAACGCCGAATACGTGATGCACAAGTCGCGCATCCGCGGTAACGCGCTGTACGCCAAGCGTGCTGAAAACGCGATCATCCGCCTAAAGGATGGTACGTACACCACGTGTGAGCCAGGCAGCAACGCCTGGACACTCAAGGGCAACAACATCACCCTGAACCCGGCTACCGGCTTCGGCACCGCCACCAACGTGACGCTGCGGGTCAAGGACTTCCCAGTCCTGTATACGCCTTACATCTATTTCCCGATCGATGACCGTCGCCAGTCCGGCTTCCTGCCGCCGACCATCGGCACCGGCACCGATACCGGCTTTTTGCTGGTCACCCCGTATTACTTCAACCTGGCACCCAATTACGATGCCACGTTATACCCGCGCTACATGAGCAAGCGCGGTCTGTTGATGGAAGGCGAATTCCGCTACCTGACCAAATCCAGCGAAGGTCAGTTCGGTGCGGCCTACCTCAACGATGAAGAGGACGAACGTAGCAAGCAGTCCGACTACAGTAAGACCCGTTACATGTACAACTGGCAGCACAAGGGCGGGCTCGACTCGCGCGTGCTGACGGAAGTCGACTACACCAAGATCAGCGATCCTTATTACTTCCAGGATCTGCAGTCCGACCAGATTGGTGTCGAGTCCAATGACTATGTAAACCAGCAGGGCGCCGTCAGCTATCGGGGAGACAACTACGTTGCGCGGCTGAATGCCCAGGCGTATCAGATGGCGACGATTTCGAAGATTACGCCGTATAACCGCCTGCCGCAGATCACCTTTAATGGCACCCTTCCCCAACAGCCGTATGGTCTGGATTTCGCCTACAAGACGGAACTGGTGCGGTTTGACCGGGATTTGCGGACCGGTAACTATACTGATAGAGACGGGAACTCCAACGAGGCCTGGCTGGACACTAACGTTCGTGGCCTGGCACGGGCTAATGGCAATCGCCTGAACCTGGCGCCGGTTGTGAGCCTGCCGATGGAAGCAAGCTATGGCTTCATCAAGCCGTCGCTTAAATACCAGTACACCCAGTACGATCTGGACTTGGACGGCACGGGCAAGTCGCAAATTGCCGCACAGTCTGCCGAAGCTGATCGTCTGCGGGGTACTTATAGTGGCAGCCAGAGCCGCGGCGTCCCAATCGCCAGTATCGACAGCGGTCTGTACTTCGACCGGGACACCCAGTGGTTTGGCAGCAACTACCGTCAAACCCTGGAACCGCGACTGTTCTACCTCTATGTTCCTGAGAAAGATCAGAGCGACATCCCGGTTTTCGACACCGGCGAATCCACTTTCAGCTACTCCTCGCTGTTCCGGGACAACCGCTTCTCCGGCTCCGACCGTGTCGGCGACGAGAACAAACTCTCCCTGGGCGTGACCAGCCGCTGGATCCAGGAAAACGGTTTCGAGCGCCAGCGCGTCAGCGTCGGCCAGGCCTTTTACTTCAAGGACCGCGAAGTCCAACTGCCTGGCATCGACTTCAACACGCGTGAAGATGCCAAGTCGGACGTATCGCCATACGCACTGGAATACGAATTCCGCTGGAATCGCGATTGGCGCACCACGGCCACCTACAACTGGGACCCGGACACCCGCAGCCCCCGCTCGGGCAGCGCGATGTTCCACTACCAGCCTGAAGACAACCCGAACAAGGTCGTCAATGCCGGTTACCGCTACCGCAACGACCAGGTGCGCTACGACCAGACTACTGGCCAATGGTCCGTGGGTGGTGGCGACTATGGCACTCCGGGCACTCCGGGCTACGTAAAGGACTACTACAAGATCCAGCAGCACGACTTCTCGGTCATCTGGCCGGTCGTGCCGCAGTGGAATCTCATCAGCCGCTGGCAGTATGACTACAACCGCAACCGTACCCTGGAAGCCTTCGGTGGTTTCGAATACGACAATTGCTGCTGGAAACTGCGCCTGATCAACCGTTACTGGGTCGACTATGAAGAGTTCACTCAAGCCGCCCCGGAAAACGAGAAGGGCGACCACGGCATCTTCCTCCAAATTGTTCTGAAGGGACTCGGCGGCCTCACCGGCGCCAAGGTAGAGAGCTTCCTCGACAAAGGCATCCAAGGTTATCGTGAACGTGAAGACCAAGCTTTCTGATTGTCTGCGCCCGCTGATGCTGGGCGCGCTGTTCCTGGGTACTGCGGCCAACGCCGCGGTACAGCCCATCGACAAAGTGGTGGCTATCGTCGACAACGACGTGGTCATGCAAAGCCAACTGGACCAGCGCGTCCATGAAGTGCAGCAGACCATCGCCAAGCGCGGTGGGGGCCTGCCGCCTCCGGGCGTATTGGATCAACAAGTGCTCGAACGCCTGATCGTCGAAAACCTGCAATTGCAGATTGGCGAACGCTCGGGCATCCGCATCACTGATGAAGAATTGAACCAGGCCGTCGGCACCATTGCCCAGCGCAACAACATGACCGTCGACCAGTTCCGCGCAGCCCTGGCTCGCGACGGCCTCTCTTACGAGGACGCTCGCGATCAGATCCGCCGCGAGATGATCATCAGCCGTGTGCGCCAGCGTCGTGTGGCCGAACGCATTCAGGTGTCCGAGCAGGAAGTGAAGAACTTTCTCGCCTCCGACCTGGGCAAGATGCAGCTTTCCGAGGAACTGCACCTGGCGAACATCCTGGTTCCTACCCCGGAAAGCGCCAACTCCGAAGCCATCCAGAATGCTTACCGTCAGGCGATGGACATCTACCAGCAACTCAAGCAAGGCGCCGACTTCGGTCAGATGGCCATTGCCAGGTCTGGCAGTGACAACGCCCTGGAAGGTGGTGACATGGGCTGGCGCAAGGCCGCCCAATTGCCCCCGCCGTTCGATCGCGAACTGAGCAGCATGGCCGTGGGTGACATCACCCAACCAGCCCGCACGCCCGGCGGTTTCATCATTCTCAAGCTGTTGGAAAAGCGCGGAGGTGGTGCTCAGGTGCGTGACGAAGTGCATGTTCGTCATATCCTGATCAAGCCAAGCGAGATCCGCAGCGAAGCTGAGACCAAGCGTCTGGCGGAAAAGCTTTATGAGCGCATCGAGGCGGGTGAAGATTTCGCCGAGCTGGCCAAGAGCTTCTCCGAAGACCCGGGTTCAGCCCTCAACGGCGGCGACCTGAACTGGGTTGACCCGAACGCACTGGTACCCGAGTTCCGCCAGGTGATGGCCGAAACGCCACAAGGCCAACTGTCCAAGCCGTTCAAGAGCCCGTATGGCTGGCACGTACTGGAAGTCCTTGGCCGCCGCGCCACCGACAGCACCACCCAGGCTCGCGAACAGCAGGCGATGACCGTGCTGCGCAACCGCAAGTACGACGAAGAGCTGCAAACCTGGCTGCGTCAGATCCGCGACGAAGCCTACGTCGAAATCAAACTCCCTGGTGCAGACCAGGCAGCGCAGTGAAACCCAAGCGTTTCGCGCTGACACCCGGCGAGCCTGCCGGCATCGGTCCCGACCTGTGCCTGCTGCTCGCCTCGCAACCCCAGCCACATCCCTTGATAGCCATCACCAGCCGCGACCTGCTCCTCGATCGGGCCGCGCAGCTGGGGGTGGTCGTCGACCTGCTGCCCGTGACACCGGGCGCCTGGCCGGATGTCCCGGCACCCGCCAATAGCCTGTATGTCTGGGATACGCCACTGGGCGCCCCGGTGGTTACCGGGCAACTGGACAAGACCAACGCGGCATTCGTCCTGCAAACCCTGACCCGCGCTGGCCAGGGCTGCCTGGACGGGAGTTTCGCCGGCATGATCACCGCTCCGGTGCACAAGGGCGTGATCAACGAATCCGGGATTGCCTTTTCCGGGCATACCGAATTCCTGGCGGACCTGACCCACACCACGCAGGTGGTCATGATGCTCGCCACCCGCGGCCTGCGCGTGGCATTGGTGACCACGCACCTGCCTTTGCGGGACGTTGCCGACGCCATCACCCCACAACGCCTGGAGCGGGTCACACGGATATTGCACGCCGACCTGCAGGAAAAGTTCGGCATCGCCCGGCCCCGTATCCTGGTCTGCGGGCTCAACCCTCATGCCGGTGAAGGCGGACATCTGGGCCATGAAGAAATCGACACCATAGAACCCACCTTGGAGCGCTTGCGCAGCGAGGGCATGGACCTGCGTGGCCCGCTGCCTGCCGACACTCTGTTTACCCCCAAATATCTGGAGCACTGCGACGCGGTGCTGGCGATGTACCACGATCAGGGCCTGCCCGTACTGAAGTACAAAGGCTTCGGCGCGGCAGTCAACGTAACCCTGGGCCTGCCGATCATCCGCACATCGGTGGACCATGGCACCGCCCTGGACCTGGCCGGCAGTGGCAGGATCGATACCGGCAGCCTGCAGGTCGCCTTGGAAACCGCCTACCAGATGGCCGAGACCCATTTATGACCGAGCAATACCAACACCGCGCGCGCAAGCGCTTCGGCCAGAACTTCCTGCACGATGCTGGCGTAATCGATCGCATCCTGCGCTCCATCAATGCCAAACCCGACGATCGCCTGCTGGAGATTGGCCCGGGCCAGGGCGCGCTGACCGAAGGCCTGCTCGGCAGCGGTGCGCAACTGGACGTGGTGGAACTGGACAAGGACCTGATCCCGATCCTCAACCAGCAGTTCGCTGGCATGAGCAATTTCAACCTGCACCAGGGCGACGCGCTGAAGTTCGACTTCAATAGCCTGGAGGCTGCGCCCAATAGCCTGCGGGTGGTGGGGAATCTGCCGTACAACATCTCCACGCCATTGATCTTTCATTTGCTGAGCAACGCTGGCCTGATCAGCGACATGCACTTCATGTTGCAAAAAGAGGTGGTCGAACGGCTGGCTGCAGGCCCTGGCGGCGGTGACTGGGGTCGCCTGTCGATCATGGTTCAGTACCATTGCCGGGTCGAACATCTGTTCAATGTAGGCCCTGGGGCATTCAACCCGCCACCGAAAGTCGACTCGGCCATCGTCCGCCTGGTACCCCATGCCGTCCTGCCGCACCCGGCCAAGGATCATCGCCTGCTGGAGCGCGTCGTACGCGAAGCTTTCAATCAGCGTCGCAAAACCCTGCGCAACACCCTGAAATTATTGCTCAGCAGCGCCGAAATCGAAGCCGCCGGCGTTGACGGCAGCCTGCGTCCCGAGCAATTGGACCTGGCGGCGTTCGTGCGCCTGGCCGACAAGCTCAGCGAACAGGCAGCGCCCAAAGCCGACGCCATCTGACAAGCTCATCGCTATCGGGTAGGACGTCTGGTCTACTACCCGATACATGGCCTAGACTGATCTTCTCAGCTACGCCCGCGTCCCGCTTCGCTTTTAAGGCCTTTTTGCATGTCCGATCTTCGTTATCAGGTCGACGTCAGCGTCGCCACCCGCTTTCTGGCAGAACAGTCGCAACCCGAGCACAACCGTTTCGCCTTCGCCTATACCATTACCGTGAGCAACAACGGCTCATTGCCAGCCCGGCTGCTATCACGCCACTGGGTCATCACCGACGGCGATGGTCATGTTGAACATGTGCGGGGCGAGGGGGTGGTCGGTCAGCAACCGCTGATCGACGCTGGAAAAAGCCACAGCTACAGCAGTGGGACGGTGATGACGACCAAGGTCGGCACCATGCAGGGCACGTACCAGATGCTGGCGGAGGACGGCACGCGTTTCGACGCGATCATCAAGCCGTTTCGCCTGGCGGTACCCGGAGCCTTGCACTGATGGCGACGTATGCGGTCGGCGATCTGCAAGGTTGCCTGGACCCGCTCAAATGCCTGCTGGAACGGGTCGCCTTCGACCCACACAAAGACACGCTGTGGCTGGTGGGCGATCTGGTCAATCGGGGCCCACAATCGCTTGAGACCTTGCGCTTTCTCTACAACATCCGCGATTCGCTGGTCTGCGTGCTCGGCAATCACGACCTGCACCTGCTGGCCGCCTGGCAGAACATCGAGCGCCTGAAAAAATCCGATACCTTGAGCGAGATCCTCGATGCCCCCGATTGCGTCGAGCTGCTGGAATGGCTGCGCCTGCAAAAGCTGATGCACTACGACGAGCAGCGCAACCTGGCGCTGGTGCACGCCGGCATCCCCCCCCAGTGGTCCTTGCGCAAGGCGCTCAAGTGCGCCGGCGAAGTCGAACAAGCGCTGCGCGACGACAACCTGTTCGGCCCCTACCTGGATGGCATGTACGGCAATGAACCGGTCAAATGGGACAACGATCTCACCGGCACCGCCCGTCTGCGGGTCATCACCAATTATTTCACCCGCATGCGCTTCTGCACCCGCGACGGTAAGCTGGACCTCAAGGGCAAGGAAGGCATCGAGACCGCGCCACCTGGTTACGCCCCCTGGTTCAAACACAAAGAGCGCAAGACCCGTAATCTGAAGATCATTTTCGGGCACTGGGCGGCACTGGAAGGCCAATCCGACGAACCTGGGGTTTTCGCCCTCGACACCGGATGCGTATGGGGTAGCGCGATGACCCTGATGAACGTCGACTCGGGCGAGCAACTGCGTTGCGAGTGTGACGAACAGGGTCACGCCAAATCCCTTCATCATCCGACCATTGCATCAGTAACGGCCGCTACCATCGTTTGATCGGTGCCGCGCGTCAGGCTACAGGAGTCCCTAATGACCGCTTTTAAACGCATCCCCCCAGAGCAGGCCCAGGCCCTGCGTGAAACAGGCGCGGTTGTCGTCGACGTTCGAGATCCGGCCACATTCGCCGCCCTGCACATCAGCGGCTCGACCCATCTGGATAACCACTCCCTCTCTGATTTCATCCGCAATGCGGACCTCGACGCCCCCGTGGTGGTGGTCTGTTATCACGGCAATTCCAGCCAGAGCGCGGCCGCTTACCTGGTCAGCCAAGGCTTCTCCGATGTCTATAGCCTGGATGGCGGTTTTGAGCGGTGGCGCACGATTTATCCTGAAGAAACAGCCCCAGGTAACCCGGAATAATTTTTATGACGCCCAAGCCCACGTGAACCGCGGGTTTGGGTGATGGCGGACGAACGGTCTGCCACAACTAATTACGCATTCAACCTTTACCTCTCCGATTCCGAACTATCCTTAGCCTCAGGCCATCCAAAACAGGGGAGAGCCGGTACACCGGCGCGCGGGTTCATCGGGAGACAGCTTTCAGGAGACGGCATTTCTGAAAGCATTCTGGGGGGTAAACGGCAGCTGGGTTCCCAGCGGCCGACCAGCATCGACTGATTGATCCGACACCGGCTCCACGTATCGAGCGAGGTGACGTCATGAGTATTTTTAGCCACTTCCAGCAACGTTTCGAGTCCACGCGGCAGGAGGAATACTCGCTGCAGGAATACCTCGATCTCTGCAAGCAGGACCGCAGCGCCTACGCATCGGCTGCGGAACGCCTGTTGCTGGCAATCGGAGAACCGGAACTGCTGGATACCTCGGCCAATTCGAGGCTTTCGCGGATCTTTTCCAACAAGGTGATTCGCCGCTATCCGACCTTCCAAGACTTCCATGGCATGGAAGAGTGCATCGACCAGATCGTGTCCTATTTCCGCCACGCCGCTCAGGGTCTGGAAGAAAAGAAACAGATCCTGTACCTGCTGGGTCCCGTCGGCGGCGGTAAATCGTCCCTGGCCGAGAAGCTCAAGGAACTGATCGAAAAGGTGCCCTTCTACGCCATCAAGGGTTCTCCAGTGTTCGAATCCCCCCTGGGGCTGTTCAACGCTACCGAAGATGGCGCGATTCTGGAGGAAGACTTCGGTATTCCGCGCCGCTACCTCAATACCATCATGTCGCCATGGGCCACCAAGCGTCTGGCCGAGTTCGGCGGTGACATCAGCCAGTTCCGGGTGGTCAAGCTCTACCCTTCGATCCTCAACCAGATCGCGGTGGCCAAGACCGAACCGGGGGATGAAAACAACCAGGACATTTCCGCCCTCGTGGGCAAGGTCGATATCCGCAAGCTGGAGGAGTTTCCTCAAAACGACGCCGACGCCTACAGCTATTCGGGTGCGCTGTGCCGGGCCAACCAAGGCCTGATGGAATTCGTCGAAATGTTCAAGGCGCCCATCAAAGTGCTGCACCCCCTGCTGACCGCAACCCAGGAAGGCAACTACAACAGCACTGAAGGGCTGGGGGCGATTCCGTTCAGCGGCATTCTGCTGGCGCACTCCAACGAATCGGAATGGCACACCTTCCGCAACAACAAGAACAACGAAGCCTTCATCGACCGGATCTACATCGTCAAGGTGCCCTACTGCCTGCGAGTCACCGATGAGGTCAAGATCTACGACAAGCTGCTGTTCAACAGCTCCTTGTCCAAGGCCCACTGCGCCCCCGATACACTGAAGATGCTTGCCCAGTTCACTGTGCTGTCGCGCCTGAAGGAGCCGGAAAACTCCAACATCTATTCGAAGATGCGCGTCTACGACGGTGAGAACCTCAAGGACACCGATCCGAAGGCCAAGTCGATCCAGGAATACCGCGACAACGCGGGGGTCGATGAAGGGATGAATGGTCTGTCCACACGTTTTGCCTTCAAGATCCTGTCCAAGGTTTTCAACTTCGATCCACACGAAATCGCAGCCAACCCGGTTCACCTGCTGTATGTACTGGAACAGCAGATCGAGCAGGAACAGTTCCAGGCGGAAACCCGCGAGCGTTACCTGCGTTTCCTGAAGGAGTATCTGGCTCCGCGTTATATCGAGTTCATCGGCAAGGAAATCCAGACCGCGTACCTGGAGTCCTACAGCGAATATGGGCAGAACATCTTCGATCGCTACGTGCTTTACGCGGACTTCTGGATCCAGGATCAGGAATACCGCGATCCGGAAACCGGCGAAATCCTCAACCGCGTGGCGCTGAACGAGGAACTGGAAAAAATCGAGAAACCGGCCGGGATCAGCAATCCCAAGGATTTCCGCAACGAAATCGTCAACTTTGTCTTGCGGGCCCGGGCCAACAACAACGGCAAGAACCCAACCTGGCTCAGCTACGAAAAGCTACGGGTGGTCATCGAGAAGAAAATGTTCTCCAACACCGAAGACCTGTTGCCGGTCATCAGCTTCAACGCCAAGGCCAGCAAGGAGGACCAGCAAAAACACAACGACTTCGTCACACGCATGGTCGAACGTGGCTACACCGACAAACAGGTACGCCTGCTCTCCGAGTGGTACCTGCGGGTCCGGAAATCGCAGTGAGGCAGTAGCAAGCTACAAGCTACAAGCCGCAAGAAAAAAGCGCGTAAGCCTGATATCCGGGTCAGCGCGTCTACTTGCAGCTTGTAGCTCACAACTTGAAGCTGCCCAGAGGGCCACCCATGAGCTATGTGATCGACCGACGCCTTAATGGCAAGAACAAAAGCACGGTGAACCGCCAGCGGTTTCTGCGGCGTTACCGTGACCACATCAAGAAGGCCGTCGAAGAGGCGGTCAGTCGCCGTTCCATTACCGACATGGAACATGGCGAGCAGATCAGTATCCCCGGGCGCGACATCGACGAGCCGGTGCTTCACCACGGGCGTGGCGGCAAACAGACTGTCGTGCACCCCGGCAACAAGGAATTCACCAGCGGCGAACACATTCCGCGTCCACAAGGCGGAGGTGGCGGGAGAGGTCCGGGCAAGGCCGGCAACTCCGGCGAGGGCATGGACGAATTCGTGTTCCAGATTACCCAGGAGGAATTCCTGGAGTTCATGTTCGAGGACCTCGAGCTGCCGAATCTGGTCAAGCGCAATCTGACCGGCACCGATACGTTCAAGACGGTGCGCGCCGGCATCAGCAATGAAGGCAATCCTTCACGTATCAACATTATCCGTACGCTTCGCTCGGCCCATGCCCGGCGCATCGCGCTGTCCGGCAGCAGCCGGGCAAAATTGCGCGAGACAAAGGAGGAACTCGCCCGCCTGAAGCGCGAAGAACCCGACAATTTTGGCGATATTCAGGAGCTGGAAGCGGAGATCGAAAAACTTAGCGCGCGGATTCACCGTGTGCCATTTCTCGATACCTTCGACCTCAAGTACAACCTGCTGGTGAAACAACCCAACCCCAGCTCCAAGGCCGTGATGTTCTGCCTGATGGACGTGTCAGGGTCCATGACCCAGGCCACCAAGGATATTGCCAAGCGGTTCTTCATCCTGTTGTACCTGTTCCTCAAACGGAACTACGACAAGATCGATGTGGTGTTCATCCGCCACCACACCAGCGCCAGGGAAGTGGACGAAGAGGAGTTCTTCTATTCCCGGGAAACCGGCGGCACGATTGTCTCCAGCGCCCTGAAGTTGATGCAGGAAATCATGGCCGAACGCTATCCGGCCAATGAATGGAACATCTATGCCGCCCAGGCATCCGACGGCGACAACTGGAATGATGATTCACCCATTTGCCGCGACATCCTGATCAACCAGATCATGCCGTTCGTCCAGTACTACACCTATGTGGAAATTACTCCACGGGAACATCAGGCCTTGTGGTACGAATATGAACGCATTGCCGAAGCGTTTTCCGACACATTTGCCCAACAGCAACTGGTCTCGGCCGGGGACATCTACCCGGTCTTCCGTGAACTCTTCCAGCGCAGGTTAGTGACATGACCGCCAAAAAAGAGCAGAAGCGTCAACCCATCTCCACCGGCTCCGAATGGACGTTCGAGCTGATCCAGGCCTACGACCGGGAAATCAGCCGTATCGCGGACCGTTATGCCCTGGACACTTACCCGAACCAGATCGAGGTGATCACCGCCGAGCAGATGATGGACGCCTACGCCTCGGTCGGCATGCCACTGGGCTATCACCACTGGTCCTACGGCAAGCACTTCCTCAGTACCGAGAAGTCCTACAGCCGCGGCCAGATGGGGTTGGCCTATGAGATCGTGATCAACTCCGACCCTTGCATCGCCTACCTGATGGAAGAAAATACCATCTGCATGCAGGCCTTGGTGGTGGCCCATGCGTGCTACGGCCACAACAGCTTCTTCAAGGGTAATTACCTGTTTCGCACCTGGACCGATGCCAGCTCGATCATCGATTACCTGGTATTTGCCAAGCAATACATCATGCAATGCGAGGAGCGTCACGGCATCGATGCCGTGGAGGACCTGCTGGACTCCTGCCATGCGCTGATGAACTACGGCGTGGACCGCTACAAACGACCGTATCCGATTTCCGCCGAAGAAGAACGCCGGCGTCAAAAGGATCGCGAAGAACACCTGCAAAAGCAGATCAACGATCTGTGGCGCACCATTCCCAAAGGTGCCGACAAGTACAGCGAGAAAGACAACGCGCGCTTCCCTGCCGAGCCTCAGGAAAACATCCTCTATTTCATTGAAAAACACGCTCCGCTGCTGGAGCCGTGGCAGCGGGAGATCGTGCGCATCGTGCGCAAGATCGCCCAATACTTTTATCCACAGCGCCAGACCCAGGTCATGAACGAAGGCTGGGCCACGTTCTGGCATTACACGCTGATGAACGACCTGTACGACGAAGGCCTGGTCACCGACGGCTTTATGATGGAGTTCCTCACGTCCCACACCAGCGTGGTGTTCCAGCCCGGTTTCGACAGCCCGTATTACAGCGGCATCAACCCTTATGCGCTGGGCTTTGCCATGTACCGCGATATCCGGCGCATGTGCGAAAACCCCACCGAAGAGGATCGGCGCTGGTTCCCGGACATCGCGGGCTCAGACTGGTTGTCCGCCATTAAATTCGCCATGAGCAGCTTCAAGGACGAGAGCTTCATCCTCCAGTACCTCTCACCCAAGGTCATCCGCGACCTGAAACTGTTCAGCATCCTCGATGATGATCAGAAAGATGACCTGCTGGTGCCTGCCATCCACGATGAAAGCGGTTATCGCGTCATCCGCGAGACGCTGGCGGCGCAATACAACCTGGGCAACCGCGAACCCAACGTTCAGATCTACAGTATCGATCGCCGGGGCGATCGCTCGCTGACGCTGCGCCATCAGGCACACGATCGCAAACCGCTGGGCGATTCAACCGATGAAGTCCTCAAGCACCTGCACCGCCTCTGGGGGTTCGACATTCATCTCGAAACCTTGCAGGGCGACCAAGTGATGAAAACCCATCACGTGCCACCCAGAACCGAACAAACCGAAGGAGATTATGGCCGGCTGGACCTGGCCGTCATTCATCTTTGAACCCGTTTTCACCTCCGAACGCCTGGCGCAAAGGTTATCCTGTCAGACCAACGGAGGTTTTTTATGCAGATCTATAAAGTCGGCGGCGCCGTTCGCGATCGCCTGCTGGGCATTCCTGTCACCGACATTGATCGGGTCGTGGTGGGGGCTACTGCCGAGGACATGCTCGCCAAGGGCTTTCGCCCGGTGGGGGCTGATTTTCCGGTATTCCTTGATCCCAAGACCGGGGAGGAATACGCCCTAGCCCGCACCGAGCGCAAAAGTGGCCGCGGTTATGGCGGCTTCGTGTTCCATGCCAGCCCTGAAGTCACCCTCGAAGAAGACCTGATCCGCAGGGACCTGACGATCAACGCCATGGCCGAAGATGACCATGGCAATCTTACCGACCCGTACCACGGCCAACGCGATCTCAAAGCCCGCCTGCTGCGTCATGTTTCCCCCGCGTTCGCCGAAGATCCCCTCAGGGTCCTGCGGGTTGCCCGCTTTGCCGCGCGCTATGCTGCGCTGGGTTTCAAAGTGGCTGACGAAACCCTGGAACTGATGCGCCAGCTCAGCGACTCTGGCGAATTGCAAGCCTTGACCGCCGAGCGCAGCTGGAAAGAAATTTCCCGCGCCCTCATGGAAAAACAACCACAGGTGTTTATCCAGGTCCTGCGCGATTGCACAGCCCTCAAAGTCTTGATGCCCGAGGTGGATGCACTGTTCGGCGTGCCGCAACCCGAGGCCCATCACCCGGAAATCGACACCGGCGTCCATACTCTGAGCGTGCTGGAGCAGGCAGCCCTGCATGAACAGCCACTGACGGTCCGTTGGGCGTGCCTGCTGCACGATCTGGGCAAAGGGCTGACGCCCGCGCATGAATGGCCCCGGCATATCGCCCATGAACACACGGGTTTGAAGCTGATCAAGGCGGTCAACGAACGCTTCAAGGCGCCTCGCGACTGCCAGGAACTGGCGTTACTCGTCGGTCAATACCACACCCATGGTCATCGCGCCCTTGAGTTGAAGGCTTCTACCTTGCTTGAGCTGTTGCACAGCTTTGACGTGTATCGCCGCCCCCAGCGCTTCGAGGAGTTCATCGCGGCCTGTGAGATGGATGCGCGCGGTCGTAAGGGCCTGGAGAGTCGAAGTTATCCACAGGCGGATTACCTGCGGGGAGCGGCAACGGCCGCACGCGGAGTAGCGGTGCAGCCCTTGCTGGAAAAAGGCTTCAAGGGTCCTGAACTGGGCGAGGCGATCAAACGTGAACGCCTCAAGGCGTTGAAGGCATACAAGGAAGCTGCGAACTGACAGAGCTTGTGTCGGCTTGCATCTGGGGAGCATAGGCCGCCGCCATCGCGAGCGGGCTCGCTCCCACAGGATATCGCGGTCCGCTCAGGGGCAATGTGGAAGCGAGCCAGCTCGCGCGATGACGTCAGAGGCCTGACAGCAGCTCAAAAGGCGTGAGCGGTACACCCCGCCATTCAAAAGCCACCGGCGCCAGCACCTGGTCAATCTGCGACTCCTCCCACAAAGTCGCGAAGCTTTTACCCACGCCAGGGTGAATCCGATCCGGTGCTATCAACGACAACGGCCAAAGGACAAAGGCGTTCTTGAGGATTTCGGCGCGAGGCAGGATCAAGCCGTCGAAATTGCCGACCTGCTCGCCATACAACAACACGTCGATATCCAGCGGCAGCCCTTTGCGGTCCGGCGCATAACGACCATTGTCTGCCTCAATGAACTTGAGGCGACGGTCCAGCTCCATCAGCGGCAGATCCGTGTAGGCAGCTACGACGAAATTGAAAAAAGGCCCGCTCTTGATGCCCACCGGCTGGCTCTCGAACACCGCCGAACAGCGTATGTCCACCAGGAACCCGGCAAGGGCTTCAAGACCTGCGCACAAGTGGGCTTCGCGCTCGATATTGCTGCCGAGCCCGAGAAAAACCTGAGTCAGCGACATCCGCGCTCGATCTCCACGCCCACGCCCCTGGCGGCCGGCACAGCGCCGGGCTTGGTCAGTTTCAGACGCAGCCAGGTAATCTTGAACTCGTCCATCAGCGCCTGGGCCAATCGTTCGGCAAAGGTCTCAACCAACTGGAACTGGGCTTGCTCGGCAAATGCCTGGATGCGCGACGATACGCTGGCGTAATCGAGCGCCAGGGTCAGGTCATCGTCGGCGGCGGCCGGACGGTTATCCCAGGCGAAACTCAGATCCAGCCTCAGACACTGACGGATGCCGCGCTCCCAGTCGTAGGCACCAATGACCGTGTCGACTTCCAGGCCTTCGATAAACACTCTGTCCAAGCACTCTTCTCCGCAGCACGACAAGGGCGCAATGCGCCGTTAGAATCAGGGCGTCCTCGCCCGGAATAGTTAGCATGTTTTGGTTACTGGCGACTTTCGCCTACCTGCTCGGCTCGCTGTCCTTCGCCATTTTGCTCAGCCGCCTGACCGGTCGCCCGGATCCGCGAATGAGTGGCTCGGGCAATGCCGGCGCTACCAACATGCTGCGCCTGGCCGGACGCAAACTTGCCATCCTGACCTTGCTTGGCGACCTCTGCAAAGGCCTTGTCCCGGTTCTGCTCGCCAATCTTGCAGGACTTTCGTTGCAGCAACAGGCCTGGATCGGTGTCTGCGCCGTCATCGGTCACTTGTTCCCGCTGTACTTTCGCTTTCGCGGCGGCAAGGGCGTCGCCACCGCCGCCGGCATGTTGCTGGGTCTGTATCCACCCGCCGCCCTGCTGGCCGTCACTGCCTGGCTGCTGACGTTCTACCTGACCCGCACCAGCTCCCTGGCCGCCCTGATCGCCACGCCGCTGATCCTGCCATTGCTGGCCTGGCAGGAACCGACGGCCTTGCTGCCGGTGACCGCACTCGTTGCACTGATCGTCTGGCGTCACCGGGGCAATCTACGCGACCTGTTTGCCGGGCGCGAACGGCATTTTTAAACCGCACGCCTTACAGCGGTGACAACTGCTCCATGGGCCAGCGCGCCTGCACGCTGATTGCCAGGCTTTCGTGCTGGCCAGCTTGCAAACGTTGGCATCCGGCGAAGGCAATCATCGCCCCGTTATCTGTACAGAACTCCGGCCTGGCGTAGTAAACGTCGCCGTTCATGCTGCCAAGCATGTTCTCCAGTGACACGCGCAAAGCCTTATTCGCACTGACTCCGCCAGCGATCACCAGACGCTTGAGTCCGGCCTGTTTCAGGGCGCGCTTGCACTTGATGGTCAAAGTCTCCACCACCGCTTGCTGGAACGCCAGCGAGATGTCGCAACGGGCTTGCTCGCCGTCGTCTCCGGCGCTGACGCATTGCTGCCAGGTGTTCAGGGCGAAGGTTTTCAGGCCACTGAAGCTGAAATCCAGGCCGGGGCGGTCACACATCGGCCGCGGAAAGACGAAACGCCCTTCAATCCCTTGGGCCGCCAACCGCGCGATTTCCGGTCCGCCCGGGTAATTGAGGCCCATCATCTTCGCAGTCTTGTCGAAAGCTTCACCGGCAGCGTCGTCCAGGGTTTCTCCCAACAGTTCGTATTGGCCGATGCCATCGACCCGGACCAACTGGGTATGACCGCCCGAGACCAACAAAGCGACGAACGGAAACTCCGGTGGTTGCGGCTCCAGCATCGGCGCCAGCAAATGACCTTCCATGTGATGCACACCCAAGGCCGGGATACCCCAGGCGAAGGCGAGCGCCTGGGCACAGGAAGCACCCACCAGCAGCGCGCCCACCAGGCCCGGCCCGGCGGTGTAGGCAATGGCGTCGATCTCGGTCGGCACACAGCCGGCCTCGGCCAGGACCTGGCGAATCAAAGGCAGCATGCGCTTGACGTGATCGCGGGACGCAAGCTCGGGTACCACGCCGCCATAGGCGCGGTGCAGGTCGATCTGGCTGAACAGTGCATCGGCCAACAGGCCGCGTTCACTGTCGTATAATGCGACACCTGTTTCGTCGCAGGAGGTTTCTAATCCCAGTACTAGCATGGGTTTGCGCCTTGTAGAGGCTGAATTCGAAGGCGCGCATAATAGTCGTCACGTTGTGCCCCGACCAGCGGTTTTCGATCAGAGGCTTTGCATTCCGAGCGATGAGGGGTTAACATCCGCAACCCTTAAAAACCGACGTCTTCAAGTGCTCTTTTGCCGCGAGGATGTTGACCCCGGTAATGAATGAAGGTAGCTCTGGATGCCAGCCGTCAAAGTAAAAGAGAACGAACCCTTCGACGTAGCTCTGCGTCGTTTCAAGCGCTCCTGCGAAAAAGCCGGTGTTCTGGCTGAAGTTCGTAGCCGCGAATTCTACGAGAAGCCGACTTCCGAGCGTAAGCGCAAAGCAGCAGCCGCTGTTAAGCGTCACGCCAAGAAAGTTCAGCGCGAACAGCGCCGCGCCGTACGTCTGTACTAATACACAGACGTCCGTAGCAAGCTTCTGCCAAGCCCGGCCCTCAAGCCGGGCTTATGGCATTTGCGGAAAACGCTTGATGCTTCACCGTCAAAGTCGCACATGCGACCGAGACAACCTGCTTTACCACGTCAGACCTGGCTCTTTTGCCAGCGGTGCACGTCTCTTCTGACGAGCCTTCCAAGGCTACTGACGAGCACACCCCTGATTCCTCTAACGACGATCAGCCCAAGGCACCTGCTTGCGTGCCCACCTGATGATCCGAGGCCTGAACGGCCGTTACCGGACTCAGCGCAACATATTCAAACAGTCGAATACTGATTAGTGATTAACGTCAGTGGACTATCGGCAGATACACTTCCCGACAGCGATGATGCAGACGACCCGGTCGAGCCACCGTTTTACCGTGCCTCAAGACCAAGAGTCGGTTACGCCTGCTGATTTCGGGTCCATATTTCGCGCAGTGATGATGAGAACGCCATGGCCGGGCTGATTCCCCAGAGCTTTATTGACGACCTCCTGAACCGCACCGACATCGTCGATGTGGTCAGCTCTCGCCTGCAAATGAAAAAAGCCGGCAAGAACTACACGGCCTGCTGCCCATTCCACAAGGAAAAGACCCCGTCCTTCAGCGTCAGCCCCGACAAACAGTTTTATTACTGCTTCGGCTGTGGCGCTGGCGGCAATGCCCTCGGTTTCATCATGGACCACGACAACCTGGATTTCCCCCAGGCTGTCGAAGAACTGGCCAAAGCCGCGGGCATGGAAATTCCCCGCGAGGAAAGTGGCCGAGCGCACAAACCGCGCCAACCAACCGACTCGCCGCTCTACCCACTGCTGACCGCGGCGGCCGATTTTTATCGTCAGGCCCTCAAAAGCCATCCCGCCCGCAAGGCAGCAGTGGATTATCTCAAGGGTCGGGGCCTGACCGGCGAGATCGCCCGGGACTTCGGCCTCGGCTTTGCCCCGCCCGGCTGGGACAATCTGTACAAGCACTTAAGCAGCGACACCTTGCAGCAGCGCGCGATGATCGACGCCGGCCTGCTGATCGAGAATGCCGAAACCGGCAAGCGCTATGATCGCTTTCGCGACCGGGTAATGTTCCCGATCCGTGACACGCGCGGACGGATCATCGCGTTTGGCGGCAGGGTCCTGGGCGACGACAAGCCCAAGTATCTGAACTCCCCGGAGACCCCGGTATTCCATAAAGGACAGGAACTCTACGGGCTGTACGAAGCGCGCAAGAACAACCGCAACCTCGACGAAATCATCGTCGTCGAAGGCTACATGGACGTGATCGCCCTGGCCCAGCAAGGTTTGCGCAATGCCGTTGCAACCCTGGGCACCGCCACCAGCGAAGAGCACATGAAGCGCCTGTTTCGCGTCGTGCCCAGCGTGCTGTTCTGCTTCGATGGCGATCAAGCCGGCCGCAATGCCGCCTGGCGAGCACTGGAAGCGACGTTGCCATGCCTGCAGGATGGCCGGCGAGCGCGCTTTCTGTTTTTACCCGAGGGCGAGGATCCGGATACCCTGGTGCGCTCCGAAGGCACCGATGCGTTCCGCGCGCGGATCAACCAGCACGCGCAACCGCTGGCCGATTATTTTTTCCAGCAGTTGACCGAAGAAGCCGATCCACGCTCCCTCGAAGGCAAGGCTCATATGGCCACCCTCGCGGCACCGCTGATCGACAAGGTACCCGGCGCCAACTTGCGCACACTGATGCGCCAGCGCCTGACCGAAATCACCGGTCTGAACAGCGAGGCGGTCAATCATCTGGTCCAAAGCGCCCCCCAGGAAGCACCGCCGGCTTACGACCCAGGTATTGATTACGACGCGATGCCGGATTTCGCCGACTATCATCAACCTCAGCAGGACTACGCGCCTGCGCAGGAATGGACCCCCAAGAAACCGGGCAGCGGCGGCAAGAAATGGGACAAAAAACCCTGGGACAAGAACGGTAAGCGCGTCGATCGCGACCAGCCACGTGCCCCGCGCGTGCCGGCCGCCGTCGAACCACCAACACTGGCCGCCCTGCGGACTTTGCTGCACCACCCGCAACTGGCTGAAAAGGTCGAGGACGCCGGGCACTTCGCCGCCGAGGACCACAGCAATACGCAATTGCTGATCGCACTCCTTGAAGCCGTGCAGAAGAACCCCAAACTTAACTCTTTCCAGTTGATCGCCCGGTGGCACGGCACCGAACAAGGGCGCCTGTTGAAGGCCCTGGCCGAGAAGGAATGGCTGATTGATGGAGACAACCTTGAACAACAGTTTTTCGACACCATTACTAGCTTGTCCGCCCGCCAACGCGAGCGAAATCTGGAACAACTTCTGCGAAAAGCTCGCCAGAGCGAGTTGACCAGCGAAGAGAAAAACCAATTGCGCGACTTACTCAGCCGCAATGTTTGCGCATCAAACCCGACCTCAACTGGCGCGTGAGGTCACAGCTCAGGTATAATCCTCGGCTTGTTTTTTGCCCGCCAAGACCTTCAGTGGATAGGGTGTTATGTCCGGAAAAGCGCAACAGCAGTCTCGTATCAAAGAGTTGATCCTATTGGGTCGTGAGCAGGGCTACCTGACTTACGCGGAGGTCAACGACCACCTGCCGGAGGATATTTCAGATCCGGAACAGGTGGAAGACATCATCCGCATGATCAACGACATGGGGATCAACGTATTCGAGGTTGCTCCAGATAAGGATGCCCTTATGCTGGCCGACGCCGATACCGACGAGGCGGCCGCTGAAGAAGCGGCCGCAGCGTTGGCAGCGGTCGAGACCGACATTGGTCGCACCACCGATCCCGTGCGCATGTACATGCGTGAAATGGGTACGGTAGAGCTCCTCACGCGTGAAGGCGAAATCGAAATCGCCAAGCGCATTGAAGAAGGCATCCGCGAAGTGATGGGCGCAATCGCGCACTTCCCTGGCACGGTTGACCATATTCTCTCCGAGTACACCCGCGTCACCACCGAAGGTGGCCGCCTGTCCGACGTCCTGAGCGGTTACATCGACCCGGACGACGGTATCGCGCCGCCTGCAGCCGAAGTGCCGCCGCCGATCGACGCGAAAGCCGCCAAGGCCGACGACGACACCGATGACGACGACGCCGACGCCAGCGACGACGAAGAAGAAGCCGAAAGCGGTCCGGATCCGGTCATCGCTGCCCAGCGTTTCGGCGCTGTGGCCGACCAGATGGAAATCACCCGCAAGGCGCTGAAGAAGCATGGCCGCAACAACAAGCAGGCAATTGCCGAGCTGTTGGCACTGGCCGAGCTGTTCATGCCGATCAAACTGGTGCCAAAGCAATTCGAAGGCCTGGTCGAGCGTGTCCGCGGCGCCCTGGATCGTCTGCGTCAGCAAGAGCGCGCGATCATGCAACTGTGCGTGCGTGATGCCCGCATGCCACGTGCTGATTTCCTGCGTCAGTTCCCTGGCCACGAAGTCGACGAAAGCTGGACCGATGCACTGGCCAAAGGCAAAAGCAAATACGCTGAAGCCATTGCCCGCCTGCAACCGGACATCGTCCGTTGCCAGCAGAAACTGACCGCGCTGGAGGCCGAAACCGGTCTGACCGTCGCTGAGATCAAGGACATCAACCGTCGCATGTCGATCGGTGAGGCCAAGGCCCGCCGCGCGAAGAAAGAGATGGTCGAAGCGAACTTGCGTCTGGTGATCTCCATCGCCAAGAAGTACACCAACCGCGGCCTGCAATTCCTCGATCTGATCCAGGAAGGCAACATCGGCCTGATGAAAGCGGTGGACAAGTTCGAATACCGTCGCGGCTACAAGTTCTCGACTTATGCCACTTGGTGGATCCGTCAGGCGATCACTCGCTCGATCGCCGACCAGGCCCGCACCATCCGTATTCCGGTGCACATGATCGAGACCATCAACAAGCTCAACCGCATTTCCCGGCAGATGTTGCAGGAGATGGGTCGTGAACCGACCCCGGAAGAGCTGGGCGAACGCATGGAAATGCCCGAGGACAAAATCCGCAAGGTATTGAAGATCGCCAAAGAGCCGATCTCCATGGAAACCCCGATCGGTGATGACGAAGACTCCCATCTGGGTGACTTCATCGAAGACTCCACCATGCAGTCGCCGATCGATGTCGCCACCGTTGAGAGCCTCAAGGAAGCGACTCGCGAAGTACTCTCCGGTCTCACTGCCCGTGAAGCCAAGGTACTGCGCATGCGTTTCGGCATCGACATGAATACCGACCACACCCTTGAGGAAGTCGGGAAGCAGTTTGACGTAACCCGCGAGCGGATTCGTCAGATCGAGGCCAAAGCCTTGCGCAAATTGCGCCACCCGACGCGAAGCGAGCACCTGCGCTCCTTCCTCGACGAGTGACGTTAAAAACCCCCGGCCCTGCCGGGGGTTTTGTTATGTGCAGATAAAATCCCCCCGTTACGCCCCCCCGCCCTATTGCCCGTCTACACTCGAAACATCCTCCCCAAGCCATGACGAGACCGTGATGCCCAGACTGACGGCCGTGATTTTGCTGTCATTGATGACCTGGACCGCAACGGCTGGCGCGCTGACGCTCACCGAAGAAGAGCGCCGCTGGCTCAAGGACCACCCCGACCTGCGCCTGGGTGTCGACGCCTCCTGGCCACCGTTCGAGTTTCGCGACGATCAGGGGCGATATCAGGGCCTGGCCGCCGACTACGTGGATGTTATCCGCGAGCGGCTGGCTGTCACGCTCACGCCTATCGAGCCCGTCAGTTGGACGATGGTGCTGGAGCAGGTCGCACAGGGCAAAATCGATCTTTTACCCGGCATCATGTCCACGCCCGAACGTCAGAACTACCTGGCCTTCACCCGCCCATATCTGGACTTTCCCATCGTCATCCTGGCCCATCATGGCGGTGCAGAACCTCATAATCTTGAGGATTTGTACGGGCTGAAAATCGCCGTGGTGGAAAACTATGCGCCCCACGAACTGTTGCGCAACCACCATCCCGACCTGAATCTGGTGGCGCTGCCCAATGTCAGCTCAGCCTTGCAAGCCTTGGCCACAGATAAAGTGGATGCGGTGGTGGGCGATCTGGCTTCCAGTGTCTGGAGCCTGCGCCAACTCAAGCTAGACGGGCTCTATGTCAGCGGAGAAACACCCTATCGCTATCAACTGGCCATGGGCGTCCCCCGGGAGAACAAGATACTGGTGGGCATCCTGGACAAGGTGATAGCGGACATGACCCCGGCCCAAATCAGCGAAATTCAGGAGAAATGGGTCGGCAATGTCCGAGATTACCGAAGGTTCTGGTCAGACCTACTGGTTTACGGCTTGCCTGCACTGCTCCTCTTGAGCGGCATACTCGCGGCGGTGATCCGCATCAATCGCCGCCTCAGCTCAGAGATCGCGCGGCGAGTCGATCTGGAACAAGAACTGCGCAGCAGCGAATACCACTATCGCGGGCTGGTGGAGAGCCTTTCAGCAATTGCCTGGGAGGCAAGGGTCAGTGACTTCACCTACAGCTACGTGTCCCCTCACGCTGAAGAACTGCTCGGCTATCCCCTCTCCCACTGGTTGATTCCAGGGTTCTGGCGCAACATTATTCATCCCGCCGATCTGATCCGCGCCCAGACCTATTGCGACCATGAAGTGCTGGCGGGCCGCGACCATTGCATCGATTACCGCGTGATCACTGCTGACGGCCGCTGCCTGTGGGTGCGCGATATTGTCAGCCTCATCCAACACGGGCACGAACCGGTGATGCGCGGGTTGATGATCGACATCAGCGAAGCCAAACGTACCGAGGAAGCGCTGCGCCTTTCCGAGCAAAAATTCGCCTCGGTATTCCGTCAGTGTCCGGACATCCTGGTGATCGCGCGCCTGCTGGACGGTTGCCTGCTGGAGGTCAACAAGGCCTTCGAGGAGCAGATTGGCCTGGGCGCCGCGGAGGTGGTGGGCCGGACCGCGACCGAACTGAACATCTGGGGCATCCAGGACGTCGGCCCGAGCCTGCTGCAACGATTACAGGCCGGCAGCATCCGCAATCTGGAGATGCCTTTTCGCCGCAGCAATGGCCAGGTGTTCACCGGGCTGATCTCGGCCGAACCCTTCGATCTCGACACCACCCCAGCGCTGGTCGTGGTCGTCCGTGACATCAGCCAGCTCAAGGAAACCCAGCAGCAGCTGCAGACCTCCGAAGAGAAGTTCGCCAAGGCTTTTCATGCCTCGCCCGACGGCCTGCTACTGTCCCGGCAAAGCGACGGCCTGCTGATTGAGGTCAACGAAGGCTTCAGTCGCATTACCGGCTTCAACAGCGCCTTGTCGGTGGACCGCTCCACCCTGGACCTGGGTATCTGGGTCAACCTCAATGAGCGCAAACAGATGCTCGACCTATTGCAACGAGACGGTTATGTCAGGGACTTCAGGTGTCATATCCGCCGTAACGATGGACAGATACGGCTCTGCGAAGTGTCCAGCCGCCCTCTGCCCATCGGCGACGAAGACTGCATGCTGACCATCGCCCGGGACATCACCGAACGCCACCTCATGCAGGAAAAACTGCAACAGGCCGCCACCGTGTTCGAGAGTACCGCCGAAGGAGTGCTGATCACCGATACGCAACAGCACATCAGCGCGGTAAACCGCGCCTTCAGCGAAATCACCGGCTATAGCGAAACCGAAGCCTTGGGTCACACACCGCGGTTGTTGGCTTCCGGCCTGCACGACAGCGCGTTCTATGCCGCGATGTGGCACCAGTTGACGGCCGAGGGACACTGGCAGGGGGAGATATCCAACCGGCGTAAAAACGGCGAGCTGTATCCCAGTTGGCTGACCATCAGCGCGGTGCGTAACCGGGATCGGGAAATCACCCATTTCGTTGCGGTCTTTGCCGATATTTCCAGCCTCAAGCACGCTCAGGCCCGACTCGATTACCAGGCGCACCACGACCCGCTCACCGGCCTGCCGAATCGCACATTGTTCGAAAGCCGATTATTGATGGCGCTCAACAGCCAGCAGGAAGATGGCGGTCAGGGTGCGGTGCTGTTCCTGGACCTGGACCGCTTCAAGCACATCAATGACAGCCTGGGGCACCCGGTGGGGGATCTGCTGCTCAAGGGTATCGCCGTGCGCCTGCGTGAGCAGTTGCGCGATATCGATACCGTGGCGCGCTTGGGTGGCGACGAATTCATCATCCTGCTGCCAGGCCTGCAACAACCCAGCGATGCCGAACACATTGCCCAAAAGCTGTTGAATTGCTTTGCGGCACCGTTCCAGGCTGGCGAACATGAATTTTTCATCAGCGCCAGCATCGGCACCAGTCTGTACCCCCAGGATGGCTGCGACGTTGCCACGCTGGTCAAAAATGCCGATGCGGCGATGTACCGCTCCAAAGCCAAGGGTCGCAACCGGGTTGAAAGCTACACCCGCGACCTCACCGCCCAGGCCAGTGAGCGGGTGGCACTGGAGCACGAGCTGCGACGCGCCATCGAGCGCAACGAATTATCGTTGTCCTTCCAACCCAAATTCAGCCTTGCCGACAATCGCCTGGTGGGTGCCGAGGCGCTGATTCGCTGGACCCACCCCACGTTTGGCGACGTACCGCCGGAACATTTCATCCCGCTGGCTGAAGAAAACGGCATGATCCTGCAGATTGGTGACTGGGTACTGGAACGTGCCTGTCGGCAACTGTCCGAATGGAACGCCGCCTACGAAAGCCTCGGCCCGCTGTCAGTCAACCTGGCCGGAGCCCAATTGCGCCAACCCAACCTGCTGGGGCGTATCGAGCAACTGCTGCGTGAGCACCATCTCAAGCCCGGCTTATTACAACTGGAAATTACCGAAAACTTCATCATGAGCCAGGCCGAAGAAGCCCTCGCAGTGCTGCACCAGCTGAAAAAACTCGGCGTGCAACTGGCGATAGACGACTTTGGCACCGGCTACTCCTCCCTGAGCTATCTCAAGCGTTTGCCATTGGACTTCCTCAAGATCGACCAGTCCTTCGTCCGTGGCCTACCCGATGACCCGCACGACGTGGCCATCGTGCGGGCAATCATCGCCCTGGGCCGCAGTATGCAATTCACCATCATCGCCGAAGGCGTCGAGACCCTGGCCCAACAACAATTTCTGGCTGAAGAAGGGTGCGAACAGATTCAGGGCTACATCGTCAGCCTGCCCCTGTGCGCCGAAGAGTTCGCCGCAACGTTTCTTCGTATGACCGTATCGGATTTTTCGGATAGCACAGCCGAGAAACCGTCGCTATAATCCGCGGCCTACTGAGGGCCTATAGCTCAGTTGGTTAGAGCAGAGGACTCATAATCCTTTGGTCCACGGTTCGAGTCCGTGTGGGCCCACCATACAAAAAGCCGCGCATTGCGCGGCTTTTGCGTTTTTGAGCGGCGAGACTGGGCGCACTGGCCAAAGGTCTTCATAGACGGTTGCACAATAAGGACGTCATCCGTGCGGTGTTTACCCGCCCAGCTATAGTGAATTGCGCCTATACCGGATGTTTAGAAGATCAAACCGGCAGTAGCACTCAACTGAACAGGCATTGGGCAGCCCCTGAGGCTGATTAAGCACAACTCTCAGGGCGCCGAAACTACCGCTCTGTAGTACAGTTGCGCCCGCCAGGGCCCGGCCACTGCCAGTGATAAAGGCCGGTGCTGCCCTCGAACGACTCGACGGTGCCATATTGCGGGTTTTCGGATCGGGAACGGTCGGCGGCATCGAAACGTCCGAAGACGCGAAATCGGATGTAAAACCAGGCATAAACTGATCGCGGAACGCTCAAGAGAGCGGCTCCGCCGATAATAAGAAATATAGGAGAAACAGATGGAATTCCTGCAAACGCTGTTTGGGTATGTCGACAGCCTCACGTGGGGGTGGTCGCTCATACCCATTCTCGTAGTCTTCGGCGTGTTCATCACGATTATGTCGGGTTTCGTCCAGTTCGAATTCTTCGGCCGGATGTTCCGCGTGCTCTCAGGCAAGAACCAGAACAGCGACCCCAACAACCTCAGTGCGCGACAGGCGCTGCTGGTATCTGTGGGCGGTCGTGTGGGCGGCGGAAACATTGCCGGTGTAGCCGTCGCGATTACGCTCGGTGGGCCCGGCGCGGTTTTCTGGATGTGGTGTATCGCGCTCGTCGGCATGGCGACCAGTCTCGTCGAATGTACGCTTGCCCAGGTTTATAAGCGCACTGACGGGGAGCACTCCTTCCGTGGCGGCCCAGCCGACTACATCCGGCACGGCCTCGGGTCGAACTACAACTGGCTTGCGATCGTTTATGCAGTCTGCCTGCTGGCGGCCTTCGGCCTTGGCTTCAACGCCTTTCAAGGCAACACTGTGGCCGGCGCGATGCAGGATTCGTTCGGGATCAGCCGCTTGGTGACCGGAGCGCTCCTGGTGCTTGTCACCGGGTTTGTGATCTTTGGTGGAATCAAGCGCATCGCCAAGGCGGCCGATGTCGTGGTTCCCGTCATGGCGTTGGGTTACCTGGCGCTTGCCCTGATCGTCATCGTGATGAACATCGGTGAAATTCCGGCGCTCTTCGTACGCATCGTCTCCAGTGCCTTCGGCTATGAAGAAGCCATTGCCGGCGGCATGGGGGCGGCGATTGCACAAGGCTTGCGCCGCGGCCTGTTCTCAAACGAGGCGGGGCTTGGTTCCGCACCGAACGTCGCAGCGACTGCGCTGGTACATCACCCGGTCAGCCAGGGCATCACCCAATCGTTCTCAGTCTTCATCGACACGATCGTGATTTGCTCGTGCACGGCTTTCATCATCCTGCTGGGTGACGTCTATGTTGCCGGTGCCACAGGTATTGACGGTGTCGTGCTGACACAGCAGTCACTGGCCAACCATTTTGGTGAGTGGTCGCGCTACGCGTTGAGCCTGGCGATCCTGCTCTTCGCCTTCTCGTCCATCATCTACAACGTCTACCTGGGCGAAAACGCACTGGCAGCCATCACCCCATCCAAACCGGCCCTGCTGGTGCTACGCGTGTTTATCCTGGGCTTGATTTTCCTCGGCGCCGCGGCCCCGAACGCCACCTCGGTGTTTTTCTTCTCAGACCCGATGATGGGCATTCTGGCACTTGTGAACCTGATTGCGATTCTGATGCTGTTCCCTACTGCAATACGGGTGATCAACGACTTCCGCGCGCAGTTGAAAGCCGGTGTGGCAAGGCCGGTATTCGATCCGGCAAAATTCCCCGATCTCGATCTCGACCGCAAGGCATGGGATATCAATCGCTGGAAATGACCCTGGCCCGGTCGCAGCCTGGATTGGGCTGCGGCCACATCTGAAACGGGTTGATACCCGCATCGTCAACTCTGCGGATACTGCCGCCATGGCCAACGTCATGGCGGCAGGCATTTCCCGACCGCGTCCCAATGGAGTAGGTGGCAAAGGCATGCGAGCCTGTAACATGCCAGCCACCGATATCCACGCCGGAGCCCATCTTGTCTGACACCCGCCCTCCCGTCCTCGACGAAATCGACCGCCAACTGATCGCCGCCCTGCAAATCAATGCCCGGGAAAGCGTCGCCATGCTCGCCCGACAATTGGGCATCGCCCGCACCACGGTGACGTCGCGGCTGGCGCGGCTGGAAAAAACCAGGGTCATTACCGGATACGGCGTGCGTTTGGGGCAGCGGGTGATAGACGGCGGGTTACAGGCTTATGTCGGCATCAAGGTTCAACCGCGCTCCGGCAAGGACGTGCTGCGGCGCTTGAGTGCGATGGCCCAGGTCCAGCAACTGTGTGCGGTCAGCGGCGAATTCGACTATGTGGCCTGGCTGCGCACGGATTCACCGGAGCAGCTGGATCAGTTACTGGATCAGATTGGCAGCGTGGATGGGGTGGAGAAAACCACCACTTCGATCATCCTCAGCAGCAAGATCGATCGAGGGCAGCCGGTCTAGAGTGTGCGACTCAACGTGCACGCGATGCCGTCGGGCCGGCTACGTCTCCATGACCGGCATGCCGCTATCGCGTGACGGTTCGCTCCCCCCGAGCTGCGTTTCGTCATTAAGATCAATGAACACATCAAAATGACTATAAATCATCCAAATCGACGACACATTGCGTCTTATTAACGTGTTTCTCCCTCTCTAAAATGGCTGGCATCTTTCCTATACTCAGACGCGAAAGTCGCGTCGAGTCGCCCAATCAAGGTCAGCCATGAACAAGAACAATCGCCACCCAGCAGACGGCAAGAAGCCCATCACCATTTTCGGGCCGGACTTTCCTTTCGCTTTTGACGACTGGATCGAGCATCCCGCCGGCCTGGGCAGTATTCCCGCCCACAACCACGGGGCGGAAGTCGCGATTGTCGGTGCCGGGATCGCCGGCCTGGTGGCGGCCTACGAGTTGATGAAGCTGGGCCTCAAGCCGGTGGTCTACGAAGCGTCGAAAATGGGTGGGCGCCTGCGCTCACAAGCGTTCAACGGCGCCGAGGGTGTCATTGCCGAGCTGGGGGGCATGCGGTTTCCGGTGTCGTCCACGGCGTTCTATCATTACGTCGACAAATTGGGCCTGGAGACCAAACCGTTTCCCAACCCTTTGACCCCGGCCTCGGGCAGCACGGTCATTGATCTGGAAGGCCAGACCTACTACGCACAAAAGTTGGCAGACCTGCCGGCATTGTTCCAGGAAGTGGCCGACGCCTGGGCGGATGCGCTGGAGGACGGTTCGCGCTTCGGCGATATCCAGCAGGCGATTCGCGACCGCGACGTGCCACGCCTCAAGGCACTGTGGAACACCCTGGTCCCCCTGTGGGACGACCGCACTTTCTACGACTTCGTCGCCACCTCCAAGGCGTTTGCCAAACTCTCGTTCCAGCACCGTGAAGTATTCGGCCAGGTTGGTTTCGGCACCGGCGGCTGGGATTCGGACTTTCCCAATTCGATGCTGGAAATCTTCCGCGTGGTGATGACCAATTGCGACGATCATCAGCACCTGGTGGTTGGCGGTGTCGAGCAGGTGCCCCATGGCATCTGGAAACATGTGCCGGAGCGCTGCGCGCATTGGCCAGAAGGTACCAGCCTCAACTCGTTGCACCTGGGCGCCCCGCGCAGCGGTGTGAAGCGCATCGCGCGCGCCGACGATGGCCGGTTCAGCGTGACCGACGTGTGGGACAACACCCGCGAATATGCTGCGGTGCTGGTCACCTGCCAAAGCTGGCTGCTGACCACTCAGATCGAATGCGAAGAGGCGCTGTTCTCGCAAAAAATGTGGATGGCCCTGGACCGCACCCGCTACATGCAATCGTCGAAGACTTTCGTGATGGTCGACCGACCGTTCTGGAAGGACAAGGACCCGGACACCGGCCGCGACCTGATGAGCATGACCCTCACCGATCGCCTCACCCGTGGCACCTATCTGTTCGACAACGGAGACGACAAGCCAGGGGTCATCTGCCTGTCGTACTCGTGGATGAGCGACGCGCTGAAAATGCTCCCCCATCCGGTGGAAAAACGCGTGAAGCTGGCGCTCGATGCCTTGAAGAAGATTTATCCCAAGGTGGACATCGCCGCACGGATCATCGGCGATCCGATCACCGTGTCCTGGGAAGCCGACCCGCATTTCCTCGGCGCATTCAAAGGTGCTCTGCCCGGCCACTATCGCTACAACCAGCGCATGTACGCACATTTCATGCAGGACGACATGCCGGCCGAACAGCGAGGGATCTTTATCGCCGGCGATGACGTCTCATGGACACCGGCCTGGGTTGAGGGCGCGGTACAAACCTCACTCAATGCCGTGTGGGGAATCATGAAGCACTTCGGCGGTGAAACTCACCCCGAGAACCCGGGGCCAGGTGACGTGTTCGACGAAATCGGTCCGATCGCCCTGCCCGAATAAAAGGAGTTTTTGATGCGTGTAGCCCTTTACCAATGTTCACCGCTGCCGCTGGATCCGGCCGCCAACCTGCAACGCCTGCATCAGGTGGCGCTGGAGGCCAGGGGTGCCGATGTGTTGGTGTTGCCGGAAATGTTCCTGACCGGCTACAACATTGGCGTCGACGCGGTGAATGTATTGGCCGAGGTCTACAACGGCGAATGGGCGCAGCAGATCGCTCGCATCGCCAAGGCGGCCGGTCTGGCGATCGCCTATGGCTACCCGGAACGTAGCGAAGATGGGCAGATTTACAACGCGGTGCAACTGATCGACGCCCACGGCGAACGCCTGGCAAATTATCGAAAAAGTCACCTGTTTGGCGATCTGGACCACGCGATGTTCAGCGCTGGCGATAGCGAACTGCCCATCGTCGAGCTTAACGGCTGGAAGCTCGGCTTTCTGATCTGTTATGACCTGGAGTTTCCGGAAAACGCCCGGCGCCTGGCCCTGGCCGGCGCCGAACTGATCCTGGTGCCCACCGCCAACATGCAGCCCTACGAGTTCATCGCCGATGTCACCGTGCGCGCCCGGGCCATCGAGAACCAGTGTTTTGTGGCTTACGCCAACTATTGCGGTCATGAAGGTGAATTGCAGTACTGCGGCCAAAGCAGCATCGCCGCCCCGGATGGCAGCCGCCCTGCCCTTGCCGGGCTGGACGAGGCCTTGATCGTAGGTGACCTGGATCGGCAACTGATGGAGGATTGCCGTGCGGCCTACAACTACCTGCATGACCGCCGCCCTGAGCTTTACGACGACTTGAACAAACACTGATTGAGAACGCCCCCTAATCCGCTAGCATGAGCGCTTCTCTGTTCTGGAAACGCTCATGTCGGCCGTCGATTCCTTTCGCCCCCACACTGAAACCCTGGCCAACGGCTTGCGAGTGACATTGCGCCATGTCCCCGGCCTCAAGCGCAGCGCTGCGGTGTTGCGGGTGGCGGTCGGCAGCCATGATGCGCCGCTCGCCTGGCCGGGACTGGCGCACTTGCTCGAACATCTTTTCTTCCTCGGCACTGAGCGGTTTCCCACAGAGCAGAACCTGATGGCCTACGTGCAACGGCATGGTGGCCAGGTCAATGCCCGCACCAGCGAACGCACCACCGATTTCTTCTTCGAATTACCGCCGGCGGCCTTTGCCGGCGGTCTGGAACGACTGGGGGACATGCTCTCCCATCCGCGCCTGGATGAAGCCGACCAATTGCGCGAACGGGAAGTGCTGCACGCGGAATTCATCGCCTGGTCCCAGGATCCAACGGCCCAGCGGCAGGAGGCCTTGCACGAAGGACTGTCCGCAGCTCATCCATTGCGGGGTTTCCATGCGGGCAATCGCGACAGTCTCGCGGTGCAACAGGCCAAGTTCCAAAGGGCACTGCAGGACTTTTATCGAAGGTTCTACCAGAGCGGCCAAATGACGCTGAGTCTGGCGGGCCCGCAAAGCATCGACGCCTTGAAGGCACTGGCCGAGCAGTTCAGCTGCGATGTGCCTGCGGGTGAAGCGGTCACCCGGCAGCCAGCGCCGGAGCTGATGGCATCGCACCAGGCCGGTTATCAACAGGTCAGTACAGGACGACTCGACCTGCTGTGCGCCTTCGAAGGTTTACCGGTCGCCTCGCCGCAAGCCATGGACTTTCTCTGCACCTGGCTGAACAACAGTAAACCGGGCGGCCTGCTCGCGACCTTGCGTCAGCGCGGTCTGGCTGACAGCCTCAAGGCTTCGACGCTGTACGAGTTTGCCGAGCAAGCGCTGTTGCACATCGAGTTCAAACTCGACAACGACCAAACGCCGAACGACATTCGGCCATTGCTGCACGATTGGTTGGGTTTTTTCGCTGCCCAGGACGACTGGGCGCCCTTGCGCAATGAGTTCACCGCACGGCTGCAACGTTGGCAGGAGACGGCGACGGCCTTGCAACTGGCCCGTTGGGACAATGAAGATCGCGATGTTCGACTGTCGGAAAACGATCTGTCACGGCTCAGGGAAATCCTCAAGCAATTGCACGCGGCGCAGAGCGTCACCGGGCAATGGCAACTGCCCGCGCCCAACCCGTTCCTGCAAATGGCCAGCGAAGCCCCCCGTACCGGGTTGATACGCGGCCAGACCAGCGCCCATCGCGGTCTGCGCACCTTCGCCCAGGACCGTTCCCGCGGCCGACGGGAACGCTCCCCCATGCAGTTCAGCCAAGGGCTGGCGGACAACACCCCGCAAGGCGCGGTGTACCTGCGCTGGCGACTGACGACGCTGCCCCCGCTCGACCTCTCGACCAGACTTGATCGGCATCTGCAGGATCTGCGTGAAGATGCGCGTCAGGCCGGCGTGGAAGTGACCTTTGAGCCCTGCGCCAACCAATGGCTGCTGAAGCTGGTTGGCCTGCAGGCACCGATGCCCTTGGTGCTTGAGCACATTCTGACGAAGCTGGAACAACCGCTGCCGCCGACGCCAGCGAGGAACGAAACGCCGCTGATGCCGATTCGGCACCTGTTGAAGGAGCTGCCGAATCATTGCCAGCGAAACGCCCAATCATCAGCCTTGGCGCTGACCGAGAGCGCCCCCAACGTGTGGACGACGGCGCAATGGGACGGACTGGCCATCGGCCTGTCGGCCGCCACCCAGGGAGCAATGGGCCCGGCGCTGGCCCGGGTGCCCGGCATTGCCGCCCAGCAAGCCCAACCGACCTCCCCTTGTGGGCAGCCGATCTGGCACACCCTTCAGACCAATGGCGACGAACAGGCCGTGTTGTTGTTTTGTCCCACGCCTACTCGAACCCTGCCCGACGAAGCCGCATGGCGGTTGCTGGCACAGCTGTGTCAAACACCGTTTTACCAACGCCTGCGGGTCGAGTTGCAGTTGGGTTATGCGGTGTTCAGCGGTGTGAAGCAGATCGATGGGCAAACCGCTTTGTTGTTTGGTGTCCAATCACCCAACACCTCGGCGGCCCAGTTGATCGCCCATATCGACCAGTTCCTGAGCGGCCTGCCGGACCTGCTCCGGCAGCTCGACGATTCGACGCTAGCCAGTCAGCAGCAGGCCCTCGCCGCCCAGTTCCAGAGCGCCACCCTGCCCTGCGCCCAAGCGGCCGAACTGCTCTGGCAGGGCAAACTCGCTGGCCACCCGTCGGATTATCTTGAGCAATTGTCCGATGCCATCATGCGTGTGGATCGAAAACAGCTGATGGACGCCGTGCGGCATCTGCTTAGCGCTGAAAGTGCACGCTACTGCCTGACTAATGGAGCCTGCCCTGGAGAGCCCTGGAACGCGGTGCCGTGATCATTACCGTCTGTGCAATGAGCTTTCTCAGAGAATTGCGGCCAACGAATATGTCAGATTTAGTAACATAGCCGCCTAAGCATCTGAACATCTCCCTTCGGAGGTGGACTATATGTATAGGTCTCAACCGACCCATCCTGATGACAACATCCCACCTAAAGGAGTATTTCCATGTCTTGGTCCAAACCCGCATATATCGACCTGCGTATCGGTTTCGAAGTCACCATGTACTTCGCCAGCCGTTGATTGCTGCAGGCGGTTGAACGCGCAGCACAACGCCTCGGTCAGCCGGGGCGTTTTTTATTTCGGTTTGCAAATGGAGCGGCCATGTTTGTCCAGATTCTAGGTTCCGCCGCCGGCGGCGGTTTCCCTCAGTGGAATTGCAACTGCGCCAATTGCGCAGGTTTTCGCAACGGCAGCCTGCGAGCCCAGGCACGCACCCAGTCGTCCATCGCCATTTCCGATGATGGCGTGAACTGGGTGCTGTGCAATGCCTCCCCGGACATTCGCGCCCAGCTCCAAGGGTTCGCCCCGATGCAACCGGGTCGGGCACTGCGGGACACCGGTATCGGCGCCATTATTCTGATGGACAGCCAGATCGACCACACCACCGGCCTGCTCAGCCTGCGCGAAGGCTGCCCGCATCAAGTCTGGTGCACCGACATGGTTCATGAAGACCTGAGCACGGGTTTTCCGCTGTTCAACATGCTGACCCACTGGAACGGCGGGCTGAGCTGGAACCGCATCGAACTCGACCAGCCGTTCACCATCCCGGCCTGCCCGAACCTGCGCTTCACTCCCCTGCCGCTGCGCAGCGCCGCGCCGCCCTATTCACCGCATCGCTTCGATCCGCATCCGGGCGACAACATCGGCCTGATCGTCGAAGACCTGCGCACCGGCGGCAAACTGTTCTACGCCCCGGGCCTGGGCAAGGTCGACGGGCCGTTGCTGGAGATCATGGCCGCCAGCGATTGCCTGCTGGTGGACGGCACGATGTGGGACGACGATGAAATGCAGCGTCGGGGCGTCGGCACCCGCACCGGTCGGGAAATGGGCCACCTGGCACAGAACGGGCCTGGCGGGATGATCGAAGTGCTGGAGCAACTGCCCAATCAGCGCAAGGTCCTTATTCATATCAACAATACCAACCCGATTCTCGACGAAGACTCGCCCGAGCGAGCTGAGCTTGTACGTCGAAAGATCGAAGTGGCTTACGACGGAATGAGTATTGAGTTGTAGGACGGGCGCGACGATTGTGGGAGTGGGTGCGCTGTGTCAGCCAATCGCTGCTGGCTGATGAGACGCCATCGCGAGCAGGCTCGCTCCCACAGTAGTTTGAGTCGTACCGGATATTTCATGCGCTACAGATCGAGTGTGGGAGCGAGCCTGCTCGCGATGGGACCAACCCTGACGCCACAGAATCCACGGGAATTACCCGGAGAACCGAAATGACTGACACCCCCCTGTCCCCCGCCGAGTTCGAAGCGGCCCTGCGTGCCAAGGGCGCGTATTACCACATTCATCACCCGTATCACGTGGCGATGTATGAAGGCCGCGCCACTCGCGAGCAGATCCAGGGCTGGGTCGCGAACCGTTTTTACTACCAGGTGAACATCCCGCTCAAGGATGCCGCGATCCTGGCCAACTGCCCGGACCGGGAGATCCGCCGCGAGTGGATCCAGCGCCTGCTCGACCATGATGGCGCGCCCGGCGAAGACGGCGGCATCGAAGCCTGGTTGCGGCTGGGTCAGGCGGTTGGCCTGGATCCCGATCAACTACGCTCCCAGGAACTGGTGCTGCCAGGCGTGCGCTTCGCGGTGGATGCCTACGTCAACTTCGCCCGCCGCGCCTCTTGGCAGGAAGCCGCCAGCAGCTCCCTGACCGAAATGTTCGCACCGCAGATCCATCAGTCGCGCCTGGACAGCTGGCCGCAGCATTACCCCTGGATCGACCCCGCCGGCTACGAATACTTCCGCACCCGCCTGGGCCAGGCCCGGCGAGACGTGGAGCATGGCCTGGCGATTACCTTGCAGCATTACACCACCCGCGAAGGCCAGGAGCGCATGCTGGAGATTCTCCAGTTCAAACTGGACATCCTCTGGAGCATGCTCGATGCCATGAGCATGGCCTACGAATTGAACCGCCCGCCCTATCACAGCGTGACCGGGCAACGGGTGTGGCACAAAGGAATTAGCTTATGAGCTTCGACCGCAGCAAGACCCCACGCTGGCGCCCCGGCTATCGTTTCCAGTACGAGCCGGCACAGAAGGGCCACGTGCTGCTCTATCCTGAAGGCATGATCAAGCTCAACGACAGCGCTTCGCTGATTGGCGGCCTGATCGACGGTGAACGGGATGTGGCCGCCATCATTGGCGAGTTGGCCAAACAGTTCCCCGACGTGCCGGAACTCGGTGACGACATCGAGCAATTCATGGAGGTCGCCCGTGCAGAGCATTGGATCGAACTTGCCTGAAGTCCCTGGCTTGCCACCCAAGCCAGAAGTCGGCCTGCCGCTGTGGCTGCTGGCCGAGCTGACCTACCGCTGCCCGTTGCAATGCCCGTACTGCTCCAATCCGCTGGACTTCGCCGAGCAGGGCAAGGAGCTGAGTACCGAGCAGTGGTTCAAGGTGTTTCGCGAGGCTCGTGAGATGGGCGCCGCTCAATTGGGCTTTTCCGGCGGCGAGCCGCTGGTGCGCCAGGACCTGGCCGAACTGATCGCCGAGGCGCGCAGGCTGGGTTTCTACACCAACCTGATCACCTCCGGCATCGGCTTGACCGAGCAGAAGATCAGCGATTTCAAAAAGGCCGGCCTCGACCACATCCAGATCAGTTTCCAGGCCAGCGACGAACAGGTGAACAATCTACTGGCCGGTTCAAAGAAAGCCTTCGCGCAAAAACTGGAAATGGCCCGGGCGGTCAAGGCCCACGGCTATCCGATGGTGCTGAACTTCGTCACCCATCGGCACAACATCGACAAGATCGATCGCATTATCGAGCTGTGCATCGCCCTGGAAGCCGACTTCGTCGAGCTCGCCACCTGCCAGTTCTACGGCTGGGCGCAGCTCAACCGCGTCGGCCTGTTGCCCACCCGGGAGCAATTGGTGCGTGCCGAGCGTGTCACCAACGAGTATCGCGCCAAGCTGGAAGCTCAAGGCAATCCGTGCAAGCTGATCTTTGTCACCCCGGACTATTATGAAGAACGCCCCAAGGGCTGCATGAACGGCTGGGGCAGCATTTTCCTGACCGTCACCCCGGACGGCACCGCACTACCCTGCCACGGCGCCCGCCAACTGCCGGTGCAATTTCCCAACGTGCGCGACCACAGCATGCAGCACATCTGGTACGACTCGTTCGGCTTCAACCGCTTCCGCGGCTATGACTGGATGCCCGAGCCATGCCGCTCGTGTGATGAAAAAGAAAAGGACTTCGGCGGCTGTCGCTGCCAGGCCTTCATGCTCACGGGCGATGCCAGCAATGCCGACCCGGTGTGCAGCAAATCCGAGCATCACGGGATGATTCTTAAGGCTCGGGAAGACGCCGAGCATGCCACTCAGACGATTGAACAACTGGCCTTTCGCAATGAACGAAACTCACGCCTCATCGTTAAAGGCTGATTCTTTCAGCGCCACCCAGGCCGTTGCGGCAGGTATCGATTTCGCTGAGCTGCAGGCCGGGCCCCTTGGACTGTTCTGGAATGAATACCGTCCCCAAGACGGTGCCTGCCGGATCTGGCACTGGCAGGAGGCCAAGGCCCGATGCCTGACCCCGGACGGGTTCAGTGCGCGTAGCCGGGTTTATGAGTATGGCGGCGGAGCGTTCTGCCTGAGCGACGACGGTGTGCTGTTCGTCAATGAAGCCGACCAACAGGTGTACTACCAATCGCTGGCCGGCGAACAGCCCGTGGCGCTGACCTCAGGGGAGTGTCGATATGGTGATCTTCACTTCGCTTGCGGCCAGGTGCTGGCGGTGGAGGAGCAGGCCAATCAGCATCGCCTGATCGCGATCGGCCTGGCAGATCGTCAGCGCCATCTGCTGGCCGAAGGTGCGGACTTCTACGCTGCGCCGACCTTGAGTCCGGATGGTCGACGGCTGGCCTGGATTGAGTGGAGCCGCCCCCATCAACCGTGGACGTCAACGAGACTGATGCTGGCCGAGCGCAACGCGGGTGCCTGGGGCGAACCGCGTTGCGTAGCGGGCAGCGCTAACGAGGAGTCCATTCAGCAACCGCGTTTTGATGATTGCAGTCGCCTCTATTGCCTGAGCGATCGTGACGGTTATTGGCAGCCCTGGATTGAATCCGCCGACGGCCTGGAGCCGCTGCCCGCCGCCGAAGCCGATCACGCCCCTGCGCCCTGGCAACTGGGCGGCTGTACGTGGCTGCCGCTGGGCGAACGAGATTACCTGGCGAGCTGGACCGAGGCGGGGTTCGGACGACTGGGCCTCTGCCGCAGCGACGGCGTATACGAGGATTTCACCGGCCCCTATTCGCGTTTCCGCAGCCTGGCACTCGATGAGCGGTTCATTTATGCCATCGCCGCTTCGCCAGTCAGCCCGTCGGCGGTGATTGCCATTGACCGGCAAAGCCATGCAGTGGTGACGCTTGCCGGTGGCGTCGCACCGCTGCCCGCCGAACACATCAGTCGCCCCCGAACCCTGCGCTATCCCTCGGCTTCCAGCCTAGCCCACGGGTTCTTTTACCCGGCCATGAACGCCGAAGAAAAGCCGCCGCTGGTGGTGTTCATCCATGGCGGACCGACCTCGGCGTGTTATCCCATCTTTGATCCGCGCATCCAGTACTGGACCCAGCGCGGCTTTGCCGTCGCCGACCTCAATTATCGCGGCAGCAGCGGTTACGGCCGAGCCTATCGACAGGCGCTGTATTTGAACTGGGGCGTGGTGGATGTCGAGGATGCCTGTGCCGTGGTTGCATACCTGGAGGAGCAAGGCCTGATCAATGGCCGTTGCGCGTTCATTCGTGGCGGCAGTGCCGGGGGCTATACCACTCTTTGCGCCCTGGCGTTCCATGACGTGTTCCGTGCCGGCGCCAGTCTCTATGGCGTCAGCGACCCCATCGCCCTTAGCCGCGCCACGCACAAATTCGAAGGCGATTATCTGGACTGGCTGATCGGCGACCCGCAACAGGACGCCGCACGCTACCGGGACCGCACACCACTGCTGCACGCTGATCAGATCCGCGCCCCAGTGATATTTTTCCAGGGTGAACTGGATGCCGTGGTCGTGCCACAGCAGACACGCGATATGGTCGAGGCACTGGAGGACAACGGTATCGCGGTAGAAGCACATTACTACGCCGATGAGCGCCATGGCTTTCGCAAGGCGATCAACCAGGCTCATGCGCTGGAGCATGAATGGTTGTTCTATCGCAGGGTGATGGATGGGCCCCTATAGGGCAAATGCAAAACCAAATGTGGGAGCGAGCCTGCTCGCGATAGCGGTGGATCAGTCCATGGAGATGTTGACTGGATCTACCGCTATCGCGAGCAGGCTCGCTCCCACAGGTTATCTACAGCTATGAATTCTCAACGCTTGGCGATGATGTACACCGCGTGCACGATGCCCGGGATGTAACCCAACAGAGTCAGCAGAATATTCAGCCAGAACGCCCCGGCGAAACCGACTTGCAGAAACACACCCAACGGCGGCAGCAGAATGGCGATGATGATTCGAATGATATCCATGGATGACTCCTGAGGGGCGATGGCCACATTGCCATATAGCTCATGGACACCCGACCGCTCGTCAGGGTTCAGTGAGAAGCCATCCAGAAGGGATAAAGCGCGGAAAAATAAAAACGCGGACAAAAGAAAACCCCGCCGAAGCGGGGCTTTGCAGACTGTTTCCCTGACATCCATTTCGCTCCGCCATCCTGGCAGAATCCTACGTGTCCGTGTTGTTGCTTTGCGCATCCTGCGCGACGTCCATGTGAAGTAGATTAGCCCTGGATCCAATTGGCCGATAGAGGGAAAACGCCAGCACGCGATGTAAGCATTTGCTTACATCGCGGTGAATTTCAGAATTGCCCAGCGTCCAGCAGGAACAGCGACTCGCTACCCGCCTTCACTGAAGCACTCAACGAATGAATACGCGGCAGCAAGCGGGCGAAGTAGAACCGCGCCGTACCCAATTTGCTCGCATAGAAATCATCCTGCGCTTCTTTGCCCAAGGCGGCCTTGGCCATCAGTGCCCACATATAGGCATAGGCGGTGTAGCCGAACGCCTGGAGGTATTCCACTGAAGCCGCGCCGATTTCGTTCGGGTTGCTTTTGGCCCGGTCCAGCAGCCATTCGGTCAGTTCATCCAGCGTACCGACAGCGTCGTTCAACGGCTTGGTGAACTCGGCCAGATCACTGCTCGCGGTAGCCGTGAAGTGGCGGATTTCGTCAGCGAACAGCTTGTAGAACACCCCGCCACTGCCGACGATCTTGCGCCCTACCAAATCCAGCGCCTGGATACCGTTGGTGCCTTCGTAGATCTGGGTGATGCGCACGTCACGCACCAGTTGCTCCTGACCCCATTCGCGAATGTAACCGTGACCGCCGAAAATCTGCTGGCCATGGACAGTGGTTTCCAGTCCCAGATCCGTCAGGAACGCCTTCGCCACCGGGGTCAGCAAGGCCACCAGATCTTCGGCGCGCTTGCGGGTGGCCGGGTCTTCGCTGAACTTGGCGGTGTCCAGTTGCATCGCCACGTATGTGGAAAATGCCCGGCCACCTTCGTTCGAGGCTTTCATGGTCAGCAACATCCGGCGCACGTCCGGGTGGACGATGATCGGGTCAGCGACTTTGTCTTTGTTCTGCGCACCGGTTGGCGAACGACTTTGCAGGCGGTCACGCGCGTATTCGATGGCGTTCTGGTAGGAACGTTCACCGGTGGCCAGGCCTTGGATACCCACACCCAAACGCTCGTAGTTCATCATGGTGAACATCGCCGCCAGGCCTTTGTTCGGCTCGCCCACCAGATAACCCACGGCGTCGTCAAAGTTCATCACACAGGTGGCGGACGCCTGGATGCCCATCTTGTGTTCGATCGACCCGCAATTGGCCGCGTTACGCGCACCCAGACTGCCGTCGGCATTGACCATGAACTTGGGCACCAGGAACAGCGAGATGCCTTTCGGGCCTGCCGGTGCGTCCGGCAACTTTGCCAGCACCAGGTGGATGATGTTTTCGGTGAGGTCGTGTTCGCCACCCGTAATAAAGATCTTGGTGCCGCTGACCTTGTAGGAACCATCGGCCTGAGGTTCGGCCTTGGTGCGAATGATGCCCAGGTCTGTACCAGCATGCGGCTCGGTCAGGCACATGGAACCGGCCCAGACACCGGCGTACATGTTCGGCAGGTAGGCTGCTTTGAGCTCTTCACTGGCGTGGGCATTGATCGACAGGCAAGCCCCGGCGGTCAGCATGGGATACAGGCCGAAGGACAGGCTGGCGGAGTTGACCATTTCTTCGACCTGAGCCGAAACAGCCTTGGGCATGCCCATGCCGCCGTAGGTCGGATCACCACCGACGCCGACCCAGCCGCCTTCGGCGTAAGTCTTATAGGCCTGTGGGAAACCGGCGGGCGTGGTGACGGCACCGTCAGCCCAGTGGCAACCTTCTTCGTCCGCCGCACGGCTGAGGGGGGCGACGCTTTTGCTGGTGACTTTGCCGGCTTCCTCGAGAATCGCCTCGACGGTTTCAGCATCTACGGTCTCGGCCAGCGCCGGCAGTTGAGCCCAGAGTTTCGCGACCTCGAACACTTCATTGAGGACGAAGCGCATATCGCGCAGGGGCGCTTTGTAGTCAGCCATGGCAAACCTCGCAGGATCTAAACAATTGGTTCGTAAGAAAACGGTTTTTGCAGTGGTCCGAGTGTACCCCAACAACTTTTGCGACACATAGGGTCAGCCAGTGACTGTTTTGTTATTTTTAGTCATTACGGAAAAGATCGCAGGCTTCGCCAGCTCCTACAGAAGAGCGCGTACTCCCTGTAGGAGCTGGCGAAGCCTGCGATCCTTGTCCCCTCATATCAGAGGGCAAACAACTCCGCTGGCAGCTTCATCAAGCAATCGCTCCCCGCCTCAACCGCGGCCCGATGAGCGGCGGTCCTGGGCAGCAGGCGCTTGAAGTAAAACTCACAGGTCGCCAGTTTGCCCCGACAGAAATCCGCGTCACCTTCGCCCGCGTCAAGTTGCGCCTGGGCCACCAACGCCATGCGCAACCACAGATAGGCCAGGATGATGTAGCCGCTGTACATCAGATAGTCCACGGAGGCGGCACCCACTTCATCCGGATTCTTCATGGCCGCCATGCCAACCCGGGTGGTCAGTTCGCCCCATTGCTGGTTGAGCCCGTTGAGTTGCGCGACGTAATCCTTGAGCTGCGAATGTTCAGCGTTGGCGGCGCAGAACTTATGGACGATTTTGGTGAACCCTCGCAGCAACTTGCCCTGGCTGCCCAACACTTTGCGCCCCAGCAAATCGAGCGCCTGGATACCATTGGTGCCTTCGTAGATCGGCGCAATGCGACAGTCTCGCACCAGTTGCTCCATGCCCCATTCGCGTATGAAGCCATGACCGCCAAACACTTGCATGCCGTGGTTGGTCACCTCCAACCCCGTGTCGGTCATGAAGGCCTTGCAGATCGGGGTGAGGAACGCCAGCAGGTCTTCGGCCTCCTGGCGGGCGGTTTCGTCGCTGCTCAGGTGGGCGATGTCCAACAGTTGCGCAGTGAAGTAAGTCAGTGCCCGGTTGCCTTCGTTGAAGGCTTTCATGGTCAGCAACATCCGGCGCACATCGGGGTGGACGATGATCGGATCGGCGGCTTTTTCCGGCGCCTTGGGACCGGTCAGCGAGCGCATCTGCAAACGGTCGTTGGCATATTTGATTGCGCCCTGGAAGCTCGCTTCCCCGAGGCACAGGCCCTGCATGCCGGTGCCCAGCCGGGCATGGTTCATCATGGTGAACATGCAGTTCAGCCCCTTGTTCGGCTCGCCGATCAAGAATCCCTTGGCCCCGTCGAAATTAAGCACGCAGGTGGCGGAAGCCTTGATGCCCATTTTGTGTTCGATCGACCCGCAGGAAACGCCATTGCGCGGTCCCGCTTCGCCATTGGCGTCAGGCAGGAACTTGGGCACGATGAACAGCGAGATGCCCTTGGTCCCGGCAGGTGCATCCGGCAGTTTGGCGAGCACCAGATGAATGATGTTGTCGCTCATGTCGTGTTCGCCGGCGGAAATGAAAATCTTGCTGCCGGTAATCGCGTAGCTGCCGTCGGCCTGAGGCAAGGCGCGGGTTTTGATGATGCCCAGGTCCGTGCCGCAATGAGCTTCGGTGAGGCACATCGTGCCGGTCCATTGACCGGCCGTGAGCTTGGTGAGGTAGGCCTGTTTCTGTTCTTCGGTGCCGTGGGCATGAATGGCCGACATGGCACCGTGGGTCAGGCCTGGGTACATGCCCCAGGACGTGTTGCTGGAGCCGACCATTTCGCTGATGACCAGGCCCAGGGAACTGGGCAATCCTTGGCCGCCGTAAGCCGGGTCCGCCGCCAGCCCGTGCCAGCCGCCCTCCACGTACTGTGCAAACGCCTGCTTGAAGCCGGTAGGCGTGGTGACCACGCCATTGTCGAAATGGCAGCCTTCTTCGTCACCGGAGCGATTGAGCGGCGCCAGCACGTTCTCACAGAACCTGGCGCCCTCTTCGAGAATGGCGCTGACCATGTCCGGGCTGGCATCGCCGGCTCCCAGTTCAGCATAGCGGCCATGGAAATCGAAGACGTGATCGATCAGAAAGCGCATGTCGCGCAGCGGGGCTTTGTACTCGGGCATGGTGGTCTTCTCCGGTAACAGGTCGTTCAAACCTACTGCCGGCCACCGAGGCTCACAATCACAGTCCAGACGCTGAATGCGCCGTCATCACTCAACCCGCGGCAGCTTCCATGCGTACCGCACCGCGACGGTTCTGCCCATAGGCCATCACACAGTTACGCCCGGCCCCCTTGGCGTTGTAGAGCGCCTGGTCGGCGGACTTGAGCACTTCTTCGGGGGTGCGCTGTTCGATGCGTTCGGCCACGCCGATGCTGACCGTCACCGATACACTGGATGCCCCGGCACCGGCACGACGCTGGCGACCTTGTTGATCATCCTGGGGACGACTGTCGGGATTGCGTAGTTGGATGCTGTAGTTCGCGATGGATTCGCGAATGACCTCCAGATGAGGCATGCACTCCTCGATGGTCTTGCCTGCAAATACCAGCGCAAATTCCTCTCCACCGTAGCGATAAGCCCTACCGCCGCCGCTGATTTTCGACAGTTTGCTGGCGACCAGCCGCAGCACCTGATCACCCACGTCATGGCCGTGGGTGTCGTTGAATTTCTTGAAATGGTCCACGTCGCTCATCGCCAAAACATAATTGCGACCCAGGCGCTGCATGCGCTCATTCAGCGCCCGACGCCCCGGCAGGCCGGTCAGTTCGTCACGGAACGCCATCTGATAAGCCTCGTGGGCGACCGCCGCCGCGATCATCAGCATCACCTGGCTGCACATGATGTTCAGGGTAAATGGCAGGATGAAGGTCTTGGGCAACATCCAGAACACCCCGAGCAAACCCACCAATTGCGCGGCATGCAACGGTCGCGGATGGCGCCAGTATTGCCAGGCCAGCAACACAAAGGCTGCGATGAACACCGGGTAGGACAACTGGATCAGGCTCATCCAGGCACCGTGCAACGCCGGCCAGCGGATCTCGGAAAGCCACAACAGCAGAGCCTGGGGATAACTTTGTTCCAGGGCCAGCGCCACGCTGCCAAAGATCAGCAGCACCGCGAACCGCGCCACCATGTCCTGGAACAAATGAGTCCGCTCCTGCCACGCGGCGAACAGGCCAAACAACAGCGGCAACAACAGGCAGACGAGGTGAAACACCACCGCTGCGTCTTCGCGCACCTTGCCGTTGTCGCGGTAGAAGTCGGTCTGGGTGTCCAGCAGGAAGTAGGCGATGTACACCGTGATCATCAGAAACAGCTCACGCTGACGTCGGTAAACGGCGCAATACGCACCTCCTAGCAACAACACCAATGTAGGAAGGACGTTGAACAGGGAGGTGAAAAAGACATTGAGATCCTTGACGTAGGCAGCCGCAAGCCCCGCCAGCAACAGCACCAATGACGGTAGGAAATGACTGAGACGTACAGCGGAAGAACGCGGCAAGGGTAAAGCTCCGACCCGGCTGATCAAAGATGGCATTGTGCCTGCTACTGGAGCATTAAGGCACGCGAGATGTGACAGATATCACACTGCCATCCTTGTAACGGCAGGAAGGAGTGATTTCTTAGGGTTCAGTTTGATGAATGTTTTCCCATGGCTGCGCAGATTCTCTGTGGGAGCGAGCCTGCTCGCGATAGCTATAGGTCAGTTGATACTAATGTGTCTGACCCACCGCTATCGCGAGCAGGCTCGCTCCCACAGGAGGACGGAGGCGGACATAAAAAAAGCCGCTGCTCCCGAAGAAACAGCGGCCTGTGAAGAATCGCTTAAGGCTTAGTAGCCCAGTGCGAAGTCTTCTTCTTTCATGTCCATCAGGTTGTTGGCGCCCGACAACATGGTTGCCACGTGAGTGCGGGTACGTGGCAGGATGCGCTGGAAGTAGAAGCGCGCGGTCTGCAGCTTGGCGGTGTAGAAAGCTTCTTCGGTGGTGCCGGCGGCGAGTTTTTCCGCCGCCAGGCGCGCCATGTCAGCCCAGAAGTAGGCCAGGCAGGCGTAACCGGAGTACATCAGGTAGTCCACCGAGGCCGCGCCAACTTCTTCGCGGTCTTTCATGGCCGCCATACCGACCTTCATGGTCAGTTCGCCCCATTCCTTGTTCAGCGCAGCCAGAGGTTCTACGAACTCTTTGACCGCGTCGTTGCCTTCGTTGCTTTGGCAGAACTTGTGAACGATCTTGGTGAAGCCCTTGAGCGCTTCGCCCTGGGTCATCAGCACTTTGCGGCCCAGCAGGTCGAGGGCCTGGATGCCGGTGGTGCCTTCGTACAGCATCGAAATGCGGCTGTCGCGAACGTTCTGCTCCATGCCCCACTCGGCGATGAAGCCGTGACCACCGTAGATCTGCACACCGTGGTTGGCCGATTCGAAGCCGACTTCAGTCATGAACGCCTTGGCGATCGGCGTCATGAACGCCAGCAGCGCATCGGCTTTTTTCTTCTCTTCTTCGTCGACGCCGTATTTGACGATGTCCACTTGCTTGGCAGTGAAGTAAACCATCGCCCGGTTACCTTCGGCGAAGGCCTTCATGGTCAACAGCATGCGACGCACGTCAGGGTGCACGATGATTGGGTCGGCGGCTTTGTCCGGCGCTTTCGGGCCGGTCAGGGAACGCATTTGCAGGCGGTCACGGGCGTACTTCAGGCCACCCTGGAAACCGATTTCGGCGTGGGCCAAGCCTTGCAGCGCGGTGCCCAGGCGTGCGGTGTTCATGAAGGTGAACATGCAGTTCAAGCCTTTGTTCGCCGGGCCGATCAGGAAACCGGTGGCCGCGTCGAAGTTCATCACGCAGGTGGCGTTGCCGTGGATGCCCATCTTGTGTTCCAGCGAACCGCAGCTCACCGCATTGCGCTGACCGATGGAACCGTCTGCGTTAGGCAGGAACTTGGGAACGATGAACAGCGAGATACCTTTGGTACCGGCCGGGGCGTCCGGCAGACGTGCCAGAACGATGTGGACGATGTTGTCGGCCATGTCGTGTTCGCCGGCCGAAATGAAGATCTTGGTGCCGCTGACCTTGTACGAACCGTCGGCCTGTGGCTCGGCCTTGGTGCGCAGCATGCCCAGGTCAGTGCCGCAGTGCGGCTCGGTCAGGCACATGGTGCCGGTCCATTCGCCGGAAACCAGCTTGGTCAGGTACGCCTCTTGCTGCTCGGGCGTACCGTGCTCGGAAATAGTGTTCATCGCACCGTGGGACAGGCCTGGGTACATGCCCCACGACCAGTTGGCTTCGCCGACCATCTCGCTGACCGCCAGGCCCAGGGACTCCGGCAGGCCTTGACCACCATGCTCCACGTCGTGGGCCAGGCTTGGCCAGCCGCCTTCGACGAATTGCTTGTAGGCTTCCTTGAAGCCGCTCGGGGTCTTCACACCGGATTCGCTCCAGGTGCAGCCCTCAATGTCGCCCACACGGTTCAGCGGTGCCAGCACCTGCTCACAAAACTTGGCACCTTCTTCAAGAATGGCGTCAACCATGTCTGGAGTTGCGTCCTGGCAAGCCGGAAGGCTCTGATAGTGCGCTTCATAGCCAAGCAGTTCGTCACGAACGAAGCGAATATCACGCAAGGGGGCCTTGTAGTCAGGCATAGCGATAAACCTCTGCTGATGTAACCGGGAATGAACGACCGCATGGATTTGTTGTGACGGTCAAACAGTTGTTTGAAACATACGTTTACGCCTAAATCTTGTCAAGCGCCGATCTTTTGCCGTTCGTCATCGTCCCGGAAAAAATCCCAGGCACAGCCATTCACCGCAGCGAAACACTCACAGCGTCCGTAGGAAAAGATTAGTTGAGCCAGAAGGAGTTAGAGACGAAAACGCCGCGAATAATCGCGGCGTTTTGACAAACCTGAGGTGGGGAATCAGGCGAAAGTGTCGATCAACGTACCGAGCATTTCATCGGATGCCTTGGCCACGTTCACGCCCAGTTCGACCTGAAATTTGCCTTGGGACATTTCAACCATGTTGCTGGCCAGGTCCGATTGCTGGCTGCGATCCACCGACCGCAACCGATCAGCTTGCAGTTCGGACGACTGGCTGGTGACCGAACGCTCGATGGTATTGTTGGCGATCTGGCTCGAAGCCTGATCGACACGGTTCTGCCCTGTCTGAATCGTGCTCAGACCGGCATAGAACGCGGTATTTCCTGAGATTTCCATGGCAGAACTCGTCTTCTTGAAGGGTAGACAGCGGTCATTGAAACAGAAGCCTGGGTAAAAGGCCCGACAAAAACACTAATGGCACAGTGCCTCGCCATAGTGAAAACCTTAGTAGTCCAGCAAATCCAGGTGCAGATGCGCAGCCACGGCTTCGGCAGTGACACCCTTGATTTTCGGCACGCGCCCCAAACATGGCGCCGGCAGGCGTTCGGCCAGGGTCGCCAGATTTTCTTCCAGGCGCGATGTCTTTGGGTCGATGATATTGGCCACCCAACCGGCCAGTTGCAGGCCGTCCCGGGCGATGGCCTCGGCGGTCAGCAGGGCGTGACTGATGCAGCCCAGACGCACGCCCACCACCAGGATCACCGGCAGCCCCAGCGCCATGGCCAGGTCCGAGAGGTTGTCCTGATCGGCCAACGGAACACGCCAGCCGCCTGCGCCTTCGATCAGCGTGAAATCGGCCTCCAGGGCCAACACTTCACGCATCGGTCCCAGCAACGATTGCACGGTCAGGGCCACGCCGGCTTCCCGCGCGGCCAGGTGAGGCGCGATGGCCGGTTCGAACGCCAGCGGATTGACCTGGGCATACTCAAGCGGCACCGAGCATTCGGCCAACAGCGCCAAGGCATCGGCGTTGCGCAGGCCCTTGGGCGTTACTTCGCAACCGGAGGCCACGGGCTTACCCGCAGCGGTGCTCATGCCAGCCTGTCGCGCAGCATGCAGCAGGCCAGCCGCGACGGTGGTCTTGCCCACGTCGGTGTCGGTACCGGTGATGAAATAAGCCTGGCTCATAGCGGTTTCTCCAGCACGGCGTAAACCACCCGGTAGGTCGCGGGCAAACCCTGTAGCTGACGAAACTGTTCGTAAGCGTCAACCAGCGCGAGGATCCGCGCCCTGCCCGTCAACCCACCGGGCCGGCCGGGGTTCAGATTGTGGGCGCCGAGGGCTTTCAATTCATGGGTCAGACCGCGCACGTCCGGGTAATACATCACATGGGGACGGTTTTCCAGGCTGATAACGTTCAGCCCGCTGGCCGCACATAGCTGTCGATAGGTTTCAAAACCGCGAAAACGGTTGACGTGCACCAGGCCATCCACCTGACGCCAGCTGTCGCGCAATTCGTACAACGTGCCGACGCAAAGGCTTGTGAAGGCAAACACGCCACCGGGTTTCAAAATCCGATGGACTTCGTTCAACACCGAGGCAAAATCCGCGCACCACTGCACCGCCAGGCTGGAGAACACCAGATCGCAGCTGGAGGCCTGCAAGGGCAAGTGCTCGGCATCACCGGCTATAAAGTGCGCAGCCCCGCCCTGAGGGCGAGCATGGTTGAGCATACCTTCGGCGATATCCAGCGCCAACCCGGTCGCCTCGCCGAAGCGCGTACCCAGCGCCCGCGTGAAATAGCCGGTGCCACAACCCAGGTCCATCCAGCGCTCAGGCACGATCGAAGCGGTCAACCGGTCCAGCAACTGCTGGCCTACGTCGCGCTGCAGCTCGGCCACGCTGTCGTAACTGGTCGCAGCCCGGGAAAACGAGGCTGCCACCTGGCGCTTATCCGGCAAGGCACCAGGCAATTTGGCAACAGACAAATCAGTCATCATCGGACTCATGCAAAAAAGCCTGAATCGCCCCCGCCACACCGTGGGGGTCTTCCAGAGGGAATCCGTGGCCGGTCTGCTCGATCAGACCGATTTCAACATCTGGCAGCAACACCAGCAATTCAGCCGCTGCCTCAGCCGGTACCAGGGCGTCGAGCCCGGCAAACAAGTGAAGCTGCGGGCCACCGAAGCCCTGCAAGGCGGCGCGGGTATCCAGTTGCGCCAGCAGCTCGAGCCCAGCCATCAACACATCGGGCGAAGTGACAGGCGCACCCGCCAGCAACAATCGCGACAGGCCGCGCGGATCGCTGCAGCCTTGGGCGCACAACAGACTGAAGCGCTTGAGGGTCTGACGCGGGTCGGCGGCGCACCCGGCGAGAAACCCATCAAAGGTTTCACCGGCCATCGCGCTCGGCCATTGATCATGGGCAACGAAAGAGGGGTTGCTCGCCAGGGTCAACAAGCCGCAACAGCGCTCGCCCCGACGCGCCGCCAGCTCGCTGGTCAGCATGCCGCCCAGCGACCAGCCACCCAACCAGGCATCCTGGGGCAATGTGGCGTCCAGCTCCTCGAGCCATTCATTGAGGTCGCTTGAGGCCAGGGCCGGCAACGGCTCGATCTCGACCCGCAAATGTTCATCGAGCCCTTGCAGCGCAGCCGCCAGAGGCTCCAGCGGGGAAACGCCCAAGCCCCAACCAGGCAGCAATATCAGTCGATCACGCATGGCTTGGCTCCGGTCCCAATTGTGCAAAACACTCGGCCAATGCCTCCAACAGCAGCTGCACCTGAGCCTCACTGTGAGCGGCGGTCAAGGTCACGCGCAGACGGGCGCTGCCGGCTGGCACGGTGGGTGGGCGGATCGCAGTGACCATCAGTCCCCGCTCACGCAGCATCTGCGACAAGCGCATCGCTCGCCCCGCATCGCCGATCAGGATCGGCTGGATCGGCGTGAAACTGTCCATCAATTGCAGGCCGATCTGCTCGGCACCGTGGCGAAACTGGCGGATCAGCACCTGCAAATGTTCACGCCGCCAATGCTCGCTGCGCAGCAGCTCAAGGCTCTTGAGCGTAGCGCAGGCCAGGGCCGGCGGTTGACTGGTGGTGTAGATGTAGGGACGAGCGAACTGGATCAGGCTTTCGATCAGGTCTTCACTGCCGGCGACAAACGCGCCGGCAGTGCCGAAAGCTTTGCCCAGGGTGCCGACCAATACCGGCACGTCATCCTGGCTCAGGCCAAAATGTTCGACGATCCCGCCACCATTGGCCCCTAACGGGCCGAAACCGTGGGCATCATCGACCATCAGCCAGGCGCCCTTGGCCCTGGCTTCACGGGCCAGGGCCGGCAGATCGGCGATGTCGCCGTCCATGCTGAACACACCATCGGTGACCACCAACGTATTGCCGGTGGCTTTCTCCAGACGGTTGGCCAGGCTCTGGGCATCGTTGTGCAGGTAACGGTTGAAGCGCGCGCCGGACAGCAACCCGGCGTCGAGCAACGAAGCGTGGTTGAGCCGGTCCTCCAGCACCGTATCGCCCTGCCCCACCAGTGCGGTGACAGCGCCAAGGTTAGCCATATAGCCGGTGGTGAACAGCAGCGCCCGCGGGCGGCCGGTCAAGTCAGCCAGGGCTTCTTCCAGGGCGTGATGTGGACCGCTGTGGCCGATCACCAGATGGGAAGCCCCGCCTCCGACGCCCCATCGCGCCGCACCGGCGCGCCAGGCTTCGATCACTTGCGGATGATTGGCCAGGCCCAGGTAATCATTGTTGCAGAACGCCAGCAGCGGCTGGCCGTCCACCACCACCTCTGGCCCCTGCGGGCTTTCGAGCAGCGGGCGTTGGCGATAGAGGTTTTCGGCACGACGGGCAGCCAGGCGTGCGGCGAGATCGAAGGGCATGCAGGCCTCGGGGTGAATCGTTAATCAAGACTGGATGAGATCCATTGTGGGAGCGGGCTTGCTCGCGAAGGGGCCATCACATTCAACATGTGTGCTGACTGTTACACCGCCTTCGCGAGCAAGCCCGCTCCCACAGGGTTCTGCATTTCAAACAAAAGTCGATGGAGTATTCAAACAGCCGCGTTATAGAACTGCTCGCTGCTCTTCTGCTCCACCAGCGCCTGTTCAATAGCCGCCTGATGCACTTCGTCGGCATGTTCTTCCCGGGCTTCGGGCTGGATACCCAGGCGAGCGAACAGTTGCATGTCCTTGTCGGCTTGCGGGTTGGCAGTGGTCAGGAGTTTGTCGCCATAAAAAATCGAGTTGGCACCGGCGAAAAATGCCAGGGCCTGCATCTGTTCGTTCATCGCTTCGCGGCCGGCGGACAGGCGCACATGGGACTTGGGCATCAGGATCCGCGCCACGGCGAGCATGCGGATGAAATCGAACGGATCGACGTCTTCGGCGTTTTCCAGCGGCGTGCCGGCGACTTTTACCAGCATGTTGATCGGCACCGATTCCGGGTGCTCTGGCAGGTTCGCCAGTTGGATCAGCAGGTTGGCGCGATCGTCCAGGGACTCGCCCATGCCCAGGATGCCACCGGAGCAGATCTTCATCCCCGAATCTCGCACGTAAGCCAGGGTTTGCAGGCGCTCGCTGTAGGTACGAGTGGTGATGATGCTGCCGTAGAACTCCGGCGAGGTGTCGAGGTTGTGGTTGTAGTAGTCCAGGCCGGCCTGGGCCAGGGCTTGGGTCTGGTCCTGATCGAGGCGGCCCAGGGTCATGCAGGTCTCCAGGCCCATGGCCTTCACGCCTTTGACCATTTCCAGTACGTAAGGCATGTCCTTGGCCGACGGATGCTTCCAGGCCGCGCCCATGCAGAAACGGGTCGAGCCGATGGCCTTGGCACGGGCGGCCTCTTCGAGGACTTTCTGCACTTCCAGCAACTTTTCTTTTTCCAGCCCGGTGTTGTAGTGGCCGGACTGCGGACAATATTTGCAATCTTCCGGGCAGGCGCCGGTCTTGATCGACAGCAGCGTGGACACCTGAACGCGGTTGGCGTCGAAATGCGCGCGGTGCACGGTCTGCGCCTGGAACAACAGGTCATTGAAGGGCTGGACGAAGAGAGCTTTGACTTCGGCCAAAGACCAGTCATGACGCAGGTTGGCAGTGGTGCTGGCGCTCATGGGCATTTCCTTGATTATGCTTGGCTGGCACCTGGGGACATGGAATACCCACAGGCGCGACACGGATGTTCGGCATATTTAAGGAAGAGTCATGCGCTGTCAACCACGATACGATAGACTGGTTTACATCTGGTTAAAAAACAAACAATCTTGCCTGTTGTGTGGCGAAACCACCGACACGCCCCAGCCCATTTGCACCCCCTGCGAGAGCGAACTGCCCTGGCTGGGTGACCAGTGCAGTATCTGCGCCTTGCCATTGCCCATGGCCGGGCTACGTTGCGGTCAGTGCGCCAGGCAGCCGCCGGCCTTCGAGCGGGTCCTGGCGCCATGGGCCTACGACTTTCCTATCGATAGCCTGATCGCACGTTTCAAACATCAGGCCAAATGGCCGCTGGGGCGATTGATGGGCGAACTGCTGGCGCAGTCCCTGCAACATCACTTCAATGAAGGGTTGGAGCCACCGGACGCACTGGTGCCGGTGCCGCTTGCCAATCGGCGCTTGCGTCAGCGCGGCTTCAATCAGGCCTCAATGCTTGCCCGTTGGCTCAGCGCGACATTGAAGATCCCTTGCGAAGAGCAACTGCTGCGGCGCGTCCAGGACACCCCCGCTCAGCAGGCACTCGATGCCAGGGCTCGGCGCCAAAACCTGCGCCAAGCCTTTGCCGTCACACCCCACGCGGTGCTTGGCAACCGGCATCTGGCGTTGGTCGACGATGTGCTCACTACCGGCGCCACGGCCCAGGCACTGGCTCGCCTGCTACTGGATGCCGGTGCTGCCCGGGTTGATGTGTATTGCCTGGCCCGCACGCCGAAACCCGGTGAGCCGGCTTGACGCGCCGCTTGCGAGGCGCCAACGTCCAACTCCATGATTCCTTTGCACAGTTGTCCATCATGTCATTGCCCCCGCTCCTGACCCAGCACATCGTCCGGCGCCCACAACGCATCGCCTTGTTGCAGCACATCGCCGAACAAGGCTCGATCACCCGCGCCGCCAAAAGCGCCGGCCTGAGCTACAAGGCGGCGTGGGATGCCATCGACGAATTGAACAACCTGGCGGACCAACCGCTGGTGGAGCGTAGCGTTGGAGGAAAAGGCGGTGGCGGTGCGAAACTGTCCGAGGAAGGGCTGCGTGTGCTGCGCCTGTATCAGCGCCTGCAAGCCTTGCAGGCGCAGTTGCTGGAGGCGAGCGAAGATGCCGGGGATCTGGGCCTGCTCAGTCGCTTGATGCTGCGCACCAGCGCGCGCAATCAGTTGCACGGCAAAGTCCTGAACATCGAGACTCAGGGTCATAACGACCGAATTTACCTGGAACTCGCTCGGGGCCTGGTCATCCAGGCGCAGATCACCCATGACAGCACGGTACGCCTGGAACTGGGTATCGGCACCGCCGTAGTTGCCCTGATCAAGGCCGGATGGCTGGAATTGCACCCTGTCGATCCGCCGGAAAAAGCAGGCAACAACCCTGGGAAAAACGCTCTGCGCGGCGTCATTGAACACGTTGCCGCCGCCCAAGACGGCCCCAGCGAAGTGCGCATCGGCCTGCCCAACGGCCAAACGCTGTGTGCCTTGGCCGATCCGCTTCATCTGCACGCGCGAAAGCTGGCTGCCGGCTCACCGGTGCAAGTGGAGTTTTCGGCGACAAATGTGCTGCTCGGCACACCGTTGTAGCGCGCTGCAACAAAAGCGTCATCGACCGGCTTTAAGGTGGCTGCCAAAACCAGCAGGGAGCCTCAGATGAGCCTTTTAGAAGAAAACCAATCCACCGACCTGGAAAAGATCGTCGGCCTGAGCCGTCGAGGTTTCATTAGCGCAGGTGCCCTGTGCGGCGCGGCGATGTTTCTGGGCGGCAACCTGCTGAGTCGCAGCGTACTGGCCGCCGCCGTCAGCGAAGGCAACAGCAAGCTGCTGGGCTTCGAAAGCATTGCCGCCGCCACGGCCGACACCCTCACTCTGCCGCCGGGCTACAAGTCCTCGGTGCTGATCAGTTGGGGTCACCCCCTGCAGAAAAATGCACCGGCGTTCGATCCAAGTGGCAATGGCACCGCCCGCGCCCAGGAAGTGCAGTTTGGCGACAACAACGACGGCATGAGCCTGTTCCCGTTTCCCGGCGACGACAACCGCGCGCTGATGGCGATCAACAACGAATACACCAACTACCAATACCTCTTCCCCCATGGCGGCCAGCCGAAGTCGGCCGAAGACGTGCGCAAGGCCCAAGCCTGTGAAGGTGTGTCGGTGATTGAAATACGGCGTCAGGGCGGACAATGGCAGTTCGTCCAGGACTCGCGCTACAACCGCAGGATTCATGGCAATACCCCCATTGACCTCAGCGGTCCCGCCGCCGGCCATGACTTGATGAAAACCAGCGCCGACAAGAGCGGCAAAAAAGTGCTGGGTACTTTCCAGAACTGCGCCAACGGCATGACGCCGTGGGGCACCTACCTGACCTGCGAAGAAAACTTCACCGACTGTTTTGGCAGCAGCAAGGCGGACTTGCAGTTCGATACGGCGCAGAAGCGTTACGGCGCCACCGTCGCCAGCAGCGAAATCGACTGGCACCTGCACGACCCGCGTTTCGACCTGGCGAAAAACCCCAACGAACTCAATCGCCATGGCTGGGTGGTGGAGATCGACCCGTTCGACCCTAAATCCACCCCGATCAAGCGCACGGCCCTGGGTCGCTTCAAGCACGAGAACGCCGCCCTGACACAAACCAGCGACGGTCACGCCGTCGTGTACATGGGCGATGACGAGCGCGGCGAGTTCATTTACAAGTTCGTCAGCCGGGACAAGATCAACCACAAAAACCCCAAGGCCAACCGCAACCTGCTGGATCACGGCACCTTGTACGTGGCGCGCTTCGATGCCGGCGACGCCAACCCGGACCATCCCAAAGGCATGGGCCAGTGGATTGAGTTGACCCATGGCAAGAACGGTCTTGACGCCAGTAACGGTTTCGCCGACCAGGCCGAAGTGCTGATCCACGCGCGTCTGGCCGCCACCACTGTCGGCGCCACTCGCATGGACCGTCCGGAGTGGATAGTCGTCAGCCCCAAAGACGGCCAGGTCTATTGCACCCTGACCAACAACTCCAAGCGCGGCGAAGCCGGTCAGCCGGTGGACGGGCCCAATCCCCGGGCCAAGAACGTCTACGGGCAGATCCTGCGCTGGCGCACCGACCGCGACGATCACGCTTCCAGTACTTTCGCCTGGGATTTGTTTGTGGTCGCCGGCAACCCGGTAGTACACGCCAACACGCCAAAGGCCGGCTCGTCCAATATCAACCCGCAGAACATGTTCAATAGCCCCGATGGCCTGGGTTTCGACAAGGCTGGGCGGCTGTGGATTCAGACCGACGGTGATTTCAGCAATACCGGGGACTTCGCCGGCATGGGCAACAACCAGATGCTCTGCGCTGACCCCGACAGTGGTGAAATCCGTCGATTCCTGGTCGGACCGGTGGGTTGTGAAGTAACCGGGATCAGCTTCTCGCCGGACTACAAAACCCTGTTCGTCGGCATCCAGCATCCCAGCGGCGGCTCGACGTTCCCTGAGCATCTGCCCAACGGTAAGCCGCGCTCGTCGGTGATGGTGATTACCCGTGAGGACGGTGGGGTCATCGGCGCCTGATCGGGCCTTATCGCGAGCAGGCTCGCTCCCACATTGATTCCAGTGCACCTACAATCTACGGTGCGCCACAAAATCCAGTGGGAGCGAGCCTGCTCGCGATGGCATCAGTACAGCCGTCACCTATCTCCCTCCGTCTGCGCTACCATGCTGGGCCGGACGCGGCAGCCCTGCCGCTGCGCAGGAGTCAGCATGTCCCATCCGTTTGAAACCCTCACACCCGATCTGGTGCTCGATGCTGTTGAAAGCATGGGCTTGCTTAGCGACGCCCGTGTGCTGGCCCTCAACAGCTATGAAAACCGTGTCTATCAGGTGGGTATCGAAGACGCCGAGCCGCTGATCGCCAAGTTCTATCGCCCTCAGCGCTGGACCAACGAAGCGATTCTGGAAGAGCACCGCTTCACCTTCGAACTGGCCGAATGCGACGTGCCGGTGGTAGCGCCGCTGATTCACAACGGCGTCAGTCTGCACGAACACGCCGGGTTTCGTTTCACCCTGTTTCCCCGTCGCGGTGGCCGCGCGCCTGAGCCGGGCAACCTCGACCAACTCTATCGCCTGGGGCAACTGCTCGGGCGCCTGCACGCGGTTGGGTCGACCCGTCCGTTCGAACATCGTGAAGCGTTGGGGGTAAAAAATTTCGGCCATGATTCGCTGGCCACCGTGCTGCAAAGCGGTTTCGTGCCCCGCAGTCTGCTGCCGGCCTACGAGTCGGTGGCCAGGGATCTGCTCAAGCGGGTCGAAGAGGTCTATGCCGCCACGCCCCATAAGAACATCCGTATGCACGGCGATTGCCACCCCGGCAACATGATGTGCCGCGACGAGGTTTTTCATATCGTCGACCTGGACGACTGCCGCATGGGCCCGGCGGTACAGGACTTGTGGATGATGCTCGCCGGTGACCGCCAGGAATGTCTGGGGCAGTTGTCGGAATTGATGGACGGTTACCGCGAGTTTCATGACTTTGACCCGCGTGAACTGGCCTTGATCGAGCCACTGCGCGCCCTGCGCCTGATGCACTACAGCGCCTGGCTGGCGCGCCGTTGGGACGATCCGGCGTTCCCGCGCAGCTTCCCTTGGTTCGGCAGCGAACGCTACTGGGGCGACCAGGTGTTGGCGCTGCGCGAGCAACTGGCGGCGCTCAATGAGGAGCCGTTAAAGTTGTTTTGATTGGGCTGGGTTCCAACAACCACTGAAACCCTGTGGGAGCGAGCCTGCTCGCGATAGCTGTGGAGCAGTCGCCATTTATGTTGACTGACACATTGCTATCGCGAGCAGGCTCGCTCCCACATGAGGACATGGGTGGAACTACTTCCTAACAAGGTTCACAGCACAATCTGACAAATCTCCTTACAATCACTCTTTTGTTAGCTGCCTAAGCAAGGATTCTGCATGCAAGCCGCCAACCCGCGTCGCGGGTATATCCTGGGCCTGAGTGCCTACATCATCTGGGGTCTGTTCCCGATCTATTTCAAAGCCATCGCCAACGTGCCGTCCGTGGAAATCATCATCCACCGGGTGCTGTGGTCGGCGCTGTTCGGCGCGGCGTTGCTGATGGTCTGGAAACACCCGGGCTGGTGGCGCGAACTGCGGGACAATCCACAACGGCTGGCAATCCTGGCCCTGAGCGGTACGTTGATCGCGGCCAACTGGCTGACCTATGTCTGGGCGGTGAACAACGGGCGCATGCTCGAAGCGAGCCTGGGGTACTACATCAACCCGCTGGTGAACGTATTGCTCGGCATGTTGATCCTGGGTGAACGGTTGCGGCGCATGCAGTGGCTGGCAGTGGGATTGGCCGCGGTCGGTGTGGCGCAGCAGGTCTGGCAAGTGGGCAGCCTGCCGTGGGTGTCGCTGATGCTGGCGCTGACCTTCGGCTTTTATGGGCTGATCCGCAAACAGGCCCCGGTCAAGGCTTTACCCGGGCTGGTGGTGGAAACCTGGATGCTGGTACCGATCGCCGTTGCCTGGTTGTTGTTCAACCCGGCGGCGACCAGTGCCCAAGCCGTTTTCTGGACCACTTCCGAAGCCTGGTGGCTGGTGGCGGCAGGGCCCGTGACACTGGTGCCACTGGTGTGTTTCAACGCCGCTGCACGGCACTTGCCGTACACCACGCTGGGTTTTTTGCAGTACATCGCCCCGACGCTGGTGCTACTGCTGGCGGTGTTGCTGTTCGACGAACACCTGTCGTCCAGCACGTTAGTGGCGTTCCTGTTCATCTGGGCCGGGCTTGCGGTGTACAGCATCGATGCCGTGGTGAGCATGCGCCGACGTAATTGATCAAAAATCGAACAACCCTGCGCAGGCCACAGACGACGTGGTCTGCGTCGATCCGCCCCAAGGTTATCCACAGCCTGATCCCCGCCGTTTGTGCACAAGCCATTGAAAACTGGTGATTTTTTAATCACTCATCATCAAGCCCCGGCCCGTATGGGCTGGCGGCGTGTCTCTACAGGTTATCCACAGGCAGGCGCAGTTTTTCCTTGGATAACCCGTATCAGCTTTCGTCGCTGAGTTTCAGCTCCACCATCAGCTCATCGGCCAGGGTTTCCAGACGCTCCTGCAACGTCTCCAAGGACAGGGTCACCGGCACCCCGAGAAGCGCTTCGGCATGAAACAGCAACTCGCTGCTCATCGGCGCCGGCCGCACGTCCGTGACCAGTCGTTCGACGTTGACGCCCTGCTCACTCAGCAAGCGCGTGATGTCGCGCACGATGCCAGGGCGATCATTGCCCACCAGTTCCATCGCAATAGGCTTCCACGTGCAGGACTCTTCGACGATGCCCTCGGCGATCAGCACGCGGATGTTGTGGGCCGATAGCCCTTGTAGAGCTTCGATCAGTTCATCATGGGACTCGGCCGGAACACTCAGGCGCAGGATGCCGGCAAATTGTCCCGCCAGACGGGACATGCGGCTTTCCAGCCAGTTACCGCCGTGCTCGGCGATGCAAAGGGCGATTTGCTCGACCAACCCAGGCTTGTCCGGGGCGAAAACAGTGATGACGAGATGGTCCATGGCGCGAGCCCTCTGGTTGTGGAAAGAAGAGTATAGGCAGGTGGTCGCGGACAGGCTGGTGGCCTAAAGATATATACCTCGCCCCTGGGGGGGCAAAGCTTGCTCGCGATGAAAACAACTCGGTCCTTCTGAAACCACGGCGCCTGTATCGCGAGCAAGCTTTGCTCCCACGGGACTGACGCGCCAACATTATCGTGTACAACTTTAAATATTTAACTGGAACAATCTGTCATTTTTTTGAGAACATTCCGTGCCTCGTTGTGACCGTAGCACTTTAGTGGGTCGCGGAACGACGCAATTAGTCTAATTTTCACAACCGCAATTGATCATGTAGTATGCCGCGGCGCGCACTACATAACGTTGTAACGATGTCTGCCCTGGCGCAGTCGCATCCCTGAAAAGCCCCGTCAGCAAGGCTAAAAACCCAGCCGCCAGCGATGGCATGTACTGGTTCCGGGGTTTGTGGTTTAAATGTCCCGAGGCTTCATTGTCAAAATCGAAGAGCTGAAAAGCGAAATAGCTGAGCAGAGTGAGGCAAGCAATGACTGAACACGTTCAAGTCGGTGGCCTTAAGGTCGCCAAAGTCCTGTTCGACTTCGTGAATAACGAAGCCATTCCCGGAACCGGCCTCACCGCCGATGCGTTCTGGGCCGGTGCCGACAAAGTCATCCACGACCTGGCCCCGAAGAACAAAGCCCTACTCGCCAAACGCGACGATTTCCAGGCGCAGATCGATGCCTGGCACCAGGCCCGTGCCGGCCAGGCCCACGACGCCGTGGCTTACAAAGCCTTCCTGCAAGACATCGGTTATCTGCTGCCAGAAGCGGCGGATTTCCAGGCCACGACCCAAAATGTCGATGACGAAATCGCCCGCATGGCCGGCCCGCAGCTGGTCGTCCCGGTGATGAACGCCCGCTTCGCCCTCAATGCCTCGAACGCCCGCTGGGGTTCGCTGTACGACGCACTGTACGGCACCGATGCCATCAGCGAAGCCGACGGCGCGGAAAAAGGCAAAGGCTACAACAAGGTTCGCGGCGACAAGGTCATCGCCTTTGCCCGTGCCTTCCTCGACGAAGCGGCGCCGTTGGCGGCCGGCTCTCATGTTGATTCCACCGCTTACAAGATCGTCGATGGCAAACTGGTGGTTGCCCTCAAGGGCGGCAGCAACAGCGGCCTGCGTGACGACGCGCAACTGATCGGTTTCCAGGGCGACGCTTCGGCACCGACCACCGTGCTGCTGAAGCACAACGGCCTGCACTTCGAAATCCAGATCGACGCCAGCACCCCCGTCGGACAGACCGATGCCGCCGGCGTCAAAGACATCCTGATGGAAGCCGCGCTGACCACCATCATGGACTGCGAAGACTCGGTCGCCGCCGTCGATGCCGATGACAAAGTGGTGATCTACCGTAACTGGCTCGGCCTGATGAAGGGCGATCTGTCGGAACAGGTCTCCAAAGGCGGTCAGACGTTTACCCGCACCATGAACCCCGATCGTGCGTACACGACGGTCGACGGTTCGGGCCTGACCCTGCATGGCCGCTCGCTCCTGTTCGTGCGCAACGTCGGTCATCTGATGACCATCGACGCGATCCTGGACAAGGACGGTCATGAAGTACCGGAAGGCATCCTGGACGGACTGATCACCAGTCTGGCAGCCATCCACAGCCTCAACGGCAACACTTCGCGGCGCAACAGCCGTACCGGCTCGGTGTACATCGTCAAACCGAAGATGCACGGGCCGGAAGAAGCGGCGTTCACCAACGAACTGTTCGGTCGCGTCGAGGACGTGCTGAACCTGCCGCGCAACACCCTCAAGGTCGGGATCATGGACGAGGAGCGCCGGACCACGGTCAACCTCAAAGCCTGCATCAAGGCCGCCAGTGAGCGCGTGGTGTTCATCAACACCGGCTTCCTGGACCGCACCGGCGACGAAATCCACACCTCCATGGAAGCCGGCCCGATGGTGCGCAAGGCTGATATGAAAGCCGAGAAATGGATCGCCGCGTATGAAAACTGGAACGTCGATATCGGCCTGAGCACCGGCCTGCAGGGTCGCGCTCAGATCGGCAAGGGCATGTGGGCCATGCCGGACCTGATGGCGGCGATGCTGGAGCAGAAAATCGCTCATCCCATGGCGGGTGCCAACACTGCATGGGTTCCGTCGCCGACCGCTGCCGCCCTGCACGCGCTGCATTATCACAAAGTCGACGTGTTCGCCCGTCAGGCGCAACTGGCCCAACGTGCTCGCGCCTCGGTGGACGACATCCTGACCATCCCGTTGGCCGTGAACCCGAACTGGACGCCAGAGCAGATCAGGAACGAACTGGACAACAATGCCCAGGGCATCCTCGGTTACGTGGTGCGCTGGATCGACCAGGGCGTAGGTTGCTCCAAGGTGCCGGACATCAACGATATTGGCCTGATGGAAGACCGTGCGACGCTGCGTATTTCCAGCCAGCACATCGCCAACTGGCTGCGCCATGGCATCGTCAGCCAGGATCAGGTGATGGAAAGCCTCAAGCGCATGGCGCCGGTGGTGGACCGCCAGAACGCCAGCGACCCGCTGTACCGGCCATTGGCGCCGGACTTCGACAGCAACATCGCCTTCCAGGCGGCGGTGGAGTTGGTGATCGAAGGCACCCGGCAGCCTAACGGCTATACCGAGCCGGTGCTGCACCGTCGTCGTCGCGAGTTCAAGGCAGCCAATGGGTTGTGATTGAGGGGTAAAAACGCAGCACAAGAAAAAGCCCTGGTCGAAAGATCAGGGCTTTTATTTTCGGAGCCAGATCAAAAGATCGCAGCCTCCGGCAGCTCCTACAAGGGACCGTGCTCGTCTGTAGGAGCTGCCGAAGGCTGCGATCCTTTCAAAGATCCATCCCCAACTCATGCTTGACCAGACCCAGCAATTTTTCCGTATCAATAGGCTTGAGCAAAAAATCCACTACGCTCAGGTGCATCGCTTCGATGGCGTCCTTCACGTCGGCATCGCCGGAGACGAGGATGATCGGCAGCGCTGCCCGCTCCGACTCACGGACCAGGCGGACCAGTTCAAGGCCATCGACATTGCCCATACGCAAGTCAGTGATCAACAGGCCAATCGACGGCTTGGTTTCCAGCAACTTGAGCGCCGTTTCACCGCTGGCGGCGGTCATGCAGTGAATACCGTCCAGGGCCAGAATTTCCGAGAGCAGCTCACGGGCGTCCTTGTCGTCATCGACAATCAAGACTCGTTGCGGCGGCAGGTCGGGTTCCAGCATGACGGCACTCAGCGCCTCGCGCTCGGCGTCACTCAAAATATCGTGGTCGGACATGGTGCTCTCTACGTTCTTTAATCGATCCCCTGGCACAGTGGTCAGACATCGTTCTGCGTCGCTTCAATGTGCACTTCGTCGGATTTTTTTCCAAGTACATTTATTGCAGGCTTCGGATAGACCACACCCAGGATTTTTCTATCGTTCCCAGCCTTTTGCGTTGACCTAGACTTACGTCCAATGGGCACCCTACCCTCAGGGGTTGACCATGGGGACAGATCCGACCACAACAATTCAAAAAAGACTGCGCCATGGTGATGAAAAAAACGGACGCCTTTACCCAGGCTGGGAAAACCGCGGTGTTGCAGAACATCCAGGGAACGCTGCAATTCCTTCAGCGTTTTCCCCCGTTCAACCAAATGGAAAACGCTCACCTGGCTTATCTGGTGGAGCAATGCCTGCTGCGTTTTTACGCGCCGGGGGAAACCATCATCAAACCGGCCGACGGCACGGTGGAACACTTTTATATCGTCAAGCAGGGCCGGGTCGTGGGCGAGCGTCCGCATTCGGCAAAAGGTGGCACCGAAACCACCTTCGAAATCACCACCGGCGAATGCTTCCCCCTTGCTGCGCTGCTGGGTGAGCGGGCTACGCGCACCGAACACCGTGCCGGCGAGGACACCTTCTGCCTGCAGTTGAACAAGCAGGCATTCATCAAGCTGTTCGCCCTGTCGAGCCCGTTTCGTGATTTCGCGCTGCGTGGAGTCAGCAGTCTGCTCGACCAGTTCAATCAGCAAGTCCAGCAGAAATCCGCGCAAACCCTCGGCACCCAATATTCCCTCAACACCCGGCTGGGCGAGCTGGCGATGCGTCATCCAGTGAGTTGCAATCCCGACATGCCCCTGCGCGAAGCCGTGAAACTGATGCACGAACAGCAGGTCGGAAGCATTGTGGTGGTGAACGAGCAAAAAGCGCCGGTAGGGATTTTTACCCTGCGCGACCTGAGGCATGTGGTCGCCGACGGCTCCGGGGACTTTTCCGAAGCCATCGCCGCGCACATGACCCCGACACCCTTTTACCTCTCGCCGGACCACAGCGCCTTCGACGCGGCCATCGCCATGACTGAGCGCCATATCGCCCATGTTTGTCTGGTCAAGGACCATCGCTTGTGCGGCGTGGTGTCCGAGCGCGATCTGTTTTCCCTGCAGCGGGTCGACCTGGTGCACCTGGCACGGACCATCAGCAGCGCCCCGAAAGTCGAGAGCCTGGTGGCCCTGCGCGGCGAGATCGGTCAATTGGTCGAGCGCATGCTGGCCCATGGCGCGTCATCGACGCAGATCACCCAGATCATCACCCTGCTCAACGACCACACCGTGTGCCGGGTCATCGAACTGACCCTGGCCGACAAGGGTGACCCGGGCGTGCCGTTCAGTTGGTTGTGTTTCGGCAGTGAAGGCCGGCGCGAGCAGACCCTGCACACCGACCAGGACAACGGCATCCTGTTCGAAGCCCGGGACGCCGCCCATGCGGCGCAGATCCGCGGGCTGCTGCTGCCCATCGCCCAACAGATCAACCAGAGCCTGGCCCTCTGTGGTTTCACCTTGTGCAAGGGCAACATCATGGCCGGCAACCCGGAGCTGTGCCTGTCCCGCGCCGAATGGGCCCGACGCTTTGCCGCCTTCATTCGTGAAGCGACGCCGGAAAACCTATTGAGTTCGAGTATTTATTTCGACCTGCGGGTGGTCTGGGGCGATGAGCAAGGCTGTGAGCAGTTGCGCCAGCAAGTGCTCGAACAGGTGGCCGATAACCGTTTGTTCCAGCGCATGATGGCCGAGAACGCGCTGCGTCATCGTCCACCGGTGGGACGCTTCAGGGATTTCGTGCTCAGCCGCAAGAACGGCGAAAAAGCCACCCTGGACCTGAAAGTGCAAGGCCTGACGCCTTTTGTCGACGGCGCCCGCCTGCTGGCCCTGGCCAATGGCATCGAAGCCAACAATACCCTGGAGCGCTTGCGGCAACTGGTCATCAAGGACGTGATCCAACCGCTCGATGGCGCGGCCTATGAAGAGGCCTATCACTTCATCCAGCAAACCCGCATGCAACAACATCAGCTGCAAACCCGCGAAAACCTGCCCTACTCCAACCGGGTCGATCCCGACAGCCTTAATCATCTGGACCGGCGCATTCTGCGCGAATCCCTGCGCCAGGCCCAACGGCTGCAAAGCAGCCTGACGCTGAGGTACCAGTTGTGAGCATTTTTTCCTGGTTACGCCCGGTCCAACCGATGTTGCCTGAAGACGTGCAACAGCGCCTGGAACGCCTACCAGCCCCCGCGCCCCTGGGTGAATGCAGCCTGAGGGAGCAACGCTGGGTAGTGCTGGATCTGGAAACCACGGGGTTGAACCTGAGCAAGGATCAGGTGCTGTCCATCGGGGCCGTGGTCATAGAAGACGGCGCCATCGATTTCAGCCAACAGTTCGAACGCACCTTACAGTGCGACAAGCAGAAGCTGGGACCGAGCGTATTGATCCATGGCCTGGCGCCGAGTGAAATTGCCGCCGGCAGCGACCCCGCCGAGGCGCTGCTGGCGTTCATGGAATTCGTCGACGACAGCCCTCTGCTGGCATTTCATGCGCCGTTCGACTCCCACATGCTCGGGCGGGCACTGAAGGATTACCTCGGTTACCGCTTGCAGCATTCGTTTCTGGATGTCGCTGACCTGGCACCGATGCTCTGCCCTCAAGCGCACCTGCGCAAGGCCGGCCTGGACGACTGGATCGACTGGTGCAAACTGCAAGTCTTCGACCGTCATAACGCCAGCGCCGACGCCCTGGCCACCGCCGAACTGGCGCTCATTCTGTTCAGCCGTGCCCGTCAGCAGCAGATCCATAGCCCACTGGATCTGCAACAGCGCGTAAGCCAATGGAAGCGACGGCAACGGGCACCTTCGCTCTAAATCCTCTGCTCCGAGGGTGGTTTACCTGTGGGAGCAAGGCTTGCCCGCGATGGCATCGCCTGGTTTGACAGCCAAACCGAGTCGCCTGCATCGCGGGCAAGCCTTGCTCCCACAGACCTGTTTAGGCCCACAGACTTATTTGGGCCCACAGACCGGGTCCCGACCAGCGCCAATTGCTTTCCCTCCCCCGCCTCTGCGACAATCGCGAACAATTCTCGTTACTTAAAACGTCGGTGATGCTTCGTGTCGTCAGTCCCAAGCCCCCACAGTGATCTGGTTGGTGCGTTGTACCGTGACCATCGCGGGTGGCTATTGGCATGGCTGCGCCGCAACGTGGCCTGCCCACAGCGGGCAGAAGATCTGAGCCAGGACACCTTCGTGCGCCTGCTGGGCCGGGAGGAACTGACAGCGCCCCGGGAGCCCAGGGCGTTTCTGGTGGCGATCGCCAAGGGACTGCTATTCGATTATTTCCGTCGGGCAGCGCTGGAGCAGGCCTACCTCACCGAGCTGATGCTGATCCCGGAAAACGAACAGCCGTCGTTGGAAGAGCAGCAACTGATCCTCGAAGACCTCAAGGCGATTGATCGGCTGCTTGGCAAATTGTCGAGCAAGGCTCGCGCTGCTTTTCTTTATAACCGCCTCGACGGCCTCAGCCATGCAGAAATCGCCGAGCGCCTGGGGGTTTCCGTGCCCAGGGTGCGGCAGTACCTGGCCCAGGGCATGCGCCAGTGCTACATCGCCCTTTATGGTGAGCCGACATGAGCACGCCTTCTTCCAAACCCGTCTCGACCGGGGTTCTGGATGCGGCCATTGCCTGGCAACTGTCCCTGGACTCAGGCGGCGGTAGCGCCCAGGAGCGTGAAGCGTTCGCCCAATGGCATGCCGCCGACGAAGAACATGCCCGGGCCTGGCGGCAACTGGGCATGCTCGACCAACGCTTCAGTGTCGCCAATGGCCCTGGGCGAGCCGCGTTGTTGCAATCCAGAGCAAACATTCGTCGCCGGGTGCGCAAGCTCGGCAGCAGCCTGGCCAGCATTGTTGCAGTGATCGGTCTGGCGTTGTTTGCCGGGGATCGTTACTTGCCGCTGGATTACTGGCTGGCCGACCAACGCACCGCCACCGGCGAGCAACGCGTCCTGCGCCTGGCCGACGGCACGCTGATCAACCTCAACACCCACAGTGCGCTGGACGTGCGTTTCGATGACAAGCAGCGACGCATTGTCCTGCAAGAAGGCGAGATCCTGGTGGAAACCGGCCACAACGATCCGCGTCCGTTTATCGTTGAAACCCGCGAAGGCAACATGCGCGCCCTGGGCACCCGGTTTTTGGTCAAGCGAGAAGCAGAAGGCACGCGCTTGAGCGTGTTGAAGTCGGCGGTGGCGGCGCATCCACAGGCCACCGACGAAGAGCAGATCCTGCGTGAAGGCCAGCAGGTGTTGATGCGCCGCGACGGTCTCGGACCGACGATGGCCCTCAGTCCAGGCGCCGATGCCTGGACCCGCGGCATGCTGGTGGTGGACAACGCCCGCCTCGAAGACCTGGTCCATGAGCTGGGGCGTTACCGTCGCGGCTACCTGGGCGTCGAGCCACAAGTGGCAGACCTGCGCATCACTGGCAGCTTCCCGCTGCACAACACCGATCTGGCACTCAGCGCCCTGCTCCCGACCTTGCCGGTGCAGGTCGAGCATCACACGCGCTGGTGGGTGGTGGTGGGGCCGAGGGTCGAGACTAAGCCTTGAGGGCGCCATCGCGAGCAGGCTCGCTCCCACAGGGGTTCACTGAAGATCAAATGTGGGAGCGAGCCTGCTCGCGATGAAGCCGTCCCGATCCGAAGACCCGTTGGACACCTCACCCACAATCTGAATCTAAATTATTTTCATCCAGCCCTATCACTTTTGAATTTTCATCCGGCACCAAGGCAATTGAGAAATATTTCCATTCAGGAGCCGCCGTATGTCCCGCCCGCTAGACACCCTGTTGCGCCCCAGTCTGTTGGCCGTTGCCATCGCTTTTGCCGCCCCGTTGGTCAGCGGCCCGTCGCTGGCCGCCGAACAAGCCACAAGCGTGCGCACCTACAACCTGCCCGCCGCACCATTGGCCAGCACCCTGAACCAGATCGCCAGTCAGGCCGGGCTCGCCCTGAGTCTGACCCCGTCCCTGGCCTCGGGCAAAACCTCGGCACCGGTCCAGGGCCAGTTCGATGCCATTGGCGCATTACGTGAGGCCTTGCGCGGCACCGGCCTTCAACTGCAACAAAGCAGCGCCGGCACCTACAGCCTGGTGGCCGTGCCCGAGGGCGTAATGGCTTTGCCGGAAACCAGCGTGATCGGCGCCGGCCTCAGCGAAACCGCGTGGGGTCCGACCGACGGCTATGTCGCCACCCGCACGGCGGCCGGCACCAAGACGGATACGCCGATTGTCGAACTGCCGCGCTCGGTTTCCGTGGTCACACGCCAGCAGATGGAAGATCGCTCGGTCCTCAACCTCAATGACGCCCTGCGCTACACCGCTGGCGTGCAGAGCAGCGGCTACGGCTCGGACTCACGCAACGACTGGTTGCTGGTACGCGGCTTTGTACCGACGCAGTTCCTCGATGGCCTGCCGCTGCCCAAAGGCAACTACGTCACGCCGAAAATCGAGCCCTGGAACCTCGAACGCATCGCCGTGCTGCGTGGCCCAGCGTCTTCGGTCTACGGCCAGACACCACCCGGCGGCATGCTGGACATGGTCAGCCGTCGCCCGCAAGCTGAAAGCAGTCACGAGGTCGAACTGCAAGCCGGCAGCTACGAACACAAGCAGATCAACTTCGACAGCACCGGCAAGGTCGATGACGAAGGCCAGTTCCTGTATCGGGTCAGCGGCACGGTGCGCGACAGCAACGCCCAGGTCGATCACATCCCGGACAAACGCTACAACATCGCCCCAAGCCTGACCTGGAACATCAACGACGACACCCGACTGACATTCCTGTCTCAATACACCCGCGACGACACCGGCATCACCGGGCAATTCCTGCCGCTGCAAGGCACCAAGCTGTCGTCGCCGGCCGGCAAGATTTCCCACCACAAGAACCTGGGTGACCCGGACTGGGAATTCTACGACCGCACCTACTACGCCCTCGGCTATGCGTTTGAACATCGTTTGAACGACACCTGGCAGTTCCGCCAGAACCTGCGCTATACCAAGAGTGACCTGGAGTTCCAGGGTATCACTGCGGGCGGGCAGATCTGGCCGGCCGGCCCCGACGAAGCGGTCAGCGCCGACGGAACCGTGCAGCGAACAGCGGGTATCGTCGATGAAGACGTCAGTCAGTTCGCCGTGGACAACAACTTCCAGGCCGACTTCCAAACCGCAGCCCTGAGCCACACCTTGTTGCTGGGCCTGGATCACCAGCGCTCCAACAGCAACTCGCGCTGGCTGTGGGGCTCGACCGGCGTACCGGCCAGCAATATCCACAACCCGATCTACGGACAGGATTTTTCCAACGTTCAGTATTTCACCATGTACGACTACAACCAGAAGACTCAGCAAACCGGTCTCTACGTCCAAGACCAGATCGCCCTGGACAACTGGCGCCTGACCCTTGGTGGTCGTGAAGACTGGATCCACACCGGCACCGAGTTCCACAACCAGGCCGGTGCGACCAACACCCAGCGCGACAAGAAATTCAGCGGCAACGCGGCGCTGAGCTACGTCTTCGATAATGGCGTGACGCCGTACATTTCTTTCGCCCAGTCCTTCCAGGCAGCGGCCGGCACCAACGTCAACAGCACCGATGCATTCAAGCCGACCGAAGGCGAACAGTACGAAGCGGGCATCAAGTACCAGCCGCCCGGTACCAAAACCCTGCTGACGGCGGCGGTGTTCGACCTGACCCAGAAAAACAACTCCGTCACCGAAAACAGTGTGACCCGCCAGGTGGGCGAAGTGCGCGTTCGCGGCCTGGAACTGGAAGCCTCGGGCGATGTGACCGACAACCTGAAACTGGTCGGCTCCTACACCTACAACGACAGCGAAATCACCAAAGGCACCGCGGCGGAAGAAGGCAAGCGCATGGCCCAGGTGCCGCGTCACCAGGCTACCGCGTGGGCCGATTACACCTGGCACAACGGCCCGCTGGACGGCTTTGGTGTCGGTGCGGGTGTGCGTTACGTCGGCGACACCTATGGCAACACCACCAACACCGACTGGGGACATGTCGGTTCCTATACCGTGTACGACGCCTCGGCCCATTACGACTTGGGTCGCCTGAACAACTCGCTCAAAGGGGTATCGGTGGCGGTGGATGCAAAAAACGTCTTCAACAAGGACTACCTGTCCACGTGTGACGGTTTCTACTGCTACTACGGCGACCAACGCAGCGTCGTCGCCAGCGTGAATTACAAATGGTAAACGGTTAGCATTTGCGCAAACCTTTTGAAGGGCCACCTGTGGCCCTTTTTGCATTCGGATCAATCATGAAAAGCAAAACCATCCGCCGCTGGTCCTTCGTCCACACCTGGACCAGCCTGATCTGCACGGTATTTCTGCTGATGCTGGCGATCACCGGGCTGCCGTTGATTTTTCATCACGAAATCGAGCATTTGCTGGGCGACGCCCCCGAGCTTCGGGAGATGCCGGCCGACACCCCGCAATTGGACCTTGCGCAACTGGTGGAAAAAGCCAAGGCCCATCGCCCCGGTGAGGTGGTCCAGTATTTTGGCTGGGACGAGGATGATCCCAACGGTGTCATCACCATCATGGCGCCGACGCCAGACACCGAACCCAATTCCTCCCACACCTTCATGCTCGATGCCCGCACCGGCGAGGCCCTGGAAATGCCCTCGGCCAACGGCGGTTTCATGATGGTGATGCTGCGCCTGCATGTGGACATGTTCGCCGGCTTGCCAGGCAAGTTGCTGTTGGCGTTCATGGGCCTGTTGTTCGTGATCGCCATCGTTTCCGGTGTGGTGTTGTACCTGCCGTTCATGCGCCGCCTCAAATTCGCCACGGTGCGCCAGGACAAATCCACGCGCCTACGCTGGCTCGATTTGCATAACCTGATCGGCGTGGTCACGCTGGTCTGGGCGCTTACGGTGGGCGTGACCGGCGTCATCGCTGCCTGCGCCGACCTGATCATCGCTGCCTGGCGCAATGACAGCCTCAGCGCCATGGTCGAGCCCTACCGCGACGCCCCACCGCTGACGCAATTGGCCCCGGCGACCCGCTTGCTGGACATCGCCAAAGAGGTTGCGCCGGGCATGGAACCCAGCTTCATCGCCTTCCCCGGTACGCTGTTTTCCAGCGAACACCACTACAGCGTGTTCATGAAGGGTGACACCCACCTGACCTCCCATCTGCTGACACCCGTATTGATCGATGCCAGCACCCTGGACGTCACCGCCGTGGCTGAACGCCCTTGGTACATGGATATGATGAGCCTGTCCTTGCCGCTGCACTTCGGCGACTACGGCGGTCGGCCGATGCAGATTTTCTGGGCGACCCTGGACGTGCTGACCATCATCGTCCTCGGCAGCGGCGTCTACCTGTGGGTCGTGCGGCGCAAAGCGGCCAAGCGCGCAGCGGTCGCAGCGCAGGTGGTCTCGTGAGGCCCCGGCAGTCGAGTTTCTGGAGAGTCTTTGGTATTCCCGTGGCGATCGGCGTGCTGAGCGCGGCAGGTTTGTTTTCAGCATTGCTGGGCGACGGGGCCTGGGATGCCGTGAGCTGGGTGGGACTGGGAATACCGACGGTGCTGGGGGCCTGGGGGTTGCTCAAGCGCGGCTGACTTACGCCGAGCGCGGAAAGAACCTGTGGGAGCGGGCTTGCTCGCGAAGGCGGAGCGTCAGACACATTTTATTCTTCTGACGTGCCGCTTTCGCGAGCAAGCCCGCTCCCACATTGGAGTCCACCCGACCTCGCCAGCCGAACCGGAACTGTCTAGGCTAAGCTCTTGCCCGCCAATCGAGGATACCTGCATGTCGGCTCCCAGCATGACGTTGTTCCACAACCCCGCTTCACCTTTCGTGCGCAAGGTCCTGGTGCTGTTGCACGAAACCGGCCAGCAGGACCGCGTGGCCTTGCAGCTCAGCCAGCTTACGCCGGTCAAACCGGATCCGGCGCTCATGGATGACAACCCCCTGAGCAAGATCCCGGCCCTGCGCCTGGCCAACGGAACGGTGATCCATGACAGCCGCGTCATCCTCGACTACCTCGACCACCAGCACGTCGGCAATCCGCTGATCCCCCGGGACGGCGCAGCCCGGTGGCGACGCCTGACCCTGGCATCCCTGGCTGACGGAATCATGGATGCCGCGGTGATGATTCGCTACGAAACCGCCCTGCGACCTTCAGAAAAACACTGGGCCCAGTGGCTCGATGCGCAACGGGACAAGATCCGCCGCGCCCTGGGCATGCTCGAAGCCGAGGCAATCGCCGAACTGGCCTGCCATTTCGACATTGCGTCCATCAGTGTGGCCTGCGCCCTGGGTTATCTGGACCTGCGCCATCCCGATCTGGAATGGCGCAAGGCCAATCCCCAATTGGCCGCGTGGTTTGCCGAAGTAAGCTTGCGGCCTTCGATGGTCGAGACAGTGCCCAGGGTCTAACTTTGCGGTGACTGCACCGACGTCATCGCGGGCAAGCCTTGCTCCCACAGCCTGAGCGCGGTTCCTGTGGGAGCAAGGCTTGCCCGCGATGGCAGCGCCCCGAATCCAAGGGAAACAACTGCGCTATGCGCATCACCAACACTTCCCGCCATTGCCGATCTTCGCGCAACCCCAGCGACCGGCTCATTTCACCTCTCCCAGATCGAACGTCATCGCCGCCGGCTTCGCTCCCACCCGGTACCAGTCCAGCTTACGGGTCAAGACCATGAACACACCGAGTAGACCGAACAGCAGCAGCGAACCCATCAGCAAGGCGTAGTCCTCGGCACTCAACAATCCATAGAGCAAACCGTACAAGCCCGCCAACCCCGCCGAAAACCCCAAACCATGGCTCACGCTGCGCAGCACATGGCAGACATAGAACCCGATCAGCAGCACACAGGCGCTGGCTGACAGCAGATACGCCAGGGCGAAGCCGATGTGTTCCGACAGGGACAGCAGCAACAGGTAAAAGAACGCCAACGCCACGCCCACCAAGGCGTACTGGACCGGATGCACCGCCAGGCTCTTGAGCACTTCGAAGAGAAAAAAACCGGCAAACGTCAGCGCAATGAACAGCAGTGCATATTTGATTGCCCGGTCGCTCTTGAGGTATTGGTCCACCGGGTCGATGAAACTCACCCCAAAGGCACGGCTGCGAAACGCTTCACAGCCATCGCTTGGCTCGCAGGCTTGCAGGGTTTCCAGCAGGTTGGTAGAGAAGAACGACGTCTGCCAGTCGGCGCTGAAGCCCTGCTCATTGATGTCGCGCTGGGTAGGCAGGTAGTTGCCGATGAAGCTGGGGTGCGGCCAGTCGGCCGACAGGTGCACTTGGGTGGATTTACCTACCGGCAGAATCTGTAACTGACCGGTGCCTTGCAGCCGCAGGTCGAAACCGAAGGTCAGCTCAGTGCTGCCCTGGGCCGTGACCATTGGCAGCGGCACATGCACACCCTGCCCCAGCCAGCCGATCCGCGAGCCGGGCAGGAAATCGACGGTCTGCTGGTTGAGTGTCAGGGTCAGTGCGTTCTCGATGCCGCGGATGTCGCTGATGCCCACGCTCAGGTACGGCTCGTCAAAGCGGTAGTCGGCAAAATCCTTGGTGGCCACGCCGAAACGCTCAGGCACCTTGAAGTGGCCGTCGATCCGGTTGTCGGCATGAAACAACCGCGCCTCGTAGATCCCGCGTGCACGGGTTTCTGTGCGGATCTGGCCGTCGATGTCCAATTGCTCCGGCAGAAAATACAACTCACCGCTTTGCTCGACGGTTTCCAGGAAACGCACGCCGGTCTTCTCGTTGGTGTTCCAGACCCGCACATCCTTGCGAAACGGCACCACGATCATCGGCCCGATCAGTTGCTGGCTGTGACTGGAACTGCGGGCGATATCCTGCAGCACATCGTCGCGCAGCTCCTGACGCTCGTCGATGAGGCCGTTGATCATCAACAACGGGATCATCAGCAGGAGGATCAATAGGGCGATCATGCCCAGTTTTATGGCGAGGCTGCGGTTCATGTGGGGCTCTCCCTGTTCGAATGAGAGAGAGTCTGGGGTGGCTGTGTGCTGGGGTTATGGAGAGATTGTGGAGATTGTGTGGAGACTGAACGGGCCCCTTCGCGAGCAAGCCCGCTCCCACAGGTTCAGCGCAGTCCTTGTGGGAGCGGGCTTGCTCGCGAAGGCCGCGCCTCGGCTTCAGGGCAACCGCAAAACCACCTCAACCCCACCCTCGACATTGCCAATACTGAATTGCCCGGCATGCAACTGCACCACTTCCTCCACAAAGTTGAGGCCCAGACCCGTGCTCTTGCGGCCACTGTCGGGGCGCGGCAGGGAGTAGAAGCGTTCACTCAGGCGCGGCAGGGCGTAGTCGGGAATCGGTTCGGCCTGATTGAACAGCCGGATCTCGACGCGGTTGCCGATACGCTCGGCACTCATGCGCAACAACCCGTTGACGGGCGTGAAGTCCAGCGCGTTTTCCAGCAAATTGCCCAGGGCCTGACGCAACAGAAACGGCTCCCCGGTCAATGTCAGGTCCACAGCAATGTGCCGCTCGATCCGCAACTGCCGGCTTTCGATCCAGCCGCTGCGGGCTTCCAGCAGTTCGTCCATCAATGCCGCCAGCGGTACGGCAATCTTTTCTTCCAGTCCCTGTCGCTGCTCGACCTGGGCCAGGTTGAGCAAACGCTCGATCAAGTGCTGCATGCGCACGCTTTCGTTGTCGATGTTGCTGACGAAACGCTGGCGCTGGGCCGTCGGCATGTCGCTCTGGAGCAGCTCGGCGGCACCACGGATCGCCGCCAGCGGGCTTTTTAGCTCGTGAGTCAGGGTGTGCACGTAGCGCTCGACGTAAGCCTTGCCTTCCAGTTGGGTACGCATGTGTTCAACCGCACCGGCCAGTTGCTCGAACTCGCCGCCACGATAATGCGGCACCTCCACCCGTTGCCCCTGGCTGACGGCCTCGGCATAAGCGGTCAAGCGCCGCAACGCCGCGCTCAGCCACCACGACAGCACAGCGCCCAACAGCAGACCGAGGCCGATCAACCCCACACCGTAAGCCAACAGGCGCCGCTCGGTGCGGTCGACATAGGGTTGCAGCGAACTGTTGGGCTTGGCCACGGTGACCACGCCGATAATCCGGCCGTTGTCGCGAATCGGCGCGCCAACGTGCATCACCGAAGACGTCGGATCATCGGCAACGCTGCGGGTCGAGCGCGCGCCGTACTGTCCGCGCAGGGTCAGGTAGACGTCGTTCCAGCGCGAATAGTCCTGGCCCACCGCCACACCGCTGGAGTCGAGCACCACGATGCCCTTGCCGTCCGTGACGTAGATGCGATGGTTGACCTGATTCTTTGGCAAACCCCAGATCGATGCCGCCGGCTGGCGCTCACCGTAAGCCTTGAGCAGTTGCGGCCAGCGGTTCTGGTTGAGGGTGCCGGCCTTGAAATCGTCCCGCAGGATCTCGGCCATCAGGTTGGCGGTGTCCACCAGGGTTTCTTCGGTGGACTGGCGCACGCCGGGGCGTATTTCTTCCATCACCGTGTTGAGGACGAAATACCCGGTCAAACCGATGAACAGCACATACACCAGGAAAATCCGGATGCCCAGCGACATCAGCTATGCCCCGGGCTGTAGCTGTAACCGAGGCCACGGTGAGTCTGGATCGGCTCAGCCTCGGCTCTGACCAGACGCAACTTGGCGCGCACGCTCTTGATGTGGCTGTCGATGCTGCGCTCGTAACCGGCATCACTGGCCACACCCAGGGCGTCGAGCAGTTGTTCGCGGCTGAACACACGCTCGGGTTGCTCCAGCAGACAGTTCAACAGGCGAAATTCGTGGCGGGTGAGGTTCAGGGGTTTGCCGCGATAGTTGATCTGCACCCGCTCGGTGTCGACATGAAATAGCCCGGCGCCCAAATCGGGGGACGGTCGCGGCGCGACCCGCTTGAGGATCGCGCGGACCCTTGCCGCCACTTCCCGAGGGCTGAACGGTTTGACCACATAATCGTCGGCCCCGATCTCCAGCCCCACCACCCGGTCGATCTCAGCATCCCGGGCTGTAAGAAAGATGACCGGAACGTCGCTGAAACGTCTGAGATTTTTGCACGTCTCGAACCCACTGATATCCGGCAGGCCCACGTCGAGGATGATCAGGTCTGCCGGGGTATTTTTCTGATGCTCAAGCGCCGCAGCGCCGAGGCTCAGCCAGGTGGTGCCGAAGCCCTCCCCTTGCAGGGCAAACACCAGCGTATCGGCAATGGCCGCTTCGTCTTCGACAATCAGAATGTGAGGCATGGCGTCCGCGCCCGACAGTAAAGTTGCCGGAACGGTGCCCCAACCCCGGGGGCACGTCAATCAGGGAAATCAGCAGTCGGGCTTGTCTGCGGTGTAGCGTCGGGCCGGGTTCACCGCCGCGTCGAACTCACGCAGAGCCTTGGCGCCGATCAGCAGCGGGTAGTTGAAGCTGCTGCGGTCCGTCAGGTTGACCTCAACGGTACGCTTGACATCACCCAGGCACATTTCAAGCTCCACCACCGGACGTTTGCTGGGCGCAGCCGATTCGTCGTCTTCGTCCTCCTCGGAACGGGTCTTGATCTTGCTGATGCGGGCGACTTTATGCTCAAAGAGCTTGTTGCTCGCGCCTTTGGTCGCTAGGCGGAATCGCACCCAGTCCTCGCCGTCGCGGGTAAAGGTTTCGATGTCCTTGGCGGACAGCGAGGCCGTCAGGGCGCCGGTGTCCATCTTGGCCTTGAGCACTTCACCACCGATTTCCGGCAGCGCGATGTATTCGTAGCGCCCGTACAGGGTCGGCTCGGCGGCCAGCACTGGCAGGGCCACCAGGGAAAGCAGGGCAAGAAGGGATTTCACGTAATGGACTTCCTTTGTAAGGGTGGGCAGCGGGATTTTAGACCGTGGTTCATCAATTCGTTCGGTTGAACGCTAACCGTGGCGAGGGAGCCGATGCAGCCTCTGCCAGACGAAGTGAAACATTCGTCCATGTCGATTTGGCCTGCCGCCCGAAGCTGCTTATCATGGCCCGCCCACCTGTTTGCAAGAGTCATCTATGCGCCGCCTGCTCACCGGCTGTTTTGTCACCCTGCTGCTGTTGCTCAACACCCTGGTGCTGTTCGGGCCGTTGATGGTGTTCGCGTTGCTCAAACTGGTCCTGCCCGGGCGTCTTCGCGACTACGCCTCGTGGGCAGTGATGTGGATCGCCGAAACCTGGGCCGAAATCGATAAATTGATCTTTGCCCTGTGCATCCCCACCCGCTGGGAAATACGCGGCGGTAGCGACTTGCGCCGCGACACGTCCTATCTGGTCATCAGCAATCACCAGTCCTGGGTCGACATCCCCGCGCTGATCCAGGCCCTCAACCGGCGTACGCCGTTCTTCAAGTTCTTCCTCAAGAAAGAGCTGATCTGGGTACCGTTCCTGGGCCTGGCCTGGTGGGCGCTGGATTACCCGTTCATGAAGCGCTACACCAAGGCCTTCCTGGCAAAAAACCCGGAACTGGCCGGCAAGGACCTGGAAATCACCCGTCAGGCCTGCGAGCTGTTCAAGCGCCAACCGGTCACCGTGGTGAACTACCTCGAAGGCACACGCTTCACCACCGCCAAAAGCCAACAGCAACAGTCACCCTTCACCCACCTGCTCAAACCCAAGGCCGGTGGCGTGGCATTCGTGCTGGCGGCGCTGGGCGAGCAACTGGACGCGGTGCTGGACGTGACAGTGGTGTACCCCCAGGAACGGACGCCGGGATTCTGGGATTTGATCAGCGGTGCGGTGCCGAAGGTCATTATCGACATCCAGACCCGCGAGCTGGACCCGGCGCTGTGGCAAGGTGATTACGAAAACGATCCGGTGTTTCGCCAGCACGTCCAGAACTGGGTGAACCAGCTCTGGATCGAAAAAGATCAGCGCATCGCCGCCTTGCGCAGCGAGCGCGGCTGATCAGATGCCTGCGCCGGCGCCCCAGATGCCGCCCAGATTCTGCAGCAGCGAACTGGCCACGCCCTGCTGGCCGAGGTATTGGAGGATCACCGGGGCAAACTGGCCGATCATGCCGCTGTCCATGCCCAGCGCGCTGAAGGCGTTGTTCAGGTCGTGGGTGTCCTTGACGTTACCCAGCAGGCCATCGAGCAAAGCGTTTTTTTCCGACCCGCCACCGAGCAAACCGCCCAGGCCGCCCAAGCCGTTCAGCCCGCCGATGGCGCTGTTACCGGCGATCTGATCGAGGCCCGGCACGCTTTTGCTCAACTCGGAAAACTGCGGTTCGCTGAGCTGGTTCTTCGCCAGTCCCAACATCGCACCGGCGCCGCCGATGGCCTGTTCCGGGGTGATCTTGAGCTCCGAGCCCAGGGTATTGAGTAACCCGGCGGCTTGCGGCGCAGCTGCCACCGCGCCCTTCCCCTGCTGATCGCCCTGCATCGCCGCCACCGCATTGGCCGCATCACTGCGGCTGAACTGCGCGAAGGCCGGGCTGGTTGCCAGCGTCAGCAGGCAAGACAGGGCAAAACCACGTGAAACCTTCATTCCGAACATCCTCTGAACCCTGAAAAAACCGCCCCTGAGGGGCGGTGCAAAACCGAGCGTTGGACTGGGTTGGGCGAGGATTGTTCCTCCTCTGGGATTTGCATGTGAATCCGCTTCCTATGCTTGAAAACTTGGCATGACTGCCTCATGACCGTCATCTGAATATCATCTGCAATCGGTTATTTCCTCTCGGTATTGCCTACTGTCAACTCTGACAGTAGGCAACGATTTTCGCCGCACCTAAGCTCCCGTTGTGTCAACGAAAACAAGGTCATGTGCAACCAGGCCTTTATTCATTCGGGCAAACAGGACAATAAAATGAACGACCGAATCAAAGGAACCGTTAAATGGTTTAACGATGCGAAGGGCTATGGCTTCATTACTTACGGCAAAGGCGGCGAGGAATTGCTTGTTCACTACTCGGCGATATCCGGGGAGGGTTATAAAACCTTGAAAGGGAGACAAACCGTCTCCTTTGAAATCGAGCAGGGAGCCAAAGGCATGCAGGCTACGAGAGTGATGTCGGAATAATGACCGGACCCTCCGGTCGACGATCGCGTCATGAAAGACAGTCCAGTTATTTCCTATCTGTCTGATCTGCTGTCAATTCTGAGAGTAGTCCAGCCCTGTTGATCAAATGATTATCTGAACTTCAATCTAGCGAGGAACGAGAATCATGAACAAATTTTTTTTCGCTGGCATGCTGTCCGTCGCTGGGCTGCCAGGCACCGTTCATACTGTGTACGCAGCAAGTTGCCCCTCTGTACAAGAGATAGTAGCTACTCCATTGCCAAATACCTCGCCGAATGATCCGGTAGGGTCTTACGAATATAAAGTGAGCAGTTCAGGCTGGTCGGGGCGGGCCCATGGGGACAATATCCTGTTGCTGAAAGGCTTAGCACTGGAAAGCTCAGCCTCAAACACCTGCGTATATGCTGTGGAGAAAACAATAGACCAATATGGGAACACCGAGAAGCGAACACTGACACTAACCAAAGGGAGTTGATCACTCATTCTGTACCTCCCATTTTTTGCACGAAGCCAGCCAAGACAAATAAAAAAGGGCGACATCACTGTCGCCCTTTTTCCGTCTTGCCTACCGCTTTAGGCCGCACTGAACATCTTGTGCGGATCGATTACAAATTTCTTCGGTACGCCTGCATCGAACTCGCCGTAGCCTTTAGGCGCGTCGTCCAGGCTGATGACCTGTACGCCAACGATTTCTGCGATGTTGATGCGATCCCACATGATGGCTTGCATCAGTTGGCGGTTGTACTTCATCACTGGGGTCTGACCGGTGTGGAAGCTGTGGGATTTGGCCCAGCCGAGGCCGAAGCGGATGCTCAGGCTGCCCATTTTCGCCGCGGCATCGACTGCGCCCGGGTCTTCGGTGACGTAGAGGCCGGGGATGCCGATCTTGCCAGCCACGCGAACCACACCCATCAACGAGTTGAGCACGGTGGCCGGAGCTTCGTGCTTGACGCCTTCATGGCCGTGACCACGGGCTTCGAAGCCCACCGCGTCAACGGCGCAGTCGACTTCCGGTTCGCCCAGCAGCGCGGCGATCTGTTCGTGCAGCGGAGTGTCTTTGGACAGGTCGGCGATTTCAAAACCCTGGGCCTTGGCGTGGGCCAGGCGGATCGGGTTGACGTCACCGATAATGACCACAGCGGCACCCAGCAGGCGGGCGGAAGCGGCAGCCGCCAGGCCAACCGGACCGGCACCCGCGATGTAGACGGAGCTGCCAGGACCAACGCCGGCGGTAACGGCGCCGTGGTAGCCGGTCGGCAGGATGTCGGACAGGCAAGTCAGGTCGCGGATTTTCTCCATGGCCTTGTCGCGGTCCGGCAGCTTCAGCAGGTTGAAGTCGGCGTACGGCACCAGCACGTATTCGGCCTGACCACCGGTCCAGTCGCCCATGTCAACGTAACCGTAGGCACCGCCGGCACGGGCCGGGTTGACGGTCAGGCAGACGCCGGTGTGTTGCTCTTTGCAGGAACGGCAGCGCCCGCAAGCCACGTTGAACGGAACAGACACCAGGTCGCCGATCTTCAGGTTTTCGACGTCGTTGCCCTTTTCGATCACTTCACCGGTGATTTCGTGGCCCAGGACCAGGCCGGTCTGAGCGGTGGTGCGGCCGCGCACCATGTGCTGGTCGGAGCCGCAGATGTTGGTGGATACCACGCGCAGGATGACGCCGTGCTCGATCTTCCTGCCGCGCGGGTCCTGCATTTTTGGATAGTCGATTTTCTGTACTTCGACCTTGCCGTTGCCGAGATACACGACACCACGATTGCCAGACATGCTTTCACCTCGCTGTTGTTTTTGTGGAACTGCGTTGCCCAGGCAGGCAGCGCGTTGATTGCTCGGGTAGTGCTTGTGTCTTGTTTCTTTGTTGTTTGGGAGGACCTCTTCGCGAGCAGGCTCGCTCCCACATTGGATTTTTGTGCGCTCCCGCATTTTGTGGGAGCGAGCCTGCTCGCGATGTCGGCCTAAAGAACGACAGTGCGATTGGCGTTGAGAAACACTCTTCGCTCGATGTGATACCCCACCGCCCGGGCCAGGGTCAGCCCTTCGATATCCCGGCCCTTGGCGATCAGGTCTTCGGGGTAGTGGCTGTGGTCCACCACTTCCACGCCCTGGGCGATGATCGGGCCTTCGTCCAGGTCGTTGTTGATGTAGTGCGCCGTGGCGCCGACCAGTTTCACGCCTTTGTTGTAGGCCTGGTGATACGGCTTGGCGCCCTTGAAGCCCGGCAACAGCGAGTGATGGATGTTGATCGCCTTGCCATCGAGTTTGCGGCACAACTCCGGCGAGAGCACCTGCATGTAGCGGGCGAGAATCACCAACTCGGCGCCGGTGTCTTCGATCACCTGCCACACCTGCCGTTCCTGGGACGGTTTGTCGTTCGGGTCCAGGGGGAAATGGTAGTAGGGAATCTGGTGCCAGTCGGCCAGCGGCTTGAGATCCGGGTGGTTGGACACCACGGCCACCACGTCCATGGACAACTGGCCGATGCGCTGGCGGTAGAGCAAGTCGTTGAGGCAGTGATCGGCCTTGGAGACCATGATCACCACTTTGGGCCGGTAGTTGGGTGGCGTCAGTTCGAAGACCATGCCAAAGGCTTCGGCACGCTCGGCCAAGCCGCTGCGGAAGTTTTGCTCGTCGAAGCCATCCGGCTGGCGAAATTCCACGCGAATGAAAAAACGTCCCGAGAGCCGGTCATCGAAGGAGTGGTGCTCAGTGACGTAGCAGCCCTGCTCGAACAGAAAGCGGGTCACCGCGTCCACCGTGCCGAGCACGCTGGGGCAGTCGGCAGTCAAGATCCATGTGTCTGGGGCGCGGCTCATTGCGGTGACTCCTGTTCAAATTAACTGTGGCGAGGGCGCTTGCTCCCGCTCGGTTGCGTAGGAGCTGTCGAGTGCAACGAGGCTGCGATCCTGTCTCAGACAATCGAATCTGGAGCGAAAGATCAAAAGATCGCAGCCTTCGGCAGCTCCTACACAGCCCAGCGGGAGCAAGCTCCCTCGCCACAAAAGCAGTCCAGGGACTTAAATCAGGCCTGCACGCTCAATCCATACTCAGCCGCCGCATCCTGCAACCACAGCCACCAGTAATCGGAGAAGCTGCGGCGGATCACCAGTTCCCAGGTGTCTTCGCCCGTGTGGCGGATCACCAGTTGCGACTTGGCGAACACCGTACCCACGGCCTTGCCCACCGGAAAATTGCTTGGGTGTACGTCGTAGCTGGTGGATTTCATCAGCACGTCACGCACGTTCGGGCCGGACAGTTCGAGGATCTGCTGGCCGCCGCTGACGTTGACGATCTGGATGTGCAGGTCGCCCAGGGCTTCGCGCAGGTTTTTCTCGGCGGCAAATTCTTCGCCACTGGGCACCACCAGCAGCCACTCATCCGGGCCGAGCCATTGCAGGCTGGTTTCGCCCTTGATGATGACGGTCAGCGCGCCAGGCAGCTCCAGGCCCAGAGCCTTGTGCACGCCAGCGGCGAACGCAGGATCATGACCATCGCCACGGAGGGTCAGGTGGCCCAGGAGTTTTTTCTCGCGCACGGTCACGCCGGCGTTTTTGCGGCCCTTGCCCACCAGGCTGGCGAGGTCGGCATGGTGCAGCGACGACTCGGCCTTGGCCCCGGTGGTTGGGCGTTGTTGGTACACGTTGACTGCGGTCATGTGGAGCACCTGTCTTGAATTTTGTTGTTCCGGCATTTGTGGTGACTGTCCTGCCGCCTTCGCGAGCAAGCCCGCTCCCACATTGGATTGATGCCTGGCTCAAATTCCTTTGGCGACTTGGATCCTGTGGGAGCGGGCTTGCTCGCGAATCAGGCGACGCGGTGTAACTGCCCACCCACAGGACCAAAGTCCCTTTAGATATTCTGCCGATCCCCCTTCGGATCGAAGAACACCGAAGAAACAATCTCTGCCTCGATCACGCTGCCGTCGGCCAGAGGCGCGAAGACGCGCTCGCCCATCCGCTTGAGGCCGCCCTTGACCACGCCCATGGCAAATGAATAACCCAGGGAGTTGTGAGCGTAGCTGGACGTCACATGGCCGACCATGGTCATCGGGATTGCCTGCTTGGTGTTGAACACCAGTTGCGCACCTTCCGGCAGCCAGACATTCGGGTCGATCGGCTTGAGGCCCACCAGTTGCTTGCGGTCCTCACGCACACAGTCTTCGCGATTCATGCCACGCCAGCCGATCCACGAGAACGGTTTGGTCCGGCCTACGCACCAGCCCATGTTCAGGTCGTCCGGGGTCATCGAGCTGTCGGTGTCCTGACCGACGATGATGAAGCCCTTCTCGGCCCGCAATACGTGCATGGTTTCGGTGCCGTACGGGGTCAGGTTGTATTTCTTGCCGGCCTCGACGATCTGCTCGAGCACGCCCATGGCATAGTCGGCCTGCACGTTGACTTCGTAAGACAGCTCACCGGTGAACGAGATACGGAACACCCGCGCCGGTACACCACCCACCAGGCCTTCTTTCCAGGTCATGAACGGGAAAGCGTCCTTGTCCAGGTCGATGTCGGTGACTTCGCTCAGCAGCTTGCGACTGTTGGGGCCCGACAGGGTCATGGTCGCCCAGTGGTCGGTGACCGAAGTGAAGTACACCTTAAGGTCCGGCCATTCGGTCTGGTGATAGATCTCCAGCCATTGCAGCACGCGTGCGGCGCCGCCCGTGGTGGTGGTCATCACGAAATGGTTGTCCGCCAGACAGGCCGTCACGCCATCGTCGAAGACCATGCCGTCTTCCTTGCACATCAAACCGTAGCGGGCCTTGCCCACGTCGAGCTTGGTCCAGGCGTTGGTGTAGACGCGGTTAAGGAACTCGCGGGCGTCCGGGCCCTGGATATCGATCTTGCCCAGGGTCGAGGCATCCAGCAGGCCGACGCTGTCGCGCACGGCTTTGCATTCGCGCTTGACCGCAGCGTGCATGTCTTCACCGTTCTTCGGGAAGTACCAAGGGCGCTTCCACTGGCCGACGTCTTCGAATTCAGCGCCATTTTTCACATGCCAGGCATGCAGCGCGGTGAAGCGTACCGGTTCGAAGATGTGCCCGCAGTGCCGCCCGGCTATCGCGCCGAAGGTCACCGGCGTGTAGTTCGGCCGGAACATCGTGGTGCCCATCTGCGGGATGCTCACGTTCAGCGAGCGGGCCGCGATGGCCAGGCCGTTGACGTTGCCCAGCTTGCCCTGGTCAGTACCAAAGCCCAGTGCGGTGTAGCGTTTGACGTGTTCGACCGACTCGAAGCCTTCGCGGGTGGCGAGTTCGATGGCGGCGGCGGTGACGTCGTTCTGCAGGTCGACGAATTGCTTCGGCGCTCGTGCAGTGGATTTTTCATGCGGCACCTGAAACAGCGCCAGGGTCGGCTCTTCCTGACGGCTCAGGGCTTTGGGCAACAAGCCCTCCACCGCCTTGAAACCGGCTTCAGTGGCCGCGCGCACGCCGCCCTCGAAACCATCGGCCAAGGTATCGCCGAGGCTGTAGACGCCATTCACGCCGCCGACGCACACACGCTTCTGCGGGGCTTCGCCCGGTACGAAACCGAGGATGTCTTCGCGCCAGATCGGCTTGCCGCCCAGATGCGACGCCAGGTGAACCACTGGGCTGTAACCGCCGGAGCTGGCCACCAGATCGCAGTCCAGCCATTCGCCGGGACTGGTGACCTTGTGCGCCTTGACGTCAATGGCGGCGATGCGGGCCCCGGTGACGCGCTTGCTGCCACGGGCCTCAATCACGGCGCTGCCGGTGAGGATGCGGATGCCTTTGGCGCGCGCCTCTTCCACCAGCGCACCACGCGGGTTGCTGCGAGCGTCGGCGATGGCCACCACTTGCAGGCTAGCGTCGAGCCAGTCCAGCGCCACGCGATAGGCGTGATCGTTGTTGGTGCTCAGCACCAGTTTCTTGCCCGGCGCCACGCCGTAGCGGCGCACGTAGGTGGAGACCGCGCCGGCCAGCATGTTGCCGGGAACGTCGTTGTTGCCGTAGACCAGTGGCCGTTCGCAGGCACCGGTTGCCAGGACTACGCGCTTGGCGCGGACCCGGTTGATGCGCTGGCGCACCTGGCCGATTGGCGCACGGTCACCGAGGTGGTCGGTAAGGCGCTCGTGGATGGTCAGGAAGTTATGGTCGTGGTAACCGTTCACCGTGGCGCGCGGCAACAGCACCACATCTGGCATCGACTTGAGCTCAGCGACAACAGCGGCCACCCATTCGGTCGCTGGCTTGCCATCCAGGCTCTCGCGGGAATCGAGCAGGCTGCCGCCGAACTCTTCCTGCTCGTCGGCCAGGATCACCCGCGCACCGCTGCGGGCCGCTGCCAATGCCGCAGCCAGCCCAGCAGGGCCCGCGCCGACAACCAGCACGTCGCAGTGACGGTTCATGTAGTCGTAGGTGTCCGGGTCGTTCTCGGTCGGCGAGCGACCCAGGCCGGCGGCCTTGCGGATGTACTTCTCGTAAGTCATCCAGAACGATTGCGGGTACATGAAGGTTTTGTAGTAGAAGCCCGGCGGCATCAGCTTGCCGCCGACCTTGCCGAGAATGCCCATCATGTCGTTGTTCACGTTCGGCCAGCCGTTGGTGCTGGTGGCGACCAAACCTTGGTACAGCGCCTGTTGCGTGGCGCGCACGTTAGGGATCTGCGTGGCTTCGGTAGCACCGATCTGCAGCACCGCGTTCGGCTCTTCGGCGCCGGCGGCAAAGATGCCGCGCGGACGGGAATACTTGAAACTGCGGCCGATGATGTCGACGCCGTTGGCCAGCAGTGCAGCGGCCAGGGAATCGCCCTCGAAGCCTTTATAGGTCTGGCCGTTGAAGGTGAAGCTCAGCACTTTGTTGCGGTCGATCCGTCCGCCGTTGGACAGGCGATTGATCTGGCTCATACCTTCTCTCCCAGAGCCTGCGCGGCCGCTTTCGGACTCTCAGCCTTGTCGGTGAATTGCGGCTTTTGGCCGATCTTGTAGGTTTCCAGAATCTCGTAGGTCACGGTGTCACGGGTCACGTTGAAATACTGGCGGCAACCGGCGACGTGGTCCCACAGCTCATGGTGCAACCCGCGCGGGTTGTCACGGAAGAACATGTAGTCGCCCCACTCCTCGTCGGTGCAGGCATTCGGATCCAGCGGACGCGGGATGTGCGCCTGGCCGGATGCATGGAATTCCTCTTCGGAGCGCAGTTCGCCGCAGTGAGGACAGAAGATGTGCAACATAGGGATTTCTCCTGTTAGTGGGCGACGGCAGCAGCGCCGTGTTCGTCGATCAGTGCACCGTTGTGGAAACGGTCGATGGAAAACGGCGCGGCCAGCGGGTGCATTTCACCTTTGGCCAGGCTTGCAGCGAAGACATTGCCTGAGCCCGGGGTGGCCTTGAAGCCGCCGGTGCCCCAACCGCAGTTGAAGAACATGTTCGGCACTGGCGTCTTGGAGATGATCGGGCAGGCGTCCGGCGTGGTGTCGACGATGCCGCCCCATTGGCGGTTCATGCGTACGCGGGACAACACCGGGAACATCTCGACGATGGCCTGAACCGTGTGTTCGATCACCGGGTACGAGCCGCGCTGGCCGTAGCCGTTGTAACCGTCGATACCGGCACCGATCACCAGGTCGCCCTTGTCGGACTGGCTGATGTAGCCGTGCACGGCGTTGGACATGATCACGCTGTCGATGATCGGCTTGATCGGCTCGGACACCAGCGCTTGCAGCGGGTGGGATTCGATCGGCAGGCGGAAGCCCGCGAGTTTGGCCATGTGCCCGGAGTTACCGGCGGTCACCACGCCGACGCGCTTGGCGCCGATGAAACCTTTGTTGGTTTCCACGCCGATGCACACGCCGTTTTCCTTACGGAAACCGATCACTTCGGTCTGCTGGATCAGGTCCACGCCCAACGCGTCCGCCGCCCGGGCAAAGCCCCAGGCCACGGCATCGTGACGGGCCACGCCGCCGCGACGCTGGACGGTGGCGCCCATCACCGGGTAGCGAGTGTTTTTCGAGCAATCGAGGTACGGAATCTCGTCGGCCACTTGTTTGGCGTTGAGCAACTCGCCGTCCACGCCGTTGAGGCGGTTGGCGCTGACGCGACGCTCGGAATCACGAATGTCCTGCAAGGTATGGCACAGGTTGTAGACGCCACGCTGGGAGAACATCACGTTGTAGTTCAGGTCCTGGGACAGGCCTTCCCAGAGCTTCATCGCATGTTCGTACAAGTGGGCCGATTCGTCCCACAGGTAGTTGGAGCGCACGATGGTGGTGTTGCGCGCGGTATTACCGCCGCCCAGCCAGCCCTTCTCGACCACGGCCACGTTGGTGATGCCGTGTTCTTTAGCCAGGTAATAGGCGGTCGCCAGACCATGCCCGCCACCGCCGACGATAACCACGTCGTAGACCTTTTTCGGGGTCGGCGTGCGCCACATCCGTTGCCAGTTTTCATGATGGCTGAGAGAGTGTTTGAAGAGGCCGAAGCCCGAATAGCGTTGCATAGTCATTACTCCAAAACCGACTCAGCGATAAACCGGGAAGTCCGCGCACAGGGCCGCCACTTGCTGGGCAACATTGGCCTCGACATCGGCGTCGCCCAGGTTGTCGAGGATGTCGCAGATCCAGCCGGCCAGCGTCACGCACTGGGAGACCTTGAAGCCACGCGTGGTCACCGCCGGGGTGCCGATGCGCAGGCCCGAGGTCACGAACGGCGATTGCGGGTCGTTCGGCACGGCATTCTTGTTGACGGTGATGTGCGCGCGGCCCAGAGCGGCGTCGGCGTCCTTGCCGGTCAAGCCCTGACGGATCAGGCTGACCAGGAACAGGTGGTTATCGGTGCCGCCGGACACTACATCGTAGCCGCGCTTGATGAACACGCCAGCCATGGCCTGGGCGTTATCGATCACTTGCTGCTGATAAGCCTTGAAGCCAGGCTCCGCCGCTTCCTTGAAGCACACCGCCTTGCCGGCGATGACGTGCATCAGCGGGCCGCCCTGGGCACCGGGGAATACCGCAGCGTTGAGCTTTTTCTCGATCTCTTCGTTGGCCTTCGCCAGGATCAGGCCGCCACGCGGACCGCGCAGGGTCTTGTGAGTGGTGGTGGTGACCACGTCGGCGTAAGGCAGCGGGTTGGGATAAAGACCGGCAGCGACCAGACCGGCAACGTGGGCCATGTCGACGAACAGCAGGGCTCCGACCTTGTCGGCGATCTGGCGGAAACGTGGGAAATCCAGGGTCTTGGAGTAAGCCGAGAAGCCGGCGACGATCATCTTCGGCTTGTGCTCGACCGCCAGGCGCTCGACTTCGTCGTAGTCGATCAGGCCCGTGGTGGTGTCGATGCCGTACTGCACCGCGTTGTAGAGTTTGCCCGAGGACGACACCTTGGCACCGTGAGTCAGGTGACCGCCGTGGGCCAGGCTCATGCCCAGAATGGTATCGCCGGCCTGCAACAAGGCCAGGTACACGGCGCTGTTGGCCGAAGACCCGGAGTGCGGCTGGACGTTGGCGTAATCAGCGCCGAACAGTTGCTTGGCGCGTTCGATGGCCAGGGCTTCTACTTTGTCAACGTGCTCGCAGCCACCGTAGTAGCGCTTACCCGGATAGCCTTCGGCGTATTTGTTGGTCAGGCCGCTGCCCTGGGCCTGCATCACACGCTTGCTGGTGTAGTTCTCTGACGCGATCAGCTCGATGTGATCTTCCTGGCGTTGCTCCTCGGCATTCATCGCCGCCAGCAGTGCATCGTCGTAACCCTGGATCTGGTCTTGCTTGCTGAACATCGCGTCTCTCCCAGCGGCGGCGGTGCGCCTTTCGTCTCGGTGAGGCACTGACCACCGTTCGGTCGTGCCCTTTGGAAGCGATGGTATGGCCGGCGCAGGCAGGTCAAATGCCTATGGACGCCACGCAAAGGTGCGTTTACGACATAGGAACAGACACGGTCCTGTTTGGACTGGAGACAGGGTCCTTGTGGCGAGGGGATTTATCCCCGCTGGGTCGCGAAGCGGCCCTAAAACCAGACACCTGGGTGTGTCGGATTGATCGAGTTAGCCAGCTTGGGGGCTGCTTCAGCCCAACGGGGATAAATCCCCTCGCCACAAGGTTCTGTTCAGGCCGATAGGTGGCGAACCACGAGCAAGACCAGGAAATGCGCCGGATAAAGGCCATACGCCCAACGCCGCATCGGCGGAGGATAAAAACGACCAGCGTGTCGCAAAAGCATCAGCCCCAGCCATGGCGCAAACAGACACGCCAGCAACCCGCCGATCGCCACCCAATCCCCCAGCCACGCCGCGCCATACAACACCCGCCACTGATTGGCCGCCAAGCACACCAACCCCGGCAGCAACGCGAAATACCCGGGTCGGCGAAACACCAGCAACATCGCCAGCGGCAGCAGGACGCCAAAAAAACCGAACATCAAGCGCGACGAAAACAGCGCCGCCAGCAGCAACGCCCCCGCCGCCAGCAAACGCGCCTCCAGCGTATGGGTTTGCCAGCTACGCGCCACCAGCAAGCCCAGGGTCAGGGTCGGCAGCACGTTCAAGGTGGCGGGAACAGGAATGAACAACCGGTAAGGAATTTCGCTCACTGAGCTGAACAGCAACAGCCAACCCAGATACCGCCACGGGCTCGCGCTGGCCCCGTTGCGCGCCAGGTTCGCCGCCATCGCCAGGCAAAACCAGGGAAACGCCAGACGCCCCGGCACATACAACCAATCGGCGGAGTAACCGACATATCGCAGATGATCGAGCATCATCGCCAACAGAGCCAACCACTTGAGCAGATCCAGGGCCCCGTCACGTCGGTTCATGGGTACAGCCGCCCTAGGGTTTTGTGAGTTTCTGACAGAAACATCCAGTGTGTTCCCCCGCGATTCTTGGGTAAAGTGCGCACCACTATCGACCACCGCGTGCCGGACTCAAAGCACGCCGGACCACGGAATTCTCCATCCAGGAATTCTGTCAGGGATCTCTTACCCAGGACTCTCTATTTCAGGAGCAAGGCCATGACCGACAAGAGTCAACAATTCGCCAGCGACAACTATTCCGGCATTTGCCCCGAAGCCTGGGCCGCCATGGAAGAAGCCAACCAGGGTCACCAGCGCGCCTACGGTGACGACGAATGGACCCACCGCGCGGCGGATGATTTCCGGGCCTTGTTCGAAACCGACTGCGAAGTGTTCTTCGCGTTCAATGGCACGGCGGCCAACTCCCTGGCGTTGTCCTCACTGTGCCAGAGTTACCACAGCGTGATCTGCTCGGAAACCGCCCACGTCGAGACCGACGAATGTGGCGCGCCAGAGTTCTTCTCCAATGGTTCCAAGCTGCTGGTGGCGCGCACCGAAAATGGCAAGCTGACCCCCGAGTCGATCCGCGAGATCGCCCTCAAGCGCCAGGACATCCATTATCCCAAGCCACGGGTCGTGACCCTGACCCAGGCCACGGAAGTCGGCAGTGTCTATACCCCGGAAGAAATCCGTGCCATCAGCGTCACCTGCAAGGAGCTGGGGCTTAACCTGCACATGGACGGCGCTCGCTTCTCCAATGCCTGCGCCTTCCTCGGCTGCTCACCAGCGGACCTAACCTGGAAAGCCGGCGTGGACGTGCTGTGCTTTGGCGGAACAAAAAACGGCATGGCGGTGGGAGAAGCAATCCTGTTCTTCAACCACGCCCTGGCAGAAGACTTCGACTATCGCTGCAAACAGGCCGGGCAGTTGGCCTCGAAGATGCGCTTTCTCTCGGCGCCCTGGGTCGGCCTGCTGCAAAACGACGCCTGGCTCAAGCACGCACGCCACGCCAACCACTGCGCGCAATTGCTGGCGCAGCTGGTGAGCGACATTCCTGGCGTGGAACTGATGTTCCCGGTCCAGGCCAACGGCGTATTTCTGCAACTCTCCGAACCCGCCATCGCCGCGCTGACGGCCAAGGGCTGGCGCTTCTACACCTTCATCGGCAAGGGCGGCGCGCGGTTCATGTGCTCGTGGGATACCGAAGAAGCACGAGTGCGGGAATTGGCGGCGGATATTCGGGAAGTGATGAGCGCGTAGGAGCTGCCGAGCGGAGCGAGGCTGCGATCTTTCCCCCGCCAGTTGAATCTCAAGCGAAAGATCAAAAGATCAAAAGATCGCAGCCTCGCTCCGCTCGGCAGCTCCTACAGGGCCGAGGGGGAATTGTGTGCGGGCGGATCAAAACTCGATCCGCACATCCCCCTTCGGCACGCTGCAGCACGACAGGATGTAACCTTCGGCCTCGTCGTCCTCGGTGATCCCGCCGTTGTGATCCATCTCCACTTCCCCGCCCAGTTTCAAGACCTTGCAGGTGCCGCAGATGCCCATGCCGCAGGCCTTGGGGATCATCATGCCGAGCTTGGCAGCGGCGGCGTGGACGGTTTCTCCCGGTCCCACGCGAATACTCTTGCCGGAGGCGGTGAACTCCACCAGATGCAGATCCGCCACATCGACTTCCGGGGCGTCGGCAGCCTGTTCGGCTTGCTCCACGGCATCGGCACGGGCTTCCGGTGGTGTGGCGCCGAAGGACTCCTCGTGGTAACGCGTCATGTCGAAGCCAGCCGCTTCCAGCAGGCGCTTGACCGCGTTCATGTATGGCGTTGGGCCACAGCAGAACACTTCGCGCTCCAGGAAATCCGGCGCCATCAGCTCGAGCATCTTGTGGTTCAGGTAGCCTCGGTAACCGGCCCAAGGCTCGCCCAGGCCGTGCTTTTCGCAGATCAGGTGCAGATTGAAGTTGTCGATCCGCGAGGCCATGTGCTCCAGCTCGCGGTGATAGATGATGTCCTTGGGCGAGCGGGCGCTGTGGATAAACACCATATCGACGTTGGCGTTGGTGTCGTAATACCAGCGCGCCATGGACATCACTGGCGTGATGCCGACGCCGCCACTGAGATAAAGCACCTTAGGGTTCGAGAAGTCGATGGCATTGAACAGGCCGACCGGCCCGTGCACCGCCAGCTCCTGGCCTTCGTGCAGGGTGTCGTGCAGCCAGTTGGAAACCTTGCCCCCCGGTACGCGCTTGATGGTCACCGAAAAGCTGTAGGGCACCGACGGCGAGCTGGAAATGGTGTAGGAGCGCATGATCGGCTGACCTTCGATTTCAAGCTCCAGGGTGACGAATTGCCCCGGCTTGAAAAAGAACAGAATCGGCTGATCAGCCATGAAGCAAAAGGTGCGCACATCCCAGGTTTCCTGGATGACTTTGACGCAACGGACAATGTGACGACCATTGGCCCAGGTCTGGGTGGTTACCGGGTTCAGGAAGCTGTTGGACATGCTGATCTCCACGGCCGACTGTCGGCCTCTTATGAGGCGATTCTGCGTATAGCGCGAATCGCCCATTTACCTATCTGCGACATTCACATGCTTACCGCGACCAGCCCCTAACGACAGGACCTTGCGCGTCGGGAACAGATTGGGCCATGTCGCCCATGGATAAGGTTCGCCCCCTGCGCGGCCCCACACTCGCCCTCAACAGACAAATAATATTTTCTGCCTTGCGTAGCACATTTGATTAGCCACTTTTCGCCGGCCACGTAGAGGGCCCATGAGGATAAAACGATGGACGTCACCGCAACCCTGAGCCTGGGCGATCCGCTGGAACCCGCACGCAAGGCCACCGCGCAAATGCTGCAGGAACGCGAGCGCACTTTCTCGCTGCCGCAGCCGTTCTACTCCGATGAGCGCCTGTTTGATATCGACATGCAGGAAATCTTTCAGAAGGAGTGGTTGATCGCCGGCATGACCTGCGAAATCCCGACCAAAGGCAACTACCTGACCCTGCAGGTCGGCAAAAACCCGATCATCGTGATTCGCGGCGCCGACGGCGTGGTGCATGCGTTCCATAACGTCTGCCGTCACCGTGGCTCGCGGTTGTGCACCAGCGAGAAGGGCAAGGTCGCCAAACTGGTTTGCCATTACCACCAGTGGACCTACGAGCTGGACGGTCGCCTATTGTTCGCCGGCACCGAAATGGGCGCCGACTTCGACATGAAGCAGTACGGCTTGAAGCCAGTCAACGTGAAGACCGCCGGTGGCTACATCTTCATCAGCCTGGCGGAGAACCCGCCGGCCATTGACGACTTCCTGGCGACCTTGACCCATTACATGGAACCCTACGACATGGAAAACACCAAGGTGGCGGTGCAAACCACCTTGATGGAAAAGGCCAACTGGAAGCTGGTACTGGAAAACAACCGTGAGTGCTACCACTGCGGCGGCGCGCACCCGGAACTGCTCAAGACCCTGTTGGAGTGGGACGACGTCACAGACCCACGGGCCGATCAGGCGTTCAAGGACCATGTCGCGGCCTCCGCCGCAGCCTGGGAAGCCGAGAAAATCCCTTACGCCCACGCCAGTTTTGGCCTGCGCAACCGTATCGTGCGCATGCCGCTGCTCAAGGGCACCGTGTCGATGACCATGGACGGCAAGCAGGGCTGCGCCAAACTGATGGGTCGCATCAAGAACCCGGACTTGGGCTCGATGCGCATCCTGCACTTGCCGCACTCGTGGAACCACTGCATGGGCGACCACATCATCGTGTTCACCGTGTGGCCGATCAGCGCCCAGGAAACCATGGTCACCACCAAGTGGATCGTGCACAAGGACGCGGTCGAAGGCGTGGATTACGACGTGGCGCGCATGCGCCAGGTCTGGGACGCCACCAACGACCAGGACCGTCGCCTGGCCGAAGAAAACCAGCGCGGCATCAACTCCACCGCCTACCAGCCAGGCCCGTACTCCAAAACCTATGAGTTCGGCGTGGTGAACTTCGTGGACTGGTACAGCGAGCGCATGCTCAACAACCTGGGGGCGGAACCTGCGCCTTACCTCAAGGGCGTGCCGGTCCAGGGCTGACAGCAAAAAGCATCGCGAGCAGGCTCGCTCCCACATGAGATTGCATTCCAATGTGGGAGCGAGCCTGCTCGCGATAGCGGTCTGGCATTCACCCAATTATTTGGAAGACCACCGCACCGACCCATCCTCCCCATAAAACGTCTCTTCGATGTTCTCCCCCACCAACCGCACCTTCACATACCCGTTCAACACTCGTTCCGGGTATGCCTCATCCCCCGCCAGCTGCGTTTCCGACCACAACACCCCGGCGTGTCCGTTCAACTCGCTGGTAGTGCCGTAGGGAATCGCCCCGTGTCCGGCGCAGCGTGCGTGCAACCCGCCCTGGGTGGCGTAGCAGATGCCGTTGTGCAAATGCCCCCAATACCAGTAGTCCGGCTCACGCCCGAGGGCATCGCAGACGGGTTGGTAAAGCGCGGTCTTGTGGTGCCCGGAAATATCGAAACCCTGATGATGACTGAGCACCATGAGCTTTTTGCGCTTGGGCAGGCTTTTCATCCAGTCAATCTGTTGCGCGTTGAGGGTGCCGTCCATGTACAGATTCATGGCGTCCGAGGCGTAGGCACTGTCCAGGCCGACCACCAGCCAATCGTCGTTGTACAGAGCAAAGTAACTGGTGCCCTGTTGCACCGGGAAGCGCTTGGTCAGCTCCTTGAAATAACCGTGGGCGCCGCTGTACATCTCGTGGTTGGAATTGAGCGTGAACGAGCCGTGCTTGCCCTGGGGCCAGCCGACCATGTCGACGTCTTCCTGGGAATGGGTGCCGGCGTAGTACACATCGCCCAGATGAATGGTGAAGTCGGCCTCGGCCAGTTGCATCTGATTGGCGACAGCCACGGCCGGAGCATGACTGTCGAACGGTCCGGTGCCCCAGTCGCCAGCGATCGCCAGCACCACATCGCTGTCCATTTTCACCAGCGCCGGGTTAGTGGCGAACGGCGCGTGATGGCGCAGGTTCTCGATCCACTTGAGCAACGCCTCACTCCACAACAGGTCGAGCAACTCCCATTTGCGGCAACCGAGCAAGGTGCCGTCCTTGAGCACGCGGGTCGGCAGTTCGTCCTCGGTTTGTGGCAAGGCGCTGGCATTGCCGATCTTCAGGATCGAAAGACCGTGGGCCAGCTCCCACGGCACGGTCGGTTCGTCATCCGGCAGGTCGCCGTGATCGATGACGTGCCGGGCCTGATCGTGGCCGCGCTGGAGCAACTTGACGATGGCCTCGAACTCTTCAGGCTCCAGGTCGTTGACGAGTTTCTTCCAGGACATCTCCAGCCGCGTGACCAACCCGTGCAGGCGGACTTTGACCTTGTCGAACTCATGTTCCCAATGGTGCAGTAATGACATGTGAACGCTCCTTCGCAGTGCCCTGGGCTACAGGGTTTTCATGAATTCGATCAGGGCCCGTTTGTCGGCATCCGACAACTGCGTGCCATACAGGTGGCCGCCGTTGTGGTTGCCTTCCAGGCGGGTGTCGTATTTGAAATCCGCCGACGCCTTCATCTGCGCGCCGCTGGTGATGAAGCCGACCTTCTCCTGGTCGTAGATGTCGGAACCGGTGTAGAACACTTGCGGGCGCAACTCGGGCGGTTGCAACAAGTCCCACAGGGTCGGCACCGAACCGTTATGCAGATACGGCGCCCTTAGCCAGACGCCGTCGGTGGGGGTGTTGCTGTAGCTCTGGGTCTTGCGGTACGCGCCGAAGTCGAACGGCGGTTTCTTGAAGCCGTGGAACGCCGTCACCAGCCCGACGGTGAAGGAGTTCAGGCGATGGGGATCGGTGCCCAACTGGTCGATGTTGGTGGTGACCTGTCCTGTGTCGGCACGGCCGAAGGCGTGGCAAGCGGCACAGTTCTGCTCCCAGATCGGTTTGCCCTGGGCGACTTTCGCCTGGTCCAGGGCGAACGGCCACGCCGGCGCCTTGTGGCCCAGCAACCAATTGGTCACCCGGTTGAAACTCGGTGGCAGCACCGATTGCGGCGTCGCGCCCACGGCCATGGCCGCCGCGTAGTTGCGTTCGTGAATCTTGTTGTTATTGCCGTCCCAATGCAGATACATCGACTCACGGGGTTTCTGGTTCCAGACCTGCGGCAAGTCCACGGTGCCGATGGTGGAGTCATCCGGGAAGCCGAACACCACCATTTTGGTCGGGTTGAAGGTATCGGTCCGCCCTGGACCTTGGGCCGGACGCAGCTTCTGCCAGGCGTAGGCCTGCTTCTGCTTGAGAAGTGCGCTCTTGGCCATGGGGATGATCAGGTAGCGGTTGTACAGTTTTTCGAAAAAGCCCAGTTGGAACTTGTTGTTGATCGCCGCCATGACCGCATCAGGAGTGAATTTCGGGTCGCTGGCACAATCGTAGGCAAACCACTGGAAGGCCTGCAGTTGCAGGGTGTTGGCCGGTGCGGTGGCGACCGGAACCGCTACGTCACTGGCATTGGCCCGGTACGAGCCGGTGTGGCACAGCGCGCAGTTCGGCTCCACGGTGGGATAACCCAGTTGCCGCTTGGCCATGCCGATGGGCAAGTCGTTACCGTTCTCATAGAGAAACCCGAACACCTCGTAACCGCCGGGCTTGGGCAGTTTTTCCGGACACATCTGCGGCAGCACGGCGAACAGGTAATAAGGGATCCGCGCTTCGATGCCCAGGCCGATGGCGGCGTATTTGTAATGGTCTTCGTCGGAAGCGAAGTCTGGCTGGGGCACCTCTCGTATCATCTGGTACCAGGTTTGGTAGCCGATGAAACCCAGCAGCAATACCACCACCAGCGTGCCGACCTTGAAACCATGACGGTGCCAGCGCCGCGCCCAACCGACGCGCCACTCCCGCCAACCGGCGCAGAGCAGGGCCAGAGGACGCTGGGCGACCGGGCTGCCCAGGTACAGCAGCACGCCCAGAATCAGGAACATGCTCAAGTCGCCCATCAACATCGGCACGAACAACTGGCCCTGGTTATTGGTGTTGATCAGGTAGATCCAGAACACCACCGCCACCAGCCGCGACAGCACGCACAACCACGAATGCACCACGAAACGCGGCGCATTGAACCCCGAGGGCATGTAGAACAGGCTGATCCCCACCAGCAACATGCCGGTGTTTTCCAGCCAGGGATCGGACAACACGGGCGGCAGGCCGAGCATGGACGTCAGCAACGCCGGCGCGAACAGCGCCGGAATCGCGAAGACCATGTTCATCACAATCCCCACCCAGATGATGCGTTGGAACCAACGGATGTAAGTGTTCATGGCATCCTTTTCCTTATTCTTGACCCAGCACACAGCCTTTGTGGCCAGAAATTGCTCCCGCGGGGCGCTGTAGGAGCTGTCGAGCGAAGCGAGGCTGCGATCTTTGCGCAGCCCATTGAATCGAGAGGGAAAGATCAAGATCAAAAGATCGCAGCCTTCGGCAGCTCCTACAGAGGCCAGCGGGAGCAATCTCTGGCCACGGGATCAGTCTCCTAACCGAGGGCGGTCTTCTCCAGGTGTTCGAGGATGATCGGATACACATCCACCACCGCATCCTTGCCGAACATGCAATCGATGTGACCGTAGCCCGGCACTACATGGCGGCTGAACAGCTGCGGGCCGTGCATATCGCACAGTCGCTCGTAGGTCTTGAGGGTGCTTTGAGGGAGGTAGCACTGGTTCTCGGCACCGCTGATGAAGCAGATCGGCAATTTCAACCGATCGAAATGCGGCATGTAGACGTCGTTGCCCTTGAAGTCCACCAGATGCCCCTTGCGCACGATCAGCGCCAGGTGCTCGAAGGTCTGGATGTTCGACTCACCGAACAATTCATGCAGGTTGTCGTGCAGGGTTTCGTTGAGGGTGTCGTGGCGGTACAGCGACGCATACATGAACGTGATGCGGTGACAGACCGGATTGGTGCAATAGCCCTGGGCCTCGATCCGGGCATAACCGTTGAGGGCCTTGTCGTAGAGTTTGTTGAACCAGCTTTCCTTGGTGTCGGCGTAGGCCGTAAGGGACTTGATGCCGATGGCATCGAGCATCCCCGGCAGGTGCAGCCCGGCTTTCAGACCGGTGGCGGTAGCGACCACCGTATCGGCGGCGATCTGCGAACAGACCACCGAGCGCACCCCTTGCAACCCTGCCAGCATCGACATGAAGAACGTCGTCGCACCGTAGCAATGCACCACACATTGCACGTCACGGGCCAGGGTCGCCTGCTGGATCTGCTCAATGGCCGCCTTGAAATCGTACTGGGCCACCTGATCGCCGTTCCACTCATGCTTGCTGGCCGGTAGCAGGATGCTCACCCGCAAGTCCAGCAGCCAGACGTCATACTCATGCTTGCACAGGTACTCCAGCAGGTTGGTATGAATGGTGTCGGTGGAGAAAATATTCGACCCCACCCCCAGGCCATGCACCAGCATCACCGGGCCTTTGCTGCCCGCTTGATAGCGAGTCAGACGTAGCTCGACGTTGTCCTCGGTCTGGAAAAAATGCACGGTCGGCGCCGGGGCGTCCAGCGGCCGCTTGCTGCGGGGCGGCGCGTCCGGGTTGAAGTACACATCGCCTGCAAATACCCCACCGTAGCTCTCCCACAAAATGCCGGCGAAGAACTTGCCGAAGCGGGCCAACGCTTCCACTCGCTCACGCTCGTTGCGGGCGTTGAGCACTTTCATGGTGGTCATCTGCTTGGCGAAGTCGGCCGGCAGAATGTGCATCACCCCCGAGCCGATGACCTCGCCGCTCTTGTCCGGCCCGCGATACAGCGTGACATAGAGCGTGCTGGTGTCGTGCCAGATGTTCAGCACCCCGTTGTCCTCGGGCACGGTCTTGAAGGCACTGAAGTAATAATCGCTGCCATCCTCGGCGGTCAGTTTCATGTCGTAGTTCATGTGCCGCACATCCACCTGTTCCTGATATTGCTCGAACAGGTTGAACACCCCGTTGCTTGCGACCAGCGGCTTGGGCGAGAGCAGCGGCGCATCCAGCGTACCCACCAGGGTTGCAGCGTGTTCCGGTTCCTTGATCAGGCGATTGAGGTCGGCGGCGGTGATGGTCAGGGTGAACTCGATGGTCGAGTTATCGGCTTTGCCGCGCTTGGCCGCCGCTTCGTAAAGCGAAAGATCAGTGCCCTGGGGCTGGGTAAATGCCGTGGAGAAGTACCCCTTCATGGTTTCAGTGAACTGCACGCCCAGGGTCGGCGCCGCCACCGGTTTGCGCGGGGCCGAGGGTAGCGTGTAATCGATGATCCAACCGCGATCGGCCGCCAGCAGGCCCATGTTGCGTTCGCTCACCGCCGAAATGGTCAACAACGGGTTAACCGCCAGGGAAGTCGGGATCACCGCACCGTCGGTCACGTACAGGCCAGGGTAGACATCCGTACCGCTGGCGCCACTGAACACCTGGCCCTTGTGGTTGACCACGCCTTGCGTCGCGTCTTCCCCCATCACGCAGCCGCCCAACGGGTGGACCGAAACGATGCTGTGCTTGAGCAGCTTGGTCCAGATCGGATTTTCGACCCAGATCCCGCCCAACGCCTTGGTGCTCTGGTGCAAACGCTCATTGCCCAGCGTCACGTTTTCCTGCTCGCCGACGCCGGGCCAGTCGATGCGCAACTGATCCTTGTTGTCGAGCACCATGCGCCCCTTGCCGTTGTCGTGACTCATGATCAGGTACGTCTGCATGTTGTGCAGCGCGCCATGATACGGGCCGCGCAGAAAGCTCTCGGCTTCCCGGGCCTTGTACTTGAGGCTGGCACCCAGGCCCGTGTCGGTGGGCACACCAATCATCCCGGCGAACGCCGCCATGCTCGGCACCATGGGCCGGCCGAGTGCGCCGGGGATCGAGCCCTCCTCGATGACCATCCGGCTGCGCCAGTCACCCTCGGTACGCATGTCGATGATCGAGGTAATGCAAGGTCCCACCGGCTCCAATTCCTTGGCCGAATGGGCGCCGAAGCCGATGCCATTGATGGTCTGGTCGCAGTTGTGACCAAAGCCGAGGATGTCGCCGTTGCCGCTCATGTTCTCGCCCAGTTGACTGGACATCGACAGGCCCTTGTCCCGTGAGCGCAGCATGATCTCGGTAGAGCCCAGGGTGCCCGCGGACACCACCACGATGTCGGCGCGCACGAACAAGGTCGGCGCCGAGAACATTTCACGGCCGCTGTCCAGGTACTGGAAGTGCACGATCCAGCCATCGCCGTCGCGCTCCAGGTGCCTGACCTCGGCCTGGCAGAAAATCTCCGCGCCGTGGTTCCAGGCATCCGGCAGGTAATTCATCAGCGTAGTGTTCTTGGCCTTGTTGTTACAGCCCGAGACGCAATCTCCACAGCCGTTGCACGGCAACTGCTCGACGCCGACGTGGTTCAGGTTGTTGGGTAGTTTGTCGAACGTCACATTGATGGGCGGCTTGTAGAAATGCGCGTCCTGCTTGAGGTAACTGGCCGATTTGCGGTTGGCGTCGAGCTTGGGCAGCTTCGGCGACGAGTCGGGATACGGGTTGGGCTTGAGCATTTCCCGGGCCCGTTCGTAGCCGTCCTTGAGCAGCGTGTCGCGATGTTCGCGCACCGCCAGTGGCCAACGCGGGTCCTCGAATACGCCGGGCTCCGGCTCCAGCGCAACGTTGGCGTTGATCAGCGACGTACCGCCCAGGCCGCAACCGACCACCACGTTCTGCTGGGCGTTGACGTGCAGATCAAACAGCCCGGTGCGCGATCCGATGTGACCGTCCGGGTCATGCACCTGCAACTCCTCGGTGGCCGCGAGCATGGTGTTGGGGTATTCGCCGGGCTGGATCTCCCGGCCCCGCTCCAGCAGACAAACCTTGCGCCCGGCCCGGGACAAACGTGAAGCAGCAATGCCACCGCCGTAGCCGGAACCAATGACGATAACGTCGTAATGCTCCTTGATGTCGCTGATGGGGGTCGAGATCCGTGTCATGTTCAAGTCCTCAAGGCAGATGGGGCAACTCTGCGGTTGCCTGCAAATCGACAGGCGCACGAACGCCTGGCCACTATCCCGTACGGGTTGGAGCGGCAGTCAACGGTGCTACAGGGGAAACTCAGGGCTCAACGAGGCGCTATAGACGCGCACGCTGATTGGTGGCGCGACGACGTCTACGTTTGGGTAATCGGGTGGGAGGGGTCGGAGTACAGGTCGCAGCCGAGATCGGGTACCAGCAGGGGGGCTTGCTATCCATCATGCGTTCTCCCTGAACCAGATATGGATAAAGTGGCGGTGTCCTTGTGCCATGAGTGAAGACAGCTGCCAGGGCCACGTCAAGGTGGATCCTTAGAACTGTATGAAATTTGATCTATCGCGTCTGGGCCTATGCCCGCCGTGGCCCTTACGCTTTCGCAAACAAGTTATCCACATGTCCACCCACAGCTAATGGGGACAAGTGCATCATTGCGACCTGTTTTTTTAAGTAAAAGCTAAAGAAAAACCGTGACTTATGAACAAAGAGCATTTCTTTTCCATATAGATCAAAAACTGATCAGCGGCGTGAAAGCCTTGTCTGTCCTGGCTTCTGGAGGAGAGCGAACACCTTATCCACAGAAGCGCCAACAGTGTTTGGGGGTAATTCTGACGGTTCTGTGGAAAACCGCGTCTGCGGCCGGTAAATAGCGGTTTTAGCGGAATTTTCCGGATAAAAATGACGGATTGATCATTTTATAACCAACCCCATGAAAGCCCCGTTCCGTATGGCTTGTAGACGATAGCGAACATCTTATCCACAGAAGCGCCAACAGAGATTGGGGGCAAGTAGCGCTCTGCACTCACGCTTATTCACAAACAAAATCGAGGAAAAACCGCGAGTTAGGCTGGTTGTTTTTTAAGCGCACGCTTAGGGAGCTTGATCCGCGTGGGGTGTGGCGAGGGGCGAACAGGTTATCCACAGAGGCGCGCACAGGGATTGTGGGTAAACACCCATCCTTACTGTGGGAGCGGGCTTGCTCGCTCCCACAGGTTATATGGCAAGCCTTGGAACAGCCTTCAGCCCTTAGCGCCAGAGCTGTCCGCCGTGACGGTTAAGGCCGGTGCATCAAATACGCCTCCCCCGTCACCCGAATCATCGGATGGGGGACGACCTGGCAGGTTTTGACGATGCCAAAGCCATGGCGCTCATAAAAGCGCCGGGCGCCGGTGTTCGCTGCGTAGTCGATCAAGCTCAGGCCCTTGAGCTGCAACTGATCGGCACGCTGCTGAGCCCGCTCGAGAAAGCGCACGCCGAGCCCCTTGTTACGCCAACCTTCATGCAGGGCCAGACTCGAGATATAGAGGGTGTCGGGGACTTCCATGTCGGCGTAGGGCGCCAAGACCGGATCTGTCACTGGGGCCGCCTGTGGATCATGACGCGTCACATAAGCGTGCATCATGCCGATGACCTGGCCGTTGGCCTGGGCGACAAGGCAGTTCTGGTAGGAAAAATCGACACCTTCCCGGGCATAACGCGCGGCGCCCACCTCAAGAAGGTCCTGGCCTGGCTCCGCCAGCTGGCTCCAGATGTAATCCGATGCCCCCTCCGAGGAGATCCGGAACAAACGAGCGATATCGCGGGTATCCGTGGGCAAGGCGGGACGAAGTTCAACTTCCATTGATGTAGCTCCATTGGCTGTCAAACAGCTTTTTTAGGCGCAGGTTTGAGTCACGACAACATGCCGGGGCAGCGGTTTTATGGCTGGATGTTGCAGCGGGTCAGGTTGGTCGTTTTTTGAGCGAAGGCTTGAAAAGCCTGGTTGGCGCGGTTTGCGGATAGGCCCAAACAGGTTATCCACAGAGGCGCGCACAGGGATTGTGGGTAAACCTCAGCCCTTGTGGGAGCGAGCCTGCTCGCGATGGGGCCATGCCAGTCAACATGGAGGTGAATCGAAGACCGCTATCGCGAGCAGGCTCGCTCCCACAGGGACAGGGTGAGCTTGGATTTAGCGAACCACCCCTTCCTCAACCAACAACTTGAGAATCGCCTCGGCGCCCGCCTCCGGGCTCACGCCTTTGAGCACCTGCCCGCCTCCGCCGCTGGCCTTGGCCGTGGCGGCTTTCATGCGGTCGGCGCCGCTCTTGGCCTTGATCACTTTCAAGCGTTTGGGCCGTGGTTTTGCCGGTTGCAGGGTCGCCACCGCCAACAGAGCGTCGTCGATTACCTCGACTTCTTCAGCGTGCAACGCCCCGCGTCGGGCCGGGCCGTAGGCGCTTTGCCGGGGTTTGGGGGCCGCGTTATCCACCGTGGCGAGAAATGGCAGGCGCACTTTGAGACGTCGCCGCTGGCCGCGGGGCAAGGCTTGCAGCACCAAGGCTACGCCACTGTCGATGGATTCGACCTGGGCCAACCCCACCACCAGCGGCCAGCCGAGACTTTCCGCCAGCAGGAACGGCAACATGCCGGAACCCTCGCCGGTTTCCGCCTGACTGCCAGTGAGCACCACATGGGCGCCCGCGTCGCGCAGATAGTCGGTCAGGGCCGGCAGTGCGTCGGCGCCGGCAGGATTATCCAGTACGTAGAGTTCGTCCAGGCCCATGCCCAGATAGGCGCGCAGGGCCGGTTCAGCCACGTCGCCTGCATGCAACACTTGCAGGTCTTTACCGGCCAGTTGCAGGCCCAGCTCCACGGCCCGCGCATCCTGCTCGGCGCGCCGGGGCCGACCGGAGGTGGGGTGGGCGCCGATGGACACCAGGCTGATCACTTGAGTACTCATGGTTGAATCCTTAGCTTAAGCCGCATCGCGCTTGGCTTCGTTGCGGTACGCCTCTACCGCCGCGATCAAGGCCTGGAGAATCGCCGCGCTGTCGCCAATCACCGACAGGTCTGCCCGTTTGATCATGTCGCAACCGGGGTCGAGGTTGATCGCCACCACCTTGTCACAGGCACCGATACCCTGCAGATGCTGGATCGCCCCGGAAATCCCCACCGCGACGTAGACCCGCGCTGTAACCCAGGTGCCGGACGCGCCAACCTGGCGATCCCGCGCCATGAAGCCATCGTCCACCGCTACCCGCGAGGCACCTTCGGTGGCGCCCAGGGCCGCAGCAGTCTGATGGAAAAGCGTCCAGTCCTTGACCCCGTTGCCACCGGAGAAAATGAATTCGGCCTCGGCCATCGGGATCGCGCCCGGGTCCACCGCCACCGCGCCCAGATCTTCGATGCGCGACAAGCTGCGCGCCACGCCTGTGGATAACTCCACCGGCAGGGCTTCGTGACGGGTTTCACTGACCGGCTCGGCGCATTCGGCCGCCGCCAGGATCAACCGTGCCAACGGCCGCGCCAGGTCTTGCAGGCCGGCACCGGCGCGGCCGATGCACTCCTCACCCTTGACCTGCCAGACCCGCGTGGCCGGGCGCTCGCCCAAAGCTGCGGCAAACCGCCGGCCCATTTCGCCGCCACCGGTGCGGCTGTCAGGCAGCAACCAATGGCGTGGATTGAATTGGTTATCCACAGCTCGAAGGCCCTGGACTCGCTGTTCCGGTGCATAACCGCTGAATTCTTCACCTTCGAGCACCAGCAAGCGATCGACGCCCGCCGTCGCAAAAGCGTTCTCCTTGTGCTCACCGAATACCACCGCCAGCACCGCACCGTCCGTACCCGCAAGCTGATGGGCCAGGCCCAGCAAGTCGCGATCGTGACTGCTGAGGCGACCGCCGACCATGTCCGGCACCACACAGATGTAGAACGCCGGTTGCGGCACCTGATGCAGCGGCAGTTGCACTTCAACAGCTGCGCTGCGCTTGCTCGCGCCGCCCTGCTGGGCACCGCTGCGGTCGATACGTTTGATACCGTTAGGGCCGATGAAACCCACGCCGTGGACATTTTTGCGGATGATGCCGTTGGGGCCCATCCAGCTGTGCTGGACCGGTTGCATGGCCGCGTGCAGCGGGTGCAGGCGGTTACGGGCGATCCACTCGGCGCGAGGGTCGCGGCGGATGATGTCGCTCATTAGTGCACCTCCGCAGGTTCACGTTTGGCCGGAGCCGCTGGTTTGTTCGCAACCGCGTCTTCGAGCAGGGCGTCGGCCACCAGTTCAGCGATGTCCTTGATCATCGGGCGCGGCTCGACCACCCCCTCAAGCATCGCGGTGCACTGTGGACAACCCACTGCCACCAGTTCGGCACCGGTTTCGCGGATATCTTCCATGCGCATGTCGGGGATACGCTGCTTGCCCGGAATGTCAGTGATCGGCGCGCCGCCGCCACCGCCGCAGCAACGGGAGCGGAAACCGGAACGCTGCATCTCCTTGATCTCGATGCCCAGCGCACGCAACACCTGGCGTGGCGCCTCGTATTCGCCGTTGTAACGGCCCAGGTAGCACGGGTCGTGATACGTCACGCTGTCGCCCTTGTGCTGGCCGAGGTTCAGGGCGCCGGCCTCGATGACTTCTGCCAGGTAGGTGCTGTGGTGCTGCACCAGATAGTTGCCATCAAATGCGCCGTATTCGTTTTTCAGCACGTGGAAGCTGTGAGGGTCGCAGGTGACGATCCGGTTGAAGCTGTATTTGCCCAAGGTCTGGATGTTGCGCTTGGCCAATAGCTGAAAGGTCGCTTCATCACCCAGGCGCCGGGCCACATCGCCGCTGTCGCGCTCTTCGAGGCCGAGCACGGCAAAGTCGATGTTCGCCGCCTTGAGGACTTTGACGAAGGCGCGCAAGGTGCGCTGGTTGCGCATGTCAAAGGCACCGTCGCCAACCCAGAACAGCACGTCGGTGGATTTCACCTCGCTGAGCAGGTTCAGGTTCAGGTCCGCCGCCCAGTTCATCCGCCCGCCCGGGGCGAAGCCGCCAGGGTTGTCGGTGGCAATGAGATTTTCCAGTACCTCAGCGCCCTTGTTCGGCGTGGCGCCTTTTTCCAGGGTCAGATGACGACGCATGTCGACGATGGCATCGACGTGCTCGATCATCATCGGGCATTCCTCGACGCACGCCCGGCAAGTGGTGCAGGACCACAGCGTCTCGGCGTCTACCAGGCCGTTGACGATTGGCTGGTGTGGATTGCCGCTGTGTTCGCCCACCGGTTTACCCTTGCCGTCAAGGGATGGGTAGGGGCTGCCGGCGAATTTCGCATCGGTGCCGCCGGCCAGGCCGACGACCATGTCCTGGATGAGTTTTTTCGGGTTCAGCGGCTGGCCGGCGGCAAAGGCCGGGCACGCGGCTTCGCACTTGCCGCACTGCACGCAAGCGTCGAAACCGAGCAACTGGTTCCAGGTGAAATCCTTGGGTTTCTCAACGCCCAGCGGTGCAGCGGGGTCGTTCAGGTCCAAAGGTTTGAGACCGGTTGAGCGGCCGCCACCAAAGCGTTCGGCGCGGCGGTGCCAGGCCAGGTGCAGGGCCCCGGCAAAGGCATGTTTCATCGGCCCGCCCCAGGTCATGCCGAAAAACATTTCCGACACACCCCAAAGCACGCCCAGGCCCAACAGCGCCACCAACACCCAGCCCCCGAAGTCCGCCGGCAAGATTCCAGCGACGGGCAAGGTCACCAGGAAAAAACTGATGGAAAACGCGAACAGGCTCTTGGGCAAGCGCATCCACGGGCCCTTGGACAGCCGTGACGGCGGATTGCGACGACGCAAGGCAATGAAGATCGCGCCGCTGAACATCAGCAACGTGGCGAACAGCAAGGCATAGCCCAGGATGCGGTTCTGCAGGCCGAAACCATGTACCAGGATCGCCAGCAGCGCCGCCAGCACAAACCCACCCGCCGTGGCGACGTGGGTGTTGGCGATGTATTTGTCCCGCGCCACCACATGGTGCAAATCCACCATGTAGCGCTTGGGCATGGCGAAAAGACCACCGATCAGGTCGACCTTGGACGGTCGCCCCCGGCGCCACATGTTCACCCGCCGCAAAGCGCCAAGGACCGCAAGGCCCAAAGCGGCGAACAGCAGGATGGGAAGAAGGGTGTTCAGCATGGTGAAGCTCCCAAAGACCTCAGCTCTTGCAGGTCGAGATGCCTTACTCGGTTCCTGTGGGAGCGAGCCTGCTCGCGAATGCATCCTGTCAGTCACATTTGAATTGACTGACCCACCGCTTTCGCGAGCAGGCTCGCTCCCACAGGGTTATGTGCAAGCCGTTAGAAATCCTTGCACAACCGCAGGGCGTCGTAGATGGCGGCGTGGGTATTACGCTGGGCCACGCAGTCGCCGATGCGGAACAGCAGGTAACCATCGCCGCTCTGTTCCAGACACGGTTGGGGCTTGATCGCGAACAAGGCTTCGACGTCGATCTGGCCCTTGTTGCGCGAACCTTCCTTGAGCGCGTAATAGATTTCTTCGTCCGGTCGCACGCCGTTTTCCACCACCACCTGATCCACCACGCGCTCTTCCTTGGCCCCGGTGTATTCGTTCTCCAGCACCGCCACCAGCTTGTCGCCTTCGCGGTAGACCTTCTCCAGCATCATGTCCCCGGTCATGATCACTTCCTTGGGGTACATGCTGCGGTAGTAGGTCGGGAACGAAGTCCCGCCAATGGCCACGCCCGGCTTGATGTCGTCAGTGACGATTTCGACCTGGCTGCCCTTGTCGGCGAGGAAGTCGGCCACCGACATGCCGGTGAATTCACAGATGGTGTCGTAGACCAGCACGTTCTTGCCCGGTGCAACCTTGCCATCGAGCACGTCCCAACTGCTGACCACCAACCCTTCGGCGGCGCCCCAGTGCTCGTTCTGCTCGATGAACGGATGCCCACCGACGGCCAGCACCACCACATCCGGACGCAGGTCCATGATGGTCGCCGCGTCCGCCGCCACGCCCAGGCGCAGGTCGACTTTCAACCGCGCCAGTTCCAACTGGAACCAGCGGGTGATACCGGCGATCTGGTCGCGCTGCGGGGCTTTGGAGGCCGTGGTGATCTGTCCGCCGATGAATTCTTTCTTCTCGAACAGGGTCACGTCGTGGCCACGTTCGGCCGCCACACGGGCCGCTTCCATACCCGCCGGACCGGCACCGACCACCACCACCTTGCGTTTCGGCCCGGTGGATTTCTCGATGATGTGCGGCACGCCCATGTATTCACGGGACGTCGCGGCGTTCTGGATGCACAGCACGTCCAGACCCTGGTACTGCCGGTCGATACAATAGTTGGCGCCCACGCACTGCTTGATCTGGTCGATCTGGCCCATCTTGATCTTGGCGATCAGGTGCGGGTCGGCGATGTGCGCGCGGGTCATGCCGACCATGTCGACGTAGCCGCCCTCCAGGATCCGCGTGGCCTGGTTCGGGTCCTTGATGTTCTGCGCGTGCAGCACCGGGACCTTGACCACTTCCTTGATACCGGCGGCCAGGTGCAGGAACGGTTCCGGTGGATAACTCATGTTCGGGATAACGTTGGCCAGGGTGTTGTGGGTGTCGCAACCCGAGCCCACCACGCCGATGAAATCCAGCATGCCGGTGTCGTCGTAGTACTTGGCGATCTGCTTCATGTCCTCGTGGGACAAGCCATCCGGGTGGAACTCGTCACCGCACAGACGCATGCCCACGCAGAAGTCGTCGCCCACTTCGGCGCGCACGGCTTTGAGCACTTCCAGGCCGAACTTCATCCGCCCCTCGAAGGTGCCGCCCCATTCGTCGGTGCGCTTGTTGACCCGTGGGCTCCAGAACTGGTCGATCATGTGCTGGTGCACGGCGGACAGCTCAACGCCGTCCAGGCCACCGGCCTTGGCACGCCGTGCCGCCTGGGCGTAGTTGCCGATCACCCGCCAGATTTCTTCCGGCTCGATGGTTTTGCAGGTGGCACGGTGCACCGGCTCGCGCACGCCGGACGGCGACATCAGGGTCGGCCAGTTGAAACCGTCCCAGCGCGAGCGACGACCCATGTGGGTAATCTGGATCATGATCTTGGCGCCATGCTTGTGCATGGCGTCGGCCAGGTTCTGGAAGTGCGGGATGATGCGATCGGTGGACAGATTCACCGAGCTCCACCATTCCTGCGGGCTGTCGATGGCAACCACCGAGGAGCCACCGCAAATCGCCAGGCCGATACCGCCCTTGGCCTTCTCTTCGTAATACTTCACGTAGCGGTCGGTGGTCATACCGCCGTCGGTGGCGTAGACCTCGGCGTGCGCGGTGCTGAGTACGCGGTTGCGGATGGTCAGTTTGCCGATCTGGATCGGCTGGAACATTGCTTCAAAAGCCATGGCGCAATCCTCGACTTACAACGGCTTGACGATGAACAGGCCGTCGTCGTGGCCTTCTTCGGAACCGCCGTAGACCTGCTCGGCCACAGTGCGGATCGAACTGCCACGGGCGGCGAGAATCTGGTCCATGGCGCCGGCGAACCAGCCGGTGAACATATAGTCGACCTTGCGCCCGACCTTGCCGTACACATAGACGAACGCGGAGTGTTCCAGCTTGACGCTGGCGGTGCCTTTTTCCAGGTCGATGTCCTGGATCTTGAACAGGCCCCAACCACGCTGGGACAGACGCTTCATGTAGTGCTCGAATACCGCGACGCCTTCCAGGCCATGGCATTCGGCTTCTTTTTCACACCAGTGCCAGGCGGATTTGTAGCCGGCCTTGTAGAGAATCTCGGCGTAGGCGTCGGCGCCCAGCACTTCTTCGATACCCATGTGGTTGTTGACGAAAAAGTGACGCGGCACGTAGAGCATCGGCAGGGCATCAGAGGTCCAGACACCGGTTTCACTGTCGACTTCGATAGGCAATTGAGGGGCGATTTTGGCCATGGAAACTTAACTCCGAAAATGCGTGGTATGCCTGCGACGCAAAGGGTCGCAGGTAAAGGATTCAGTGATGCGGCGGCTTTATTCGCCCCAGACGTCTTTCAGGACATTGACCCAGTTCTCGCCCATGATCTTGCGCACCACCCGCTCCGGATGGCCGCGCTTGAGCAGCGTCTCGGTGAGGTTCGGGAACTCGCCCACGGTGCGGATGCCCAGGGGATTGATGATCTTGCCGAAGCTGGTCAAACGACGGGCATAACCCTTGTCGTGGGTCAGCATTTCGAAGAAGTCCTGGCCATGGCCCTGGGTGAAGTCGGTGCCGATGCCGATGGCGTCTTCGCCGACGATGTTCATGGTGTATTCGATGGCCTCGGCGTAGTCATCGATGGTCGAATCGATGCCCTTGGCCAGGAACGGCGCGAACATGGTCACGCCGACGAAACCGCCGTGGTCGGCGATGAACTTCAGTTCTTCATCGGACTTGTTGCGCGGGTGTTCCTTGAGGCCCGAGGGCAGGCAGTGGGAGTAGCAGACCGGTTTCTTCGATTCGAGGATGACCTCTTCGGAGGTCTTGGAGCCGACGTGGGACAGGTCGCACATGATCCCGACCCGGTTCATCTCCGCGACGATTTCACGACCGAAGCCCGACAGGCCGCCGTCACGCTCGTAGCAGCCGGTGCCCACCAGGTTCTGGGTGTTGTAGCACATCTGCACCACGCCAACGCCGAGCTGCTTGAAGATCTCGACGTAGCCCAGTTGGTCTTCGAAGGCGTGGGCGTTCTGGAAGCCAAAGATGATGCCGGTCTTGCCCTGAGCCTTGGCGCGCTGGATATCAGCGGTGGTTTTCACCGGGATCACCAGGTCGCTGTTTTCGCGGATCAGTTTCTGGCTGGCGACAATATTGTTGATGGTGGCCTGAAAACCTTCCCACACCGACACCGTGCAGTTGGCGGCAGTCAGGCCGCCCTTGCGCATGTCTTCGAACAGGTCACGGTTCCACTTGGCAATGATCAGCCCGTCGATAACGATGCTGTCGGCGTGCAATTCGGCTGGGCTCATCAGGCAGTCCCCTTTTGTCAGCGATTCATGCGCCGAATCGTGTGCCGGCGCTTTGGGGCCAGCATATGCCTCGGTGCATTGGCGACCGGGTGCAAAAACGACAGGGGAATTGCCGAAAGCGTCAATCCACGACAAAGGGCTATGAGCGGGCCACCCTGCCCGTCTGTTCTTTACCCGACGCTTGCGCCAGAATCCGCCGCATCACTGGTTTTCACTGGACTCGAGCGGCAACGCAATGAAATCAATCATCCTGGCTTTGGCTCTGAGCAGCACCGTCGCCCACGCGACCGAAGACACCGAACACAACCCCTGCGATGCCGTGGAAAACGACGTCCAGACCCTGGCCTGCTCGGCCTACGGCAAAACCGCCGCCGAACAACTGCTTGCCGACAACCTGCAGAGCCTCAACGAACGCCTGCAAACCCTCTACGCCGACAACAAGGCCCAGCTCGACGACATCACCCGCAAAATCAGGACAGCCCAGCAATTCTGGCAAAAACAACGCGATGCCGACTGTGCCATCGCCGCCTTCCCGGCCAAACCCGGCAGCGAAGCCTACAAAATCGCCGAAAACGACTGCATGGCCCAGGTGAGTGATGACCGGTCGGAGTTTTTGGAGTCGATTGGGCAGGAGTAACGTGGAGCTGTAAGCTGCACGTCACCACCGAGCAAAGAGACTCCCATGAAAATCTGCGGCATCGAAATCAAAGGCAGCGAAGCGATCATCGCCGTTGCCTCGTTGGATCAGCAGGCGCTAACCCACATCGCGCTGAACACCAAGAAAATCGCCCTGGACGACGATGACGAAGCCGCCAACGTCAAGGCCTTCGCCGCTCAGGTGCGGGCGTTCGTAGTGGATAACGGTATCGAGCACATCGCCATCAAGAAGCGCAGCAAGAAAGGCGAGTTCGCCGGCGGACCGACCACGTTCAAGATCGAGGGGGTTTTCCAGTTGCTGGAGGGCTGCGCGGTGACACTGCTGTCACCGCAGACCATCAATGCGCAGAGCAAGAAGCATGACTTCGCCCTGCCGGCGACGCTGAACAAATATCAGCATGAAGCGTACAAGGCGGCATGTTCGGCGTTGGTGAAAAAATAACGCCTACCTGTGGCGAGGGAGCTTGCTCCCGCTGGGCCGCGAAGCGGCCCTGAACCTCGCACCCTGGTGTGTCAGGTTGATTGAATGGATGACATTGGGCTGCTTCGCAGTCTGCGGGAGCAAGCTCCCTCGCCACGGGATGTATTTCCGGCTTCAATGCTGCTTTCGATACCCTTTCAACCAATCCGCAAACGCTTTGTCCTCCAGCGCATAACCACCACGATTGGACTTCCACACCAGTTCCTTGTCACGCAGGGCATCGATGCAGGATTGGATGGTTTGAGTGCCGGGCACGACTTCGCTTCCCATACTGCTAAGCACCTTGCCCACAGCTTCCAACGTTGAATCGGTGAAGGGCGCAAAGGGCTCGTTGTTTTGCGAGCGCTCGGCCATGACCTGCAACACTGCCCGTTGTGGCACCGTCAGGGCATTCCAGGCGCTTTCAAATTCGGTCCAGACGCCGGCGCGCAGCATTTCGGCGCTGCTGCGCAGCAATTCGCCCAAATGACTCGCCTCCCCCAGTTCCAGGGCAATTTCGCCGATGACGCTGCGCAACATCTCAGGGCGGCGCCCCACCAGCTCAAATGCCTGGTCGAGGTCATCAGCATTGAACTGGTTGGTTTGGGCCAGATGAGCGTTCAAATGGGCGGCATAGGCTTTGGTGAACTCTTTGCCCAGCAGTGGGAATGGCGTGATGCTGGAACCATAGAAGGGTTGATTGCGGCTGAGTACCAGGTGAGCGAGTTTGTCGCGATTGGAGCCGGTGAACACCAGGCGCAGGCCGCTGGTGGCGTCTTCACGCCCCTGGTTGAGCTGATCGCGGGCGGCCTTGAGGCCGAACATCGCATTGACCCCGGCCTCGGTGGTCAACGCATGCTGGGCTTCGTCGATCACCAGCACCACGGTTTTATCGGCAGCGCTGTGCAATAACTCCAGCGCCTGGGTCAGCGTCGCACCTTCAGGCAGTTGCGGCAGGCTGAAATCCCAGGACAACGTGCGCAAGAAGCTGAGTTTGTCGATGCCCATGGACTTGGCCAGCTTGCGAATGCCCTTTTCATAAGGCACCAGCGCTGCGGCAATAGCCGAGGCAATCAGGTCGGCAGGGTCTTTCTCCTTGTTGGCCCACAGGTCGACGTAAACAGCGAGCCAGCCACGCGCCTCGCATTCGGGAATCAAGTCTTCGCGCAGGAAGGTACTTTTTCCAGTACGTCTCGGAGCGGCCAGGAACAGGCCTGAGGTGTAATCCTGGATCCCGGCGCCGACCAGCCCATCGACAATATTGCGGGCCAGATCTGGGCGCCGAAAGACAAAACCGGGGTGCTTGGACATGGTTTTATACTCAATTATGGCGACAGGTATAATTTATAGTCGCGAGTATAATTGAGTATAAAAGCCTGTCAAACCACCTCCCGCCCATCCCCTTGGCGCCGCCGGTCTTCCCGCGGGCACCGTTCAAACCTCGCTCGATAACTGCGAGTGAAATACGACGGTGACTCGAAACCGCAGGCGATACTCACTTCCAGCACACTCATGTCGGTCTGGCGTAACAGTTGCCGGGCCTTTTCCAGGCGCAGGCGTAGATAGAAGTTGCTGGGAGTGTCGTTCAGGTGCAGGCGGAACAGGCGTTCGAGCTGGCGGCGGGTGACGTTGATGGATTCGGCCAGGGCCAGGGTGCTCAGAGGCGGTTCACTGTGGGTTTCCATCTCGCCGATGACGTGCACCAGTTTCTTGTTGCGGATGCCATAGCGGCTGGCAATTTCCATGCGCTGGTGGTCTTTGCGCGGACGGATGCGGCCGAGCACGAATTGTTCGCTGACCTCAATCGCCAGTTGCGGGCCATGGGCCTGGCCGATCAGGTCCAGCATCAGGTCGATGGACGCGGTGCCGCCAGCGCAGGTGATGCGCCGACGGTCAATTTCGAACAGTTCCTGGGTCACACTCAGCTGTGGATAAGATTCCTTGAACGCCTCGATCGCTTCCCAGTGCAGGGTTACGCGATGCCCTTCCAGCAGCCCCGCCTCGGCCAGGACCACACTGCCGGTGTCGATGCCGCCCAGGGTGACGCCCTCGCTGTCCAGCCGATGCAGCCAGCGCTCCAACGCCGGGGTCACAAACTTGAGCGGTTCGAACCCCGCCACCACCCAGAGGGTCGCGCCTTTCTTCAATGGCTCCAACGCGGCATCGGCGTTGACCGACATGCCATTGCTTGCCAGCACCGCCCCGCCATCGGCGCTCAACACATGCCAGCGGTACAACTCACCGCGAAAACGGTTGGCGACCCGCAATGGTTCGATGGCCGAAATGAAACCGATGGCCGAAAAACCCGGCATCAACAAGAAGTAGAAATCCTGGGACATGTAGCGCACTCGGTTGGCGGGTAGCGTGCGGTCCTTGATACGCCACAGGTCGCCGCAGTGCAAGAGCGAGTCGCCGCAGTGCGTTTTGCCGGCGGGCCGGCTGCGTAACTTGGCATCACCGGTGCGCAGATGCCGGAACCCATAACAAAGACTGCCGAGGAACCCGACATGAAACGACTGATCAGCTCCTGCGTTCTTGCACTCAGCACTTCCACCTTCCTGAGCTCCGCTGCGATGGCAGCCGATCCCGCCGCGTGCCAGAACGTGCGCCTGGGCGTGGTCAACTGGACCGATGTCATCGCCACCAGCGCCATGACCCAAGTGTTGCTCGACGGCCTCGGCTACAAGACCAAACAGACCAGCGCCTCCCAGCAAATCATTTTCGCCGGCATCCGCGACCAGCGTCTGGACATGTTCCTGGGCTATTGGAACCCACTGATGACCCAGACCATCACCCCGTTCGTCGAGGCCAAACAGGTCAAGGTCCTGGAGCAACCCAGCCTCAAGGACGCCCGCGCCACCCTGGCCGTGCCGACTTATCTGGCCGACAAGGGCCTGAAGACTTTCGCTGACATCGCCAAATTCGAGAAAGAACTGGGCGGCAAAATCTACGGTATCGAGCCTGGCTCCGGCGCCAATACCCAGATCAAGGCGATGATCAGCAAGAACCAGTTCGGCCTGGGCAAGTTCCAGTTGGTGGAGTCCAGCGAGGCCGGCATGCTCGCGGCGGTGGACCGCGCCGTGCGGCGCAAGGAAGCCGTGGTGTTCTTCGGCTGGGCGCCGCACCCGATGAACGTCAACGTGCAAATGACCTACCTCACCGGCAGTGAAGACGCCCTCGGCCCGAACGAAGGCATGGCCACCGTCTGGACCGTCACCGCGCCGGACTACGCGCAAAAATGCCCGAACGTCAGCCGCCTGCTGAGCAACCTGACGTTCACCGCCGAAGACGAGAGCCGGATGATGCAGCCACTGCTGGATCACAAGGACCCGCTCGAATCGGCCAAGCAATGGCTCAAGGATCATCCGCAAGACAAGCAGCGCTGGCTCGAAGGCGTCACCACCTTCGATGGCAAGCCTGCCGCCGACAACCTGAAGCTGACCAGCAACTGAACAAACATCATCCATCTGCGCAGCGCCAATCGGCTGCGCAGTGACTCATCACGCCTGTAAGGAACCTGCACCATGAACCACGACGTCATCATCACCTGCGCACTCACCGGTGCTGGCGACACGACCGCCAAAAGCCCACACGTGCCGGTCACCCCGAAACAGATCGCCGCGGCCGCCGTCGAAGCCGCCAAGGCCGGCGCCACGGTGGTCCACTGCCACGTTCGCGATCCGCAGACCGGCAAGTTCAGCCGTGACGTGGCGCTGTACCGCGAAGTGATGGAGCGCATCCGAGAGGCGGACGTGGACATCATCGTCAACCTCACCGCCGGCATGGGCGGCGATCTGGAGATCGGCGGTGGCGAAAATCCCATGGAGTTCGGCCCCAATACCGACCTGGTGGGCCCGCTGACCCGCCTGGCCCACGTCGAGGAGTTGCTGCCGGAAATCTGCACCCTGGATTGCGGCACCCTGAACTTCGGTGATGGCGACACCATTTACGTTTCCACCCCGGCGCAACTGCGGGCCGGGGCCAAGCGCATCACCGAGCTGGGGGTCAAGGCCGAGCTGGAGATCTTCGACACCGGCCACCTGTGGTTCGCCAAGCAGATGATCAAGGAAGGCCTGTTGGACAACCCGCTGTTCCAGCTTTGCCTGGGCATCCCGTGGGGGGCGCCGGCCGACACCACCACCATGAAAGCCATGGTCGACAACTTGCCGGCGGACGCCGTGTGGGCCGGCTTCGGCATCGGCCGCATGCAAATGCCGATGGCGGCCCAGGCCGTGCTGCTGGGGGGCAACGTGCGGGTGGGCCTGGAAGACAACCTGTGGCTGGACAAAGGCGTGCTTGCCACCAACGGCCAACTGGTGGAGCGCGCCAGCGAAATCCTCAGCCGCCTCGGCGCCCGCGTGCTCACCCCGGCTGAGGGGCGCAAGAAGATGGGTCTGACCACCCGCGGTTAACCCCAACCTACACCTTCCCTTGTGGGAGCGAGCCTGCTCGCGATAGCGGTGCAACAGGCGACTGATGTGCCGGCTGACACTGCGCCATCGCGAGCAGGCTCGCTCCCACATTTAGATCAGCGAACCCTTTCAGGAAATCACCATGAGCTTCATCACCGACATCAAGACCTTCGCCGCCCTGGGCAGTGGTGTAATCGGCAGCGGCTGGGTCAGTCGCGCCCTGGCCCATGGCCTGGACGTTGTGGCCTGGGACCCGGCGCCAGGTGCCGAGGCAGCGCTGCGCAAACGCGTGGCCAACGCTTGGGGCGCACTGGAGAAACAAGGCCTGGCACCCGGCGCCTCCCAGGATCGGCTGCGCTTTGTCGCGACCATCGAAGAATGCGTGCGCGACGCCGATTTCATCCAGGAAAGTGCCCCCGAGCGCCTGGAGTTGAAGCTCGAGCTGCACGGCCAGATCAGCGCCGCCGCCAAGCCTAATGCGCTGATTGGTTCCAGCACATCGGGACTGCTGCCGAGCGAGTTCTATGCAGGCTCCACCCACCCGGAACGCTGCGTGGTCGGACACCCGTTCAACCCGGTCTACCTGTTGCCGCTGGTGGAAGTCGTCGGCGGCAAAAACACCGCACCCGAAGCGGTACAGGCCGCAATGCAAGTGTACGAATCCCTCGGTATGCGCCCCTTGCATGTGCGCAAGGAAGTCCCCGGATTCATCGCCGACCGGCTGCTCGAAGCGCTCTGGCGCGAAGCGCTGCACCTGGTCAACGACGGCGTGGCCACCACGGGGGAAATCGACGATGCCATCCGGTTTGGCGCCGGCTTGCGCTGGTCGTTCATGGGCACGTTCCTGACGTACACACTGGCCGGTGGAGATGCCGGAATGCGCCACTTCATGGCTCAATTCGGTCCCGCGTTGCAGTTGCCGTGGACCTACCTACCGGCACCGGAGCTGACCGACAAGCTGATCGACGATGTGGTGGACGGCACCAGCGCGCAACTGGGCAGCCACAGCATTTCTGCCCTGGAGCGCTATCGTGATGATTGCCTGCTGGCGGTGCTGGAGGCGGTGAAGACCACCAAGGCCAGGCATGGCATGACCTTCACCGAATAACCCCTACCCTTGTGGCGAGGGAGCTTGCTCCCGCTGGACTGCGCGTAGGAGCTGCCGAAGGCTGCGATCTTTTGATCTTTCGCTCAGGACTCAATTGTCTGGGAAAAGATCGCAGCCTCGTTGCACTCGACAGCTCCTACACCGCAACCCAGCGGGAGCAAGCTCCCTCGCCACAACGGTGTACACCCGCGACTATTTGTGGAGTTCCACCATGCCCACCCTCACCACCTACCAAACCCGCATCCTCCCCGAATGGGTCGATTACAACGGCCATCTGCGCGATGCCTTTTACCTGTTGATCTTCAGCTACGCGACCGACGCATTGATGGATCAGCTGGGCATGGACAGCCAGAACCGCGAAGCCAGCGGCCACTCGCTGTTCACCCTCGAACTGCACTTGAACTACCTGCACGAAGTGAAGCTCGACGCCCAGGTCGAGGTGCGCACACAGATCATCGGCCACGACGCCAAACGCCTGCATCTCTACCACAGCCTGCACCTGGTCGGCGGCGATAAGGAACTGGCCGGCAATGAGCAGATGCTGTTGCACGTCGACCTGGCCGGCCCGCGCTCGGCGCCCTTCACCGAACAGACCCTGGGCAAGCTCAAAGCCCTGCTCACGGAACAATCCGACCTGTCGCCGCCGGCCTACATCGGTCGGGTCATCGCATTGCCACCGGCCCGATAAAACCCGAACAGGAGATCGCCATGAACACCGCCGCCGCTTTTGCCGACTTCCGTCGTTACCCCCTGATCTGTGCATTGACCGCAGTGACACCCTTGACCGACCGGGTGCAGGTCACCTGGGCCGACGGTCGGATCAGCCCCTTCCATCATCAGTGGCTGCGAGACAACTGCCCCTGCCCGCAATGCGTCTACACCGTGACCCGCGAGCAGGTGTTGGAAATCGTCGATGTACCTGAAGATCTGGCGCCCGGCGCGACCCGTTTGGACAGTGATGGCTGCCTGTGCGTGGATTGGCAGGACGGCCACCAGAGCCGCTTCGACCCGGGCTGGCTGCGCGCCCATGCCTACGATGACCAGTCCAGGGCTGAACGCCTGGCGAGCAAACCCAAGCGCCAGCTCTGGCAGCACGACCTGCAACTGCCGGTGTTTGATTACGAGGCGCTGATGGACGACGCCGACACGTTGCTGCAATGGCTGCTGGCGGTGCGCGACATCGGCCTGACCCAGGTGCGCGGCGTACCCACCGAACCCGGCTCGCTGAAACTGATCGCCCAGCAGATTTCGTTCATCCGCCAGAGCAACTTCGGCGTGCTGTTCAACGTGCAATCCAAGGCCGATGCCGACAGTAACGCCTACACCGCTTTCAACCTGCCGCTGCACAGCGACCTGCCCACCCGGGAGCTGCAACCAGGATTGCAGTTTCTGCATTGCCTGGTGAATGACGCCGACGGCGGCGAGAGCATCTTTGTCGACGGTTTTGCCATCGCCGAGGCGCTGCGCCAGGAAGACCCCGAGGCCTTTGCCGCGCTGTGTGAAATCCCGGTGGAGTTTCGCAACAAGGACCGCCACAGCGATTACCGCTGCCTGGCGCCCATCATCGCGCTGGATGCCCTGGGACAGGTCTCGGAAATCCGCATGGCGAACTTCCTGCGCGGGCCGTTCGACACCTCGGTCGAACAGATGCCCAGGTTGTATCGCGCCTACCGCCGCTTCATCGCCCTGACCCGCGAGCCGCAATTTCGCTTGATGCAAAGGCTTGAACCCGGTCAGTTGTGGTGTTTCGACAACCGCCGCACCCTGCACGCCCGCAATGCCTTCGACCCAACCACTGGAGCCCGGCATTTCCAGGGATGCTATGTGGATCGCGATGAGTTGTTGTCGCGGATTCTGGTGTTGCAACGGTAGACCGCGTCATCGTTCATCGCGAGCAGGCTCGCTCCCACAGGGGTTCTGTGTCGTGCACAAGACCTGTGGGAGCGAGCCTGCTCGCGATAGCGGCCTGCCAAACACCCCATCACCCTCTGATTCACCCAGGCAAAAAAATCCCCGATCAAGCCGTGACTGGATCGGGGCAGTTGCGTTACTGGAGGAGCTGTTGCGCGAGGGTGACCAAACCGTCGTGATTCAGCTTGGGGCCAGTGTGCCCAGTCCAAGCCTGGGCAAGTTAGCCGAAAACGACGCCCCCATAGTCATTCATGACATCGCGACCATTTGCCCTTGCCGCCGCTTCGGGCCGCTACCAGAATCGAGTCACGACCCCAATCCCTGAACAAGGAAAAGCGTCATGATGCACGCCGATTTGATCGACCAGGAAGACCTGCTGGGCCTGCTCAAGACCCTGGGCCTCCAGATACCCAGCGGTTCCACCGCCGAACAGGCTTGCGAGTGTGCGGTGCGCGGGCTGGACACGGCCCGCGCCAATGAGTTGCGCATGATGGTCAGGAATATGTACACCAGCAGCGCCACCATCTTGCCCGCCGTGCGCCGGGCGATTGATCTGCAGCTGCTGCCGGCTTTGGCCGAGTATCAGAAAAACCAGAACGCCTGAAAAACCAATCGCGAGCAGGCTCGCTCCCACAGGTTTTGTGATCGGCACAGAACCCCTGTGGGAGCGAGCCTGCTCGCGATGAAGGCGCCGCGGTCTAGAGCCTCACACTGGCAAACGTCGACTCATTACGCGCCTGGCTCAACGCCGACAACGGGCCGGACAATGGCGACAGCACCAGGGCCTGTGGCAGCGGCATCATCGCCACCTGCTGCGCGGTGTTGGAGCCGACGCGCTCGTCGCGCGGTGGAATGCCGAAGTATTCGCGGTAGCACTTGGAGAAGTGCGGCGTGGAAACGAAACCGCACACCGACGCCACTTCGATGATCGACATCGGCGTCTGCTTGAGCAGTTGCCGCGCCCGGATCAGCCGCAGCTTGAGGTAATAGCGTGACGGCGAGCAATGCAGGTATTTCTGGAACAAGCGCTCCAACTGGCGCCGGGAGACGGCGACGTACACCGCCAGTTCGTCCAGGTCGATCGGCTCTTCGAGATTGGCCTCCATCAGCGCGACGATTTCCTGCAACTTCGGCTGATTGGTGCCAAGCATGTGCTTGAGTGGCACGCGCTGGTGATCCTGCTCGTTGCGAATGCGCTCATAGACAAACATTTCGGAGATCGCTGCCGACAACTCGCGGCCGTGATCGCGGCTAATCAGGTGCAACATCATGTCCAGTGGCGCGGTGCCGCCGGAACTGGTGAAGCGGTTGCGGTCGAGGGTGAACAGACGGGTGCTCATCGATACCCGCGGAAAGGCTTCCTGCATTGCCGCCAGACATTCCCAGTGCACACTGCAATCGAAGCCATCGAGCAGACCCGCGCAGGCCAAGGCCCAACTGCCGGTGCAGACCGCGCCGAGGCGCCGGGACTGACGGGCCTGGCTTTGCAGCCATGACACGTGTTCACGGGTGACGGTGCGCTGAATGCCAACGCCGCCACACACAATGACGGTATCGATAGGCGGCGCTTTGTGCATGGCCGCGTCCGGCGTGATTTGCAAACCATCACTGGCCCAGACCTGGCCGCCATCAACGGTGAGGGTGGTCCAGCGATACAGCTCGCGACCGGACAGCTGGTTGGCCATGCGCAGCGGCTCCACCGCGGACGCCAGGGAAATGAGCGTGAAATTGTCCAGCAGCAAAAAGCCGATGGATTGAGGCGCACGGTTCTGGGATTGAGCCCCTGGGTTGGACGTCGTCATCGCGGTATCTCCTCACACAAAGCAAGTGATGGCCTCAGGCGGAGGCTCTTTTTATTGGTTGTTGCCCTTGGTCTCTACACAGCAGACGGGCTTTACATCGATAGAGCAATTGCCATGCCTAAATTGAATGCGTGTTCAATAAATCCTGAAAACGACATCGCGCCCAGTCTAAATAAGGCACGCGATGAGTGTGGGTTATAGGTGCCATCAGTGGCGGCAGGCGCCCGCCACAGCCGGCCGTGAGCAGAACGGTAGCACTTGTGGGAACTGGGCTGCGGCACTTGCGCAACCGGTATCACCACAGGTGCGAATGACGAACGGTCGAGGGACGAACAGCGGTGGGTCCGACAAACGGTGTCATGTCTGTTTGCGACGCGCTAAAAGGTGGCGCGTTTGTGGATCAGTGTGCATTTTGTGAGCGATATGCGATCGCCTCTGGCGAGGCGATCAGCACTCCACCGCACTGACCGCCAGGCCACCGCGCGATGTCTCTTTATATTTGTCATGCATGTCGGCGCCGGTGTCGCGCATGGTACGGATCACCCGGTCCAGAGAGATGAAGTGCTGGCCGTCTCCGCGCAGCGCCATCTGCGCAGCGTTGATGGCTTTCACCGCCGCTATCGCGTTGCGCTCGATACACGGCACCTGCACCAGACCACCCACCGGATCGCAGGTCAGGCCGAGGTTGTGTTCCAGGCCGATTTCCGCCGCGTTGCACAGTTGCTCGGGGGTCGCGCCAAGGATCTCCGCCAGGCCAGCGGCAGCCATGGCGCATGCCGAGCCCACTTCCCCCTGGCAACCGACTTCGGCGCCGGAAATAGAGGCGTTCTTTTTGCACAGGATTCCCACCGCCGCCGCGCCGAGAAAATAATCCACCACGTTGGCGTCGGTGACCGCTTCGCTGAACTTCATGAAGTAATGCAGCACTGCCGGAATGATTCCCGCCGCGCCATTGGTCGGCGCCGTCACCATGCGGCCACCGGCGGCGTTTTCCTCGTTGACCGCCAGGGCGAACAGGTTGACCCATTCCATGGCACTCAGGGTCGAACCGATGACATTGGGTTTGTTCAGTTCTTGCAAACTGCGGTGCAACTTGGCTGCTCGCCGACGCACATTCAAACCGCCGGGCAGAATGCCCTCGTGCTTGAGACCTTGCTCGACGCAGTCCTGCATCGCCCGCCAGAGTTTCATCAGGCCGCTGCGGATCTCCTCCTCCGAGCGCCAGACCTTTTCGTTGGCCATCATGAGCTCGGCCACCCGAAGGTTATGGGTGCGACACAACTGGAGCAGTTCTTCGGCACTGGAAAAATCGTAAGGCAACTCGGTGGCATCCAGATCCACCACGCCGCTGGACGCCTGGGCCTGATCGACGACGAAGCCACCGCCGACTGAATAGTAGGTGTCACGGTGCAATTCAGCGTTGTCGCCTTCGGCCACCAGCGTCATGGCATTGGGATGGAACGGCAGGTTTTCGTCGATCAGGCGCATGTCCCGGGACCAGACGAAAGGCACCGGCAGACGACCGTCCAGCAGCAGGGTCTGGGTTTCGCGCAGCAGCTCGATGCGGGGGCCAATCTGCGACGGGTCGATCGCGTCTGGCCACTCGCCCATCAAGCCCATGATCACGGCGTTATCACTGCCATGGCCGATGCCAGTGGCAGACAGGGAACCGTAAAGCTGAACTTCCAGGCGCGTTACTTGTTCCAAAACACCCTGTTCACGTAAACGCTGCACAAACAGCGCTGCAGCGCGCATGGGCCCCACGGTGTGGGAACTGGACGGGCCGATACCAATTTTGAACAGGTCGAACACGCTGATTGCCATTGCCGAGAACCTCCAGAACAGGCACATCCGGGCGCAGGAGCGCCCGGTGGCGGAGCTGCTACGCTCAACGCCGGGATGCCCGCATCATCCGGCTTTTGCCAGGGCGTTCGACGTCTGACACCGACGCAATCATGCCCACCGACGTCGCCCGCCCTTTGCCCCGGTTTTACGACGTTTTTTGCGTATCAGAGGCCAGCCAAGGGCGAAAAAAATCTGTAAACGACGTCACTAACACTGGATGCGACCCTCCCTGTACTGGATACGACGCACCCTGTAGGCGACAGATTTGCACTGGTACATGATCGGTTACGGCTCGTTTGCAAGGCCGCGTGTCAGAGAGTGCTCACGCGCCCCCAACCGCAACATCCAAAAAAAGTGCGGATGTCCTTGAACGGGCGCCGCCGATAAAACACCAGGAGTCCACCCATGAAAGGTTCCACGCCGTTGTTGTTGGCCGCCATGCTGAGTCTTCCGCTGCTGGCCAACGCTGCTGAACCCGCGCAGTGCAGCACCGTCAACTTCTCCGATGTCGGCTGGACCGACATCACCGTGACCACCGCCACCACCAGCGTGGTACTCGAGGCCCTGGGCTACAAAACCAAGACCACCATGATTTCCGTACCCGTGACCTACAAGTCCCTGGCCGACGGCAAGAACATGGATGTGTTCCTCGGCAACTGGATGCCGACGATGGAAAACGACATCAAGGCCTACCGCGAAGCCGGCACCGTGGATACGGTGCGGGCCAACCTGGAGAACGCCAAGTACACCCTGGCGGTGCCCGAAGAGCTCTATAACAAAGGGCTGAAGGATTTCGCCGACATCGCCAAGTTCAAGAAGGAACTGGACGGCAAGATCTACGGCATCGAACCGGGTAACGACGGCAACCGCCTGATCCAGAGCATGATCGACAAGAATGCCTTCGGTCTCAAGGACGCCGGCTTCAAGATCGTCGAGTCCAGCGAAGCCGGCATGTTGTCACAGGTCGACCGCGCCGAGCGCCGCAGCACCGCCGTAGTGTTCCTGGGCTGGGAACCACATCCGATGAACACCCGCTTCAAGATGAAGTACCTCACCGGTGGTGACGAGTACTTCGGTCCGAATTTCGGTCAGGCAACCATCTACACCAATACCCGCAAAGGCTACGTCCAGGAATGCAGCAACGTAGGTCAGCTGTTGAAAAACCTGGCCTTCACCCTGGACATGGAAAGCACGCTGATGGGCAACGTGCTTGACGACAAGATGAAGCCTGACGCGGCCGCCAAGGCCTGGCTGAAGAAAAACCCACAGGTACTCGATACCTGGCTCGCTGGCGTGACCACCATTGACGGTAAACCCGGCCTGGACGCCGTGAAAGCCAAGCTTGCGCAGTAATGCTTTTATGCCGGGCGGGTTCGCTCGTCCGGGCTGTTTATTCCTTGCATGCGGATGTTCACTACCATGCTGATTGATCAGAAAATACCTTTGGGCCAGTACATCGCGGGCTTTGTCGATTGGTTGACGCAACACGGCGCCAACACATTCGATGCCATCGCCCTGTCACTGGAAACGATGATTCACGGCGTGACGTTTGCGCTGACCTGGTTCAACCCGCTTGTCTTGATCGGCCTCATCGCTCTACTGGCGCATTTTATCCAGCGCAAATGGGGCCTGACGGTCTTCGTTATCGCAGCCTTTCTGCTTATCCTGAACCTGGGTTACTGGCAGGAAACCATGGAAACCCTGGCCCAGGTGCTGTTCGCGACCCTGGTCTGTGTCTTGATCGGCGTGCCGCTGGGCATTGTTGCCGCGCACAAGCCGCTGTTCTACACCATGATGCGTCCGGTGCTCGATCTGATGCAGACCGTACCGACCTTCGTTTACCTCATTCCTACCCTGACCCTTTTCGGGCTGGGTGTGGTCCCTGGCCTGATCTCGACGGTGGTGTTCGCGATTGCCGCGCCCATCCGCTTGACCTACCTGGGTATCCGCGACGTTCCAGACGAACTGATGGACGCCGGCAAAGCCTTCGGCTGCTCCCGTCGCCAACTGCTGTCCCGTATCGAACTGCCCCATGCGATGCCCAGCATCGCGGCCGGTATCACCCAATGCATCATGCTGTCGTTGTCGATGGTGGTCATCGCCGCGCTGGTGGGTGCCGACGGTCTGGGCAAACCCGTGGTCAACGCACTGAACACCGCTGATATCGCCCTGGGCTTCGAAGCAGGCCTGGCGATCGTATTGCTGGCAATCATGCTCGACCGAATCTGCAAGCAACCCGACGCCAAAGTAGGGGGTGACGCATGAGCATAATCCGCTTCGAAGAGGTCGACGTGATCTTTTCCAAAGATCCACGTGAAGCCCTCAAGCTGCTCGACCAAGGCATGACACGCAACGAAATCCTGAAGAAAACCGGGCAAATCGTCGGTGTGGAAAAAGCCAGCCTGGACATTGAAAAAGGCGAAATCTGCGTACTGATGGGGCTGTCCGGCTCCGGCAAATCCAGCCTGCTGCGTTGCATCAACGGCTTGAACACCGTCAGTCGCGGAAAATTGTTCGTCGAGCATGAAGGCCGGCAGATCGACATCGCCTCCTGCAGCCCCGCCGAGCTGAAGATGATGCGTACCAAGCGCATCGCCATGGTGTTCCAGAAGTTCGCCCTGATGCCTTGGCTGACGGTGCGCGAAAACATCAGCTTCGGCCTGGAAATGCAGGGCCGGCCGGAAAAGGAACGCAAGAAGCTGGTGGATGAAAAACTTGAGCTGGTGGGCCTGACCCAGTGGCGCAACAAGAAACCTGACGAGTTGTCCGGCGGCATGCAGCAACGGGTCGGCCTGGCCCGCGCCCTGGCGATGGACGCCGATATCCTGCTGATGGACGAACCTTTCTCGGCCCTCGACCCCCTGATCCGCCAGGGCCTGCAGGACGAATTGCTGGAATTGCAACGCAAACTGAGCAAGACCATCGTGTTCGTCAGCCATGACCTGGACGAAGCCCTGAAGCTGGGCAGCCGGATCGCGATCATGAAAGACGGCCGGATCATCCAGTACAGCAAGCCCGAAGAAATCGTGCTGAACCCGGCCGACGATTACGTGCGCACCTTCGTCGCCCATACCAACCCGCTCAACGTGCTCTGTGGCCGCAGCCTGATGCGCACCCTGGACAACTGCAAGCGCATCAACGGTTCGGTGTGCCTGGATCCGGGCGGCGACTCCTGGCTCGATCTGGCCGAAGGCAACACCATCAAGGGCGCCCGTCAGAACGGCGCGGCGCTGGACCTGCAAAACTGGGCCCCGGGCCAAGCCGTCGAAGGCCTGGGCCGTCGTCCGACCCTGGTGGACTCCAACATCGGCATGCGCGACGCGCTGCAGATTCGCTACCAGACCGGCAATAAACTGGTGCTTCACGATAACCAGCAGGTCGTCGGGATTCTTGGCGACAGTGAGCTGTACCACGCACTGCTCGGCAAAAACCTGGGCTAAGCGAAACCGACGAAAACGCCGCGAGATGATCGCGGCGTTTTTGTTTGTGCAGATATGCCTTGGCACTGCCCCTGGTGGCGAGGGAGCTGGCTCACGCTCGGCTGCGCGTAGGAGCTGCCGAAGGCTGCGATCTTTTGATCTTTCGCTCAGGACTCAATTGTCTGGGAAAAGATCGCAGCCTCGTTGCACTCGACAGCTCCTACACCGCAACCCAGCGAGAGAAAACTCCCACGCCACGAGGGGCAGGCGTGACCGCCGTTTGCTCGGCAACCAACCAACGAGTGTTATAAAGACATCCCGAAAAAGTCTTCGCCCCCTGTTCTGCGGGTTTCACACATGAATCCCGACAAACAGCGACGACTTGTCATAGAACTTTGTTTTTGTTGATTGAACGTTCAATTAAAACAAAATAGACTGGCCTTCATTCCGATAGACCTCACTCGTCCATCGGATGGCCTAAGGAGATGTACCAGATGCCCAAGGTCGGTATGCAACCCATCCGCCGCCAGCAATTGATCGAAGCCACTATGCAAGCGGTCGATCAGGTCGGGATGGGGGACGCCAGCATTGCGCTGATCGCCCGTTTGGCCGGTGTCTCCAACGGCATCATCAGCCACTACTTCAAGGACAAGAATGGCCTGATCGCGGCCACGGCCCAGTACCTGATGACTGTCCTGAGCGAGAACGTCACCGCACGCCGTCAGGCGTTGGAGGACCCAAGCCCACGGGCTCACCTGCAGGTGATCATCGAAGGCAACTTCGACGCCAGCCAGGTCAATGGCCCGGCAATGAAAACCTGGTTGGCCTTCTGGGCCACCAGCATGCATCACCCGTCTTTGCACAGGTTGCAGCGGATCAACGATCACCGTCTGTATTCCAACCTGTGTTGCCAGTTCCGCCGCGTGTTGCCCCTCGATGAGGCACGCAGCGCGGCACGGGGCCTGGCCGCGTTGATTGACGGTTTGTGGCTGCGCGGGGCGCTGTCGGGAGACGCGTTCGATACCGCCCAGGCGCACCGGATCGCTTACGAATACATGGATTTCCAACTGGCCAAGGCAGGGGTAACAGAGCACACAGAACCGCTCGGCTCCTGAACCGCCACCGAACCGCGTAGTCAGCTGTAGACGACACGCTCCGGTGGTCAGCCAACCACTCATGCACTTGCGAGGACTTTATGGCCCGTTTCGAACTGCAAAAACTCTACATCGATGGCGCGTACAGCGATGCCAGCGGCGACGCCACTTTCGAAGCCATCAACCCTGCCAACGGTGAAGTACTCGCCCAGGTGCAGCGGGCCACGAAAGAAGACGTCGAGCGCGCCGTGGTCAGCGCCGAAAAAGGCCAGAAGGTCTGGGCCGCAATGACCGCCATGCAGCGTTCGCGCATCCTGCGCCGCGCCGTGGACATCCTGCGCGAGCGCAACGATGAACTGGCCGCTCTGGAAACCCTCGACACCGGCAAGGCCTACTCCGAAACCCGCTACGTCGACATCGTCACCGGCGCCGACGTGCTGGAATACTACGCAGGCCTGGTGCCGGCCATCGAAGGTGAACAGGTGCCGCTGCGCACCACTTCGTTTGTCTACACCCGCCGCGAACCCCTGGGCGTGGTGGCCGGCATCGGCGCGTGGAACTACCCGATCCAGATCGCGTTGTGGAAATCGGCACCGGCCCTGGCAGCCGGCAATGCGATGATCTTCAAGCCGAGCGAAGTCACCTCGCTGACCACCCTGAAACTGGCCGAGATCTACACCGAAGCCGGCGTTCCGCCAGGCGTCTTCAACGTGCTGACCGGCAGCGGCCGTGAAGTCGGCACCTGGCTGACCGAGCACCCGCGCATCGAGAAAATCTCGTTCACCGGCGGCACCGACACCGGCAAGAAAGTCATGGCCAGCGCCTCGAGCTCGTCGCTCAAGGACGTGACCATGGAACTGGGCGGCAAGTCACCGCTGATCATCTTCGACGACGCCGACCTGGATCGCGCCGCCGACACCGCGATGATGGCCAACTTCTACAGCTCCGGCCAGGTCTGCACCAACGGCACCCGCGTGTTCGTGCCGAACCACCTCAAGGCGGCTTTCGAAGCCAAGATCGCCGAGCGCGTGGCGCGCATCCGCATCGGCAATCCAGAAGATGAAAACACCAACTTCGGGCCGCTGGTGAGCTTCGCCCACATGGAAAGCGTGTTGGGCTACATCGAGAAAGGCAAAGCCGAAGGCGCGCGCCTGCTGTGCGGCGGCGCTCGTTTGACCGACGGTGAATTGGCCAAGGGTGCGTTTGTTGCACCGACCGTATTCACCGATTGCACCGACGAGATGACCATCGTGCGCGAAGAAATCTTTGGTCCGGTGATGAGCATCCTCACCTACGAAACCGAAGAAGAAGTGATCCGCCGCGCCAACGACACCGACTTCGGCCTCGCCGCGGGCGTCGTGACCCGCGACCTGAACCGCGCTCACCGCGTGATTCATCAGCTCGAAGCCGGCATCTGCTGGATCAACGCCTGGGGCGAATCGGCGGCAGAGATGCCAGTCGGTGGCTACAAGCAATCGGGCGTGGGCCGGGAGAACGGCATCAGTTCGCTGAACAACTTCACCCGCATCAAATCGGTACAGGTCGAACTGGGCGAATACGCCTCAGTGTTCTGATCTGACGCCGAACTTGAGACTGGGGCCTTTGTGGCGAGGGAGCTTGCTCCCGCTGGGCTGCGGTGTAGGAGCTGTCGAGTGCAACGAGGCTGCGATTTTTTCCCAGACAATTGAGTCCTGAGCGAAAGATCAAAAGATCGCAGCCTTCGGCAGCTCCTACGCGTAGCCGAACGGGGATAAATCCCCTCGCCACAGGTTGCTCGGCGTCAAGGCAAACCGCGACCTGAACCCAATTCAAAAGAGGGTGCATTTCATGTCCCACGTATTCGATTACATCATCATCGGCGCCGGCTCGGCCGGTAACACCCTGGCCACCCGCCTGACCGAAGACGAAGGCGTCACCGTCCTGCTGCTCGAAGCCGGTGGGCCGGACTATCGCCTGGATTTCCGCACGCAAATGCCCGCCGCCCTGGCGTTCCCGCTGCAGGGTCGCCGCTACAACTGGGCCTACGAGACCGACCCGGAGCCGCACATGAACGGCCGTCGCATGGAATGCGGTCGCGGCAAAGGCCTGGGCGGTTCTTCGCTGATCAACGGGATGTGCTACATCCGCGGCAACGCCCTGGACTACGACAACTGGGCCAAGCTGCCAGGCCTGGAAGACTGGACCTATCTGGATTGCCTGCCGTATTTTCGCAAAGCTGAAACCCGCGACATTGGCCCGAATGATTACCATGGCGGCGACGGCCCGGTCAGCGTGACCACGCCCAAGGCCGGTAACAACCCGCTGTTCCACGCCATGGTCGAAGCCGGCGTGCAGGCCGGTTACCCGCGTACCGACGACCTCAACGGCTACCAGCAGGAAGGTTTCGGCCCGATGGACCGTACCGTCACACCCAACGGTCGTCGCGCCAGCACCGCGCGCGGTTACCTGGACGTGGCCAAGAAGCGCTCGACACTGACCATCGTCACCCATGCCCTGACCGACAAGATCGTGTTCGAAGGCAAACGCGCGGTCGGCGTGCGTTATCTGGTGGGCGCGGCTGAAGAGCGGGTCGAGGCCCGGGCGCGCAAAGAAGTATTGCTGTGCTCCGGCGCCATCGCCTCGCCGCAGATCCTGCAACGCTCCGGCGTCGGCCCGGCCAAACTGCTGGAAAGCCTCGACATCCCGGTGGTCCATGATTTACCGGGCGTCGGTGAAAACCTCCAGGACCATCTGGAGCTGTACCTGCAATACGCGTGCACCCAGCCGGTCTCGCTGTACCCGTCGCTGCTCTGGTACAACCAGCCGGCCATCGGTGCCGAATGGCTGTTCAACGGCACCGGCATCGGCGCCAGTAACCAGTTCGAAGCCGGCGGTTTCATCCGCACCCGCCCGGACTTCGATTGGCCGAACATCCAGTACCACTTCCTGCCGGTGGCGATTAACTACAACGGCAGCAACGGCGTGAAGGAACACGGTTTCCAGGCACACATGGGCTCCATGCGCTCGCCCAGCCGTGGCCGGATCCAGGCCAAGTCCAAGGACCCGCGCCAGCACCCGAGCATCCTGTTCAACTACATGGCCACCGAGCAGGACTGGCAGGAATTTCGCGACGGCATCCGCCTGACCCGCGAGATCATGCAACAGCCGGCGCTCGACCCGTTCCGGGGGCGTGAAATCAGTCCGGGCATCGAGGTGCAGACTGACGAGCAATTGGACCAGTTCATCCGCGAACACGCCGAAACCGCTTTCCATCCGTCCTGCTCGTGCAAGATGGGCACCGACGACATGGCGGTGGTGGACGGCGAAGGCCGCGTGCATGGCATGCAAGGGCTGCGCGTGGTCGATGCCTCGATCATGCCGATCATCACCACCGGTAACCTGAACGCGCCAACGATCATGATCGCCGAGAAAATCGCCGACAAGATCCGTGGCCGCCAGCCATTGCCACGCAGCACCGCGCCGTACTACGTGGCCGGCGACGCGCCGGTGCGCGGCAAGCCGATGCGGGAAGTGGGGCCTCTGGCGCAATAAGGCATCACACCGCTATCGCGAGCAGGCTCGCTCCCACATAGAGGCCTTGGCGGACACAGATCTTGTGCCCGACATCCGTCAACTGTGGGAGCGGGCTTGCTCGCGAAGGGGCCCTCACAGCCAACATCTTCGCTGACTGTCGCACCGCTTTCGCGAGCAAGCCCGCTCCCACATAGAGGCCTTGGCGGACACAGATCTTGTGCCCACCATCCGCCGACTGTGGGAGCGAGCCTGCTCGCGATGGCGTCCGACCTGACATTCCAAATCCCCATCTGCCTTGATCCCTCCCCCACCCAGGCCTAATCTAGAGCCGTCGCGTCAATGCGCCGCACCTCGCTGCACCGCCACTCCAGACAAGGAGGTTCCATGTTCGATGTCCACCCCCAGCTCAAGCAGCGGTTTGCTGCCTTGCGCACGGGCGCTGAGTTCTTTTCCCTGCGCTACGTGCGCGAGTCCGGCCAGCATCTGTCGGTGCGCAAGAACATCGCCGAACCGCCCAGCCTGGGCCGTGATGAAGGGGCGATGCTGACCGTGCGGGTCGACGGTGTCGAGGCCTATGCGGCCACCAACGACCTGTCCCAGGCCGGCCTGCAGGCGGCGCTGGAGCGGGCCGAACAACAAGCTCGCCGGCTCAAGCCACACGCCCTGCTCGACTTGCGCGAGCAGGCGGTCTCCAGCGACCGCGCCGACTACTTCTCGCCTCACTTCGACCAGGCGTTCCCGTCCCTCAACGATTGCTATCAGTTACTGGGCGACGAATCCGCCGCGGTGCCCAAGGATGAGCGCCTGGTGAACTGGCAGGTCAGCATCGGCCTGACCCAGGTCGAGCAGATCTACCTCAACAGCGCCGGCGCCGAACTGCGCCAAGCCCAACGCTTTGTTTATCCGGCCCTGGACGTCACCGCCTTCGACGGCAACGACAGCCAGACCCGCACCCTGGGCCGTGAGAACTTCGGCCAGCAAGGCGGCTTCGATGTCATCAACCGCTGCGGCCTGATCGGTGCCGCACCAAAAATCGCTGACCAGGCCCTGCAATTGCTCCTGGCGCCGAACACCCCGCAAGGCCCGCGTGACCTGCTGCTAATGCCCGACCAGATGATGCTGCAGATCCACGAGTCCATCGGTCACCCGCTGGAACTGGACCGCATCCTGGGAGACGAGCGTAATTACGCCGGCACCAGTTTCGTCACGACCGGCGACTTCGGGCATCTGCAATACGGCTCCCAGCTATTGAACGTGACCTTCGACCCGAACGTTCCCGAAGAACTGGCCAGCTACAGCCATGACGACGACGGCACCGCCGCCAGCAAAGAATTTCTGATTCGTGAAGGGCTGTTGCTGCGCCCGCTGGGTGGTGCGCTGTCGCAATTTCGCGCAGGCCTGAGCGGGGTCGCCAACAGCCGCGCCTGTGGCTGGAATCGCCCGCCCATCGACCGCATGGCGAACCTGAACATCGAGCCTGGCGACCAGTCGTTGGAGCAACTGATCCAGGGCATCGAACACGGCGTGCTGATGCGCACCAACCGCTCCTGGTCCATCGACGATGCCCGCAACAAATTCCAGTTCGGTTGCGAGTGGGGCCAATTGATCGAAAACGGCGAGCTCAAGGGCGTGGTGAAAAACCCCAACTACCGGGGCATTTCCGCGCAATTCTGGAAAAGCCTGCGTGCGGTGGGCGACGCCAGTACCGCTCAGGTCCTGGGCACGCCAAATTGTGGCAAGGGCGAACCGAACCAGGTCATCCGCGTCGGCCATGCCTCGCCGGCGTGCGTGTTCAGCAACGTTGATGTGTTTGGGGGAGATGCCTGATGAGCACCGTCAATAATCAGGCCGCGGCCTTCAAGGCGTTGGTCGACTGGCTGCGTGAAGCCCTGCATGAGCCGGAACAATTCACCCTCGGCTACGCCGCCGAATCCTCGGCCTTCGTGCGCTTCAACCATGGCAAGGTCCGCCAGGCCGGGCAGGTGCAACAGGCCAATGTCAGTTTCAAACTGATCGACGACGGCCGCCATGCGGATTTGCAGATCACCTTGTCCGGCGAACCCGAAACCGACCTGCATCGCCTGGCCGAAGGTCTGCAACAGTTGCGCGAAACCCTGCCACTGCTGCCACCCGATCCGTACCTGCTGCTCAACCACAACCACTGGCAGAGCCACAACGTGCAGGACCATCCGTTGCCGGACACTGACCAGGCGGTGGCCGAAATCACTCGCGCCGCCGACGGCCTGGACTTGGTCGGCTTCTATGCCGCCGGCCCCATCAGCCGGGGCTTCGCCAGTTCTTCGGGGGCGTTCGGCTGGCATCAGGCCAATAGCTTCAACTTCGATTTCAGCCTGTTCCATGAAAACGGCCAGGCGGTAAAAGCCAGCTACGCCGGGCACGAATGGAGCAGCGAAGGCTTTGCCAGGCGCTTTGAACAGGCCCGCGAGCAGTTGGCGTTTTTGGGCCGCCCCTTGCGCACACTGCCGCCCGGTGAATACCGCGCCTACCTGGCACCCGCGGCGATGGAAGAAATCATGGGCATGCTCAGCTGGGGCGGGTTTTCGGCCCGGGCCATTGCCAGCAAGCAAAGTCCGTTGCAGAAGTTCTACGCGAACGAAGCCAGCTTGAGCCCCGATGTGTGGCTGAGTGAGCAGGTCAGCGGTTCTTTGAGCCCGGCGTTTTCCGACGAAGGTTATCCGCGCGATGACTTGGGCCTGATCGTCAAAGGCATGGCCGGTGCACAGTTGATCAACTCCCGCAGCGCCGCCGAGCACGGCCTGAACGCCAACGGCGCCAGCAGCTACGAATACCCCACGGCGCTGGTGATGAACCAAGGCCAGCTCGAGCAGCAAGACATCCTCGAACACCTTGGCACCGGGCTGTACATCAGCAACCTCTGGTATTTGAATTACTCGGACCAACCGGCCGCGCGCCTGACCGGCATGACCCGCTTCGCCACGTTCTGGGTCGAGAACGGCCAGATCGTCGCGCCAGTCAGCACCATGCGTTTCGACGACAGTGTCTACAGCCTGCTCGGTTCACAACTCGAAGGCCTGAGCCGGGAGCGGGAACTTCTGCTCTCGGCCAGCACCTACAGCCAGCGGGCCACGGCTTCGATGCTGTTGCCGGGAGCCCTGGTCAAGCGCTTGACCTTGACGTTGTAGTACCAACCCTAAGCAAACCTGCGAAGGCGATTACTTGTGGCGAGGGGATTTATCCCCGCTGGGTTGCGAAGCAGCCCTAAAAACTATCACCTGGTGTATCTGGTTAACTGCATTCAATTGCTTTGGGGGCGCTCCGCGCCCCAGCGGGGATAAATCCCCTCGCCACAACAGCGGCACCCGTTCCTGATCAACACGCCATACAAGAGGCCCCATGCCCAACCGCGCACCGCTCGACGCTGTCACCGCCCGCTGGCTTCCTTGGGTCGTGGCGATTGCCTTCTTCATGCAGTCCCTGGACGGGACCATCCTCAACACCGCCCTGCCCGCCATGGCCAGCGACCTGGCGGAAAACCCGCTGCGCATGCAGGGCGTGATCATTGCCTACATGCTCACCGTTGCGCTGCTGATCCCGGCCTCGGGCTGGATCGCCGACCGCTTCGGTACCAAGAAGATTTTCTTCGGCGCGATTCTGTTGTTCAGCTTCGGCTCGTTGCTCTGCGCCTTGTCCAATTCGTTGTCCATGCTGATCGGCGCCCGGGTGATCCAGGGCCTGGGCGGCGCGCTGATGCTGCCGGTGGGCAGGTTGGTCGTGCTGCGGGCCTATCCACGCTCGGAACTGGTGCGGATCATGGGTTTCATCACGATTCCTGGCCTGCTCGGCCCACTGATCGGCCCGACCATGGGCGGCTGGATGGTGGAGTACCTGACCTGGCACTGGATCTTCATCATCAACCTGCCGGTGGGCGTGCTGGGTTGCTACGCGGTGTGGAAATTCATCCCGGACCTGCGCGGCAGCGAGCGTACGCGGTTCGATGGCCTGGGCTTTTTGCTGTTTGGCGCGGCGATGGTGCTGATCACCATCGCCATGGAAGGCCTGGGTGAACTGCACCTGCCGCACTTGCGCGTGATGTTGCTGCTGTTCGCCGGCATGGCCTGCCTGGCGGCTTATTGGCTACGGGCCGGGCACATCGAAAACCCGCTGTTCGCACCGTCGTTGTTCAAGACCCGGACCTTCGCCGTGGGGATTCTCGGCAATCTGTTCGCGCGCTTGGGCAGCGGCGCCCTGCCGTTCCTGGTGCCGTTACTGCTGCAAGTGGCCCTGGGCTATTCACCGTCCCAGGCCGGGATGAGCATGTTGCCCCTGGCGGCAGCCGCGATGGTCGCCAAATCCGTGGCCCGGCCTTTGATCGAGCGCTTCGGCTACCGCAGCGTATTGACCGGCAACACCCTGGCCCTGGGCCTGATGCTGGCGAGCATGGGCCTGGTCAGCGAACAGACGCCGTACTGGTTGCTGCTGGCGCAACTGGCGGTGCTGGGGGCGATCAACTCGTTGCAGTTCACGGCGATGAACACCGTGACCCTGATTGACCTGGACGACGCCAGCGCCAGCAGCGGCAACAGCCTGCTGTCGGTGGTGGCGCAACTGTCCCTGAGCCTGGGCGTGGCCTGCGCCGGCGCGCTGCTCGGCGGCTTTACCGCCCAAGTCGGCAACGACGGGGTGGACACCGTGCTCGGCGCGTTCCAGTTGACGTTCCTGACGGTGGGCATCATGGCGATGCTGGCGGCGACGATTTTTTCCCAGCTGTCGAAAGAGGATGGGCGGCGGACCAAGCGGCCGGATGAGCATATCGAGCACTGACCAGGCTCGGTGAGCTTTCGTGGCGAGGGAGCTTGCTCCCGCTCGGCTGCGCAGCAGTCGTAATCCAGGCGACGCGATCTTTTAGTCACACCGTGTTGGCCGGTTTGGGGGCGCTTCGCGCCCCAGCGGGAGCAAGCTCCCTCGCCACAGGGAATTCGTCCGCTTCAGAACTGCGCCACAGCTCGTCCAGAACTTTCGAAGAAAGTGGCACGAGGCTGCTACACTGCGCGACATTTTGTTTTGCAGGCCAGTCCCGTGACCACCATTGCCACCGCTTTTAATACTCTGCCGCTGTCCGCCGCCATGCTGGCTAACCTCGAATCCCTCGGTTATGCCCAGATGACGCCGATCCAGGCGCAGAGCTTGCCGGTGATCCTCAAGGGCATGGATCTGATCGCCCAGGCCAAGACCGGCAGCGGCAAGACCGCGGCCTTCGGCATCGGCCTGCTGAACCCGATCAACCCGCGCTTCTTCGGCTGCCAGGCACTGGTGATCTGTCCGACTCGTGAGCTGGCCGATCAGGTCGCCAAGGAAATTCGACGTCTGGCCCGCGCCGAAGACAACATCAAAGTCCTGACCCTGTGTGGCGGCGTGTCGTTTGGCCCGCAGATCGCTTCCCTGGAGCACGGCGCCCACATCATCGTCGGCACGCCAGGGCGCATCCAGCAGCACCTGCGCAAGGGCTCGCTGGTGCTGGACGGCCTCAACACGCTGATCCTCGATGAAGCCGACCGTATGCTCGACATGGGCTTTTACGACGCCATTGAAGACATCATCCAGCAGACCCCGGAGCGCCGTCAGACCTTGCTGTTCTCCGCCACCTATCCGGTGGGTATCAAGCAACTGTCGTCCAAGTTCATGCGCAACCCGCAGCAGGTCAAAGCCGAAGCGTTTCACTCCGACGCGCAGATCGAGCAGCGTTTCTATGAAATCTCCCCCGAGGAGCGCATGGACGCCGTGGTCAAGGTGCTGGCGCATTTCCGTCCGGCTTCCTGCGTGGCGTTCTGCTTCACCAAACAGCAAGTCCAGGAAACCGTCGACCATCTGACATCCAAAGGTATCTCGGCGGTCGGCCTGCATGGCGATCTGGAACAGCGTGACCGCGATCAGGTGCTGGCGATGTTCGCCAACCGCAGCACCTCGGTGCTGGTGGCCACCGATGTGGCGGCCCGTGGCCTGGACATCGACGCACTGGACATGGTGATCAACGTCGAACTGGCCCGTGACTCGGAAATTCACATTCACCGCGTCGGCCGTACCGGACGCGCGGGGGAAAAAGGCATCGCCATCAGCCTGGTGGCGCCGTCCGAAGCCCACCGCGCCCAAGCGATCGAGCAGTTGCAGAAGTCGCCACTGAGCTGGGACCAGCTGGACAACCTCAAGCCCCAGGGCGGCGGCCCGCTACTGCCGGCCATGAGCACCCTGTGCATTGGTGCCGGGCGCAAAGACAAAGTCCGCCCCGGCGACATCCTCGGCGCCCTCACCGGCGACGCCGGCATCCCCGGCGCCCAGGTCGGCAAGATCGCGATTTTCGACTTCCAGGCCTATGTTGCCGTGGAGCGCGGAATCGCCAAACAGGCCCTGCAACGCCTGAACGATGGCAAGATCAAGGGCCGCTCGTTGCGGGTGCGGATCCTGTAACTCCAACAGAAATCAAACTGTGGGAGCGAGCCTGCTCGCGATGACGGACTGTCAGACAACATCAATGTTGAATGTACCGGCCTCATCGCGAGCAGGCTCGCTCCCACAATGGGTTTTGTGGTGACATTTAGAGGGACACCGTTTTGCGCTCTACCGAAGTCGTGATCATTGGCGCTGGCGCCGCGGGGTTGATGTGCGCGCTGACCGCCGCAGGGCGCGGACGGCAGGTAATGTTGCTGGACCACGCCAACAAGGCCGGCAAGAAAATCCTCATGTCCGGCGGTGGACGCTGCAATTTCACCAACATGTACACCGAACCGGGCAATTTTCTCTCGCAGAACCCGCATTTTTGCAAGTCGGCCCTGGCCCGCTACACCCAGTGGGATTTCATCGCCCTGGTGGCCAAGCACGGCGTGCCGTATCACGAGAAAAAACTCGGCCAGTTGTTCTGTGATAACAAGTCCAGCGACATCCTTGGCCTGCTGCTGGACGAATGCGACCAGGCCGGCGTCAACCTGCACCTGGACACCTCGATCGAGCGCATCGAGAAAACCGAAAGCGGCTACCTGCTGCAAACTACCCTCGGGGCCATCACCTGCCAATCCTTGGTGATTGCAACGGGCGGGATGTCTATCCCGACGTTGGGCGCGACCGGTTTCGGTTATCAGGTGGCCAAACAGTTCGGCCACCAACTGCTGCCAACCCGTGCCGGGCTGGTGCCGTTCACCATCACCGACCAGCTCAAGGCGTTGTGCACCGAACTTTCGGGCACTTCAGTGGATTGCCTGGTGAGCTGCAACGAGCAGAGTTTTCGCGAGAACATCCTGTTTACCCACCGCGGCCTCAGCGGCCCGGCGATCCTGCAGATTTCCTCGTTCTGGGAACCGGGTGACACGGTGCAGATCAACCTGCTGCCCGACCATGACGTGCCGAGCTGGCTGCAACAGCAACAGGCCGAACGCCCCAACAGCGAACTGAAAACCCTGCTGGGCGAATTGTTCACCAAGAAGATGGCCACCCTGCTGGCCGACACCTGGTTCGTCTCCAAACCCATGAAGCAATACACCCACGCCGAACTGGCAGACATTGCCGAGAAACTGGCGAGCTGGAATGTCGTCCCGGCCGGCACCGAAGGCTACCGCACCGCCGAAGTGACCCTGGGCGGCGTCGATACCCGGGAAGTGTCCTCCAAGACCATGGAATCCCTGAAAAGCCCCGGGCTGTATTTCATTGGCGAAGTGCTGGACGTCACCGGACACCTGGGCGGCTTCAACTTCCAATGGGCCTGGGCGTCGGGTTATGCGGCTGCGCAATACATCTGATTGAAGGGATACATAGAATCCAATGGGGATGATGATTCTGTGGGAGCGAGCCTGCTCGCGATGGCGGACTGTCAGACAACACCAATGTTGAATGTACCGGCCTCATCGCGAGCAGGCTCGCTCCCACAGGGGTTTACTGGAGCATCCCGGAACACTTTTTGCTGCCGGATGTGATCGCCGCCATTGCGTCGGCGTCATTACTGCCTCAATTTAGCGTCATTGCCCGTCAGGCCCGTGCACTTCATGTCATCGACCTCGTTTAGTCAGTCTCTGCGTCGCCTTTGGGCGTTGGATAAATTCAGTTATAGCGTGCGGGTGTTCATCGCCCTGACCGGCAGCATGGCGCTGTGTTGGTATCTGGATAAGATGGCGCTGCTGATCCCGCTGTTCCTGGGCATCATCGCCAGCGCCCTGGCCGAGACCGATGACAGCTGGCAGGGCCGCCTCAACGCGCTGGCCGTGACCCTGGTGTGCTTCACGATCGCGGCGCTGTCGGTGGAATTGCTGTTCCCTTATCCGGTCCTGTTCATCGTTGCCCTGGCGCTGGCGAGCTTCGCCCTGACCATGCTCGGTGCGTTGGGCGAGCGCTATGGCGCCATTGCCTACGGCACATTGATTCTCTCGGTCTACACCATGATCGGCGTGGACCAGCGCGGTGGCGCGGTCACCGATTTCTGGCACGAACCTTTGCTGCTGGTGGCCGGTGCAGCTTGGTACGGCCTGCTCTCGGTGCTGTGGCAGGCGCTGTTTTCCAACCAGCCGGTGCAGCAAAGCCTGGCGCGGCTGTTCCGCGAGCTGGGACGCTACCTGAAACTCAAATCATCGCTGTTCGAGCCAATCCGCCAACTGGATGTCGAAGCCCGACGCCTGGAACTGGCCCAGCAGAACGGCCGGGTGGTCGCCGCGCTTAACGCGGCGAAGGAAATCATCCTGCACCGCGTCGGCAACGGGCGACCAGGCTCGAAGGTCAGCCGTTACCTGAAGCTGTACTTCCTCGCCCAGGATATCCACGAGCGCGCCAGCTCTTCCCACTACCCCTACAACGCGCTGGCCGAGGCGTTCTTTCACAGCGACGTGCTGTTCCGCTGCCAACGCCTGCTGCGCCAGCAAGGTAAAGCCTGCCAAGCGTTGGCCGAGTCGATCCAACTGCGCCAGCCATTCGTCTATGACGCCAGCTTCGCCGAGGCCTTGAATGACCTGCACGCCTCCCTCGAACACCTGCGGATCCAGAGCAACCCGGCCTGGCGCGGGTTGCTGCGTTCACTGCGGGCCTTGTCGGCGAACCTTGGCACCATGGACCGCCTGCTCAGCGACGCGAGCAACCCCGACGCCCTGGCCGACGCCACCGATAGCAGCCTGCTGGATCGCTCACCGCGCAACCTGAAGGACGTCTGGGTCCGCTTGCGCACACAGCTCACGCCCACCTCGCTGCTGTTCCGGCATGCCCTGCGCCTGCCCCTGGCGCTGAGTGTGGGTTATGCCATGGTGCATCTGATCCACCCGTCCCAGGGCTACTGGATCATTCTCACCACGCTGTTCGTGTGCCAACCCAACTACGGCGCCACCCGGCGCAAGCTCGGCCAACGGATCATCGGCACCGCCATCGGCCTGACGGTGGCCTGGGCGCTGTTCGATCTGTTCCCCAACCCGCTGGTGCAATCGTGTTTCGCCATCGCCGCCGGGGTGGTGTTCTTTACCAATCGCACGACCCGCTACACCCTGGCGACCGCCGCGATCACGATCATGGTGCTGTTCTGTTTCAACCAGGTGGGCGACGGCTATGGACTGCTGCTGCCCCGACTGTTCGATACGCTGCTCGGCAGCCTGATCGCCGGCCTTGCGGTATTCCTGTTCCTGCCGGACTGGCAAGGCCGCCGGTTGAACAAGGTGCTGGCCAACACGCTGACCTGCAACAGCATTTACCTGCGCCAGATCATGCAGCAATACGCTGCCGGCAAAAGCGATGACCTGGCCTATCGCCTGGCCCGACGCAACGCCCACAACGCCGACGCCGCATTGTCCACCACCCTGGCAAACATGCTGATGGAACCGGGGCATTTCCGTAAGGAAGCCGATGTCGGGTTCCGCTTTCTAGTGCTGTCCCACACCCTGCTCAGCTACTTGTCAGGCCTGGGCGCCCATCGGGACACCCAGTTGCCTGCAGACGTGCGCGAACACCTGATAGACGGCGCGGGGGTGAAACTGGCCGCGAGCATCGACGAAATCGCCCAGGGCCTGGCGAGCAAACAACCGATAGCGGTCCAAAGCGACGAGGAAGAAGCCTTGGCCAATGAGCTTGAGCAGATGCCCGATGAAATCGACGAGGGCCAGCGGCTGGTGCAGACCCAACTGGGGTTGATCTGCCGTCAGTTGGGGCCGCTGCGCACATTGGCAGCCCATCTGGTCAAGGACACCAGCGAGGCTTGAGCAATGTGGTGCTCACACCACCGCCATCGCGAGCGGGCTCGCTCCCACAATGAACCTCAGCCGTACAAATTCAAGTGTGCGCTATAGATCAACTGTGGGAGCGAGCCTGCTCGCGATAGCGTCAGTCCAGGCACCGCAAGATCACATCCCGTGCGCCTTCAATAACCGCGCATAACTACCATCGGCCTTCATCGCCGCAATCTCCCGATCGAATCCCGCGACAATCTGCTCGTGCTGCGGGTTCTTCAGGCTGACCAGGATGTGCAGGCTGTTTTCACTCAGTGGCTTGGGCATGAACTCCACGGCGTTGCGCACCTTGGCCGATTCACGAGCCAGGTAATAACGGGCGACGAACTCATCTTCCAGGGTCAGCTTCACCCGACCGGCAGCGAGCATGCGCACGGCCATTGCAAAGTTATGCACAGGGACTTTCTGCAATTGCCGATCCTCATCGAACGCCTTGGCGTAGGCGTATCCGCGGACCACGGCGATGGGATAGGCATACAGCTGCTGCAGGTTCTCGTACTGGATGGGTGCGTCCTTGCGCTTGATGAAGCGCACGCGGTTGAGCAGGTACTCAGCCGAGAAACGGCCCACATGGGTACGTTCTTCGCTGTACCAGGCGTTGATCAGCACGTCATAGCGCCCCTCGCCGATGCCCAGCATCGCCCGGGCCCAAGGCACCTGCTCAAAGTCACTGGCATAACCGGCCCGCGCCAGGGCGGTACTGACGATATCGGTCGCCAGGCCCCCATTGACCAGCGTGGTGTCGGTAAAGGGTGGCCAGCCATCTGCCACCAGACGCAACTTTTGCGCGCAGGCGTTGTGGCTCAGCAACAGCAACCCGACCAAAGCAAGAGCTCGATGCAATCGCGGCATGCCAAACATCCTTGACGGGTTCAAAGCCCGGTTTGTTTTTAGCCGAATCTCAAGAGATGTCGTCAGACATCCGGTCCTAACATTAGCTCAGTGGAACCGCTGCGCAGCGCTGGATTGAAGATTACACAAAGAAGGCCACACCGCGACAATTCGATGATGGCATTTTGGCCTTTGTCACAGATTTTTACAGTTGTGCAAGAAAGAGACTTCCGCAGCCAGCCCGCTTAATATCGGCATCAGGTTCTTCAGGAAATTCAAAAAATGGATATCGACTGGGTCTGCAAACATCACAGTGACCTGAGCAAGGAACAGCTGTACGCCATCCTCAAATTGCGCGCCGAAGTCTTCGTCGTCGAGCAGAACTGCCCCTACCTGGACGTCGACGGCCTGGACCTGGAGGGCGATACCTGCCACCTGATGGCCTGGCAGGACAATCATCTGGTGGCTTACCTTCGCTTGCTCGATCCGCACTCGCAAAACAGTGACGTGGTCATCGGGCGCGTGGTCATCGCCCCCCAGGCACGGGGACAGGGGATGGGTCATAAGCTGATGGAACAGGGCCTCAAGCAGGCCGAGAAGCACTGGCCCGGTACATCGATCTCACTGTCGGCACAGGCACATCTGCAGGGGTATTACTCTCGGTATGGGTTTGGAGTGGTGGGTATCGAGTATATGGAAGACGGGATTCCACACATTGGCATGCATCGGCCCTGAAAACGCATCGCGAGCAGGCTCGCTCCCACATTGATCTGCAGTGGACATTTGATTTTATGCACGACTGGGGTCCACTGTGGGAGCGAGCCTGCTCGCGATAGCGCCAACCCAGACACCGCCGATGTCAGGGATACTCCAACACCGCTTTAATCCGCTGCAAATTCCCCTCGATCCACCGCCGATCAATCGCCCCCCAATCACGGATCCGATAATGCCCGGCATGGTTACGGGCGCCCTCTAGCTGCTCGAATTCACACACGATATCCAGGTCCGCCAGCGCTGCCACGGTGTCCTGGGCGGTGCGTCGCGGCATGCCGGTGACCTCGGTGAGCGCGGGAATGTTGCTGGCCACGCCGCTATCAATCAGGTACGCCACATACAAGCGACGATAGAAGCTGCTTTTGGTCTTGCTGACGTCCATTCGGTCATTCCTTGGAGGGTTGCAGATCGCGCCATGTCAGGTACACCCGCAAGTCGAATTCCAACTGGTGATACCCCGGCTGCATGTGCTCGCAGAGTTGGTAGAACGCTTTGTTGTGGTCCGACTCCTTGAAGTGGGCCAGTTCGTGCACCACGATCATTTTCAAAAACTCAGGTGCCGCGTCCTTGAACAGCGAAGCAATACGAATTTCTTTCTTGGCCTTGAGCTTACCGCCCTGCACGCGTGAAATCGCAGTGTGCAGGCCGAGTGCGCGGTGGGTCAGGTCCAGGCGATTGTCGAACAGCACCTTGTCGATAGCGGGCGCGTTACGCAGGTATTGTTGCTTGAGGTCCAGCGCATAACCGTACAGGGCCTTGTCGCTCTGGACCGAGTGCCGGTCGGGATAGCGCTGCTGCAAGTAGTCGCCCAGCCGATCCTGGGCAATCAGTTGCTGCACTTGGGCTTGCAGGGCGGCGGGGTAAGCCTGGAGGTATTTGAGCGCGATCATCGGCGGCAACACAGTCACAAAAGGCGCCAGTGTAGCGAATTCAGACCTGTATCGCGCTCCAGTCAAATGGCCGGGCAAAGGCATCGGTGTCTTCGGCCATCAAGGGCCGCGCTACCAGGAACCCCTGCACATACTCGCAGCCGTGGGCCTTGAGCCAGTGATATTGCTCAGGCGTCTCTACGCCCTCGGCGATCACCCGCAAACCCAATTGCTTGCACAAATCGATGACCGACGCCGCCAGTGCCGCATCCCGGGGTGAGCCTGGCAAACGGGCGATCAGGTGTCGATCAAGCTTGAGGGTGTCGAGTTCCAGATCCCGCAGATGCGCCAGCGAGCAAGGCCCGGACCCGAAATCATCAAGCGCCACCCGCACCCCCAGGTTATGCAGCAGCCGCAGTTGTTTATGGGTTTCGTCGGGGTTGCGCATCAGTGCATCTTCAGTCACCTCGACCTCAAGTTGCCGGGGTTTGAGGGCATGTCGCTCCAGGACCTGGCGCAGTTCGGTCACCAGGTTAGGCAAACCGAACTGGGTGCTGCTCAGGCTCACCCCCAGTACCAGATCATCCGCGAACAAGCGCTCCCAGACTTTACGCTGGGCCGCGCTGCGATGATAAATCCAGCTCCCCAGCCGACTGATCAATCGGGCCTCTTCCAACAATGGCAAGAACAAGCCCGGCGGTACATCCCCCACGCTGGGGTGCTGCCAGCGCAACAGCGCCTCGAACCCGCGAATCCGTCCGTCGGCGACAGCTACCTGAGGCTGGTAGACCATATTGAAATCACGGTTTTCGATGGCCGAGCGCACACTCTCCTCAAGCATCAGCCGCGAACGAGCTCGACCGTTCATTTCGTGATCATAAAAACGGTATTGCTGACGGCCAGCGCGCTTGGCCTCGTACATGGCGATGTCGGACGCGCGCAGCAGACCGTCGAGATTGGCGCCGCAGTCGGGGTACGTCGCGATGCCGATGCTGGCCCCCAGCGTTACGTCCATACCCTCGATCTGTTGGCAGATAGACACCCGTTCGATAAGTTTCTCGGCAATCTTGGCCGCTTGCTCGGGTACTTCCAGATCCAGCAGGGCCGTGAACTCATCACCGCCAAGACGGGCCAGAATGTCGAACGGGCGCAGGCACGCCTTCAGTTGTTCCGAAACCCAGCGCAGCACGCGGTCACCGGCATCATGGCCCAACGAATCATTGACCCGTTTGAAGCCATCCAGGTCCAGGTACAACAGCACCCAGTTGCTTTCCAGTCGCTCGCTGCGCATCAGCAGGTTTTCGGCTGTCTGATAAAACCCCCTGCGGTTGAGCAGACCGGTCAGTGGGTCAGTGACGGCCTGGTATTCGAGTTGCTGGTGCAAGTGACGCACCACCGACATGTCCTGAAGCGTTACCACCATTGCCTTCTGCTCCGCAGGCAGAGGCGCACAAGACAAGGCCACCGACACCTGCTGGCCGGGCGCGGTGCGCAGGACCGCATCGTGCAGGCGCCAGGTCTGCCCCCGGCAGTAGGCGACATGGATATCGGAGCCGATCCACTCGGGAATATGGGGTTTTTGCAGGAAATCCAGGAGCGGCATTCCCTGCAACTGCTCGGCGGTGGCATTAAGCAGCCGGCAGGTAGACGGATTGGCGAAGCGAATACACCCGCTTTCATCCACCACGAGGATGCCTTCGGCGGCGTTATCCAGCACCGAGGCGTTGAAAGCCCTGGCCGCTTCCAGATCCTGGCTCAGGCGCTGCAAGGCCCGGCGATTGCGCTGGTGTTCAAGCAGGGCATGAACCTTGGGTTTGAGAATCTGCGGATCGAATGGTTTGAACAGGTAATCCACGGCACCGCTGGCATAGCCCTTGATCACCGCATCCTGGGATTGCTCGTTGGCGGTCAGGAAAATGATCGGGGTCAGCCGTGTGCGCTGGCTGCCGCGCATCAGACGCGCCACCTCAAAACCGTCCATGTCGGGCATCTGCACATCCAGCAGGACGAGGTCGATGTCATGTTCGAGTAGAAGGTTAAGGGCCTCGACACCCGAGGATGCGGTCATCACCTTCCAATCCTGACGCTGCAACAACGCTCGCATGCTGAGCAGGTTTTCAGGGTAATCATCAACTATCAAAAGGACGGAACTGTCTTCGCCAAGCGGTGGTTGCACGCATTCCATGCTGCTTCTCTTATCGGGCGTCACGTCCGTCCTGACGTAGCAAGGCGGACAAATACTGTGTCCTCACTCTAGACCGTGATTCTGAAAAGCAGTAGGTGTCATCGCGCCATCATCCAGACAAAGCCCAAAATAGCCGACTAACGGTCACCCTCCCCGGGCACAAAACCTGCAATGACACCTTCGACGGACAATTGACGTCAATCATCCGCCGGACGGTCATCCATAAAGATCCATCCTGCGTGAACAACCCGTCCAGAACGCGCGGAGCAGAGCCTCGCGTGATGGCGTTCAGCACTTTTACTTTCGTTACGCAGGATCCGACCATGATCGATCTCACCACCTGGAATCTGAGCATTCCTGAAGGCAGCCCCACCATCACCATCGAAACACCCCGGTTGGCGCAGGGCTTCAAGGATCAATATTTCCACTCCGACACTGGCACGTTGTTCTTCTGGGCCCCCGTGACCGGCGCCAAGACCGCCAACGCCATTTATCCACGCAGCGAACTGCGGGAAACCTACAGCGATGGAACCCTGCGCAACTGGCTTTACTCAGCGGCGGACAACAAACTGCGCGCCACGCTTGCCGTCAGTCAGGTGCCCAGCACGGGCAAGATCGTGATCGGCCAGATTCACGCCAAAGACAGCACACGCCCTATGGTGAAGCTGGAATATCAATACAAGGCCTACAGCTCAACCGGAAACATTGTCGCCAAAGTCCGCCTGCGCCCCGATGACGAATCGGGCCAAGTCATCACCATCGCCACGGGCGTGAAGCTTGATCGCAGGTTTTCCTACCAGATTCACCTCAGCCCCAAGGGCGCACTGGGCATCAGCGCCGCGGGTTACAACTGGAGAACTACGGTAAGCCCGGACTGGAAGGACAAACCGTTGTATTTCAAAGCCGGCGTCTACGTGCAGGACAACACCGGCTACACCACTGAAGGTGGAAAAGTGACGTTCAGCGTGCTGGAAATTCATCACGCCGCCCTATAAGCGTTTCCCCTCGCGTACCGCAGCATGGACGCTGCTCCCTTCGAACGTGACCCGCATCGATCCCGATGCCATAGCGCCATCGTTCAAAAAAAATTCGAATTGCCCGACTAACGGTCATCGTCCTCGGGCACCAAAGCGGCAAACCTCACTCTGACGGACAGTTGACGCCAACCCTCCGCCGGACGGACATAAAAAATCCGTTCCGCGCGCTTCTCGGGGCACGTCATAAAAGCGCTGGCTAGAGCCTCCGGCTGGATCTTGCAACATATTCATTCCGTAGAAAGGGCCCGCATATGGTCGATCTTGCAACCTGGAACTTGAGCATCCCCGAGGGAAGCCCGCCGAAAACCATTGAAACGCCTCGGCTGTTGGATGGCTTCCAAAATAAGTACTTCAATTCCGAAGGCAGCACAGTGTATTTCTGGTCACCGGTGACCGGCACCAAGACTGAAAACGCGGTCTACCCACGCAGCGAATTGCGAGAGACCTACAAAGACGGGACCTTGCGCAACTGGCTGTATCCCGATGCCGACAATAAATTGAGCGCGACCCTGGTCGTCAACCAGGTACCCAGCACCGGCAAGATTGTGATTGGTCAAATTCATGCCAAGGACAGCAGCAAACCCATGGTGAAGCTGGAATACCAGTACAAGGACGACAGCAAGACCGGCAACATCGTCGCCAAGGTCCGCATGCGCCCCGATGACGACGAGGGTCGAGTCATCACCGTGGCCACGGGGGTGAAACTTGCTCAGTCCTTCAGTTACCGGCTCCACCTGGACCGTACGGGTGACCTGGGCATCACCGCGGCGGGTCGTAGCTGGTACACCACCATGAGCGCCAGATGGAAGGTCAAGCCGCTGTATTTCAAGGCTGGCGTGTATGTGCAGGACAACACGGGCTACACCAGCGAAGGTGGGAAAGTGACGTTCAGTAAGTTGGATATCGATCACAACACCTGATCACTGTGCTTCAGGCACCACAGCGGCAACGGAATGCTGCTCGCCTGGCCATCTGTAAATTTCGTAGGAATTCGCCCACCGTGGCGAGGGAGCTTGCTCCCGCTGGACTGCGAAGCAGTCCCCTCTTTTCGTCAGACCCAGCGCATACCCAAGTTTTGCAGCGGCCGCGCCCCCGAGCGGGAGCAAGCTCCCTCGCCACAGGGGGCCGGTGCGTCCTACAGGTGGATTTTGGCCTCGAAAATCTCCTCTATAGTTCGGGTTCGTCTGCTGGCTTTGGTCAGCGGGCCCGGGTTTCGCAGCCCACTGACAAAACAGTCAATGACACCGAACACATCGGCGACATCCTGGACCCCGTCAACCACGCTGGCCGAACACAGGCATTGTGGAGTGGGCATCCCGGCATGGATGCCGGGATAGCCGCGCAGTGTCCCGAACACTTCATAACGAACAATACTCGCTTCACGCCAATGGCTTGCGCCTGAATCGAGGTGCAACCGAGTCATAAAGAGCGGCAAGCCTTCCGCCATCCCACTCCGCCCGCATGCCCTTTAGCAGCTCCCCATCGATACGATGCTCATTGATCGCCAGTGCCTGGTCCATAGCATCGGCGATTCGCTCAATAATCAGCGCGGGTTTATCTACGCCACAATGCTTGCGACCGAACTCGATCAGTTGCTGCCGATCAGGATAAGTCTTCACCTTGTTCATCTTGATCGCCAAGGTCCGATCCACCAACGAGCGGCCAGACTTGGGGTTGTAGTGTTCATACACCGTTGTAGTGGTGACATCAAAAACCGGTGCCAACCGCACGGTTTCCAGTGCGTCGGGATGCGTATAAATAACCCCGAAGTTTTTCAGGTGGGCATCCCCATTACGCACCATGACCGAGAGGCACACCGAAGAAAAAAAGCGCTCCAGTTCGCGAACCGGCTCAGCATGCCGGCATACCTGATTCACTACTGCCGCAAGGGTCTCGTAACTTTGGGAATATTTGTAGTTGTCATGGGGGTCTTTGTACAAGCCAAGGAGCACTGCCATGTCTTCAAATCCCAGGCGCCCGGAGGGGGTCAGGTCGAACCGCTCCATTACAAACAACTCACCGTTTTCCGACAACCAGAATGGTGGAGTTTCCAACCCGGCCAAACGAGCTGCTTCCAGACACAGGAATTCATTCTGCGCCAGGTGGGCATACTCCTCAGCGCCAGACTTCACGATCAGATCGGAGCTGAGCATGGTTTTTCGATCGCCCGTCAGCTTATCCAAGTCAGGCACCAGTACCTTGGGTTGGACGCCCGAAATACCAGACTCAAAATAAGTATCAACAAGGAAGTCAAAAACACTTTGTGAAGTATCCGCCGACAGAATGTCCTGCAACCCGACCTGAGCCCGCACAGTCGTCAAGGCCTCGACAGGGTTGACGTAACTGAGTCGACCGATCTGATTACCCCCTATCACCGATAGCAGCCGCATGTCGTCGACCTGCATGTGTCTGGCCATACGACGCTTGATCTGGTCGGCCAGAAACCCCTCGGGCACGTTCATATCAAAGATGGGGTGAAGGACGTTGCTGACTGAAGGCGTAGGGTCATAGGGCATGACCAACGAAACCTCCCGAGGCGCCTCGGCGCTCGCATAGGCGAACGAAAACTGCGAACCTTTGGACAAGTCGCCGCTATAACCTTGCGGTGTCATGACATTGAGCAGCTTGACCTTACTCATCATGCTCTACCAGATCAGCGAGGGATTTGAGGTCAATCCGCTTGTCGACGATTTCCAGCGCCATCCCCAACGCCGATACGACTCGAAACAGGGTGTACACGGCCACGTTTTCACCGGCCTCTAGATCGATGATCGTTTTGCGGCTGCAGTTGGCTTTCTCAGCGAGCTGCCGTTGGGTATAACCCTTCGCACGGCGTAGTGCACGCATCCTCTCGCCAAGAACTGAAGGATTTAGAATCAGCACAATGTCACCTATATAGGACTTTTTAGTTTTAAAATCTAATTATGTCCTTTATAGCGGACATTTCAAGCGCGTTGCGCCTGCCAATCTCCACGGTCAATTCCACGCACAAAAAAACCCGCATCGCTGCGGGTTTTTTTGACGCTTGAGCCTTAGTTCACCTTAGCGTTCAACTCACCCTTCAAATACCGCTGATACATCGCTTCCAACGAAATCGGCTTGATCTTCGAAGCATTCCCCGCCGTACCAAACGCCTCATAACGCGCAATGCACACATCACGCATGGCGGTCACAGTGGCACCGAAGAACTTACGCGGATCAAACTCACTCGGATTAGTCGCCATCAAACGACGCATAGCACCGGTAGAGGCCAGGCGCAGGTCGGTGTCGATGTTGACCTTGCGCACGCCGTACTTGATGCCTTCAACGATTTCTTCAACCGGCACGCCGTAGGTTTCTTTGATGTCGCCGCCGTACTGGTTGATGATCGCCAGCCACTCTTGCGGAACCGAGGAAGAACCGTGCATCACCAGGTGAGTGTTGGGAATGCGCTTGTGGATTTCCTTGATGCGGTCAATGGCCAGCACGTCGCCGGTAGGCGGCTTGGTGAACTTGTAGGCGCCGTGGCTGGTGCCGATGGCGATGGCCAGGGCGTCGACCTGGGTCTTCTTGACGAAGTCCGCGGCTTCTTCCGGGTCGGTCAGCATCTGACTGTGATCCAGCACGCCCTCGGCGCCGATGCCGTCTTCTTCGCCGGCCATGCCAGTTTCCAGCGAGCCCAGGCAACCGAGTTCGCCTTCCACCGAGACGCCGCAGGCATGGGCCATGGCGACGGTCTGCTGAGTGACGCGCACGTTGTATTCGTAGTCAGTCGGAGTCTTGCCGTCTTCGCCCAGGGAGCCGTCCATCATGACCGAGCTGAAGCCCAGCTGGATGGAGCGCTGGCAGACGTCAGGGCTGGTGCCGTGGTCCTGGTGCATGCACACCGGGATGTGCGGGAATTCTTCGATGGCAGCCAGGATCAGGTGACGCAGGAACGGCGCGCCGGCGTATTTGCGGGCGCCGGCCGAAGCCTGGACGATCACCGGGGAGTCAGTCTTGTCAGCGGCTTCCATGATGGCGCGCATCTGCTCAAGGTTGTTGACGTTAAAGGCTGGAACGCCGTAGCCGAACTCGGCTGCGTGGTCCAGCATCTGACGCATGCTGATAAGTGCCATTAGTGTGTCTCTCCCGGTCGAGGGTCGTTAATCGTGCCAGCCTGCCGGAGCGGCGGCGGCTATTCAAGTCATTGCAGGTCGGGGGGTGGGTCCGGCCTGTGTGTTCGGTGAAACAAAATCTCGAAACTGTAGAGGACCCTGTGGGAGCGAGCCTGCTCGCGATGAAGGCCTGACAGTCAACATCACTGGTGCCTAATACATCGCTATCGCGAGCAGGCTCGCTCCCACATTGGATCTCTGTTGAATCAGTCAGCCTTACAACCCCGGCCAATCAAGTCATTGGTGGCGACCCAGTACACCAGGCCTTCCTCACCTTTGACGTGAAACGCCAGCATGTCGTCGCTGTACAGCGTACCCGATGCGCCCGGCTCTTCCTTCAGGTGATAGACCAGCTCGGCACCGCCGAGGCGAACGTCGACTTCCTTGCGGGTGTCATCGGTATAGCGCCACAGTACCTTGGCCTGGCTGTCACAGGTCCAGGTTGTCCAGCCCTCTACTACAGGCTCGGACGAACGAAACCGATCCAGCTGTGCACAACCGGCCAGCATTGCCAGCGCCACAACGGCGATAAAGCCTTTCATCCGTGTTCCTCGACTGACAGCGCAGGCCGCCAGCCATGAGTTAATGAGTCAGACCCGTCAAGGGCAACCATGTTCCTTGGCCGGGACCTGCGTCTCGTATTTATCCAGGCCGTCCGGCCCGGAACGCTTATTGAGCACCGGGTTGGTTTCGGCCTGCCACTCGGCCTGGTAGCAACCGGTTTTCGGCTCGCTGGGATTAATCGCTTCCGGTGCGGCTTGCGGGTGGCTCCCGCAAGCCGCCAGGGATGCGGTCAGCAACAAAAGCGCCAACGTCTTGACCATCACAACACTCCTTTGCCTGGTCAACAAAACCTCAGGCCTTGGCCCGGCTTTCCAGGACTTCCACGGCTGGCAGTACTTTGCCTTCGACGAATTCGAGGAACGCACCGCCGCCGGTAGAAATGTAGGAGATCTGCTCGGCCACGCCATATTTATCGATGGCCGCCAGGGTGTCGCCGCCGCCAGCGATGGAGAAAGCGTCACTCTCGGCGATGGCCTGGGCGAGCACTTTGGTGCCGTTGCCAAACTGGTCGAACTCGAACACCCCGACCGGACCGTTCCACAGGATAGTCTTGGAGGATTTCAACAGTTCGGCGAAATTGGCTGCAGTTTGCGGGCCGATGTCGAGGATCATGTCGTCCTCGGCGACGTCAGCGATCAGCTTGACGGTGGCGGTGGCGCTTTCGGCGAACTCCTTGGCCACCACCACGTCCACCGGCAACGGCACGCTGACCTTGGCGGCGATTTCCCGGGCGGTGTCCAGCAGGTCCGGCTCGTACAGGGATTTGCCGACCGGGTGACCGGCCGCAGCAAGGAAGGTGTTGGCAATGCCGCCGCCGACGATCAACTGGTTGCACACCTGGCTCAGGCTGTTAAGCACGTCGAGCTTGGTGGAGACCTTGGAGCCGGCAACAATGGCAGCCATCGGCTGGGCCGGGGAGCCCAGGGCCTTGCCCAGTGCGTCCAGTTCGGCAGCCAGCAGCGGGCCAGCAGCGGCCACTTTGGCGAACTTCGCCACGCCATGGGTCGACCCTTCGGCGCGGTGAGCGGTGCCGAACGCGTCCATCACAAACACGTCGCACAGGGCCGCATACTGCTTGGCCAGTTCGTCAGCGTTCTTTTTCTCGCCTTTATTAAAACGCACGTTTTCAAACAGCACGACATCGCCGGCCTTCACGTCCACACCGCCCAGGTAGTCAGCCACCAGCGGTACGTCACGGCCCAGGGCTTTGCTCAGGTAAGCGGCGACCGGCTTGAGGCTGTTTTCGGCCGAGTATTCGCCTTCGGTCGGACGACCCAAATGCGAGCAAACCATCACGGCCGCACCTTTTTCCAGGGCCAACTTGATGGTCGGCAGCGAAGCCAGGATGCGCGCGTCGCTGGTGACAACACCGTCCTTGACGGGAACGTTGAGGTCTTCGCGGATCAGTACGCGCTTACCTTGCAGATCGAGGTCGGACATCTTCAACACGGTCATGGGTCGCAATTCCTGGGTAACTGTTTTAGTGAGCAGGTTTTTTTGAATCAGGTAACTGAGAAACAGAAAGCGAAGTCGCGGCTTGCAGATAATGTTCAGCGACATCCAGCATTCGGTTGGCAAAACCCCATTCATTGTCGAACCAGGCCAGGATGTTCACGAGCCGCGGCCCGGAAACCCGGGTCTGGCTGGCATCGACAATGGCCGAATGGGGGTCATGATTAAAATCACAACTGGCGTGAGGCAACTCGGTGTAGGCCAGCAGGCCTTTGAGCGGGCCGCTGGTGGCGGCTTCGCGCAGAATCCGGTTGACCTCGGTGGCGTCGGTATCGCTCACGGTCTGCATCGTAATGTCGAGGCAGGACACGTTGACGGTCGGCACCCGCACGGCTTTGGCCTGAATTCGCCCCGCAAGTTCCGGCAGCAGCCGCTCAATGCCGCGCGCCAGACCAGTGGACACCGGAATCACCGACTGGAACGCCGAACGGGTCCGACGTAGGTCTTCATGGTGATAGGCGTCGATCACAGGTTGATCGTTCATCGCCGAGTGGATGGTGGTGATCGACACGTACTCCAGGCCAATGGCCTGGTCCAGCAGGCGCAACAGCGGCACGCCGCAGTTGGTGGTGCAGGACGCGTTGGACACCAGCAGCTCATCGCCAGCCAGGCAGTCCTGGTTTACGCCGTAGACGATGGTGGCGTCCACATCCGCTTCGCTGGCCATCGGCTGGGAGAACAACACCCGCGGCGCGCCGGCCGCGATGAAGCGCTGGCCATCTTCACGGGTGTTGTAGGCGCCGGAGCATTCAAGCACCAGGTCGACACCCAAGGACGCCCAATCGATACCTTCGGGGGTGGCACTGCGCAGGACTTTCACGCAATCGCCATTAATGTGCAGACAATCGCCCTCGACCCGCACCTCGCCCGGAAAACGGCCGTGGGTGGAGTCAAAGCGTGTCAGGTATTCAATGCTGGCCATGTCGGCCAGATCGTTGATCGCCACAATCTCGAACCCGGCCTTGGCCCCTCGCTCGAACAACGCACGCAAGACGCAACGACCAATCCGGCCGTAGCCGTTGAGTGCAACTTTGTAGGGACGCGGTTGGGGCATGGGGGTTCTCGATTACCGTGGTGAGTCCTTCAGTCCAGTATTGCCTGAACCATCGCCTTCGCGAGCAAGCCCGCTCCCACATGGGATTGCGTTCCAATGTGGGAGCGGGCTTGCTCGCGAAGGCGGCAGCTCAAACGACGCGACTTCGGATCAGTCTTCCAACAGCTCTTCAGCCTGACCCAGGATGTTTTCCAGGGTAAAGCCGAACTCCTCGAACAACGCCGGCGCAGGCGCCGATTCGCCGTAGGTGGTCATGCCGATCACGCGACCTTCCAGGCCGACGTACTTGTACCAGTAATCGGCGTGAGCGGCTTCGATGGCGATCCGGGCGCTGACTTGCAACGGCAATACCGCTTGCTTGTAGCCGGCGTCCTGGGCGTCGAACACGCTGGTGCACGGCATGGACACCACGCGTACGTTGCGGCCCTGGGCAGTCAGTTTGTCGTAGGCCTGAACGGCCAGGCCGACTTCGGAGCCGGTGGCGATCAGGATCAACTCAGGTTCGCCAATGCAGTCCTTGAGCACATAGCCGCCGCGGGTGATGTCGCCGATCTGGTCGGCATCGCGGTTCTGGTGCTGCAGGTTCTGGCGGGAGAAGATCAGCGCCGATGGACCGTCGTTACGCTCGATGGCGTATTTCCAGGCCACTGCCGATTCCACGGCGTCACATGGGCGCCAGGTGTCCAGGTTCGGCGTGCAGCGCAGGCTTGCCAGTTGCTCGATCGGCTGGTGAGTCGGGCCGTCTTCGCCCAGGCCGATGGAGTCGTGGGTGAACACATACAGCACGCGCTTCTTCATCAGGGCCGACATGCGCACTGCGTTGCGGGCGTATTCCATGAACATCAGGAAGGTAGCGCCGTAAGGCACCAGGCCGCCGTGCAGAGCCACGCCGTTCATGATCGCGCTCATGCCGAACTCGCGAACGCCGTAATACATGTAGTTGCCGCTGGCATCTTCGGCGCTGACGCCTTTGCAGCCCTTCCACAAGGTCAGGTTGGAACCGGCCAGGTCGGCCGAACCGCCGAGCAGCTCCGGCAGCAGCGGGCCAAAAGCGTTGAGGGTGTTCTGGCTGGCCTTGCGGCTGGCAATGGTTTCGCCTTTGGCGGCGACTTCAGCGATATAAGCCGAGGCTTTTTCAGCGAAGTCGGCAGGCAGCTCGCCGCTGAGGCGACGGACCAGTTCATTGGCCAGCTCAGGGAACTCGGCGGAGTAGGCGGCAAAGCGCTGGTCCCACTCGGCTTCGGCAGCGCGGCCTTTTTCCTTGGCGTCCCACTCGGCATAAATGTCTGCCGGGATTTCGAACGGACCATGTTCCCACTTCAACGCAGCGCGGGTCAGGGCGATTTCCTCGGCACCCAGTGGCGCGCCGTGACAGTCTTCCTTGCCTTGTTTGTTGGGCGAACCGAAACCGATGGTGGTCTTGCAGCAGATCAGGGTCGGCTGGGCGCTCTTGCGCGCCGTCTCGATGGCGGTCTTGATCTCTTCCGGGTCATGGCCGTCGACATTGCGGATGACCAGCCAGTTGTAGGCTTCGAAGCGCTTGGGGGTGTCGTCGGTGAACCAGCCTTCGACTTCGCCGTCGATGGAGATGCCGTTGTCATCGTAGAAAGCGATCAGCTTGTTCAGGCCCAAGGTGCCGGCCAGGGAGGCGACTTCATGGGAAATACCTTCCATCATGCAGCCATCACCCAGGAACACGTAGGTGTGGTGATCGACAACGTTGTGGCCGGGGCGATTGAACTGCGCTGCCAGGACTTTTTCCGCCAGGGCAAAGCCCACGGCGTTGGCCAGACCCTGGCCCAGTGGACCGGTGGTGGTTTCCACGCCTGGGGTGTAGCCGTATTCCGGGTGGCCAGGGGTGCGGCTATGCAACTGGCGGAAATTCTTCAGGTCATCGATCGACAGGTCATAACCGGTCAGGTGCAGCAACGAATAGATCAACATCGAGCCGTGGCCGTTGGACAACACGAAGCGGTCACGGTCGGCGAACGAGGGGTTGCTCGGGTTGTGCTTGAGGTAGTCGCGCCAAAGCACCTCGGCGATATCCGCCATCCCCATAGGGGCACCGGGATGGCCGCTGTTGGCTTTTTGCACGGCATCCATGCTGAGTGCACGGATGGCATTGGCACGCTCACGACGGCTGGGCATCGCTGATCTCCTGGGTTTTGAATGGTGGAACCGAAAAAAGGCGAGCATTTTCCCTCACCCACCCGCCCCGGGGCAATGACAGATAGTCATCCAGAGGCTTTTTTCCGGTGGATAAAGTCGCATTCGCCAGGTGAAACCTTTCCGCTGAAGGTTTGTAGAGTCACGCACGCCTTGGGAAGTGCCATTTATCGAGCAATATCAAAACTTTTTGATATTGACCTTGCGGTGATCCATACCCCTCACTAGACTGCCGCCCTATGAACTTACGCGTGCCTTCCATTCGCCATGATGATTGCGATGAGCTGGCGGCCCTTTGCAAGGCCGGCGGCGATCCGTTGCGGCTCAATGTATTGCGCGCCTTGGCCAACGATTCGTTCGGCGTACTGGAACTGGCGCAGATCTTCGGCATCGGTCAATCCGGCATGAGCCACCACCTCAAGGTCCTGGCCCAGGCCGACCTGGTGGCGACCCGTCGTGAAGGCAATGCGATTTTTTACCGCCGCGCCCTGCCCCATACCGATCTGCTGGGCGGCAAGCTGCATGCCGCGTTGCTCGAAGAGGTGGATGAGCTGGACCTGCCGACAGACGTGCAGGCCCGCATCGCCCAGGTACACGGGCAGCGAGCCGCCGCCAGCCAGGATTTTTTCGCCCGGGTGGCCGAGAAGTTTCGCGCCCAGCAGGACCTGATTGCCGGGTTGCCGCAGTACCGTGAAAGCGTCGTGGCGCTGCTCGACAAACTGGGCTTCGAGCCCACCGCCACGGCCATTGAAGTCGGCCCTGGCGACGGTGCGTTTCTGCCGGAGCTGGCCCGGCGTTTCAGCCAAGTGACGGCGCTGGACAACAGCCCGGCCATGCTCGAGCTGGCACGCCAGGTGTGCGAACGTGAAACACTGGCTAATGTCAGCCTGCAACTGGCCGATGCCTTGAATGGTGTGAGCCTGCAGGCCGATTGCGTTGTATTGAACATGGTGCTTCACCATTTCGCCGCGCCGGCCGATGCGCTCAAGCACATGGCCGATTTGCTGCAACCGGGCGGTAGCCTGTTAGTGACAGAGTTATGCAGCCACAACCAGAGTTGGGCCAAGGAGGCCTGCGGTGATCTCTGGCTGGGGTTTGAACAGGACGATCTGGCCCGTTGGGCCACCGCTGCGGGCCTCGTGCCCGGGGAAAGCCTCTATGTGGGCTTACGTAATGGTTTCCAGATCCAGGTCCGCCATTTTCAGCGACCGGCTGGCGACACTCACCATCGGTAACTTGTAGGAAAACATCGAGATGAGCGAATACTCCCTTTTCACCTCCGAGTCCGTGTCTGAAGGGCATCCGGACAAAATCGCCGACCAGATTTCTGATGCGGTGCTGGACGCCATCATTGCTGAAGACAAGTTCGCCCGCGTGGCGTGCGAAACTCTGGTGAAAACGGGCGTGGCGATCATCGCTGGCGAAGTCACCACTTCAGCCTGGGTCGACCTGGAACAGATCGTCCGTGACGTCATCCTGGGCATTGGCTACAACAGCTCCGACGTCGGCTTCGATGGCGCGACCTGCGGCGTGATGAACATCATCGGCAAGCAGTCCCCCGACATCAACCAGGGTGTTGACCGCGCCAAGCCTGAAGACCAGGGTGCCGGCGACCAGGGCCTGATGTTCGGCTACGCCAGCAACGAGACCGACGTGCTGATGCCAGCACCGATCACCTTCTCGCACCAGTTGGTTCAACGCCAGGCTGAAGCCCGTAAATCCGGCCTGCTGCCTTGGCTGCGCCCGGATGCCAAGTCCCAGGTGACGTGCCGTTACGAAGGCGGCAAGGTTGTCGGTATCGATGCCGTCGTACTGTCGACCCAGCACAACCCTGAAGTGTCCTACAAAGACCTGCGCGAAGGCGTAATGGAGCTGATCGTCAAGCACGTACTGCCTGCCGAGCTGCTGTCCAAGGACACTCAGTTCCACATCAACCCGACCGGCCAGTTCATCATCGGTGGCCCGGTGGGCGACTGCGGCCTGACCGGTCGCAAGATCATCGTCGACAGCTACGGCGGCATGGCCCGTCACGGCGGTGGCGCGTTCTCCGGCAAGGATCCATCCAAGGTCGACCGTTCGGCGGCCTATGCCGGTCGTTATGTGGCCAAGAACATCGTGGCCGCCGGTCTGGCCGAGCGCTGCGAGATCCAGGTTTCCTACGCCATCGGCGTTGCTCAGCCTACCTCGATCTCGCTGAACACCTTCGGCACCGGCAAGATCGGCGATGACAAGATCATCAAGCTGGTTCGTGAAGTGTTCGACCTGCGTCCGTACGCCATCACCACCATGCTCGACCTGCTGCACCCGATGTACCAGGACACTGCTGCCTACGGCCACTTCGGTCGCACGCCGCAAACCAAGACGGTCGGTGACGACACCTTCACCACGTTCACCTGGGAAAAAACCGACCGCGCCGACGCCCTGCGCGCCGCTGCCGGCCTGTAAAAACTGCAGGCATGAAAAGCCCCTGGCGACTGGGTCGTCAGGGGCTTTTTCATACCTTGAAGATCACCCTGGCGAGGGAGCTTCATTGGAGCTACGCCCCGCGCCATCAGCAAAACGGCGTAGCACTGGCAAGCAGCCAGCGACGATCAGGCCAATATCTTCCACTCGATGGACCCCACCAGCTATGGTGTTGATTTTCCGCTCGAGAACCAAGCATGGGCGGCTGACTTCATGCACTTTTGCAAAGGTAAGATGATGGTCAGCATTACCGATTATCCGAACATCCGATGGGTGTTCAATGACGCCACTTCGAAACGCTGGACATTCCGCTACAGCAACACCAATCAGCGCGGCGCGAGGTTGAGGTCAGTGGAGGACTGGTGACTAAGGACCGGAAATCAGCAGCACTAGGCGGATTGTTCGGGGGTCATGTACAGTACGGCTATATGAAGCCACCACCTATAAATGTTTGGTCGACAATTGCAGAACAGGTTGCATGTGAACTCAAGCAAATAATTGAAGAGTATTGCAACGTCATTGAGCCTACCAACTTGAAGATAATTTCTTGAATATTGTATTTCGGACTGACGCCTCTCTGCAAATAGGCACCGGCCATGTCATGCGCTGCTTGACTTTGGCCGATGCGCTGAGCACACGGGGAGCAGAGTGTCATTTCATCTGTCGCGAACATCCCGGCCACTTGATCGAGTTTATCCGCAGTAAGGGCTATGGTGTATCTGTATTACCAGTTTCTGCATTCGAGTCTGAGCGTGCGCCTGCATCTGTCGAGCCACAGCTCGCACATGCTGATTGGCTTGGTGTCCGTTGGCAACAGGATGCTGACGAGTGTGCCGCCATATTGACAAAGAAGCAGACGAATTGGTTGATCGTCGACCACTACGCACTCGACAGCCGATGGGAGTCAGCTCTAAAAAACAATTATTCTAAGCTCATGGTGATCGATGATCTTGCCGATAGGTCGCATGTCTGTCACTTACTGCTAGATCAGACTTATAGTCGTGCAGCTGCTGATTACTTACCGTGGGTGCCTGAGGACTGCATTTTACTATGTGGCTCTCGTTATGCCTTGCTACGGCCAGAGTTTGCACAAATCCGCTCATACAGTTTGCAACGTCGTGCTAATTCGCACCTGCGGCAGCTGCTGATTACCATGGGAGGGGTCGACAGGCACAATGCAACTGGCAAGGTGCTGGAGAAGCTGAAATCATGCGAGCTGCCAGCAGATTGCCGCATCGTTGTAGTGATGGGAGCAACAGCTCCTTGGTTGAGCGATGTGCAACGGTGTGCCGAGCAGCTACCTTGGACCGTAGAGATCAAGGTTGATGTCCGCGATATGGCGCAGCTAATGGCCGACAGCGATTTTGCCATCGGGGCTGCGGGGGCGACATCCTGGGAGCGCTGCTGCCTCGGACTGCCCACTATCATGCTAGTATTAGCCGACAATCAGAGAACCATAGCTCAGGCCCTGGATGCCGTAGGCGCTGCGTTTCTAAGTGATTTATTAACTCTTGATGTTCGCCCGCTGATAACTATGCAACAAATTGAGCCTGCCACGCTTTCCGCAATGAGCGCCTCGGCCGCCTCAATCACAGATGGCTTGGGAGTGTTGCAGGTAGTAGACATTTTAATTTGCAAGATTTGAAAGTGCTGATTTCTTGAGAGTAATATGCATGAGCACACGCAAAAATTGGTTTCAAGGCGATGATACAAGCCAGCTTTACCACACTATTTTGTCCTCCAGGTGAAGATAATGTCACTTCGTTTATTGGTTGAATCTGACCTGGCGATGGTTCGAGCATGGCGTAACGCGCCAGAAGTACGTAAAAGCATGTACTCCACCCACGAAATAAGTGAAACGGAGCACCGTGCCTGGTTTGAACGGATTAGAAATGACTCAACCTCACGCTGGTACGTACATCACTCATGTGATGGTATAGCCGATGGCGTGGTGTACTTCACACAATATGACGTAAAGAGAAGAAGCGCTTTTTGGGGATTTTACGCTGCTCCGGACGCAGCAGCCGGTACAGGTACGAAATTAGGCTTTGATGCGCTCAATGAGGCATTCAACACTTTAGGCCTTCACAAACTAAATGCCGAAGTATTAATCACAAACAAGAAAAGCCTTGCACTTCATACGAAGATTGGATTTGTACATGAAGGCATCTTTCGAGATTCTCACTTCGATGGCAATTGCTACATAGATGTCGTTCGACTTGGCATACTCGCCTCTGAGTGGCCCGCCCACAAAATTGAAATTCAACGGCGCATGGATAGTTTTAAACCATCAACATCCAACCAGACAAAAGCAACGAGCACTGACTGCTACATTGTTGCCAGCGCTAAACCTTGGCACAAGGTCAATTTTGAGATACTCAAATCTGAAAGTCCAGCAAAATGGATCTGGGTATCAACCGCAGAAGAACTGGCTGAAGCGACCACTTTAGATACACCGCGTTATATTTTCTTTCTGCATTGGAACTGGCTGGTACCCGACGAAATCTGGTCACGATTTGAGTGCGTATGCTTTCATATGACAGATGTACCATATGGTCGCGGTGGCAGCCCTTTGCAAAATCTAATTGCCAACGGTCATAAAGAAACAAAACTGACGGCCCTTCGCATGATCGAGACCATGGATGCTGGCCCGGTTTATATAAAGCAGCCCCTCTCTCTGGCTGGACGCGCCGAAGAAATTTACAAGCGTGCAGGTGATCTCAGCTTTGAAATTATACGCTGGATGACTCAAGCGGCACCGGCACCAACGCCGCAAGAAGGGGAAGTGACCATTTTCAAACGTCGAAAGCCGGCGCAAAGTGAACTTCCTCAGAAAGGTACTTTAGGAAAACTTTACGACCACATTCGAATGCTTGATGCCCCTACCTACCCCTTGGGCTTTGTCCAGCATGGAGAGTTTGTCCTTGAGTTTTATCATGCTCGGCTCGATAGTGACCAGCTAAAGGCTCAAGTCACTATTCATAAGCGCACCTCTACAGATCAGGAGTCACTATGAGTTTTGTTATCGATGGCCGGAAAATCGGCCACAACGAACCGCCCTATATAATTGCTGAGCTTTCGGCCAACCATAATGGAAACTTGGAGCGAGCGCTGGAGACTATTGATGCTGCTCAACGTTGTGGTGCGCACGCTATAAAGCTTCAAACTTACTCAGCCGACACCATGACTATCGACTGCGATCGTCCGGAATTCATGATCAAAGGTGGTTTGTGGGACGGTTACAAACTCCACGATCTCTATAAATGGGCACAAACACCTTTTGAGTGGCACCCCGTTATTTTCGAGCACGCCCGCAAGCGTGGAATCACTATATTTTCTACTCCCTTTGATGAGTCCGCTGTTGACCTCCTGGAAAGTTTGAACGCGCCAGCATACAAGATCGCATCCTTTGAAGTAACAGATCTTCCACTGATACGTTACGTAGCCGCTACAGGAAAACCCATTATCATGTCAACTGGCATGGCCAATGAAAGAGAGATTGAAGAGGCTGTTGAAGCTGCCAGAAGCGCAGGGGCGAGAGATCTCGTTCTGTTGCACTGCATCAGCAGTTATCCAGCCCCCATGAACCAAGCTAACTTGCGTCAAATGGCAGAATTGGAACGTCGGTTCGAGACCATACCAGGCCTATCCGATCACACCATGGGCACCACAGCATCCGTAGCGGCTGTAGCATTGGGAGCCTGCCTTATTGAAAAGCACTTCACATTGAGCCGAGCAGACAAAGGACCTGACAGTGAATTCTCGCTAGAACCGGAAGAACTAAAACGGTTGTGTAGCGATGCTTACGACGCGTGGTCGGCGTTGGGAAAAACGGGTTACCAACGCCAACAAGCTGAAGAAGGTAACAAAATTTTCCGACGTTCAGTTTATTTTGTTAATGACGTTGCTGCGGGAGCACCTGTCTCTGCTAGCGACATTCGCCGTATCCGCCCCGGCTTGGGCTTGGCTCCAAAATATTTTGACGACATCGTTGGCAAGAAACTCAAAGTCGCCGTTTCCCGGGGCACCCCAACGTCATGGGATTTGTTCGATGAATAAACGCATCCTCGTAGTAGCTGCACACACAGACGATGAAGCCCTGGGGTGTGGCGGAACCATTGCTCGACATGTCGCGGAAGGTGATACGGTTCATGCTGTTTTCTTAGCGGATGGGGTGAGTTCACGTTCGGATTTAGGTACTGATGAACTTAAAACTCGTGAAGCTGCAGCAGAAATCGCTCACGCTCGACTGGGGATTTCCGGTGTTACTTATCTGGGACTGCCTGATAACAGGCTCGACAGCATGGGACTGCTCGATATCGTACAGCCATTAGAATGCGTTATTAGGGACGTTGCGCCAGAGATTGTTTATACCCATCACTCTGGCGATCTAAATATCGACCATCGCATAACACACCAAGCAGTAATGACCGCCTGCCGCCCCATGCCAGGTAGTAGTGTCCGAGAAATTTATACATTCGAGGTAATGTCCAGCACCGAGTGGGCAAGCCCGGACAACAATCCTTTCTTACCCTCTTGCTTTGTCGATATTAGTGATTACTTGGCAACAAAGTTAGAGGCGCTGGAAGCCTATGAACTGGAGATGCGTGCTGCACCTCACTCACGCAGTATGGAACACCTTGAATACCTTGCTCGTCACCGCGGACAGTCAGTGGGTGTGGCGGCCGCGGAGGCGTTCATGGTCATGAGACTACTTAAATAACTTGCGGAATCAAAGGTTCATTTAATTAATCTGCGTTTTTAAGCTGTCGACGGGGGCGATTCAAGCGAGATTCAGGTTTCTTACGCCATCGGCGTTGCCCAGCCTACCTCGATCTCGCTGAACACCTTCGGCACCGGCGAGATCGGCGATGACAAGATCATCAAGCTGGTTCGTGAAGTGTCCGACCTGCGTCCGTACGCCATCACCACAAGGTAGCATCGAACTCAGGACCGTCGCGCCACCAGCAAGAACGAAGCCGCACTGGCCAGCAGCCCCGCACACAGCCGATTGAACAGACGCTTGCCGCTCGGCCGGGCAAACAGCCGCCGCGCGTAAATCCCCATGTAGCAATACAACCCGATGGCGATGCACTCCAGCGCCAGGAACAGGCCGCCCAGCACGGCGAACTGCTGGGTGACAGTGCTGGCGCGGTCGACAAACTGCGGCAGAAAGGCGGTGAACAACAGGATTGCTTTCGGGTTGCCGATCGCCACCAGAAACTCCTGGCGCGCCAGGCGAGTTACGCTCATCGAAGTGACCGCCGTTTCAGCGCCGGCTTCTGGCTGCGCCCGCCACAATTGCACGGCGAGATAGAACAGATAAGCGGCCCCCACGAACTTGATCCCCAGGAACAACAGTTCCGAGGTATGCAGCACAGCGGTCAACCCCACCGCTGCCAGGGTAATCATGAGTGCAAACGCCAGCAACCGGCCAATGCCACCGCTGCACGCCCGGACGAAGCCATAACGCGAGGCGTTGCTGATGGACAGCAGGTTATTCGGCCCCGGTGCCATGTTCAGCGCGAAGCAGGCCGGGATGAAAACAGCGAGGGTCGTCAGGTCCATAGGGATGCACGCCTGGCAGAGCGGATCGAGCCCCCATTCTGCACTCGCCCCTGATGGGTTCAAGGCACAGTTGCACAACCAAATCACCCTGCACTGTACCGCCACGACTTCGCCATCGGCCCCTGCAAAATCCGGTAACGCTCCCAGCCTCGCAGCTTCTGAGACAGTGACTAGCCTTCAAGCACACCACCAAGCAAGGATGCTTCGATGCTGCCGTTATCACGCCTATTGGCCTGTTTTGTATTCATCTGCTCCCCTGTCATCGCCGCGCCTTGTCCCGACTGGCCCCTCGGACGCGCCCAGGCAGAAATCACCGCCCTGCAACAGCGAATCGACTCATGGGATGACAGCTATCACCGTCTCGGCCGATCACTGGTAGCCGATGAGCTCTACGATCAATCCCGCATCCAGCTGGGCCATTGGCGCGACTGCTTTGATCTTGTGGCACCCAGTTTCCCCCTGCGCACGGCGGGCGGGAAAGTGCCACACCCGGTTGCACACACCGGCCTGGACAAACTCAAGGATGCCGACGCGGTCAAGGCATGGCTGCAAGGTCGAGAAGACCTCTGGGTCCAACCGAAAGTCGATGGCGTGGCCGTGACCTTGATCTATCGCGGAGGGCGCCTGCATCAGGCGATCAGCCGCGGTGATGGTGTCCAGGGGCAAGACTGGACCTGGGCTGCGCACAAAATCAACGCCATCCCGCAACGGTTGCATCAGCCATTGGACCTGGTCATTCAGGGTGAGCTGTACTGGCGGCTGATTGCTCATGTCCAGGCCAGCAACGGCAGTCTCAATGCCCGGGCGACCGTGGCGGGGCTGATGGCGCGCACGAATTTGACCGCGCAGGAGGGGGCGGACATCAGTCTGTTTGTCTGGGACTGGCCTGAAGGGCCGGCCACGCTGCCCGAACGGGAGGCGACCCTCAAAGCGCTTGGTTTTGCCGACACCACCGGCTACAGCCAACCCGTCCAGGCGTTGGCCGACGTCAAGCACTGGCGCGACCACTGGTATCGCACGCCACTGCCCTTTGCCAGCGATGGCGTCGTCCTGCGCCAAAGCCGCCGCCCACCTGCTGACCGCTGGCGGGCCCGGGCGCCGTTCTGGAGCGTGGCCTGGAAATACCCCTATGCCCAGGCCCTGGCCGAGGTGCGCCACGTGCGCTTCAAGATCGGTCGTACCGGGCGCATCACGCCCGTACTGGAACTTGAACCTGCGATGCTCGACGACCGACGAATCCGCCGCGTGAGCGTCAGCTCCCTCAAACGCTGGGAGCAAATGGACATCCGTCCTGGCGACCGGGTCGCCATCAGCCTGGCCGGGCTGACCATTCCACGCCTGGACAGCGTCGTGCTGCGCGGTGTCGAGCGCCAGGACGTGAACGCCCCAGCGGCAGCCGATTATCACTTTTTAAGTTGCTGGCAGCCGACACCCGGCTGCGAAAGCCAGTTTCTGGCGCGCCTGGGCTGGCTCAGCGGCAAGCATGGATTAGCCCTGCCCCATGTTGGCCCGGGCACCTGGGAAAAACTCCTGGCGGCCGGTCGACTCAATGGTTTGCTGGATTGGATGACCCTTGATGCCGACGAGCTTGCTAACATTGCTGGCTTCGGCGAACGCAGCAGCGCCCGCTTGCTCGACAGCCTGTACAGCGCCCGGCAACGTCCTTTTGGGCAGTGGCTCAAGGCCCTTGGCCTGCCACCCACCGGCGAGGTCCGGCTGGAGGGGCCATGGCAGGTGCTTGCCGAGCGCGACATCGAACATTGGCATGCCGAAGCCGGTATCGGCCCGGGACGCGCTGCGCAACTGAGGGCTTTTTTTCGCGACCCACAGGTGCTGGCGTTGAGTGAAGTACTAAAGGGTGCCGGGGTCGACGGTTTTTAATCCAGGTCCCACAGTTGAACCCAAGGGGTAAACGTGCGCTCCAACAGCGCATCTATACCAACCGTTCGCGAGTTTTCACGGAGTTGCTATGAATTTTCTGTCCCCTATCGCACTGCTGACGCTATGCAGCGCCATGTCCGCCCCCCTGATGGCAGCCGAGCAAACACCGGAGCTCACCGGCTGTGCAGCCAAGCGCCAGGGCATCATCAATCAAATCGAGCTGGCCAAGTCCCGCGACAACAAAGACCAGCAAGCCGGCCTGGAAACAGCATTAAGCCAGGTCACCACCCATTGCACCGATGCGTCCCTGCGCAAGGAACGTGAAAACAAGGTCCTTGAAGCCAAGCACGAAGTCAGCCAGCGTCAGGCCGATCTGGACAAAGCCATGAAAAAAGGCGACGCGCAGCGGATCAACAAACGCAAGGACAAGCTGGCGGCTTCTCGCAAAGAGTTGCAGGAAGCGGTGGACGAGTTGGATAAGTAGGCGGCAAGTTTTAAGCAGCAAGCCTAAACCCGACACTTGCAGCTTGCAGCTGCTCCTACTCAATAATCCCGAAACTCTTTATGGCAGGCGCTGCACGCATCCTCTACCTTCTGCACCGCAGGTCCCAGGTTGCTTGCCCTGTAGGGCTGGACCTTGCTGACGCTTACCAACTCACCGGTGGCCGCTTCAAGGCTGCGGGCCAGTTCCTGGAAACGCGCCTGTTTTTGCCAAACCTCATCCCGGGCACTGGTGTGGTCTTCTTCACGCACTTGCGGGAAATGTTTCCACGGCTCGCGGGACAGTTGATCAAGTTGCACCGCGCCCTCGGCAAAGCGCGGGCCGTCGAACGGGATACGACCGCGCAGCATGCCACCGAGCTCTTCGTTGGTCTTGAGCATCTGCTTGAAGATCGCTTTGCGTTGGCCCAGCGGAGAATTGGGATCGACACCGCCACAGGCGGACAACATCAGGCAGGCCAGCACGGCCATGGAAAATCGTTTTACAAACATCTTGGCCTCGGAGCAGGAAACGGCGGTTAGTATCCTCGGGTCATCGGCAAAGACCAATAGCCCTATTATCAATACGGGTTGTCTGGACGCCTGGAGCGTTCGCACGACCGGCAAGGAAAACTCATGCACAGTTTCAAGACCTGGCACAAAGGCCTGGCGTTGACCCTACCGCTTATCGCGCTGTTGGCCGGTTGCAACCGCGGTGACAAAGCCGAGGAGCCCCAGACCCACGCCGTCGCTACTTATGTCAGCGCACCGTGGGAAGCCTTGCCATCGGTGTCCGATGAAGACCTGCTGGCGGGCTTTGGCTCCTGGCGCAGCGCCTGCACCCGGCTCAAGGCCGACGCGGTGTGGGGCGCCACCTGCGCGGCGGCGGCCAATGTGCCGCTGACCGCCGTGGATGTGCGCAACTTTCTGAAGCAGAACCTGGATGTCTACGGCCTGCGCTCGGGTGACAACAGCCCCAACGGTCTGATTACCGGTTACTACGAACCGGTCTACCCCGGCAGCCTCACCCAGACTGCCAGCGCCAACATCCCGGTGTACGGGGTGCCAGAGGACATGATCATCGTCTCGCTGGAGAGTATCTACCCCGAGCTCAAGGGCAAGCGCCTGCGCGGTCGCCTCGAAGGCCGAGTGCTCAAGCCCTACGACGACGCGGCCACCATCGAAACCAACGGGGTGAAGGCACCGGTGATCGCCTGGCTGACAGACCCGATGAACCTGCAATTCCTGCAGATCCAGGGCTCGGGCCGGATTCGACTTGATGACGGCCGCCAGTTGCGCATCGGCTATGCCGACCAGAACGGCCACCCCTACCGGCCCATCGGGCGCTGGCTGGTCGAACAGGGCGAACTGAAGAAAGAAGAGGTGACCATGGGCACCATCAGTGCCTGGGCAAAAGCCAACCCGAACCGGATTCCCGAGTTACTGGGCAGCAACCCCAGCTACGTGTTTTTCACCCGCAACCCGGACAGCAACGAGGGGCCACGGGGCTCCCTGAATGTGCCGCTGACCGCCGGCTACAGCGTGGCGGTGGATCGCAAGGTGATTCCCCTGGGAAGCCTGTTGTGGTTATCCACCACCCGCCCTGACGGCAGTGCATTGAACCGGCCGGTCGCGGCCCAGGACACCGGCGGCGCAATTGCCGGCGAAGTACGGGCAGACCTGTTCTGGGGCACCGGTGAAGCAGCGGGAAACCTGGCTGGGGATATGAAGCAACAGGGACAGATCTGGATGCTGTGGCCCAAGGGCATGGCATTGCCGCAGGTGCCACAGGTGGCGAATGCGGTCAGCGCCAATCCTTGAGAAATGGATTGATGGTACTGGGCCCATCGCGAGCAGGCTCGCACAGGGGGATGGGGTAAGCCGTCACGCAGTTCTTATGTGGGAGCGGGCTTGCTCGCGAAAGCGGTGGGTCAGTTTGCGATGATGTTGGATGTGCCGACGCCTTCGCGAGCAAGCCCGCTCCTACAATTGGATTTGTGTCAGGGCGCAATTTTCCATTCGCCAACAGATCTCTTGTGGGAGTTCAGCCTGCTCGCGACGGCCATCTTCAATCCGCTAAAGGCCTGTCAGTTCGACGCTTGAACCTCAAGCCGATCCATTGCCCGCTCCACCAACAAATGCACCCCGTCGGCCATCCGGCTAATCGCCAGGATCACGCTGCGGCGCGAGCCGTCGACGTCATCAGCCAGGTCGGCGGCGATGGCGCTGATGGACAGCAGGTCTTCGGAGGCGTTGGCCAGTAGGGTTTCGGTGTCGATGTTCGGGGCGACCATGAAAAGTTGTGCCGTTGATGCTTGGCCGGGTGCTTCGTCGGTGGGTTTGGGATTGAGGTAATAGTCGAGGGCGCGCGCGGCGGATTCGTCGAGTTTTTTGGATTTCGAGGATTTGCCGAAGATGTTGCTAGGGTTTTCTGGCGGATTCGGAGTTACTTTGAACATTAGAGATTTCCTAAACAGTTAAGTGGAAACCGTCACCGTTCGCTTGCACGCGAATGGGGGTGGCGGCCGTACGCAGGTGTGCAAGACCGGGCCTGTTTAGGACACCCAGCAGATCCGAGGATCTCCTGCGTGCAGCCGCCATAAAGCCAGTGGGCAGAAGAAGCCCCTGAGCGATGTAGCGTCGCATCCTAAACAGTTTCTTCGGACTTGCACGTCCGTGTCACCGTTTTTTCAGTGACAAACCCAGACTAGCCACGAGCCCGAAGCCGGACAAGTTCACCAACACCGCTACAACTTGAAGGAAATCTCCTAGGACCTTACTTTTAGAGGGGGTGTATATCCGTTTCTGCGGTAACGGCTGCTTATGGTTCCGCTCTTACAGCGGGTCACTTTTGGAAAAGCGCCAAAAGTAACCAAAAACGCTTTGCCCCACCACTCGGTGCCTCGCTAGGGCTCGGCATGCCCTCACTCCGGCATTGCTCCGGGGGCACGCCGCGAAGGGCCATCCATGGCCCAGCGCGGCTACCTCGGCATCCATGCCGAGGTGCCCCCTACGCAATGCCTGCGTTCGGCCAGCGTGGTTAACGGGGCGACCAGATCAAGATCCAAAGCAAAGCAAAGCAAGAGCGCGACACGTCCAGCATCTATGTAGCTGAGTCACCGCTATCGCGAGCAGGCTCGCTCCCACATTGGATCTAGTCGTACACAAAACATGTGTCCACTGGAGATCAACTGTGGGAGCGAGCCTGCTCGCGATAGGGCCAGCACAGACAACGGAATTCAACCGCCAGGCTCAGACCGAAACGAAGAAGAAACTCAACACCAACCCTACCCCCACGAACCACACCAGCGAACGCAAGATCGCCCAGTCCGCCAGGTAGCAGATGATGTACAGCAGACGACTGGTGATAAACAGCACCGCCAGCACGTTGATGGTCACAAGCTCGGCATTGCCGGCCAGGTGCGCGACGATCACGGCAGCGGCGAAAAACGGGGCGATTTCAAAGCTGTTCAGTTGCGCGGCGTATGCACGCCGGGGGGCCCCTTCGAGCGAGTCCAGAAAGTCCCGAGGGTCGTGGTTATCCCGCAACCGGTATTTACCACCGGCCTTGGCGATCGCAATGCACAGGTAAGACAGGAGAAAGGCAATCAAAATGCACCACAGGGCAACCGTCATGAAGCAGTTCCTTCTTTGAGTGTTATAGAAATCGAAAATCGGGGTGCTGGTCAGAGTTTCATCACCAGCATGCCAATCAGCACCAGAGCGCAGGCTAAGAGCCGCGGCCGGCCAAAAGGTTCTTTCAGGTAACGCATGCCAAACAGCACCACCAGGATCACGCTGATCTCCCGCAGCGCCGCCGCTTCGGCGATCGAGCCCAGTTGCATGGCCCACAGCACCAAAGCGTAGCTCAACAGTACGCAAAATCCGACCGCCAACCCCAGCCGCCACTGTTCACGCCAGAACAAGATGAACGCAGGTCGTTTGCGCACCAGCGCCAGCAACGGAAATGGCCAGGCACTGAGCAGCGTCACCCAGACCAGGTAATCCAGTGGCTCGGGCCAGCGTCGCAGGGCATGGCCGTCGATAAAGGTGTAGCAGCCGATGCACAGGCCGATCAGCGCCACCACCGGCAACATCGACCAGGGCAACCGCTCGCCACCACCGCCCTGCCACAACAGGCAAAGCATGCCGAACGGGATCAGCAAGATGCCGATGGTCTGCTGGGTCGTCAGCACTTCCCCGGCGAAGATCAACGTCAAAGCCAGCACCACCAATGGCGACAGACCACGCATCAGCGGATAGACCAGCCCCAGGTCACCCACCCGATACGCCTGGATCAACAGATAGCGGTACAACAATTCGAATGCCGCCGACGCCAGGATCCACGGCCAGATCTCCAGCGGTGGCAACGCCACGAAGCCCAGCGCCAGGACCACAAACAGCAACGCGACGCTGTCCATGCACGCCACCACCAGCAAACGCTCGCCACTGAACTTGATCAGCGTATTCCATGCCGCATGCAACAGCGCGGCGACCAATACCAAGGCCGTTGCCAGCACAGCACGCTCCTTATTGCGTCCAGAGAATTGATTCGCCATCCATCAGCGGCCGTTTATACTGCAAACGACCACGCCGCACTCAGTTGCGCATAAACCAATTCCAATAATTTTTGCTGCTGCCCCGCTTCATCCGAACCGGCGCATCGGCATGCGTATGCCTGATCAGAGCGTCAAGACTACAGACAGAGACCTTGCGCATGCCACTCGCCTTGCTTGCTTTGGCCGTCGCCGCTTTTGGCATCGGCACCACCGAATTCGTCATCATGGGGCTGTTGCCCGATGTCGCCCGTGATCTGGCCGTGAGCATTCCCCAGGCCGGGCTGCTCATTACCGGGTATGCCCTGGGCGTGGTGTTCGGCGCGCCGATCCTGGCCATCGGCACCGCCAACATGCCGCGCAAGGCCACGCTGCTGGGCATGACGCTGATGTTCATTGTCGGCAACGTGCTCTGCGCCCTGGCGCCGAACTACGCCACGCTGATGGCCGCCCGGGTCATCACCGCACTGTGCCACGGGGCATTCTTTGGTATCGGCTCGGTGGTTGCAGCCGGACTGGTGGCGCCGAACAAACGGGCCCAGGCCATTGCAATGATGTTCACAGGGCTGACCCTGGCCAATGTGCTAGGCGTACCGCTGGGCACGGCGCTGGGGCAGTACGCCGGCTGGCGCTCGACCTTCTGGGCGGTATCGGTCATCGGGATCATTGCCGCCCTTGCCCAATGGGTCTGGCTGCCCCGGGAAATCCCCATGGAGAAGGCCAATCTGGCCAGCGAGTTCAAGGTGCTGGGCAAGGCCAACGTGCTGCTGGCCCTGGGCATGAGCGTACTGGCCTCCACCAGCCTGTTCAGCGTGTTCACCTACATCGCGCCGATCCTGCAGGACATCACGGGTGTCAGCCCCCACGGCATCACGCTCATGCTGCTGCTGTTCGGTGTAGGCCTGACAGCGGGCAGTTTCCTCGGCGGACGGCTGGCGGACCGGCGCCTGCTGCCTTCGCTGGTAGCCATGGCCCTGGCGGTGGTGCTGGTGCTGGCCGCGTTCAGCCAGACCAGCCGGTCGGTGGTTCCAGCGGCTATTACCCTGGTCCTATGGGGTGTGTTCGCCTTTGCACTGTGTCCGATCCTGCAATTGCTGATCATCGACCAGGCCCAAGAAGCGCCGAACCTGGGCTCGACCCTGAACCAGAGCGCGTTCAACCTTGGCAACGCGGCTGGCGCCTGGATTGGCGGCCTGGTGGTGGCCAGCGGCGCCGATCTGGCCGACCTGCCATGGACCGGTGCTCTGGTGAGCGGGCTGACCGTGTTGACGGCACTGTATTTTATTTATCGTCAGCGTCGTCAGGACGCCCTGGTGGGTGCGGCCGACTAGGCTGGCCGGTCTCGCTCCGCACCTGGGCATGACTCAGCAGCGCAAAGATGAAACTGCCACCAATGATATTCCCTGCCAGGGTCGGCGCGGCGAACACCATCCAGAAGTCCTCCCACGACAGCTGGCCGGCGAACACCAGATAGGACACTTCGGCAGAGCCGACGACAATGTGGGTGAAATCGCCAAGCGCCATCAGGTAAGTGATGAGGATGATGATCCACATCTTGGCGCTCTCCATGGAAGGAATCATCCAGACCATGGTGGCGATCATCCAGCCTGAAATGATGCCCTTGGCGAACATCTGGCCGGTGTCGTTTTCCATGACCTTGCGACCGATCTCCAGAAAAGCCATATCGGTGCGCCGGTCGAAAATCGGCAGATGCAGCATCACATAGGCCACCAGCAAGGTTCCGCACAGGTTGCCCACCAGCACCACGCCCCAGAGCCGGAACAGACGGCCGAAGTTACCCAAGGTGGGTTTGCTCATGATGGGCAGCACAGCGGTCAAGGTGTTTTCGGTAAACAGTTGCTGGCGGGCAAGAATCACCGCGAGAAAACCGGCGCAGTAGCCGAAGCTGGCGATCACCTTGAAGGCCTCGCCCTCAGGCAAGCGGGAATTGAGCAGCCCCATCGCCATCAGCGACAGGCCCATGGTCAACCCGGCGGCCAGGGCCGACCACCAAAGCGCGGCGACACTGCGCTCCAGTTCCTGATTGCCCTGGGTACGGATAATTTCATGCAGTACCGCGGCCCGCGGTGGCTGATTGCGGTCGACTTCGTGTTTTTCCTGCGCCGAAAGATCAGGGGTCTTGCCGTCTTTGCGAGTGTCCATGGAGCTCCTGAACCGGTAGCGTGATGTACCTACGACACGCAGCGTGCGGCGCTGTTCAGTAGCGGGCCTTTGTTCACGCAAACTTTGGAATCGCCATCGCGAGCAGGCTCGTTCCCACAAAGGATTGGCGGTAGACACCAACCGCAAGTCCATGCGGGAGCGAGCCTGCTCGCGATTGGAGACACAGCCGAGCTCACGCGCCGGCAATATCGTCCTGGAACTGATCCTTGACGTACTTGATCTCGGTCCGGCCGTGCGGCGCCGGCAGGCCATCTTCCCCAAGATTGACGAAGACCATCTTCTCCACGGTCAGGATGCTTTTACGGGTGATCTTGTTGCGCACTTCGCAGGTCAGGGTGATGGAGGTGCGGCCGAATTCGGTGGCGGTGATGCCCAGCTCGATGATGTCGCCCTGGCGCGAAGCGCTGACGAAGTTGATTTCGGAGATGTATTTGGTCACCACACGCTGGTTGCCGAGCTGAACAATGGCATAGATCGCCGCTTCTTCGTCGATCCAGCGCAACAGACTGCCGCCAAACAGTGTGCCGTTGGGGTTGAGGTCTTCGGGCTTGACCCACTTGCGGGTGTGGAAATTCATGTTCACTCCTGAGCGTCTGGCCGATGGATGCCGGCATCATGGCAGACCGGGCAGCGTGGCTCTATGTCGAGGCTCTAATAACGCTCATCGGCAATTTTGATTTGCCGACAGAAACCCTTTGGAAGATCCGATTAGCCCGCTATAATCGCCACCGCTTTACCTCGGTCCACGCTTTGGACCGTTCCCGCCACCTGTCCGAGGGGCGCTGCAGCAGGTTCGACCTGTCAGGCTCGGATGGGGCGTTGTTTGTACGGGGCACCCCGACGGACACTAAACGCACAACGGCGCCCATTCGCATACATTACGAATGGAGGCTCTTCATGAGCGCTGTTATCACGCCTGCAGATTTTACCGATTACAAAGTCGCCGACATGTCCCTGGCTGCCTGGGGTCGTCGCGAAATCATCATCGCCGAATCCGAAATGCCAGCTCTGATGGGTCTGCGTCGTAAATACGCCGGCGAGCAACCGCTCAAGGGCGCGAAGATCCTCGGCTGCATCCACATGACCATTCAGACCGCCGTGCTGATCGAAACCCTGGTTGCCCTGGGTGCCGAAGTACGCTGGTCGTCCTGCAACATCTTCTCGACCCAGGACCAGGCCGCTGCCGCCATTGCCGCTGCCGGTATCCCGGTATTTGCCTGGAAGGGCGAGACCGAAGAGGAATACGAATGGTGCCTGGAGCAGACCATCCTCAAGGATGGCCAGCCATGGGCCACCAACATGATTCTTGACGACGGCGGCGACCTGACCGAACTGCTGCACAAGAAATACCCAGCCGTACTGGACAACGTCCACGGCGTGACCGAAGAGACCACCACCGGCGTACACCGCCTGCTGGACATGCTGGCCAAGGGCGAACTGAAGATCCCGGCCATCAACGTCAACGACTCGGTGACCAAGAGCAAGAACGACAACAAGTACGGCTGCCGTCACAGCCTCAACGACGCCATCAAGCGCGGCACCGACCACCTGTTGTCGGGCAAGCAGGCGTTGGTGATCGGCTACGGTGACGTGGGCAAGGGCTCGGCCCAGTCGCTGCGCCAGGAAGGCATGATCGTCAAGGTGTCCGAAGTCGATCCGATCTGCGCCATGCAGGCCTGCATGGACGGCTTCGAGCTGGTTTCGCCGTTCATCGACGGTAACAACGATGGCACCGAAGCAAGCATCGACAAAGCGCTGCTGGGCAAGATCGACTTGATCGTGACCACCACCGGTAACGTCAATGTCTGCGACGCGAACATGCTCAAGGCCCTGAAAAAGCGCGCTGTGGTCTGCAACATCGGCCACTTCGACAATGAAATCGACACCGCTTTCATGCGCAAGAACTGGGCATGGGAAGAAGTGAAGCCACAGGTCCACAAGGTGCATCGCACCGGCGCCGGCAGCTTCGACCCACAGAACGATGACTACCTGATCCTCCTGGCCGAAGGCCGCCTGGTGAACCTGGGCAACGCCACCGGCCACCCAAGCCGCATCATGGACGGCTCGTTTGCCAACCAGGTCCTGGCGCAGATTTTCCTGTTCGGCCAGAAATACGCCGACCTGTCGCCGGCCCAGAAAGCCGAGCGCCTGACCGTGGAAGTGCTGCCCAAGAAACTCGACGAAGAAGTGGCCCTGGAAATGGTCCGCGGTTTCGGCGGCGTGGTCACCAAACTGACCAAGCAACAGGCTGACTACATCGGCGTGACCGTCGAAGGCCCGTTCAAGCCGCACGCTTATCGCTACTGATCGGCGCTGCTTCCTTGGTGGAGCGGACCTGTGGGAGCGAGCCTGCTCGCGATGCAGACACCTTGATCTGACTGTCAGACCGAGGTGATGCCAATCGCGAGCAGGCTCGCTCCCACATGAGTCCACTCCCGCAAGGGCTATGCAAGCCTCACCGGCCTACGAGTTTCCAAGGATATGACCATGTCCCAAGACCGTCGCTACAGCTTCGAGTTCTTCCCGACGAAGACCGATGCTGGGCATGAAAAACTGATCGCCACTGCCCGTCAGTTGGCGAGCTACAACCCCGACTTCTTCTCCTGCACCTACGGTGCTGGCGGTTCGACCCGTGACCGCACGATCAACACCGTGCTGCAACTCGAAAGCGAAGTCAAAATCCCCGCCGCCCCGCACCTGTCCTGCGTGGGTGACAGCAAAGCCGATCTGCGCAGCCTGTTGAGCCAGTACAAGGCGGCCGGCATCACCCGTATCGTGGCCCTGCGCGGTGACCTGCCCTCGGGTATGGGCATGGCGAGCGGTGAACTGCGCCATGCCAACGACCTGGTTGAATTCATTCGTGAAGAAACCGGTGAGCACTTCCATATCGAAGTGGCAGCCTACCCAGAGATGCACCCCCAGGCACGCAACTTCGAAGACGACCTGCTCAACTTCGTACGCAAAGCCAACGCCGGCGCCAACAGCGCGATCACCCAGTACTTCTTCAACGCCGACAGCTACTTCTACTTTGTCGACCGCGTACGCAAGATGGGGGTCGACATTCCTGTCGTGCCGGGGATCATGCCGATCACCAACTACAGCAAACTCGCGCGTTTTTCCGACGCTTGCGGGGCAGAAATCCCACGCTGGATCCGCAAGCAGCTGGAAGCCTACGGCGACGACACATCCAGCATCCAAAGCTTCGGAGAGCAAGTCATCACACAAATGTGTGAGCGTTTGTTACAAGGCGGGGCGCCGGGGTTGCATTTCTATACCCTGAATCAGGCCGAGCCCAGCCTCGCCGTATGGAATAACCTCAAACTGCCGCGTTAATGTCTTAATTGGGCGGTACAAAGAGGCCTTGGCGAAAACCCAAGGCCTTTTTTCTACCTGAAATATCTGGAGGGATGCAGTAGATGCCTATTGGTCAAAGGTTAACGACCCCACAACTCATTTATCTGGTCTATGGGGCCGAGACCTATCATCAAGAAGCCGTGTTCAGCATTGCCAGCGCCTTGGCCGGACTGCGCGAGAGCCCGGGTGAGGCACTGGACATCCAAGTATTTACCGACAATCCCATGCCCTACGCTGGACTCCCGGTACGCGTACGCCACCTCGACAACGAAACCCGTCAAACCTGGATCGAGCCGCACGGCTATCACTTTCGCGCAAAGCATGTCGTCATGCAAAAGGTGCTTGAGGAAGTCGAGCTGGCACTGCTGATCGACACCGACACCTTCTTCCACTGCTCTCCTCTGGAGCTGTTTCGGCGCATTCAGCCCGGCACGTTGCTCTGCAACGCGGTAGATCTGAACTATGGCGCCAACAAGGATGCAGTACTTTACGTAACGCTGGCGCAAGCCCTGCAACGACGGCAACTGGCGGATGACAATATGCCGCTGCTGAACTCAGGCGTGATCGGTCTTCATTGGAGCGACGCATCAGTTCTGGATCGCTCGATAGCCCTGATGGACGAGTTTTATCCCATGGCGAACGGCGCCTACACGCTGGAAGAGTTCTGCCTTTCGGTTGCGGCCTATCGCTCGGTGCATGTGCGCGAATGTCCCGACCTGATTCACCATTACTGGAGCCGCAAACAGCTGTTTCGCGCCAAAACCAAGGCCTGGCTCGACAAACATCATGCCGCGCCCATGTGCCAATTGGCCCTGGATGAAACCCGTCAAGTCACCGCAACGTTACCCCGACCGCCCACATTGCGCCGTCTGGCTTATAAAATGATTACCGTGGCGCTACCCAGCCATAAACGGCAATTCATGCGCGAAATTCTCTACGGTTGCTACCGTCACACCAACCCGTTCGACCAGGCCTGCGCCCCGGTCTGGTGGGAAAAGGCCAGGGAGAACGTTGAAGAACGCCTGAAAGAGCCATTGAAAGACCATGAACTCAAACGATGGCTCAACCACCCACTGATTCGCTGGGTGCTGGGCGAACGCCGCGAAGCCATCTATCGGCATCTAATGCAGGCAAAAGGCAATTAAGCCGCGGGCCAGAGGGCTCTAGCTATTTGATGAGCTCTCGTCGTAACCTCAGGCCATGCCCTTCATCACCCGGTTACTGACCACCTTTGCCCTCCTGTACCTGAGCATGGATGCCCGGGCCGAGAAGTTGCGCATTGTCACCGAGCCCTGGGCGCCTTATGTCTACGAAGAGAACGGCCAGGTCCTGGGACTCGACTACGAAACCACCGCCATTGTGTTCAAGCGCCTGGGCATTGATGTGCAATGGCAACTGCTGCCTTGGAAGCGCTGCCTGGCGATGCTTGAGCAGGGCCTGGCGGACGGTGCGCTGGACATTTTCCACAGCAACGAACGCGACGCCATGCTGCTTTACCCCAGCGAACCGCTGTCGGACGTGGAGTTCGTGATGTTCTACGCCAACGCCCGTCCCCATCCGTTTCGTACCCTTGACGACTTGGGCGGCCTGACCGTGGGCACGTCGCCCGGTTATCTGTACAGCCAGGCCTTCAGAGAATCGCCCCTGTTCAAACGTGAGACGGCACCCACCCATGAAGCCAACTTCGGCAAGTTGCAACTGGGCCGGATTGACCTGCTCATCACCGACCGTCGGGTGGGTCGGCACGTACTCAAGCAAATGCAACTGGGCGACCAGATCACCGAAAACCCCGTGGTTGTGAGCCGTCAAAGCCAATACCTGGCGGTGCGGCGCAACGCCGGGATGGATCTGCTGGTGCAGCGCTTCAGCGCCGAACTCAAGCGCTTCAAGCGCGAACCGGCCTATGCCGAGCTGATCGCCCGCTATGGTGCCGTTCCGTCTGCCAGGACCGAACCGTCCAGCCCGGTGCAGCGTTGAAATAAACCGTTGAGCAGCAGGAAAGCGGCGCGCGGCGTTTGCTCTGTTATACTCCGGCCTTCCCGCCAGGCTCACGCCCGGACGCCCGGTCTTGCAAAAGGCATCCCGACACCGCTACAGCGCAGCTTCCAGCCCGCGCGAGCCCTGTCCGGACCTGCCTTCCAGACTCGGCAGGACCGGACGGGATGACGTCTTTTTGTTGAACGTCATTCGCGCCCGGCAAGACTATCCCATTGGGCCAGGCCCTCACTAAAACAGGATTACTCATGTCCTTTGCTTCCCTCGGTCTCTCCGAGGCTTTAGTCCGCGCCATCGAGGCTGCCGGCTACACCCAGCCTACCCCGGTGCAACAGCGGGCCATCCCCGCCGTGTTGCAAGGTCGCGACCTGATGGTCGCGGCGCAGACAGGCACTGGTAAAACCGGTGGTTTTGCCCTCCCGATTCTGGAGCGGCTTTTCCCCAACGGTCATCCAGACAAATCCCAGCGTCACGGCCCGCGCCAACCGCGCGTCCTGGTCCTGACCCCAACCCGCGAACTGGCGGCCCAGGTACACGAGAGCTTCAAGATCTATGCTCGCGACCTGAAATTCGTCAGTGCCTGCATTTTCGGCGGCGTTGGCATGAACCCTCAGGTCCAGGCCATGGCCCGTGGCGTCGACGTGCTGGTGGCCTGTCCGGGTCGCTTGCTCGACCTGGCCGGCCAGGGCAGCGTCGATCTGTCCCACGTGGAAATCCTCGTGCTGGACGAAGCCGACCGCATGCTCGACATGGGCTTCGTCCATGACGTGAAGAAAGTGCTGGCCCGCCTGCCCGCCAAGCGTCAGAACCTGCTGTTCTCGGCGACGTTCTCCAAGGACATCACCGACCTGGCCGGCAAGCTGCTGCACAACCCGGAACGCATTGAAGTCACACCGCCAAACACCACGGTCGAGCGCATCGAACAACGTGTGTTTCGCCTGGCGGCCAGCCACAAGCGTGCCCTGTTGGCGCACCTGATTACCGCCGGCGCCTGGGAACAGGTTCTGGTGTTCACCCGCACCAAGCACGGCGCCAACCGCCTGGCCGAGTACCTGGACAAGCACGGCCTGCCGGCCGTGGCGATCCACGGTAACAAGAGCCAGAACGCCCGCACCAAGGCCCTGGCTGACTTCAAGGCCGGTGAAGTGCGCATTCTGGTTGCCACCGACATCGCCGCCCGCGGCCTGGACATCGACCAGTTGCCCCATGTGGTCAACTTCGAGTTGCCGAACGTCGATGAAGACTACGTACACCGTATCGGCCGTACTGGCCGGGCCGGCCGTTCGGGCGAAGCGATCTCGCTGGTCGCGCCGGACGAAGAGAAACTGCTCAAAAGCATCGAGCGCATGACCAAGCAGAAAATCGCCGATGGCGACCTGATGGGCTTCGATGCCAGCACCATCGAGGCCGAGAAGCCTGAAGTGCGTGAACGTCCGGACGTGCGCAACCCACGCAATGCCCGTGGTCCTCGCGGTGACGGTCCAAATGGCGGCGGCGGTGGTGGTGGCGGCGGCCGTAAAGACAAAGGCAAGGACAAGGGCAAGGAAAAATCGGCCAGCACCGGTCGCGGCGAACGCCCGGCCCGCGAGCACAAGCCTCGCGAAGGTACCCCGGCCCGTGAACAGCAGCGCCCGGCACCACGTGCCGCTGCCGATCGCGCACCGGACGAGTTCCTGGACGACGATATCGATAACTTCGGCAACCGCGTCGATTACGTGCCGCAGCAAAAACCAGCCCAGGGTCGCGGACGTCGTCCGGGCGCTCCGGCACAGGGTGCGGGCGCAGGTGCTCCCCGCGGCCAGTCCCAGGGGCGTCAGAACGGCCCGCGCAACAGCAACGGCTCGTCCACCGGCACCCCACCGGCCAAGCGCAGCGGCCCGCGCAACGGCGCGCCTCGTGACGGTCAGGCCCGCCGCGAAGACTCCCGCCCTCGCCGCCCAGCGCGTGACGATCAGCCTCGTCAGGAACCCGCCGTGCAAGCCCCTCGTGGTAACCAGCCGAAGATCATGCACAAGGAATCGAAGATCGATCGATTCCCGACGCCTGAACAGCTGGATCAACTGCCAAGCCGTCCACGGGGCGAGAAGCCGGCACTGCTGACCCGCAATCGCTGAGTTTCTCCAGCCCGTAAAAAATGCCCCTGATCTCGCGATCAGGGGCATTTTTTTGAACGCTATAAATCTGAATGTGGGAGCGGGCTTGCTCGCGAAGACGGTGCATCAGCCAGCATCGAATTGACTGACCCACCGCCTTCGCGAGCAAGCCCGCTCCCACAAGAGTTCTGTGTTGGCTGTTCGGGCTGAGACATTGGCAATAAAAAACGCCCCTGATTCCAGGATCAGGGGCGTTTTTTTGTCAGGCGCGAATGTTACTTCGCTTGAACACCTTCAAACGTAACGTACAGCTCGACCACGTCGGACGCTGGGCCCAGGTCTTTCTGCTTGCCGAAATCGGAACGCTTGATGCTGGTGGTCCCTTCGAAGCCGGCACGGTAGCCGCCCCATGGGTCCTTGCCTTCACCCAGGAAGGTGGCCTTGACCACGACAGGCTTGGTCACGCCCAGCAGGGTCAGGTCACCGGCCACGTCGGCAGTTTCCTTGCCATCAGCGTTCTTGCCAGTGGACTTGACGCTGGTGGACACGAAGGTGGCCTTGGCGAATTTGCTCGCGTTCAGGAAGTCAGCACTGGCGATGTGCTTGTCGCGCTCGGCGTGGTTGGTGAACACGCTGGCGGTGTTCACGTTGAACTCGATCTTGCTGTCTTCAGGCTTGGCGGCGTCGAAACTGAACTTGCCGTCGATGTCCTTGAAGGTACCGGTGATGTAGCTATAACCCAAGTGGCTGATCTTGAAGTCGACAAAGGCGTGCTGGCCTTCCTTGTCGACCACATAGTCGGCAGCCATGGCCTGACCGGCCGACAGCAGGGCAGAACCGATTGCCAGGGCGGCGAGCGTTTTTTTCAACATGCTTTCTATTCCTTTGGAGTCGAGGTTGAACATCAGGCTTGGCGTCCCAGCATGCGCTTGAGGGTCGCGTCACGGTCGATAAAGTGGTGTTTCAATGCTGCCAACGCATGAAGGCCGGAAAAAATTACCAGCGCCCATGCCAGGTAGAAGTGGATCTGGCCGGCGACGTCTGCCTGATCGGGCAGTCCGGACACCAGCGCGGGTACTTCAAACAGTCCAAACACCGGAATCCCGACACCGTCTGCGGTGGAAATCAGGTAACCGGCAATCATCACGGCGAACAACCCGAGATACAGCGCACTATGACCGAGCTTGGCGCTGACACGGGTGAGGCGCCCATAGGTTTCCAGGGTCGGGGGCGGCGGGCTGACAAAACGCCAGATCACCCGCAACACCATGGCCGCCAGCAACACCAGGCCGATGCTCTTGTGCAGGTCCGGTGCGTCTTTACGCCAGGTGTCGTAGTAGTCCAGACCGACCATCCACAGCCCCAGCGCGAACAGCCCGTACACCACCAGAGCAATGCCCCAGTGCAAAACGATGCTGACCCAGCCATAGCGAGAAGAGGAGTTGCGTAGCTGCATTGCTCATATCCTGTGAAAACTGCGACCAAGACTAGCGAGTTATCTATCGATTTAAAGCGGAAATTTTTGCTTTGAAATATCGAGAAATACGATGAAGAGTTTGGGTTGGATGGGTTAAGGAAAGATTAAAGCCAATACGATGCGTTATATCAGGGTGTCAGGGATTGACCAGCTGTGGGAAAGGGCCCTTTCGCGAGCAAGCCCGCTCCCACATTTTGATCGACGTACGCATAACCCTGTGGGAGCGGGCTTGCTCGCGAATGCGATCTGCCAGGCAAAAAAAAGCGCGGCTGACTCACCGCGCTTTTTCCTGTCGCCGCGCCTTACTGCGCCTGGGTCTGCGTCGCAGCGGGCTTGGCCGCCGGTTTCTTCACCGGCGCGGCTTTCTTCACCGGCGTGTTCTTAGCTGGTGCCTTGGCCACCGGCTTTTTGGCCGCTGGTTTGGCGGTTGCCTTCTTCGCCGGCTCAACCTTGGCCGGGGCGACCGGTGCAGGCGCTTGAACGGGTGCAGGCGCTGGCACCGGGGCGGGGACGGGAGCAGGCGCGGGAGCAGGCGCAACCGGCGCGGCGGCCTTGACCGGCTCCTTATCCGAGTCGCCCCCAAACAGGTTGGAGAAGAAATTACCCTTCTTCGCCGCCACCGCACCGGCCGCTGCTGCCGCTGCCACCGGCACGACCTTGGCCGGTTCAAACGATTTGCCTGCCGCCAGGTCTTGAACCTGGCTGGCCGCCCGCTGACCGCTACGCAACGCGCCCTCCAGGGTGCCCGGATACAAGGTATCGGTGTGTTCGCCGGCAAAGGCTACGCGCTGCAACGGCATTTCCCACAGGCGCCAGTACTTGCTGATCTGGCCCGGCCCAAAGGCCAGGTACGCGCCGCCCATGGACGGGTCGGTGCTGTAGCGGCGAATTTCATAACCGGTGAAGGCACCCCGAGCCTGCGGATAAAACGCGTGCAAGCGAATCAGCACCTGATCGGCCATCTGCTTGTCACCAAAGGCCTGCATCACCCGGGCGTTGTCGCCGGACAAGTTAACGACCACATTGGCGCCGCCCTTCATGGCCGGCTCGATCCACATCATGCCCAGGCCGGTGTTGCTGTAGATCTCACCCGACATGCGCGCCTTGCTGTCCCAGACCGGGGTCTTGAACTTGAGCATGATCTGGTCGCGCCAGCCGTAGTTGGTGCCCTTGATCGCGCCCTGATGCCGGGCGTCCAGGGCCGGGGTCAGCTGGATTTTGTTCAGGGCTCGCAACGGCACGGCCAGCACCACGTAGTCAGCTTGATAGCCGACGCTGCCAACCTTGACGGTGACGCCGTCCTTGTCTTGGGAGATGGCCGAGACGGGGGAGCTGGTCTTGATGGTTTTCAGTTGCTTGACGAAGGCCTGGGCCAACACAGGGCTGCCACCCAGCAGGCGCGCAGCGCGCAGGTCACGGTCGGACACACCACGGTAGACCCGGGTCTGCTGGGCAAAATACAGCAACGACAGCCGCGACGGTTCGTCATAGCGGGTGCGGATCTGCTGGTTCACCAACTGCCGCGCGGTGGCCGGCAATTGCAGACGGTCGAGCCAGTTGGAGACGCTGATCTGGTCCAGAGCGTGCAACGTGTTGTTGGCCGACGGATTCTGTGGGTCTTCAATGGAACGCGCCAGGTCGTCCAGGGTGGTTTCGTAGCGTTTGAGGGCTTCGGCCGTGGCCGGTTGCTTGGTCGCCAGATCAGCGGCGGTGAGGTAGGTGCCGTCGATCAGATAGCTGGGGGTGCGCACGAACTCCGGGGCCGGTGTGGTGCTCAGCTTGAAGGTCGAGATGTACTTGTTCAGTACCGGCTGAGTTTTTTCGTTGCCGATCCATTCACTGGTGGCCATACCCGAACGACCGCCCAGGCTTGGCTTGGCTTCCAGCAGGGTTACCTGCCAGCCTTTGTTCTGCAGCTCGTAGGCCGCCGTGAGTCCGGCCAGGCCGCCGCCGATGACGATCACCGTCGGTTGCTTGTCCTTGGCCAGCGCACAAACGCTGAACAGCCCCATCACCACCAGCGCACAGGCGCGCAGCCAACCAGCAGACATTCAGCGAACTCCGGATTAAAACGCAGGAATCAGTTTGAGCCAGACAGGCTCTAGAGAACGGCGAAGAATACGTCAGCCATCAAAACGCCGCCAGCGACGTCTATCGACTCGTGCAAAGTAGCCGGGACGACACAATGGGTTGTCCCCAGGGCCGCCATTGCATAGGCTTGCGCGATTGTTTTGCCCGCGCCCGCCGCGAGCCGCCTCGAGGAGACTGAACATGGGCCTGAATAACCAGTGGATGCAACGCGACCTAGCGGTGCTGTGGCATCCCTGCACCCAGATGAAAGACCACGAAAAGCTGCCGCTGATCCCCATCAAGCGCGGTGAAGGCGTGTGGCTGGAAGACTTCGAAGGCAAGCGCTACCTCGATGCCGTCAGTTCCTGGTGGGTCAACGTGTTCGGCCATGCCAACCCGCGGATCAATCAGCGCATCAAGGACCAGGTCGATCAACTGGAACATGTGATCCTCGCCGGCTTCAGTCACCAGCCGGTGATCGAGCTGTCCGAGCGCCTGGTGAAGATGACGCCTGAAGGTCTGACCCGGTGTTTCTACGCCGATAACGGCTCGTCCTGCATCGAAGTGGCGATGAAGATGAGCTTTCATTACTGGATCAATCGCGGCCAGCCGGCCAAAAAACGTTTCGTTACCCTGAGCAACAGCTACCACGGCGAAACCATCGCAGCGATGTCGGTCGGTGATGTGCCGCTGTTCACCGAAACCTACAAGGCGTTGTTGCTGGACACGATCAAAGTGCCGAGCCCCGATTGCTACCACCGCCCCGACGGCATGGGCTGGGAAGAGCATTCGCGCAACCTGTTTGCCGCGATGGAACAGACCTTGGCCGAACACCACGATACCGTGGCCGCCGTAATCGTCGAGCCGCTGATCCAGGGCGCCGGTGGCATGCGCATGTATCACCCGGTGTACCTGAAGCTGCTGCGCGAGGCGTGTGACCGCTATGGCGTGCACCTGATCCACGACGAAATCGCCGTCGGCTTCGGCCGCACCGGCACGATGTTCGCCTGTGAACAGGCCGGTATTACCCCGGACTTCCTCTGCCTGTCCAAGGCCCTGACCGGCGGCTATCTGCCACTGGCGGCGTGCGTGACCACCGATGAGGTCTACAGCGCGTTCTACGACGACTACCCGACCCTGCGCGCCTTCCTGCATTCCCACAGCTACACGGGCAACCCGTTGGCCTGCGCGGCGGCCCTGGCGACGCTGGATATCTTCGAAGAAGACCACGTCATCGAAAACAACAAGGCCCTGGCCCAGCGCATGGCCAGCGCCACCGCGCACCTGGCCGATCACCCGAACGTGGCCGAAGTGCGCCAGACCGGCATGGTCCTGGCCATCGAGATGGTCAAGGACAAGGCGAGCAAGACCGCTTACCCCTGGCAGGAACGTCGCGGCCTGGCGGTGTTCCAGCATGCCCTGGAACGCGGCGCGTTGCTGCGACCGCTGGGCAGCGTGGTGTATTTCCTGCCGCCGTATGTCATCACCCCCGAGCAAATCGACTTCCTGGCTGAAGTGGCCAGCGAGGGCATCGACATCGCCACCCGGGACCAGGTCAGCGTGGCGGTGCCGAAGGACTTTCATCCGGGGTTCCGGGATCCGGGTTAAAACCTCGGTGTTCTTGTTGGAATACTGTTGTGGTGAGGGGATTTATCCCCGCTGGGCTGCGAAGCAGCCCCAAATGCTTACAACGCGATTTGCCTGAAGTATCGGAATGTCCGGTTTTAGGGCTGCTTCGCAGCCCAGCGGGGATAAATCCCCTCACCACAGGTTTAACTTTTTCAGAGATTTGAAATGAGACTGTCCCGCTTCTTCATCGATGCCCCCCTCAGCCTCGGCGCTCACGAACTGCCCGAAGCCCAGGCCCACTACATCGGTCGGGTGCTGCGCATGGCCGAGGGCGATGCGGTGCAGGTGTTCGACGGCTCTGGCCAGGAATTTCGCGGCACCCTGGCCGAAGTCGGCAAGAAACGCGTGCTTGTACAGTTGGACGAACAATTCGCCGGGCAGGTTGAATCGCCCCTGCGCATCCACCTCGGCCAGGGTCTGTCCAGAGGCGAGCGCATGGACTGGGCGATTCAGAAAGCCACGGAACTGGGTGTCAGTGAGATCACACCGATTTTCAGCGAGCGCTGCGAAGTGCGCCTCAAGGACGAACGCGCCGACAAACGCCTGCTGCACTGGCGTCAGGTGGCGATCAGCGCTTGCGAGCAGTGCGGGCGCTCCACTGTACCGGTGATTCACCCGCCGCTGCTGCTGGCCGACTGGCTGAAGCAAACCGAAGCCGAGCTAAAACTGGTGCTGCACCCGGTGGCCGAGCCGCTGGTCAGCCATGCCAGACCGTCGAGCCTGGCCTTCCTGATCGGCCCCGAGGGCGGTTTGTCGGAGACCGAAGTCCAGCAGGCCCAGACCGCCGGCTACCACGCCGCCCGCCTCGGCCCCCGCGTGCTGCGCACTGAAACCGCACCGGTGGTGGCACTGGCCGTGGCACAGCAGCTGTGGGGGGATTTCTAAAGTCGAATGAGAAGCCGGGTGGGAGCGAGCCTGCTCGCGATAGCGGTGTGTCAGCCAATGAATATGCCAACTGAACCACCGCTATCGCGAGCAGGCTCGCTCCCACAGGACCAGCGGTGGTTATGAGCTAGAGCACATAGAACAAGATCGCGACAAAGTGCAGCAAGCTGCCGGCGATCACGAACAAATGCCAGATGCCATGGGCGTGCCGCAACCGATGGTCCAGCGCGAAAAAGACAATGCCCACGGTGTACAGCACACCACCCGAAGCCAGCCAGGCAAAGCCGGCGCTGCCCAAGGCGGCCAATAACGGTTTGACCGCCACCAGCACGATCCAGCCCATCACCGCGTAGATCACGATCGACAGGATGCGCGCTTCAGAGCGCGGCTTGATCTCCTGCAAGATCCCGATCAACGCCAGCCCCCAGACAATCCCAAACAAGGTCCAGCCCCACGGCCCGCGCAGGGTGACCAGGCAGAACGGCGTGTAGCTGCCAGCAATCAGCAGATAGATCGAAAAGTGATCGACCTTCTGCATGATTGCTTTCTTGCGCCCGCGCACGCTGTGGTAAACCGTCGAAGCGCTGTACAGCACCAGTAAGGTGAAGCCATAGATGGCCACGCTGACGATCTTCCACGCATCGCCCGTCATCCCGGCAATTACCAGCAACCACACCGCTCCGATAAAAGCCGCCACCGCCCCGACCAGGTGGGTCCAGGCGTTGAGTCGCTCTCCGTGATACATCCAGTCCCGCCTCACATTCCCAAACAGATGCCAAGGCTCAGGCCTGGCGCTTGAAAGTGCAATGTTTTGCTCTCTGTGAGGGTAAGGTTTGCCCGCGATGAAGATAACGTGTTTTCTGCAAAAACGAGTCGCCTGTTTCGCGAGCAAGCTTTGCTCCCACAGGGCACAATCGGGCGATACGAATAAGAGTCCACCCCATGCTGATCGACGAAGAATTGACCCTGAAAAAACTCGAGGTGTTCCTGGCGTTCATGCGCACCGGCAATCTTGCGCGGGCGGCGGCCGAGTTGCAGACCAGCAACGTCAGCGTGCACCGGGCCATTCACTCGCTGGAAAGCGCCTTGCGTTGCCCGTTGTTCAAGCACGAGGGCCGCAACCTCACGCCCCTGGAAAGCGCTTACGTGCTGGAAGAACGCACACAGAAGCTGATTCAGGACGTGGTCGAAAGCGTGCGCCTGACCCGTGAAGCCGCCGGGTTTTCCGCGGAGCGTTTCAAGCTTGGCTCACTGTATTCGTTGACGGTAAAAACCGTACCGCAGTTGATCATGGGCCTGAAGATCCGCCGCAGCGAACTGAACATCGACCTGATCCTGGGCTCGAACATCGACCTGCTGTACAAGCTCAAGAACATGGAGGTGGACGCCATCCTGATCTCCCTGGACGACAGCGTGAACGATCCGGACTGCGAGCATATCGAGCTGTTCTCAGACGACATTTTTCTCGCCACGCCCGCCGATTCCGCCTTCGCCCAACGCAGTGAAGTGGACCTGGCCGACGTGTGCAACGAAACCTTCATCACCCTGACCCAGGGCTTCGCCACTCATCAGGATGGTAATCGGGTGTTCAAGCAGGCGGGGTTCGAGCCGAAGGTGGCGATGCAGGTCAACGATATCTTCACCCTGCTGAGCATGGTCAGCTCCGGGGTCGGTTATGCATTGCTGCCGGGACGGATCGCGGCGGTGTATGAAAACCGGGTGAAACTGATCCCATTGCAGGAAAAGTATCGGCTGCAGCAGCACATTGGCGTGGTATTCCTGAAGGCCAAGGAGCGCGATCCGAATTTGCTCGCGCTTTTGGCTGAGTGCCGGATGTATGCCAATCGCCAGGCTTGAGACCGAGTCGCCTTCATCGCGAGCAGGCTCGCTCCCACACGGGATTGTGAACACCGATCCAATGTGGGAGCGAGCCTGCTCGCGATGAGGACAGCCCGCTCAGCGAAGATTCAAAGCCTTACCCCAACAACCCCCGCATGATCAGATACAACAGCGAAGGCCCGAGCAAACACCCGAGCGCGGTATAGAACGCCGCCGTCAGGCAACCATACGGCACCAGTTTTGGATCGGTGGCCGCCAGGCCGCCGGCCACGCCGCTGGAAGTGCCCATCAACCCGCCAAAGATCACCGCACTGCGCGGATTGTTAAGGCCAATCAAAGGTGCCACGAACGGCGTCGCCACCATCACCAGGATGGCCTTGATCAAACCGGCGGCGATGGACAGCGCCATCACCTCGGAACTGGCGCCAATCGCCGCACCAGTCACCGGCCCGACGATGTAGGTCACTGCCCCGGCGCCGATGGTGGTCAGGCTCACCGCATCGGTGTAACCGAAGGCCATCGCCACGCCGACACCGGCGATAAACGAGGTGGCCACCCCGACGAACAGGGCCAGCACCCCGACGTAACCCGCGCGTTTGAGTTCCTCGACACTCACCCCAAACGCCGTGGCGACAATGGCAAAGTCCCGCAGCATGGCGCCGCCCAGCAGGCCGATACCCGAGAGCAGCGGAATGTCGACTACACCCTTCTGCCCACCGGTCATCGCACCGCCGATATACGACAGCACCAACCCCAGAAGAATCGCAATGGCCGAACCGTGCAGGCGACCCTTGGTGAACGTATCGCTGATCCAGTACGACACCCACATGGTGATGCCGACAATCGCAAAGCCACTGAGCAGACCGTAGCCGGTGATCACTTTCATCATTGATTCGTACATGGCAATCACCCGACTGTCTTGGCGGAAACATCGGTTTCAGGCCCTTTGTTGCCGATGCGTACCAGCACCGGCACCATCGCAAAGGCAATCACCACCGCCAGGGTCCCAGCCAGAATCGCCATTGGTCCGCCCTTGAGCGCACCATAGACGTTTTGCTGAGCGGCCATCGCGACCACGATAGGAATGTAGATCGCACTCCAGAATTGCACGCCTTCCTCGGATTTACCCTTGAACAGGCCACGTTTGTTCAGGTAACTGCCCAGGCCGATCAGCAGCAGCATCGCAATGCCGACACCGCCGACGTTGGCCGGCACACCGATCAGTTTGCCCAGCAGCTCACCGATGAGAATACCCGCCAGGGTACAAAAGGCCAGAAACGCCACACCGTAAATAATCATTGTTGTAGTCCTCAAAGTGCATCGTCGAAGTTGTTGTTTTTGTGCTTCGCCAGCTTGAGTCGGTGGTTTAGGGTCGGCGGCGTCCCTCCTCTCTGAGCAGCGTCTGCAAGGTGTCCAGGCGCGCACCGTCGAAAGCGATGACTGTGCCCTGCTCGAACACCCGACGCGCCAGTCCCGTCAGAACCGCACCGGGCGGCAGTTCGATCTGTAACCGCACGCCTCGCTCGTAGGCGCTTTGCACCGTGCCGCGCCAATCCACCACACGGCACATGTTGAAAGCCAGGTCCTCACGCAAGGCGTCAGTGTTCACCACGGGCCGGGCACGACTGCCGCTCAGATAACCCAAAGCGGGCGCTTTCAACGGCACCTCGGCAAACGCCTGGGCCAGTGCCCGGGCCGGGGCCTCCAGCAACGGACAGTGGGACGGGACGCTCACCGCCAGCCGACACGCTTTCGCAGCGCCCTGGCTGCGTGCCTTCTGGGCGACGATGCCCATGGCCTCGTCACTGCCAGCAATGACCACCTGGTTATCGGCGTTGATGTTGGCCAGGTAAACCGGCGTCATGGCGCTGTGCACCTGTGCGAGCAAAACCTCCACTGTCGCCAGCTCGAGGCCGATGATCGCCGTCATGCCGAAGCCTCGCGGATACGCCTGCTGCATCAGTTCGCCCCGCAGGCTGACCAGCCGCAATGCATCATCGAACCCCAGTGCACCGGCCACCACCGCCGCCGGGTACGCGCCGATGGACAGGCCCGCAACGTAATCCGGCGCAGGTGCCTGTTCCAGCAATTGTCGGGCTGCCGCGACACCCGCGATCAACAGACACAGTTGCACGGCTCGGGTCGATTGCAACGCCTCGGTGCTGTCCAGCTGTCGTACGTTTTCGCCCAACACTTCACCGGCCTGTTCCAGCAGTTGCGGCGACACGCCCTGAAGCATGCCCGCCCGCTGCGCACCCTGGCCGGGGAATACCAAAAGGCTGCTCACGCCACTTGCTCCAGCGACGGTTGCCACGGATCGATCACCAGACGTGCCTGACGATTATCTTTGAGCAACACCCGTCGCGCCGAGCCGGCCCACTCGCGCAGGGCAACAGCGCCGAAGGGGGTTTGCAGTTGCATATCCACGGCGCACGTCGAACCGTCCAGTTGCGCCAACAAATCCCGGGCCTCAATACGATCCAGCGGCTGCGGTGTGCGCAGGATCAAATCCAGGTCACTGCGCGCATGCAGCGCCTCGATGCCACTGGCCAGTTCAAATCCGGCGCTGCCGCTGACACCCCAGACCCAGCCGCTGGCATCCAGCATCGGCCGCAATTGCGCGAGCGCCTGCAACGCCGGCACGTCACGGCGCAATGCGACATGGCAAAGCTCCTCGGGGCGCACCCGGCGCTGGATCGCAGCCACCGACATCGACGTGGCGTAACGCTGTTCCCGCGAGACTCCCCGCACCCCCACGGCAATGTGTCCCGGCGCGGTGATCGCCCGCCGCACCACCACCGGTTGCCCAAGGCTGAGGGAGTCAATGACCCACGCCGGCGCATCCGCAGGCAACGGCTGTGGAGTCATCCCCCACAGCAGGTCGTGGGCCAGAAAGGTGCTCACCACTGCGCTCTCAACAATTGGCGAACAGTGCTGGAAGCCGCACGATGCGTCGCCCCGAGGCGGCTGCTCAAGTCCCGAGGCGCGTCTGCCACTTCGTTGATCGCCTGTTGCAGACAATCTCTGACCCGTGCCAGATCCGCCGCGTTTGGCTGCTCGATCTGCTCCACCGACAGGGTTTCCCACAGCAAACCGAGGCTGGCGAAACTGTCGATGTCATAGGCCATCGGCGGCACGCTGGCGGCCAGGGCTTCAAGCTCTTCGACGCTGCGCAGGGTCACCCGCGCCGCCGAGGCCTTGCCCATGGCGTGGACCATCACGCCCGGGTCGCGCAAAGCGATCAACCGGTTGGCCTGATAACCGTGGGCCAGGAACGCCCCGGACATGGCCTTGCCCACCAGCAAACCGATCACCGGATGCCCGGCCAGCCGCGCTCGGGCATAACTGTCCGCCGCACCGGCCAAGGCCTGATGAATACCCAGGCCTTCTTCACGACGACCATAGGCCTGGCTCGGCACATCGACGATGGCAATCAGCGCGCGCTTGTGGGGGGCATCGCGGTCGGCATCGATAGCCTCGTCCACGGCTTTGGCCAGGCCCCAACCTTCGAGCAAACCGACTTCGCCGTTGCGAGCACGGGGAAAGCGACTGTCGGGATCCGCCACCACCGCCAGCAGGCGCACGTTTTGCTCGCCCAGGGTGACGTCAGCAACTTTCAACGAAGCAGGCAAGCCTTCCAATGGTTTGGCGTTGCCACTCAAGGCCTCGAACCAGCGCAAGCCTCTCAACGAATACGAATTCATGGGCGTTCTCCCTGATACAACTGGCGAACCGCGGCCGGTTCGATTTGCACTTCAGTGTCCAGTCGGGCCAAACGTTGCAGGAACACCTCGGCCTGACCGCTTCGATGCTGGGCGGGTACGCCCAAGTGCAACAACTGGCTGACGTGCTCGCGGATCTGCGTCACGTCATCGGCCACATAGCGGTCCACCAACCCGGTGGCGAAGCGTTGCTCACCGCCGGTCAGGCTCCAGATGAACGGCCGATCACGGGAATCGTACTCGTCGATCCCGGCCTCCTGCTCGATCACTTGCGGACCGTTCAGGCCCAGCCGCGCTTCCTGGGTCACCAGCAGATAGCTGCACAGTCCGGCGGCGATGGACATGCCGCCAAAACAACCGACGCTGCCGGCCACCACACCGATGACGGGCTGGTACTGGCGCAAGTCGACAATCGCCGAATGAATCTCGGCAATCGCCGCCAGCCCGAGATTGGCTTCCTGCAAACGCACGCCGCCGGTTTCCAACAGCAATACGGCGCGGGTCGGGATGCCTTTGCGGTTGTCCTCGGCGGCCAGCTCCAGCGCACCGGCGATCTTCGCCCCGCCGACTTCACCCAGGCTGCCGCCCTGGAACGCGCCTTCGATGGCCGCGATCACCACTGGCAAGCCATCGAGCAAGCCTTTGGCGATCACCACGCCGTCGTCGCTTTGCGGCACCACGCCCTGGCGCAGCAGCCAGGGCGACATGATTCGCTGGAAGGGGTCGAGCAGTTCACGGAACGAGCCGTCATCGAGCAGGGCTTTGGCCCGTTGCCGGGCACCCAGCTCGACGAAGCTGTGTTTGTTGAGCAACGCTGCGCTGTCAGTCATGGCCGATCTCCTCGAAGCCTTGTTCCAGGCGCAACCGCACCACACCAGGGGTGGCACCGAAATCATGGATGTCGATCGCCAGGGCCGGCGGCATCTGGCCGTCGAACATGCGGGCGAACAGATGTTGCCAGCGTTGTTCACTGCCGTTGACCGAGGTCTGCACCTGAATGGTCAACTTGCCCGCCAGGCCCGGCTCGATCAGCACTTCCAGGTCACCCGAGCCGACGCAGCCCACCAGCGCCCGGCCCCGTGGCGGCTGCCCGGCGGGAAATTCAAAGGATAAGGTTTGCATCAGCACACTCCTGGGAAGAGGCCATCGCCGCGCTCGATTCGGTCGAGGAACAGGCAGGCGGCGAGCAAATCGGCAGCGCCACCGGGCGAGGCGTTCATGGCAATCAATTGTTGGTCCAGCGCATGCAACTGGCGACGACCGCCCAGGCTGGCGCTGCCACCGGCGTCGAGCACCGCTCTGGCGCCGTGCTGCATGGCCTGCAGACCGGGCTCACCGGCGCGGTAGAGCACGCAGGTGTCGGCCAACGTTGTCATGATCGCCAGCAAAGCATCGAGCCGGGCATTCTGTTCGCCCGCCCCCGCCGCGCGACTGCGCTTGAGTTGTGGCAGGCCCAGGCCGGTGACGGCCGGGAATGCCAGTTGCGCTTCTTCCCGGGCGCCTCGCACGCCATAGCGTTGAGCCACTTGGGCGCCATGGCTGAAGGGGTTGGGTGCGTAGCGATCGTTGAGCAAGGCCAGCCGCGCGGCACGTAAAGTGACGGCGCTGGCGACGCTGGATTCAGGTTCCAGTGCGGCCGCAGCCACCAACAGCCCCAAAGCCCAGATCGCGCCACGGTGGGTGTTCACACCGTCGGTGGTAGCGAGCATCGCCGCTTCCCCTTCACGGCCGATCCGCCCAAGAGCTTCGCGCAACGGCAGGCCGATCTCGCCGTATTCAAGGGCGGCGTCGGCCATTTCCTTAAATGCCGGCCACAGCGACAATGCCGAAGCGTGCATCAGACCCAGGTGCAGATCGGTGTGGGCGCCATTGCCGCGCCGATCCACCAAGGCCGGTTTGGGTGACAGGTCGGCTTCGTCGATCAGCGCGTCCACCGCCATATCCGCCAAGCGCTCGGCCAAGGACAATTTTTTCGGTTGCAGGTTGAAGGCGTGCATTTACCAACTCCTGAACTTGGCGGGCGGGTTGTAGAGGCCACCTGACCACTCCACCAGATCGGCCACGCTCTTGGCGGCGAGCAACTCGCGGGTGGCGTCGGTGCGACGAATGCCGAGGTCTTCAGGCAAGGCAATCAAGCCTTCGCGGCGCATACGGGCAGTGTCTTTCGGGTTATGGCGCAAACCGATTGCAGTGACCCCGGCCACGGCGGCGATCATTGCCTGGCGCTCTTCCAGGGAGCGGGCCTTGTACAGGTAGGCGATGCCCTCTTCGGTGAGCAAGTGGGTGACGTCGTCGCCGTAGATCATGATCGGTGCCAGGGGCATGCCGGCTTTTTTCGCCACCTCCACCGCGTCGAGGGTTTCGACGAAGGTGGGTTTGCCGCCTTCCTGGAAGGTCTCGACCATCTGCACCACCAGTTTCTTGCCCCGCTCAAGCAGCGGCGCCTCGCCATCGCCGTGGCGCATGTCGAGCCAGGCCGGTGTGCCGTGACGGCGACCGCGCGGGTCGTGGCCCATGTTCGGCGCACCGCCGAAACCGGCCAGTCGGCCACGGGTTACCGTCGAAGAATGTCCGTCGCCGTCCACCTGCAAAGTAGCGCCGATAAATAGGTCCACCGCGTATTGCCCGGCCAGTTGGCAGACCATGCGGTTGGAGCGCAGCGAACCGTCATGACCGGTGAAGAACACGTCCGGCCGCGCGGCAATGTAGTTTTCCATGCCCAGTTCGGTGCCAAAGCAATGCACGCTTTCGACCCAGCCGCTTTCGATAGCCGGGATCAGGGTTGGATGGGGATTGAGGGTCCAGTTACGGCAGATCTTGCCCTTCAAACCCAGGGACTCGCCGTAGGTTGGCAGGATCAGCTCGATGGCGGCGGTGTTGAAGCCGATGCCGTGATTGAGCGACTGGACGTTGTGCTTCTCGTAGATCCCGCGAATCGCCATCATCGCCATCAACACATGCACCGGCTTGATGTGGCGCGGGTCGCGGGTGAACAGCGGTTCGATGTAGAACGGCTTGTCGGCCACCACCACAAAATCGACCCAGGATGCCGGGATATCAACCCTCGGCAGGTCGCTGACGTCGTCCACCAACTGGTTGACCTGGACAATCACAATCCCGTCGCTGAACGCCGCCGGCTCAATCAGCGCGGGGGTGTCTTCGGTACTGGGGCCGGTGTAGATATTGCCAGCACGGTCGGCCATGAACCCGGCCGAGAGCACCACGTTGGGAATCAGGTCCACCACCAGCCGGGCATAAAGTTCGATGTAGGTGTGGATCGCACCGACTTCCAGCAGGCCATCTTCGAGCAACTGGCTGATGCGCAGGCTCTGGGTGCCGGCGAAGGAAAAATCCAGCTTGCGGGCAATGCCGCGTTCGAACAGGTCCAGGTGTTCGGAGCGGCCGACGCTGGGCATGATCATGTGCAGGTCGTGCAGCTTCGCCGGGTCGACTTTGGCCAGAGAGCGCGATAGAAAATCCGCCTGCTTCTGGTTATTGCCTTCCAGCACCACGCGATCGCCCGGAAGGATCAACGCCTCCAGCGCCGCAACGATCTTGTCGGTGGGCAACACCACACCGTCGGCAAGCCCCTTCACCAGCTCGAGACGCCGCTGCTTTTCGCAACGCCGCCGCGTCCAGCGCGAGTCGGGGGATATTGTTGTTGTCATGACCACTCCACGGGTTCGCTGTCGTGGGGGCTACCTTAGGAGCGTCGGGATCAGGACATCAATCAAGCTCAGCGGCGGATCGTTACGCTTGGCGTAATGGTTGAACGCAGTCCTGTGGGAGCAAGCGTTGCTCCCACAGGTCCTGGCGAATCGAATGCTGGACAAAGTCCATACACAACCCCTGACCTCACCACGGGCGGTATTCGCATACTCAAACAGCCCCCAACAAAAAGCCCCGCTTCCTTTCAGAAGCGGGGCTTTTTGCGTGTCAGGCCAGTTGAGGCTGTGCGCTCATGGGCTGAAGCGGCAGTAGCGGAGCGTGGGGATCGGCCTTGACCGATGCACGCCACGCCGCCAACCACTCGCTATGCCCCTCGCTCCAGACCTGCTCATGCAGGCGGGACAGGGTCACCGGGTCGCTCAGCAGCGCCAGTCGCTCGCTGTTGTTCAGGCCCGCCGGGCCAACCTTGAGGGCGTGACGAACCCGTTCGATCCGCAGCCATTCGATCGGCTCGGCCTGGCCGTGACGCGATGTGGCCAGCGCAAAGGCCAGGGCGTTCTGTTGCGGATCGACCACTGCGCGGATGAAACCGTCGTTCAGCGCGTGCCAACGGTTTTCATGGGTGTACTGATCGGTCGACAGCAGTTCCTGTGGCGGTGCGTATTCCTCAGGGATCAGGAACAGGCTTTCATCGCGGGACTTCAAGCCAAGGCCCACTCGGCTGGAGATCACCGACACCGGAATCGACAGCATCAGCGAACCGACGATCGGCACCAGCCACCACAAAAAGCTCGGGTTCAGCCAGATCACCAGCAAGGCCCAGAAGAAGCCCAGAAGGGTTTGCGGGCCGTGGCGCTTGACGGCTTCGCTCCAGGGCGTGGAGTCGTCGTCACGTTTGGGCGAGTTCCAGGTAGCGGCCCAGCCCAGGAAGGCGGCGAGCACGAAGCGGGTGTGGAAAATCATCCGCACCGGCGCCAGCAGCATGGAGAACAACATCTCCAGCAACATCGACATCGTTACCTTGAACTTGCCACCAAACTCTTTCGCGCCCTTGGCCCAGATCAGGATGATGCTCAGCAGCTTGGGCAGGAACAGCAACACGATGGTGGTGGAGAACAGCGCGATGGCTTTTTCCGGATGCCACTGCGGCCACAACGGGTACAGCTGGCGTGGCTCGAGGAAGTATTGCGGCTCCATCAGCGTGTTCACCGCCAGCAGCGCAGTGGATAGCACCAGGAAGAAGAACCACAGCGGTGCCGACAGATAGGACATCACGCCGGTCAGGAATACCGCGCGATGCACCGGGTGCATGCCCTTGACCAGGAACAGCCGGAAGTTCATCAGGTTACCGTGGCACCAGCGACGGTCACGCTTGAGTTCGTCCAACAGGTTGGGCGGCAACTCTTCATAGCTGCCCGGCAAATCGTAGGCAATCCAGACGCCCCAGCCGGCACGGCGCATCAACGCGGCTTCGACGAAGTCGTGGGACAGGATCGCCCCGGCGAACGCCCCTTTACCGGGCAACGGCGCCAGGGCGCAATGCTCGATGAACGGCTTCATGCGGATGATCGCGTTGTGACCCCAGTAGTGGGATTCCCCCAACTGCCAGAAGTGCAGGCCGGCGGTGAACAGCGGACCGTACACCCGGGTGGCGAATTGCTGCATGCGCGCATACAGCGTGTCCATGCCCGAGGCGCGTGGCGCGGTCTGGATGATGCCGGCATCCGGCGTGGCTTCCATCAGGCGCACCAGGCTGGTCAGGCACTCGCCACTCATGACGCTGTCGGCGTCGAGCACGACCATGTACTTGTAGTCACTGCCCCAGCGACGGCAGAAGTCGTCGAGGTTACCGCTCTTGCGTTTGACGCGACGACGACGGCGGCGATAGAAAATCTTGCCAAAACCCCCGGCTTCACGGCAGACATCCAGCCAGGCTTGCTGCTCGGCGACGCAGATATCGGTTTCGTTACTGTCGCTGAGTACGAAGAAGTCGAAACGATCCAGGTCCCCGGTGGCCGCAACCGACTCGAACGTGGCACGCAAACCGGCGAACACTCGCGGCACATCCTCGTTGCAGATCGGCATCACCAGTGCGGTGCGGGCGTCCTTGGGAATCGGCTCGTTGCCGGCACTGGCACCGGAGATGCGGTACTTGTCGTGACCGGTGAGCAGCTCGAGAAACCCCATCAGCGCCGTCCAGAAACCGGCCGATACCCAGCAGAACAGGATCCCGAACAGAATCAGGATGCTGGTCTGCAATGCATAGGGTAGTACCTGGGTGGCGGTCTGCAACAGCGGCTGGTGCAGGACTTCGTCCAGGTCCACCAACGACCAGCCCTGGTACGGCATGATGCCCTTCATGTACCAGCCGGCGACGATGGTCTGGCCGAGCATCAGGATCAGCAGGATATAGCGACGGATCGAACCCACGGTGCGCCAGCGTGCGTGCGGCAACACGCGCTCATCCTTGGGCGGCTTCGGCGGGTTGGTGCGACCTGTCAGGCGACGCCAGGCGCGCACCAGGATATTGGTGCGCCACGGCTCCGGTACCACCTTGGTCCGACGAATCGGCGGCGTGGCTTTGAGACAGACACGCCCGCTGGCGTCGAGCGCCAGCATTTCGGCGTCTTCGAGTTCTTCGGCGGTGCTCAGGGTCAGCCGACGGCCCACCGAGGCTTGCGCCGCTTCGGTGGGTGCATCGAAGGCCGACGACGAAAGGCGCTCGTGCAGCTCGCTGAAAGACTTGCAGCCCGCCAGCTCGGCGCGCTGCGCATCGGTCATGGGCAAATGGGCCAGATACTCGCTGAGCGTCTCTGGCTGTACTGGAGTATTACTCATCGGCTGGCAACTGATAGCTCCAGGTCTCGGTCAGGACTTGTTCAGTCGGTTCCGGTTCCTGCGGGGTTGGGGTCGACTCAGCGGCAGTGGACGCGCTATCGACCTTGGCTTCTTTCTCCTGCTCTTTTTCCTGCGCGATTTCCTTATCGCTCTGCTGCCTGGCGACCTTGTCAGCCTTGGCAAGGGTCGTGGTCACCGCATGGGACGCGGCCGGCGCTTCAACCGGAACCAGTGGACGGACCAGCGCGGCGCGCAATTCAGTGGACTGTTTAGGGTCTTTGATCTTCAGTCGCAGGGTCAGGCGCCAGCCCTTGGTTTCAGGGTTGTAACGCACATTATTCTCGACGATCTCACCGTTTTCGCCGACGCTCACCTGACTACGCACTTCGGCGTCTTCCGGCAGGGCTTGCAGGGAAGGACCTTCGAAATCCACCAGATAAGCCACGCTGCCGTCCGGCTGACGGATCAGGTTGGACTGCTTCACGTCACCGGTCGAACGCAGGGTCTGCTTGACCCAGGCGCTGTCCGGCGAATGCAGGTTGGCTTCGTCGAGGGTCCAGTGCAGGCGGTAGGCGAAGTCCAGCGGCTGACCTGGCTCAGGCAGCTTTTCCGGGCTCCAGAACGCCACGATGTTGTCGTTGGTTTCGTCAGCGGTCGGAATTTCAACCAGGTCGACGGAGCCCTTGCCCCAATCGCCTTTCGGTTCGATCCAGGCACTTGGACGCTTGTCGTAGCGGTCATCGAGGTCTTCGTAGTGGCTGAAGTCACGACCGCGCTGCAGCAGGCCGAAACCACGCGGGTTTTCTACCGAGAAGTTGCTTACAGCCAAGTGTTTCGGGTTGTTCAACGGGCGCCAGATCCACTCGCCGTTGCCGGCATGGATCGACAAGCCGCTGGAGTCGTGCAGCTCTCGACGGTAGTTCAGGATCTTGGACGGCTGGTTGGCGCCGAACAGGAACATGCTGGTCAACGGAGCAATGCCCAGCTTGGTGACGCGATCTCGCAGGAACACGCGCGACTTCACATCGACGACGGTGTCGGTGCCCGGACGCAGGATCATGCGATAGGCACCGGTAGCCCGTGGCGAATCCAGCAGGGCGAAGATCACCAAGTGCTTATCGGTCGGCCTCGGACGCTGGATCCAGAACTCGCGAAAGCGCGGGAATTCTTCACCCGATGGCAGGGCGGTATCGATGGCCAGGCCACGGGCGGACAAGCCATAAACCTGACCCTTGCCAATGACGCGGAAATAACTCGCGCCCAGCATGGTCATGATTTCGTCTTGCTTGTCGGCCTTGTTGATCGGGTACAGCACGCGAAAACCCGCGTAGCCCAGTTTCTCAGTGGATTTGGGATCGAACTGGACGTCGCCGAAATCGAAGCGCGTCGGGTCGTACTTGATCTCATCGACGGTGGTCGCAGTGATCTCGTTGATCTTCACCGGCGTGTCGAAATGCATGCCCTGGTGATAGAAGGACAGCCTGAACGGCGTCTTCTGATCGGCCCACTCGGCTTTTTCGGTGCGGAAACGGATTTTTTGATAGTCAGCGAATTTCATTTCGCGGAATTCGTTCGGCAGATTGCTGCGCGGGGCTTCGAATTTTTGCCCGGCCAGTTCTTGAGCCTTCGCCGATACATCATCCAGGCTGAATGCCCACAGTTGGCCCGCGCCAAACAGGCACAGCAGGGCCGAGCCCGCTACCAGAGCGTTTCTAAACCGTTTGGCAGTCATTTTTGGTGCATTACAGGGACTAACAATCACGAGCAACCCTCGCCGAAAACAGATCAAAAAACCAACGGCCAGATAAAGTATCTGCAAGGTATCGGCATTGAAAAACCGCACCTGCAGGCCACTCTTGCCAAGTTGGCGAGCATTGTTCCGACTCCGATGGGACAAAATGATTCCCCAAACGGCCCAGGACAAGTCTCTACCTAAGTCAAATGGACCAGCGAACGCTGGTCCCCCGTAGCGCGCGATTATCTAGTAGCCCGCGTGACAACGCATCAGGGGTAACAAAGTATTTATCGAGAAAACTCCCTGTTTTGCCTCGAAACAGGACCGAAAAGATGTTTCAAACGCTTTCAGACCTGTAACAGGAAGGTTACCGGGCCGTCGTTAACCAGATGCACCTGCATGTCGGCGCCGAATCTACCTGATGCCACAGTGCCATGCACCTGTTTCGCGTGGGTGAGCAGATAGTCAAAGAGCTCCTCGCCCAAGGCCGGAGGTGCAGCCGTCGAAAAGCTCGGGCGTAATCCGCTTTTGGTGTCCGCCGCCAGGGTGAACTGCGACACCAACAGCAAGCCACCGCCGACATCTGCCAAGGACAGATTCATCTTGCCATCAGCGTCGCTGAACACCCTGTAGTTCAGCAGTTTGTGCAGCAACTTGTCGGCGCTGGCCCGGGTGTCCTCGGGCTCGACCGCTATCAGGACCAGCAGGCCTTGGTCCACCGCGCCAACGACTTCCCCTGCGACCTCGACCCGGGCGCTGCGGACCCGTTGCAACAGCCCCTTCATGCTTCTTCGGGCGGCAGGTCGAGCAGGCGCCGGGCCATCTGCGCAGCGGCACGTACCAACGCATCGGTGATACCTGGCTCCGAGGCCGCGTGGCCGGCGTCGCGGATCACCTGCAGTTCGCTGTTGGGCCAGTTCTGGTGCAGCTCCCAGGCATTGTCCAGCGGGCAGATCACGTCGTAGCGACCGTGCACGATGACGCCCGGCAGATGGGCGATCTTGCCCATGTCACGGATCAACTGGTTGGGTTCGAGAAAAGCGTTGTTGGTGAAGTAATGACACTCGATCCGGGCAATCGACAACGCACGCTGCGGCTCGGAGAAGCGATCGACCACCAGCGGGTTCGGGCGCAGAGTCGCAGTGCGACCTTCCCAAGTCGACCAAGCCTTGGCCGCGTGCATCTGAGCGATCTGGTCATTACCTGTCAGGCGTTTGTGGAAGGCGCCGAGCAGGTCGTCGCGTTCGTCCAGAGGGATCGGCGCGATGTAGTCCTGCCAGTAATCGGGGAACAGGCGACTGGCGCCGGCCTGGTAGAACCACTCGATTTCCTGCGGACGGCAGAGAAAGATCCCACGCAGAATCAGGCCGTGTACCCGCTCGGGATGGGTCTGGGCGTAAGCCAAGGCCAGGGTCGAGCCCCAGGAGCCGCCAAACAGCACCCATTTTTCGATGCCCAGATGTTTGCGGATGCGTTCCAGGTCTTCGACCAGATCCCAGGTGGTGTTGTTTTCAAGGCTGGCGTGAGGGGTGGAGCGGCCACAGCCGCGCTGGTCGAAGGTAACGATGCGGTACAGGTTCGGATCGAAGTAGCGACGGCTCTGCGCATCGCAACCGGCACCCGGGCCACCGTGAATGAACACCACCGGCAGGCCTTCCGGGGAACCACTTTCATCGACATAGAGCGTGTGGGTGTCATCGACAGCCAGATCGTGCCGGGCATGAGGTTTGATCTGCGGGTACAAAGTCTGCATTGCGCGCTCCGTAAGGGGTCGAGTCATCCCTGGGGGGACTTCTATTTAATCTGCCGTCCGGCATCATAAACCCGAATTACCCGAATGAGCATGTCCCCTGCACAGTCAAAGCGTGTCAGCCAGATACGCCAGCAGTGTGCGATACATCTGATCGACCTCCGGCACCAGCCCCCGGCCCCGCAGGCAACCATGGACCAGGCCCTCGCCGACATACAAGGAAGAGCTCACCCCGGCGATGTTCAGCCGCTCGCTATAAAGGACGCCGTCGTCGCGCAACGGGTCCCATTGCGCCACGACGACCAGCGCTGGCGGCAGGCCGCTCAGGTCATCGGCGAGCAACGGCATGGCGAGGGAAGACGGTTGAGTGTCGCTCAGATAGAGGGCGTGATAACTGTCCAGATCGCGGCTGCTCAACAGTGGTGCATCGGCACATTCGCGCCGCGAGGGCAGATGGGCCGGGCCACCGAGGGCGGGATAAATCAGCACCTGGGCCCGTGGCAGCGCTTGCCCGGCATCGCGCAAGGCCAGGCATAACGCGGCGGCGAGATTGCCCCCGGCGCTGTCACCGGCCACCACCCGACGGCGAGGGTCGATGGCAAAGGGGCTGGCCGCCAGGTGATGCCACACCGTGACGCAATCTTCGAAACCCGCCGGAAACGGATGCTCCGGGGCCAACCGATAATCCACCGCCATGACCAGCACGCCGAGGGTTGCGGCCAGTTCCATGCAGATGAAGTTGTGGGAGTCCAGATCCCCCACCACCCAGCCGCCACCGTGCAGATAAAGGATGCATGGCCAGCCTTCGGCCGGCAGCGCGCTCCGAGGGCAGTAAGCCCGCACGGCTACCCCGGCCAGCTCGAAATCCTCGACCGCCAGCGCCTCCGGGCACGGCGGGGTGAACGCCCGGCACATTTGGCTGTAGGCCTGGCGCTGGCTGGAGAGGCTGTTGTCCGGGCTGTTGAAGCTCAGGGTTTTGTCGATGAAGGCTGACATCGCCTGGGAGAGTGAGTAGGCCATTATGGTTTGCCGTGGATCGCTAAGGTGTAGCTTGGAGGCTTTTGTGGCGAGGGAGCTTGCTCCCGCTGGGCTGCAAAGCAGTCCTCGCTTTTTTTGGCGGTTGCTGCGCAACCGAGCGGGAGCAAGCTCCCTCGCCACAAAGTTACTCACTGCCCTCTGGATTGCATCAGTTCTTGAGACTGGCCTGCACCGCCGCCACGCCATCCTTGCCGTCGAAACTGGTGACACCTGCCAGCCACCGCTGCAAATCCTCAGGATGCTCGCGCAACCATTGCCGAGCAACTTCCTGAGGCGTCTTGCGCGCCATGATCGGCACCATCAACTGGCTTTCCTGGGCCGCCGTAAATGTCAGGTTATCCAGCAACCGGCTCACATTCGGGCAGCGCTGGGCGTAGTCCGGCGCGGTCACGGTGGAGACCGTCGCGGCGCCTTCGTTCGGGCCGTAGACGTCTTCGCTGCCCGTCAGGTAGGTGATGTTCATATTGATGTTCATCGGGTGCGGGGTCCAGCCGACGAAGACCACGAACTCCTTGCGATTCACCGCCCGCTGCACCGCCGCCAGCATCCCGGCCTCACCAGACTCGATCAGCTTGAAGTCCTTGAGGCCAAAGTGATTGGTTTCAATCATGGTCTTGATGGTGGTGTTGGCACCGCTGCCCGGCTCGATGCCGTATATTTTTCCGCCGAGCTGCTCCTTGAACCGGGCGATGTCAGCGAACGTCTTGAGGCCCGCGGCGGCCACGTAGTCCGGCACCGCCAGCGTGGCCTGGGCATCGGCAAGGCTTGGCTGGTCCAGGACTCTCACCTGGTTGGCCGCCAGGAACGGAGCGATGTTGTTGTCCATCGCTGGTTTCCAGTAGCCCAGGAAGATATCGAGGCGCTTGTCACGGATGCCGGCGAAGATGATCTGCTGCACGGCGCTGGTCTGTTTGCTTTCATAACCCAGCCCCGTGAGCAACACATCAGCCATGCCACTGGTGGCGATCACGTCGGTCCAGTTGACCACGCCCATGCGCACGGTCTGGCAGGACGTAGGCTCTGCGGCCATTGCCCCGCTGCTCAATATGGCGGTACCGCAGAGGATCGACAGACAGCGTTTGAACAGTCTTTTCATCGGGAAGGTCTCGTGCGGCAGCGGATTATTGTAGGCCGGTGTCTTGGTGCACCGTGACCGGAACATTACGCAGCGTCGAGGGGGTGAAGGTGACCTGTGGCGACTCGGTTTTGCACGGTGGCGACCGTTCCTCTGCGAGACTCAAGGCAAACACAATCCTGTGGCGAGGGGATTTATCCCCGCTGGACTGCGCAGCAGTCCCAAAACCTGAAGGCACCTTGTAGAACCGGTGTAGATCATCCATTTGTGGGGCCGCTTCGCGACCCAGCGGGGATAAATCCCCTCGCCACAGAGGAATCGCGCAAGAGTTTATTGTTTGTAGGCCTGCCGCCCCCACGCCAACAAGCCTTCCAGCAATTCCTTGAGCACCACTTGGGTCGGTTCCGCCAGATCCGCACGGTAGTTGAACGGCTCGAACTCTTCCATGTAGGTGCTCTGGCACAGTTCCAGTTGCACCGCGTGGATGTCCTCGGCAGGGTTGCCATAGTGCCGGGTGATGTGTCCGCCCTTGAAACGTCCGTTGAGCACGTGGGTAAATTCGCCGTGGCGGGCGCAGATGGCTTCGAGCTGGTGGGCCAATGCAGGGTCGCAACTGGCGCCGTTGAAAGTGCCCAGGTTGAAGTCCGGTAACTTGCCGTCGAACAGGTGTGGGATCACCGAGCGGATCGAGTGAGCGTCGAACAGCAAGGCATAGCCGAATTCGGCCTTGAGCCGCGCCAGTTCCTGCCGCAGGGCCTGATGGTAAGGCACCCAGATCTGTTGCAGATAAGTCGCCCGCTCCGCGGCGGACGGCTCCAGCCCCTGGCGAAACAACGGTACGCCATCGAACAGAATCGAAGGATACAACCCGGTAGTAGCGCCAACGTACATCGGCTTGTCATCGTCAGGGCGGTTCAGATCAATCACGAACCGTGAATATTCAGCGGCCAGGGTGCTGGCGCCCAGTTCGGCGGCGAACTCGTAAAGCTTAGGAATATGCCAGTCGGTGTCCGGCAGGCTTTGGGCCTCGGGGATCAAACCCGCCTTCACCGCCGGGGTCAGGCGCAGGCCGGCGTGGGGCATGCTGATCAATAGCGGCACGCGCCCTTGCTTGAAATTCAGGACCTTCTCCACAACCGTTCTCCTTAATCGATTTCCACGCCGTGACGCACGACGCGTTTTTCCAGATCGCCACCGAGCCAGTACGACAGGTCAGCCGGGCGGTCGATGTGCCAGGCGACAAAATCCGCCACTTTGCCCACTTCCAGCGAACCGTGGGTCCGGGCCATGCCCAGGGCCTGGGCGGCATGAAGGGTCGCCCCAGCCAGGGCCTCCTCGGGGGTCATACGAAAGCAGGTGCAGGCCATGTTCAACATCAAGCGCAACGACAGTGCCGGCGACGTGCCGGGGTTGAGGTCGCTGGCCACGGCGATCTTCACGCCGTGCTTGCGCAGGGCATCCATGGGCGGCAGCTGGGTTTCGCGCAGGAAATAAAATGCCCCCGGCAGCAGCACCGCCACCGTGCCGGATTCGGCCATGGCCCTGGCGTCGTCCTCGGTCATGAATTCCAGATGATCGGCCGACAGCGCCTGATAACGGGCCGCCAGGCTTGAACCGTGCAGCGACGACAATTGTTCAGCGTGCAGCTTCACCGGCAGGCCCAGTTGTTGGGCGGTGATAAACACCCGTTCGACCTGCGCCGGGGAAAACGCCAGGTACTCGCAAAAGGCATCCACTGCATCCACCAACCCTTCGGCCGCCAGGGCCGGAAGCATTTCGGTGCAGATGTGCTCGATGTAGTCATCGGCGCGATCAGCGTATTCCGGCGGCAAGGCGTGGGCCGCCAGGCACGTGCTGCGCACGCTGACCGGCAGTTGTTCACCGAGACGACGGATGACCCGCAGGATCTTGCGTTCGCTGGCCAGGTCAAGGCCGTAGCCTGACTTGATTTCCACCGTGGTCACGCCATCGCGCATCAGGCTTTTCAGGCGTTTGGCGGCGCTGCTGAACAGTTCATCTTCGCTGGCCGCCCGGGTAGCGCGCACGGTGCTGGCGATCCCCCCGCCGGCCGCTGCGATCTCGGCGTAGCTGACACCCTGCAGACGCTGTTCAAATTCACCGCTGCGGTTGCCGCCGAACACCGTGTGGGTGTGGCAGTCGATCAGCCCCGGAGTGACCCAGGCGCCGTTGAGGTCGTTGACGGCCGGGTAGTCACCGGCCGGCAGCTCGGCGCGCGGGCCGATCCATTGAATGAGCTCGCCGTGGGTGACGATGGCGGCGTCTTCGATGATCGAGTAGACGCCCTGGGCCATGGTGGCGGCGTGGCAGTTTTGCCAGAGGGTTTTCATCCCGGTTTCCTCGAATTATTGAAGATCGAATCGCGAGCAGGCTCGCTCCCACAAGGACTTCCGGTGTGCCGGGGCTCTACACCAACCCCCTGTGGGAGCGAGCCTGCTCGCGATGAGGTCCTTACAGGCTCGGCAGCAACTGCGCCATGACCAGTTCATTCAGGCAACGACTGGCCAGCAACTCACTGGCGGCATTGATGTCGGGGGCAAAGAACCGGTCCTTCTCATAGAACGGCACTTCTGCGCGCAACAGGCTGCGAGCCTGTTCCAGCTTCGCGGAGGTCTTCAAACCACCGCGCAGATCCAGCCCCTGGCACGCCGCCAACCATTCCACCGCCAAAATCCCCCGGGTGTTCTCGGCCATTTCCCACAGCCGCTTACCGGCGGCGGGGGCCATGGACACATGGTCTTCCTGGTTGGCCGAAGTCGGCAGGCTGTCCACCGAATGGGGATGGGACAACGCCTTGTTTTCGCTGGCCAGGGCAGCAGCGGTGACCTGGGCGATCATGAAGCCGGAGTTCACCCCGCCATTGGCCACCAGAAATGGCGGCAGTTGCGACATGTGCTTGTCCATCATCAGCGAAATACGCCGCTCACTCAGGGAACCGATTTCGGCGATTGCCAGGGCCATGTTGTCGGCGGCCATTGCCACCGGTTCGGCGTGGAAGTTGCCGCCGGAAATCACATCACCCTCGGCGGCGAACACCAGCGGGTTATCCGACACAGCGTTGGCTTCGATCACCAGCACCTCAGCGGCCTGGCGGAACTGGGTCAGGCAGGCGCCCATCACTTGTGGCTGGCAGCGCAGGGAATACGGATCCTGAACCTTGTCGCAATTCTGGTGGGAAGCGGAGACTTCGCTGCGCTCGCCCAGCAGATCGCGATAAGCGGCGGCGGCATCGATCTGGCCTTTCTGGCCGCGCGCGGCGTGAATACGCGCATCGAATGGCGAGCGCGAACCGAGCACCGCTTCTACCGTCAAGCTGCCCAGGGCCAGGGCACCGGCGAACAGGTCTTCGCCTTCGAACAGGCCACGCAGGGCAAACGCCGTGGACACCTGGGTGCCATTGAGCAGCGCCAATCCTTCTTTTGCAGCCAGGGTCAGCGGCGCAAGGCCGGCCACTTTCAGCGCTTCGACAGCCGGCAACCATTCACCTTTGTAACGGGCCTTGCCTTCACCCAACAGCACCAGGGACATGTGGGCCAACGGCGCCAGATCACCCGAAGCACCGACCGAACCTTTAAGCGGAATGTGCGGATAGACCTCGGCATTGATCAGTGCGATCAGCGCATCGATCACCTGCCGACGGATGCCGGAAAAGCCCCGGCTCAGACTGTTGACCTTGAGCACCATGACCAGCCGCACCAGCGCATCGCTGATCGGCTCGCCCACGCCAGCGGCATGGGACAGCACCAGGGAGCGTTGCAGGTTTTCCAGGTCTTCACTGGCGATGCGGGTCGAGGCCAGCAGACCAAAACCGGTGTTGATGCCGTAGGCGGTACGGTTCTCGGCCAGGATCTGCTCAACGCAGGCGACGCTGGCCTCGATCTGCGCCGCCGCGCTGGCGTCGAGGCTCAGGGTCACGGGTTGCTGATAGATGTCACGCAATTGAGCCAGGCTCAATTGGCCGGGAATCAGGTTTAAGGCAGTCATGTATTGCTCCTTTTGAGAGTTTTGTTTTCACCCGCCAGTCGCTCCGGAATGCTCCGTTATCCGTCACCCTGGCCTTTTGGGCGGTGGATGCCTTGGCACGCTGGCGGTTTTTTTGATCAATTCAAATTCGGTAAAGCGTTGTGCAGCACGGCTGGATCTTTAAGCAGGGCGGCGGCGCTGGCGATGTCCGGCGCCAGCCAGCGGTCCTGATCGTAGGCCGGCACATGCTCGCGCAGCAGTTTCCAGGCAACGTTAGTGCCGGCGCCGAAACGTTGCGTCTTGAGGAATTCAAAAGCCTGGGCGGCCAGCAGGTATTCGATGGCGAGGATCTGCGTGCAGTTTTCCAGCGCCCGGTGCAGCTTCAGGGCGGCGTTGGTGCCCATGCTCAGGTGATCTTCCTGCAAGCCCGAGGTGACAAAGTTGTCGAGCACCGCCGGTTGCGCCAGTTGGCGATTTTCCGCACACAGCGACGCGGCGACGTATTGCACGATCATCATCCCCGAATTCACCCCGGGGTTGGCCACCAGGAACGCCGGCAGGCCGCTGACGTGAGGATTGATCAAGCGGTCGAGCCGGCGTTCGGCGATGGAGCCGATTTCGGCCATGGCAATCGCCAGCAGATCCGCGGCCAAGGCCACCGACTGACCGTGGGGGTTGGCCTGGGACATGACCCGGAAGCTCTCCGGCGTGCCCAGCAACAGCGGGTTATCGGTGGCGGCGTTGAGTTCGGTTTCAATCTGTTGCCGGGCATGCGCCAGTTGGTCGCGAGCGGCACCGTGGACCTGGGGAATCGAGCGGATGCTCAACGCATCCTGGGTGCGAATGCCCAGGCTCGACGCGATGACTTCGCTGCCGTCCAGCAGTGCCCGCAAGTTGACGCCGACCTGTTGCATGCCAGGGTGCGGCTTGAGGGCGATAATCTGGGCATCGAACGCCGCGATCTGCCCGCGCTGGGCCTCGAAACTCATGGCGCCGATCACGTCGGCCCATTGCAGCAGGCGTGTTGCATCGGCCAAGGCCAGGCAACTGAGGCCGGTCATGCACGGCGTGCCGTTGACCAGGCACAAACCGTCCTTGGCCCCCAGTTGTACCGGTTGCAAGCCTTCGGCAGCCAAGGCCTGTTGCGCCGACACGACTTGCCCGCGATAGCTGACATTGCCAACCCCCAATAACGCGATGCTGATATGGGCCATGTGGGTCAGGTAGCCCACCGAACCCTGGGAGGGCACTTGCGGGGTGATGCCGCGATTGAGCAGCGCCAGCAGGGCTTCAACCACCCGGCGATGAATGCCGGATTTGCCCTGGCTGTAGTTGAGGATGGCCGCGCAGATAATCGCCCGGGTCTGTTCATCGGCCAGCGGCGCGCCGACGCCACAGGCATGGCTGAGCAAGGTGTTGCGCGACAGTTGTCTGAGCTGTTCGTCCTTGAGCGAGACATTGCACAAGGCACCCAGACCGGTGTTGACGCCATAGGCGCGCTCGCCGCTTGCGACGATGCGCTGGACGATGGCCTGGGCATTGTCGATCCGCGCCCAGGCCTGGGCCGACAGCTCAAGCTCGGCACCGAAGCGGGCGACGGCGACCACATCCTGCCAACGCAACGGAGCGTCGGCGATTACGATTTTTTCAGCCTGGGACATCTTCAACCTCATGAAAAATTCATCTCAGCATCACACCTGGCTTAAGGCATGGCCCTCGTGGCGAGGGAGCTTGCTCCCGCTTGAGTGCGCAGCGCTCACAAGATTTTTGGGGCGGCTGCGCCACCCAGCGGGAGCAAGCTCCCTCGCCACAACGGCGTCCGGCCTTACACCACCGCAGCCCTGCGCTGCACAAACCGATCGACATACTCATCCGCCGGCGAGTGCAGGATCTCTCGGGGTGTGCCGACCTGGATCAGCTTGCCATCCTTGAGAATCGCGATGCGGTTGCCGATGCGCACGGCTTCGTCGAGGTCGTGGGTGATGAAGACGATGGTCTTGTGCAGGGTCTTTTGCAGCTCCAGCAACTGGTCCTGCATTTCCGCGCGGATCAGCGGATCAAGAGCGCTGAAGGCTTCGTCCATCAGAATGATATCGGTGTCCGCCGCCAGGGCACGGGCCAGGCCCACGCGCTGGCGCATGCCGCCGGAGAGCTGGTGCGGGTACTTGTTCTCGTAGCCCTTGAGGCCCACGGTGTTGATCCAGTGCAGCGCCCGCTCGGCGCACACCTCTTTGCTCTCGCCGCGCACTTTCAAGCCGTAGGCGACGTTGTCCAGCACGCTCTTGTGGGGCAGCAGGCCGAAGCTCTGGAACACCATGCTGATCTTGTGGCGGCGAAATTCGCGCAGGGCGTCCATGTCCAGTTGCAGGATGTCTTCGCCATCCACCAGGATCGCACCGCTGGTGGGGTCGATCAGCCGGTTGAAGTGCCGCACCAGGGTGGATTTGCCGGAGCCGGACAGGCCCATGATCACGAAGATCTCGCCGGTGCCAATGCTCAGCGACAGGTCGTTCACACCGACCACGCAACCGGTTTCGGCCAGCACCTGGTCCTTGGTCTTGTTCTGGCGGATCAGCTCCAAAGCCTCCTTGGAGCGATTGCCGAAAATCTTGAAGACGTTCTTGACTTCGATCTTGCTGATGGCTGCGTTGTTCATTTGCTCACCTCATGCCGAGGACGACCATAGGCCTGGGTAATGCGGTCGATGACCACGGCGAGAATCACGATCGCCAGCCCGGCTTCCAGGCCGCGCCCGACGTTGAGGGTCTGGATGCCCACCAGGACATCTTCGCCCAGGCCACGGGCGCCGATCATCGAAGCGATGACGACCATCGACAGGGCCATCATGGTGGTCTGGTTGATCCCGGCCATGATGCTTGGCAGGGCCAGGGGCAGTTGCACGCCGAACAGCTGTTGCCAACGGTTGGCCCCGAAGGCATTGATGGCTTCCATCACTTCACCGTCCACCTGGCGAATGCCCAGGTCGGTCAGGCGAATCAAGGGTGGCGCGGCGTAGATCACCGTGGCGAAAATCGCCGGGACCTTGCCCAGGCCGAACAGCATCAATACCGGAATCAGGTACACGAAGCTCGGCATGGTCTGCATGATGTCCAACAACGGCATCAATACCGAACGCAGGCGATTGCTGCGGGCCGAGAGGATGCCCAGCGGAATGCCGATCAACACGGAAATAAATGTCGCCACCAGCATCAGGGCGAGGGTCTGCATCAGTTTGTCCCACAGGCCCACCGCACCCACCAGGAACAACAGGCCGACAATCACCGCCGTGGTCGCGACCTTGCGGGTGGCGTGCCAGGCAATGCCGCCGACGATGGCCAGCATCAGCCACCAGGGCGCCAGGCGCAGCAGGCCTTCGAGGTTGACGATGGCCCACAGCAAGGTGTCGGAGATGTGCCGGAACACATCGCCGTAGTTGGTCACCAGGGAGTCGACCCAACTGTTGACCCAGTCGGCGATGGAGAAGGTAAAGCTTTCGGGAAACATAAGAGACTCTCGATCAAGTGGATGCAGTGAACGTCCCGGCCAGCCCTAGGGTTGGCCGGGGGGGATTCGACCTACAGAGCCGCGTCGATTTTCTTGGCCGCGTCTTCACTGACCCAGGCGTGCCAGACTTCAGGATGTTCCTTCAGGAAGATCTTCGCCAGTTTCGGCGACTCGATCCGCTCCTTGGCCATGCGCCCGAGGTTCTGGTTCAGGATATCGATGGGCAGGTTGACCTTTTCCAGCACCGCCACCAGCTCCGGCGCTTCATCGTGGAAGGTCTTGGACAGGCCGACCTTGATGGTCACGCTTTTGTCCACGCCCGGCTTTTCTTCCAGTTTCACCAGGTCCACCTGACCCATGAGCGGGGTTGGCGACCAGTAGTAGAACAGGATCGGCTCGCCGCGCTTGTAGCTCGACAGCACCGCCGCATCCAGGGCCGGACCGGTGCCGGGGCGGAAGTTGGTGTAGGTTTTTTCCAGGCCATAGCTTTTCAGCATCTCGCTGTTGTCCAGCTCGCAGGTCCAGCCGGCCGGGCAGTTGTAGAAGCGGCCCTTGGACGGCTCTTCCTGATCCTTGAACACAGCGGCGTACTGGCCCAGGTCAGCGATGTTCTTCAGGCCCGGCGCCTTGGGTTCGAGCTTGCGCTTGGCGTCGCCCTCGATCACATAGCGCGGCACGTACCAGCCTTCGATAGCACCCACCACCGGGGCGCCGACGCCGACGACCTTGCCGGCCTTCTCGGCCTTGTTCCAGACTTCACTGCGACCGACCCATTCTTCGGCGAACACCTGAATATCGTTGCTGCTCAAGGCGTTTTCCATGGTGATGGAGTTGCCTGGCAGACTGTCGGTCTTGCAGCCGTAGCCTTTTTCCAGCACCACTTGCATGACGTCGGTCAGCAACATGCCGCTTTCCCAGTTCAGACCGGCGAATTTCACCGGCTTGCCCGACTCGCACCAACCCGCCGCTTGCGTGGCGCCGGCACTGGCCAGCAGGCCCATGCAAAGCAATGTGGTCAGCAGGGTCTTGTTCGATTTCATTATGTGACGCTCCTAATCAGTGAATTGGCTTACGGCAGTCAAGAGGCATCCAGCCCTGTCAACATCCCATCAGGCCGCTTGGATGCGACCCGCCCTGCTCGGTTGTGCGTCAACCGCGTCCTGCTCGATCGGCAGGATCAATTGATCGGGTACTGCGCTGTGCCACTTCCTGGCGGCGACGTAATACAGCCCCGCCGGAACCACCAGGCCGATGATCCAGGAAATATCCACACCACCCATGGCTTCCACCAGCGGACCGGTATAGAACTTGGTGGCGATGAACGGCAGTTGAACCAGTACACCGAAGACATAGACGCTGATACCAAGGGCATTCCAACGACCGTAGCGACCGTTCGGGTCGGCCAGCGCCGGCACGTCATAGCGCTCGCGAGTGATGCAGTAGTAGTCCACCAGATTGATCGCGCTCCAAGGCGTAAAAAACGCCAGCAAGAACAGGATGAAAGACTTGAACGCACCGAGGAACGAGTGCTGACCGAGCAGCGCGATCAGGGTCGCCGCGCCGACGATGACCAGCACGAAGCCTAGACGCTGCAAGCGCGTGACGTTCAGGTGACCACGAAAACCGCTGATGATGGTCGCAATGCACATGAAGCTGCCGTAGGAGTTCAGCGTGGAGATAGTGACCTTGCCGAACGCGATGCTGAAGTACAGCAGCGCAGCGGTGGCACCCGTACCGCCCAGGCCAACGATGTAGGCCACTTCGTGACCCGCGAACTGCCCATTGGCCGAGGCGGCGGCAAACACGCCGAGGATCATCGCCACCTGCGCGCCGATGACTGAACCTGCGCCTGCGGCAAAAAAGGTTTTCACCGAGGACGTCTTGCTCGGCAGGTAACGCGAATAGTCCGCTACGTAGGGGCCGAAGGCGATCTGCCAGGAAGCCGCGAGCGACACCGCAAGCAGGAAACTGCTCCAGCTGAAATGGCGGATTTGCAGGAGTGCGCCAACGTCCGTCTGGCTCATCAGGCGAGCGAACAGGTAAACAAAGGCGATCACACCAATGACGCTGGCAACACGGCCAATGAAGTGAATCACCCGATAGCCGAGCACCGTGACCAGCACGATGGCACTGGCGAAAATAAGGATGCCGACGCTGTCGCTGACGCCAAACAACTGGCCCAGCGCCTGGCCGGAAAGCACGGTTCCCGTTGCGGTGAAACCCAGGTACATCAGGCACACCAGCACGATCGGGATGGCTGCGCCGTACACACCAAACTGCACCCGGCTGGAGATCATCTGCGGCAGGCCAAGCTTGGGCCCTTGCGCGGCATGCAACGCCATGACGCCACCGCCGAGCAGTTGGCCGATCAGCAAACCGATCAACGACCAGAACACATCACCGCCCAGCACCACCGCCAATGCGCCAGTGACAATGGCAGTGATTTGCAGGTTGGCACCCATCCAGAGGGTGAACTGGCTCAACAATCGGCCGTGTCTCTCCGCTTCCGGGATGTAGTCGATCGAGCGTTTCTCGATCAACGGCTTGCTACTTGCGCGTGTGCGGGTGACGGCCATGGTTCAACCTCTGTGGATTGTTCTGGGTGTTGGATAACGCCCCTGTAGGAGCTGCCGAGTGCAACGAGGCTGCGATCTTGTCCCGGACGATTGAGTCGCAAGCGAAAGATCAAGATCAAGATCAAGAGATCGCAGGCTTCGCCAGCTCCTACCCGGTAATCATCGGTAGGTTCAGCCCCTGCTCTTTCGCGCAATCAATGGCGATCTGGTAACCCGCATCGGCATGGCGCATCACGCCGGTGCCCGGGTCGTTGTGCAGCACACGGGCAATGCGCTCGGCCGCTTCGTCGGTGCCGTCGCAGACAATGACCATGCCCGAATGCTGGGAGAAGCCCATGCCGACGCCGCCGCCGTGGTGCAGCGACACCCAGGTCGCGCCGCTGGCGGTGTTGAGCAAGGCGTTGAGCAACGGCCAATCGGACACGGCATCGGAACCGTCCTGCATGGCTTCGGTTTCGCGGTTGGGGCTGGCCACGGAACCGGAGTCCAGGTGGTCGCGACCGATCACGATAGGCGCCGACAATTCGCCGCTGCGCACCATTTCGTTGAACGCCAGGCCCAGCTTGGCACGCTGGCCCAGGCCGACCCAGCAGATCCGCGCCGGCAGACCCTGGAAGCTGATGCGCTCGCGGGCCATGTCCAGCCAGTTGTGCAGGTGGGCGTCGTCGGGGATCAGTTCCTTGACCTTGGCGTCGGTCTTGTAGATGTCCTGCGGATCACCCGACAGCGCCGCCCAGCGGAACGGACCGATGCCACGGCAGAACAGCGGACGGATATACGCCGGCACGAACCCTGGGAAATCGAAGGCATTTTCGACGCCCTCTTCCTGGGCCATCTGACGGATGTTGTTGCCGTAGTCGAAGGTCGGCACGCCCATTTTCTGGAAGGCCAGCATGGCTTTGACGTGGACAGCCATCGATTGCTTGGCCGCTTTGACCACAACAGCAGGTTCAGTCTTGGCGCGGGCGCGGTATTCATCCCAGGTCCAGCCGGCCGGCAGGTAACCGTTGAGCGGGTCGTGGGCGCTGGTCTGGTCGGTGACCATGTCCGGGCGCACACCGCGACGGACCATTTCCGGCAGGATTTCGGCGGCGTTTCCACACAGCGCAATGGAGATCGCCTTGCCTTCTGCGGTGTATTTCTCGATACGGGCCAGAGCGTCGTCCAGATCGGTGGCCTGTTCGTCGACATAACGAGTCTTGAGGCGGAAATCGATGCTCACCTGCTGGCATTCGATGTTCAGCGAGCAGGCGCCAGCCAGGGTCGCGGCCAACGGCTGCGCACCGCCCATGCCGCCCAGGCCGGCCGTGAGGACCCAGCGCCCCTTGAGGTTGGCGTCGTAATGCTGGCGACCAGCCTCGACGAAGGTCTCGTAGGTGCCTTGGACGATGCCCTGGCTACCAATGTAGATCCAGCTGCCGGCGGTCATCTGGCCGTACATGGCCAGGCCCTTGGCATCCAGTTCATTGAAGTGTTCCCAACTGGCCCAGTGCGGCACCAGGTTGGAGTTAGCGATCAACACGCGAGGAGCGTTGCTGTGGGTCTTGAACACGCCCACCGGCTTGCCGGATTGCACCAACAGGGTTTCGTCGTCATTGAGGTGGGTGAGGCTCTCGACGATCTTGTCGTAGCACTCCCAATTGCGCGCCGCACGGCCGATGCCACCGTAAACCACCAGTTCCTTGGGGTTCTCGGCCACTTCCGGGTCGAGGTTGTTCATCAACATGCGCAGCGGCGCTTCGGTCAGCCAGCTCTTGGCGGTCAGGGTGTTACCGCGTGGGGCACGGATTTCAACGTCACGGTATTTTTCGGGTTTGCGGGTAGCGTCGGTCACAGCAAGAACTCCTCAGCGATCAATCCAGACCAGCCCAGGCAATGGGCGCGATTTCCAGGCACGTTACGTTGAGCATGGGGACTCATACGCATACGTCTTTACTTGTATGTACAAGCATATGCAATCAAGCGGCCAACTTATTGAGGATATGTTGGGAATGACGTTTGGAATGGCTGAAAGCCCCGATTTTGAGCGGTTTTCTAGTCAGATGAAATTTCTGAAGGGGGGATTCTGGAAGGAGGCAGGCAGGTCATGAAAGCGTGGTTCTGCGCCACACTGGGGCGTTTGGTAACAAGTTGGTGCGCGAAGAGGGAACAGCGAGGGCGAGGCTTTTTGTGGCGAGGGAGCTTGCTCCCGCTGGGCCGCGAAGCGGTCCCCAAGAAGCGACGGGCGCTGCGCACCCGAGCGGGAGCAAGCTCCCCTCGCCACAAAGAGTGTGTTAGCCGGAAATCAATGGGCAGTCAGCTCAATCACGCAGCATTGGCCGTGGGTGGAGATGTCCAGCAGCTCGGTGTTACCGCTCAGTTGCAAGCAGTCGTAGAGGCCCAGGTCAACGGTGGACTCACCGATCTTGATCGCCAACCCCGGGGCCGCGCTGAACACCAGCACTGTCCCCGCCTCGCTGAAAAACCGCTGCTGGCCGCCCATCCATTGCACCCGTGCGCGGTAACGCTGCGGCGCATAGATCAGGTTGAAGTCGCGAATCGGTCCGCCCAGCAACGTGCAATGCACATGGCTTTCGCCGTTGAACGCAAAGGGGTCCAGCGGATGCAGAGGCCGCGTGATCTGGCCATCGACGCTCAGGCTCATGCCGTCACCTTGCAAGACGCTGATGACGCGTTCGTAACCGGCGAACGTGGAAAAACCGCCCGATTCAGCAATATCGGCAATCGACAGACGCCAGCCGAAACCGTCCAGGCCGGTACCCGCATCACGGGTAATTTCTTCGGTGCTGCCACCGCCGTTTTTCCACGGCATACGTGGGTAATCCGCGGCGCGTAAAACCTTCAAGTCACTCATTTATGAAACCGACCTTCCAGACGATGACGAGAACCGGGGTGAATCAGGCGCGCGGCGGTTACCGGCTGACGCCCCGACCAGGTACGGCGGCGAATCAACAGGCACGGCTCGCCCCGCTCGATCTGCAGCAGCTTGCACTCGCTCGCTTCAGCGAGAATCGCTTCAACCACGTGCTCGCCTTCGGTCAGCGGCGCAACCTGGTTGAGGTAGGCATAGGGCGTCTGCAGGGTGAAGTCCTGCTTGAGGTAGTCCGGGGCCACCAGGGCATTGACGAAACGGTCCTCGATTTGCACGGGGATGTCGTTTTCGAAATGCACGATCAGCGAGTGGAACACCTTCTGGCCTTCGCGCATGTCCAGGGCCAGGGCGCGCTCGGAACCGGCGGCCTCCTCTTCCAGGGTGATGACTTTGCACGTATGGCGATGGCCCCGGGAGGCGATCTCGTCGGCAATGTTATGCACTTCGAACAATGCTGACTGGCTCTTGGGCTCGGCCACGAAGGTGCCGACGCCTTGCATGCGCACCAACAAGCCGTCGGCGGTCATCTCACGCAGGGCACGGTTGATGGTCATGCGGCTGAAACCCAATTGGCTGACCAGTTCGCTTTCCGACGGCACGCGGTAATGCGGCGGCCAGTTTCCACTGTCGATCTGCTGGGTGATCATCTGTTTCACGCGGGCGTACAAGGGCGCCGGACTGTCGCCCATGTTTGCGGCCAGCGGCGGTTTGGCAGGCGGAGTCGGCACGGCGGTTCCTTGTTCTGCAAAAGAAGGGTGCTAGCTTGCCGGAGTTTACCGGGCAGGCAAACGTCTGTATATGTATATACAAATTACGCACGATGAGGTTGAACCATGTCCGCCTTCTTTGCCGAACGCGCACTGCTGCCTAGTGGATGGGCCCATGATGTACGTTTTGAAGTCGACGCCAGCGGCGTCTTGACTCATATCCAGGCCGACTCCCAGGCAGACGGCGCCGAACGGCTGGGCGGGCCACTGTTGCCCGGCATGCCGAACCTGCACTCCCACGCCTTCCAGCGGGCCATGGCCGGGCTGGCGGAAGTGGCGGGCAACCCCAACGACAGTTTCTGGACCTGGCGCGACCTGATGTACCGCCTCGTCGGAAAAATCAGCCCCGATCAGCTCGGCATCATCGCCCGACAGCTGTACATCGAAATGCTCAAGGCCGGTTACACCTCGGTCGCCGAATTCCATTATGTACACCACGACACCGACGGCACGCCTTACGCCGACCCGGCGGAACTGGCCCTGCGCATCAGCCAGGCCGCCAGCGCCGCCGGCATCGGCCTGACCCTGCTGCCGGTGCTCTATAGCCATTCCGGTTTCGGCGGCCAGGCCCCCAATGACGGCCAGCGCCGATTCATCAACAGCAGCGAAAACTACTTGAAACTTCAGGCACGCTTGCAGCCGATTCTGGCCGGGCAACCGGCCCAGGCGCTGGGTTTGTGCTTCCACTCCCTGCGCGCCGTGACGCCCGGGCAAATCCAGGAAGTGCTGGCCGCCAGCGACCGCCATTGCCCGGTGCACATCCACATTGCCGAGCAGCAAAAGGAAGTCGACGACTGCCTGAGCTGGAGTGGCGTCCGTCCGCTGCAATGGCTGTACGAAAACACCGAGGTGGATCAGCGCTGGTGTCTGGTCCACGCCACTCACGCCAATGCTCAGGAAGTCAGCCTCATGGCCAGGAGCCAGGCGATTGCCGGCCTGTGCCTGACCACCGAAGCCAACCTGGGCGACGGGATTTTCCCGGCCGTGGATTTCCTCGCCCAGGGCGGACGTCTTGGGATCGGTTCCGACAGCCATGTGTCGTTGAGCGTGGTGGAAGAGCTGCGTTGGCTGGAATACGGCCAGCGCCTGCGAGATCAGCGGCGCAATCGCTTGTATCGGGCGGATCAACCGATGGTCGGGCGCACCTTGTTCGATGCAGCGCTGCAAGGTGGTGCCCAGGCGTTGGGACAACCGGTCGGCGCCCTCGAAGTCGGCAAGCGCGCCGACTGGCTGGTGCTCGATGGCAACGATCCTTACCTGGCCACCGCCAACGGCGATGGGATTCTCAATCGCTGGCTGTTTGCCGGCGGGGATCGTCAGGTGCGGGATGTGATGGTCGGCGGACAGTGGGTTGTGCGGGACGGGCATCACGCCGCGGAAGAGGAAAGCGCTCGGGCGTTTACCCAGGTATTGCGCGAACTGTTGGGTTGATCACAAAAACCTGTGGGAGCGAGCCTGCTCGCGATGGCGGTCTATCAGTCAACAATTGTGTTGAATGTGACGACCTCATCGCGAGCAGGCTCGCTCCCACATTTGATCCCGGTGACTATCAATCCGAAGTCTTGGCCATCTGCCGGTCCGACGCACGCCAGATCAACCGTGTCGTGTCGTAACCCTGCTGGCGCGCCTTGCTCAGCATTTCTTCGCGCACAACGCCGTTGACCGTCGGGGTTCGGGAAAGCAGCCACATGTAACGACGGCTCGGGTCACCGACGATGGCGGTCTTGTAATCATCGCTGACATACAGGACCCAGTATTGCCCCTTCGCCACGCCCGGCACGATCCGCGAAAACCAGTTATCAAACTCGACCCAGAGCTTGTCGGTCTTGCCCGGCACTTGAGGCGTTGCGGTGCCCCTGGCTTCTTCCCACTGCCAGTCCGAGGTCAGGCAGCGGTTGAACACATCCACATTGCCGTCAGGCTTGAGGGTGTAGTGGGCTTCGGATTGTGCGCAGTTGCGCTGGAAGTACATCGGTAGACGGGCCAACTCGTACCAGGTCCCTTGGTAACGCTTGAGGTCGACGCTGTTGACAGTCTTTGGCGCCAACGGGTCTTCGCCAGAAGTGGCACAGCCAGCCAATACCAGGCCGGCAAAAAGCACTAACAATAACCGCATCATTATTTTTCTCCCGCGGGCCGGTGGCCCCGGTTTACTTCAGGCCTTGGCCGGAAAACATTAACACTTTGTCACCGGCGTACTGCACGCTGATAAAGCTCTTCTGATCGCCCCAGGTACAACTGGACATGCCGAGCGCGCCCGAACAATCGGTCGGTTTCCCCAGTAACGTTTCAACTTCGGCCTTGGGCATGCCGGCCGACAGTTTCGAATAGTTTTCCTGGTTGACCTTGCTGCATGCCGTCAACAAGACGCACAAGGACAACAGGGCGATAGATCGCAGCGACATGGTGTAACTCCTGGAACGGAAGGGGGTGGCAGGGTGCCAACCAGAACCTTAGAAGAGAAAACCCCTATCTGGTTCCCCGACAGACCCAGTATTTGTTGGGCGTTGGGGCGGTGTTTCATGGGTGAATCACCCAGTTTGTGACGCCGTCGTGCATTTCGTCGGGATTAGCCTCCGAACGCCTGATTCAAAGCGTTCTGGAGCCGATAAAAAGAGCAGCGCAATGCCAGGCGTTATGGCAAATTGACGCCCCTTCCTGACCAGCTCCTCTGCGGTAGCGTTCTTAATGACCAGAAACATGAAATTCAGCCACAAAATCCTGCTGGCTGCCGCGCTCGTGGTAGCCGTTGCATTCGCCTGCTTCATCCTGTTCAACGACTACCGTCAACGCCAGGGCCTGCATGCCAGCACCGAGACCTCCATGCAGGAGCTCGGCAATCTGACCAGCCGCAACATTCAGACCTGGGTCGAAGGCCGCACCCAATTGCTGCAATCGCTGGCTCAGCAGATCGCCGTGGACGGCAGCAGTGCCGATAGCCTCAAGCGCGCCGTGGGTCTACCGGCCTACACCGGCAACTTCCAGCTCAGCTATTTCGGCGGCACCGACGGCGTGATGTTCTCGGTACCGGCCGGCAATCGTGCAGCCGACTACGATCCCCGCGCCCGTGGCTGGTACAAGGCTGCCAACAGCGCTCAACAAACCATCGTCACCGAACCCTACATCGCCGCCTCGTCGGGCAAACTGGTGATAACCGTCGCCACCCCGGTACAGCATCAGAACCAAATGATCGGCGTGGCCGGTGCGGACATCGACCTGTCGAGCGTCAGCACCATCATTAATTCGTTGAACTTCGGCGGCCACGGCCATGCCTTCATCGTCAGCGCCGACGGCAAGATCCTCATCCACCCCGACAGCCAGCGCGTGCTCAAGACCCTGGCCGAGGCCTACCCTGACGGTGCCCTGCAAATCAGCCCCGGCATGAAGGAAGTCGAACTCGACGGCAAGACCCAATACCTCTCCTTCACGCGGGTCAACGGTGTACCGGGGGCCGACTGGTACGTGGCGCTGGTGCTCGACAAGGACACTGCCCTGGCGATGCTCAGCGAGTTCCGTACCTCGGCGCTGATCGCCATGGTCATTGCCGTGGTGTTCATCATCGCCCTGCTGGGCATGCTGATCCGCGTGCTGATGCAACCGCTGCTGACCATGGGCCGCGCCATGCATGACATCGCCGAAGGCGAAGGCGACCTGACTCGCCGCCTGACCATCCATGGCCAGGACGAATTCGGCGCCTTGGGAACGTCGTTCAACCGTTTCGTGGAGCGCATTCACACGTCCATTCGCGAAGTGGCCTCGGCCACCGGGCTGGTCAACGAAGTCGCGCTGCGCGTGGTCAGCGCGTCCAACTCGTCGATGGTCAATTCCGATCAGCAGGCTTCGCGCACCAGCAGCGTGGCTGCGGCGATCAACCAGCTCGGTGCCGCCGCCCAGGAAATCGCCCAGAACGCCGCCCTCGCCTCGCAACATTCCAGCGATGCCCGCAGCCTGGCCGAAGACGGTCAACAAGTGGTGGATAAAACCATCACCGCCATGCAGCAGTTGTCCGCCAAGATCAGCGATTCGTGCGGCAACATCGAAACCCTGAACAGCAACACGGTAAACATCGGCCAGATCCTTGAGGTGATCACCAGCATTTCCCAGCAGACCAACCTCCTCGCCCTGAACGCCGCGATCGAAGCCGCCCGGGCCGGTGAAGCCGGTCGCGGCTTCGCGGTGGTGGCCGATGAAGTGCGCAACCTGGCTCATCGCACCCAGGATTCGGCGCAGCAAGTGCAGAAGATGATCGAAGAACTGCAAGTCGGCGCCCGAGAAGCGGTCCTGACCATGACCGACAGCCAGCGCCAGAGCGAAAGCAGCGTCGGCATCGCCAACCAGGCCGGTGAACGCCTGGGCAGCGTGACCCAGCGCATCGGTGAAATCGACGGCATGAACCAATCCGTGGCCACCGCCACCGAAGAGCAGACCGCCGTGGTGGAATCGATCAACGTCGACATCACCGAAATCAACACGCTGAACCAGGAAGGTGTGGAAAACCTGCAAGCCACCTTGCGCGCCTGTGCCGACCTTGAGCAACAAGCGGCGCGGTTGAAGCAGTTGGTGGGTAGTTTTCGGATCTAGTGCTATCAAGACCCAATCGCGAGCAGGCTCGCTCCCACAGTTGACCGAGTTCCATCAGGGAAACGCGATTAACTGTGGGAGCGAGCCTGCTCGCGATAGCGGCGTCAGCTACATCGAAAGGATCAGAACCTGGACCCAGGCCTGTTCAAAAACTCGACTTCCTCAGCCGTGGACTCACGCCCCAACACCGCATTGCGATGGGGAAAGCGTCCAAACTGCGCAATGATCTTCTGGTGCCGTTCGGCGTAATCCAGGTTGTCTTCAAACACCGCCCGATCCGCCTCCGGTTGCTCTCGGACCAGGTCGATGAAGCGCGACACGGCCTCGTTCTGCACCGCCAGATTTTCGCAATGCTCAAGCACCAGGTAGATGAACACCCGTTGGATCGGTTCGAGTTGCCGGTCGAAGCCCGCCGCCATGCCTTGGGCCACCAGCGCTTGGGCACGCAGGTCGCCGGAAAAGGCCTTGGGGGTGTCGCGAAAGATCATCCGCGGCAGTTGATCGAGCAGCAGCACCAGGGCCAGCCAGCCTTCGGGGCGTTGCGCCCAGTCGGTCAATTCACCGGCCAGAGCCTGCTCGACCTGATCGCCGAAGCGCTCGTGCGCTTGGCGATCATGGCGTTTGCCGAACCACAGTTTGCCCTTGTCAGCGGCTATTTCGTCCGGCGACGTGGCTGAGCCAAACCACCAATCGAGCAACGGCTGCCAGGGCTGGGCCATGCTTTATTCCTTGTGGTAGGCCGTGGCGCGAGCGACTTCTTCCTTCGAGCCAAGGAACACCGCCACACGCTGGTGCAGGCCTTCAGGCTGAATGTCGAGAATGCGCTGGTGACCGTCGGTCGAAGCGCCACCGGCCTGCTCCACCAGGAACGACATCGGATTGGCTTCGTACATCAGCCGCAGTTTGCCCGGCTTGGACGGCTCGCGGCTGTCACGTGGGTACATGAACAGACCGCCACGGGTCAGGATACGGTGCACGTCGGCCACCATCGCGGCGACCCAACGCATGTTGTAGTTCTTTTTCAGCGGGCCTTCTTCGCCGGCCAGCAATTCGTTGACGTAGCGCTGTACCGGGGCTTCCCAGTGGCGCTGATTGGACATGTTGATGGCAAATTCCTGGGTGGTTTCAGGAATGGTGATGTCTTCGTGGGTCAGAACGAAGCTGCCCATCTCGCGGTCCAGGGTGAAGCCTTTGACGCCGTCGCCCAAGGTCAGCACCAGCATGGTCTGCGGGCCGTAGATGGCATAACCGGCGGCTACCTGCTCGGTGCCTGGCTGCAGGAAAGCCTTTTCGTTCAAGGCTTCGTTCTGGCTCAGGTATTCGTTCGGGCAACGCAATACCGAGAAGATAGTACCGACCGGCGCGTTGATATCAATGTTCGACGAACCGTCCAGTGGGTCGAACACCAACAGATAGGCACCCTTGGGGTATTTGCCCGGGATCTGGTAGGCATTGTCCATTTCCTCGGACGCCATGCCGGCCAGGTGACCACCCCATTCGTTGGCTTCGAGCAGGATTTCGTTGGACAGCACGTCGAGCTTCTTCTGCACTTCGCCCTGCACGTTTTCGGTGCCCATGCTGCCCAGGACACCACCCAGCGCGCCTTTGGATACGGCGTGGCTGATCTCCTTGCACGCACGCGCCACCACTTCGATCAAAAAGCGCAGATCGGCAGGGGTGTTGTTGCTGCGGGTCTGCTCAATCAAATAGCGACTCAAGGTAACGCGGGACATGGACGGCTCCGAAGAATAGGGGGCGGAAAAACCAGCGCAGTTTAGCGCGAGTCGGGACTTAATTCCTCCTATGAGACGGGGAATGAAGGATTGAGTTCATATCCGGGCCTGCCCACCTGCGTAGGAGCTGTCGAGCGAAGCGAGGCTGCGATCTTTTGATCTTGATCTTTCGCTCCAGATTCAATTGACTGGAAAAGATCGCAGGCTTCGCCAGCTCCTACAGGATGTGCTCAGCTCAGGACTTGACCGGCGGCTTGCGCAGCAAGCTGATTGCCATTGCCGCAAGGACCAGCACACTGATCAGCAACACCGCCCACAAGCCGATTTTCTTCCAGTTAGTCTCGATGGTTGCCGGACCCGTTGCAGCGGCCGGTGCCGAGATCGCCGCATCATTAGCCTTCGCCGTCCCCAGCGTTGCCAGACGGGACGGTTTGTAATCGGGCACCAGCGTGGCCAGTGGCAGGCTGGCCGCTTTCACCGTCGCATTGCCCAGCGCCAGGCTGTAGGGGCCCTCACCACGCGCCAGGAACACCACCTGGGTCGGGCGCACGGCAAAACGCAAAGCGGGCGCTTCGGCACCGAGGCCGCCGCCTCGCTCGTCCACCGTCAGCTTCAATTGCTGCACCGTCTGCCCCGACAATTGCAGTTGGTTTTGCAGCACATCCTCGCCGTTCTGGGTCAAGCGATACAACAAGCCACTGCCCTGCGATTGCCACGGCTGACTGCTTTCACGCCGCCCGGCCAGGGTCACCGGTGCCAGGCTGTTGGCCTGGCTCAGTTCGATCTGCACCTGCTCGACATTCAGCCCCATGGGCAACTGCCAGGTGTACTCACCGGCCTTCGTGGTGCTGCCGGCCAAAGGCTGCGACCAGACCAGCGGCGCGCTTTCGTAGCGGGAGCTTTGCAACTGGGCCGAGGTCAGCACCGGCGCCGATGACGGCGACTCCCACAACAACCGCAGATAACGCGCCGGTTGTCCCGGCAGGTTCACCTCATGCTGCTCGACCCGCTCATCGGCAAAGGTCAGCCGCGCCACCTGGCCTTCACCCCACGCCTGCCAGTGTTGCAAGTCGTCACTGGCCTCGATGGTGAAGCGCTGGAAGCCGTCGCGCTCGCTGCTCCAGTCGAGGATCAACTGTTGCAAGGGCGCCTTGATCGCGCTGGCATCCAGCAGCCAGCCACGCAACGCCTCCTCTCCCGCCTCGAGCCGGCTGGACGGTTGCACCTGCACCAGCGTGCCGTCGGCGCTCGATTGCACCCGTACGCTCGGCGCGCGCTCGTGATCATCGGCGGCGTTGTACAACGGGAACCACTTCACGTCGGTGAGGGTGCGGTTTTCACGGCTCTGGGCGGTCTCGCGAACCAGGGCATAGGCCTGGGCCTGCCCGGCGGCGTTGAACACCCGCAGGTCGCTCAGGTCGGTCTGGCGCGCTTGCAACTGAATCTCCAGGGGCAACGCCAGGCGATACCAAGGCCCCTCACCGCTCAAGGCCAATGGCACCTGATGGGCGAAGTCCGCCGGCTGCTCCTGGGCCGTCACCGACAAGGCCACCCACAACCCCACCACGCCCAGCCCGATGCGACTCAACTTGCGACTCAAGATGACACTCCCTCACTGACAGGTATTGGTGGCTCGGTCCGCGAGCCCCCTTCCGGGCGTTTTGGCGGCAGCGGCGCGAAGTAGCCCACCACCAACAGCAATACGCCCACGCCGATAAACGACACGATCCGCGCCAGACCGCCACGGTTACTCAATTCGACAAAGAACAGCTTGGCCACCACCACGGCGATCAACGCCGCACCGATCAGCCACACCTCACGACGATGGCGCAGATGCCCGCCGATCATCAGGCCCAGGGCAATCAGGGTCCAGACGAGGGACAGCCCGGCCTGGACAAACATGGATTCGAGCAACGCATCCAGCTCGAACGGCACACCGATCCAATGATGGGCGCTGCGCATCACCACAGCAGTGAAGAAGGCGAACAGCGACACGCCGGCGATCAACTGGGCGACGTGTCCGGCATGACCCCATCGGATTGCCAGTTGCGCCACTGCGCTGCGGGCCCACGCGTAGACGCCAAACAAGGCGAACAGCAAGCCCAGTTCCAACGGGTTGAGCAGCGGCACATAGGGCAACGGCTCGGCGCTGCCGTCGCTGAAGGTATTGGCCAGCCAGAACCAGCCCAGCATCAACAGGGCCAGGGGCGCCGCCGCGTACACGCGATATTCGCGTGGATGGGCCGAGACCGGCCACGGCCAGGCCCGCGGCGCGGCCATCAGCACCAGGTACAGGCTCGGCAGAATCGCCCAACCCAGCCAGCGCCAGGCGTTGTACTGCTCGGACAACAGCATCAGGCCGTAGCGCACCTCCAGCGCCAGCACACCGATCAGCAGCCAGCAACCGAGCACATGGGCGCTGCTGCGCGCCCGGGCCGGTAGCAGCGGCGCCAGACGTTTCAGGGAAAGCAAATGCACGGCGAACACGGCCAACCAGGCCAGCCAGCCGAAATCCGCCGCCGGGTGATAACGGCTGTGCCCGGTCGCGACCAGCACACAGCCAGCCACAGGTATCAGCAAGGTGCATAACAGGCCCATCGCCGGCCAATTCAAACGCAGCGCCAGCAATGCCCACAGCGCCACACTGATTGCCGCGACGATCAGCATCAAATGGCCTTGCAGGTTCTGCGGCGCAAAGCGCAGCACTTCGCTGCCCCACGCCAGCGCCCACCAGCCGGCGCCCCAGATCAGCAACAACTCGGACAACCGCTGCAAGCTCAAGGCCTGGAACACCGCCGACGGATGACCACGCTGCAATCGCCATGCGCCTACCAGCGCCGCCAGCCCCAGCACCAGCGGCGTCCAGAACCCGCTGTGGGCCACGGGCCGCAGATCCTCGGCACTCAGCGGCCCGAGCAGCGCCGACCCGGCGGCAAGAAACGCCGCGCCGCCGATCAACTGCAACAACAGGCCGAACACGAAACTCACGCGCTGCTTCAGGTACAGGCTCAGCCAGATGATCAGCAGGCCGCTGGCCGCCCATACACCGCTCGCCGTTTGCCAGGGCAGGACGAAGAGTACGGCGAGGTTGATCAGCACCAACCCTGCCAGCAGCACCACCGACAGCCCGCGCAGCAATCGGACATCGTTGCGCACCATGTCATCGCGTGCCGCCAGCAGCATGCCGCCAATCAGCGCCAGGCCGATCAGGGAGGCGCTGAGCAAACCGCTCCACCCAGCGCTGAACACGGCGGTCGAATCCCCTTCGGCCCCCTGCAAACGCAACAGGAACAGCGCACCACCCAGCAGCTGCACCGCGAACGCGGTAAACAGGAAGCTGCGCGATTGCAGGCGCAGGCCCGCGAACAGCGTCGCCAGGCCGGCCAGGGCCCAGGTGATGGCGGTGCCGTGAGTGAAGAAGAACAGCGGCGCCAGCAGATAGAGAAAACTCAAGCCCAGCACCGCTAGCACCGGCAGGCCTTGGCGCTCCCAATTGGCGGTGTGCTCAGGCGCGGTCTTGCGCAACTGGTAGAAACTGAACAGCAAGGCGCCACCCAGCATCAACGCCCCCAGCGGCGCGCCATCGATCAGGCTGTTGTCGCCCTGACGCAACTCGCTGATAAAAGCCAGCGCCGAGCCCAGTTGCAGCAGCAAGGCAAAAGCCCGCGCCAATGGCCGCTGCTGACGCAGGCCCAGCCAGAAGATCCCCGCGCCTTCCACAGCCCATGCCGCTGCGGTCCACCGAGCGTCGAGGCCCAGGGGAATCGCCAGACTGGCAAAAATCACCCCCAGGGCCAGGCAGGTTTCGGCCAACAGGACGGCGCGCCCCCCCATCAATACCCGCGCCAGTCCCATGTAGATCATACCCAGGGCCAGGGCGCTGAACGCTGCGGCGAACTCCAGATGCTGCACCAGTGCGAACTGCAGACCGAACCCCACCAGCGGCGGGCCGAACAGCAGGGTGCCGTCCACGTAGTCACCCTTGCGCGCCGACCAGCGCAACAGCGCATCGCGGCCTTCGTCCTCGGGCCCGTCGCCCATTTCCAGCAGCTTGCGTCGGGTAAACAACAAGCCGATCGCCAGATACATCAGGAAGAAAATAATCAGGAACGGCTCGGTGCTCCAGAGCAGTTCTGGCCCGTAAGAGCGCAAGCCCCAGGCGAAACCGATGCCGAAGGTGCCGACAAAACCAATCAGGTTGAGCAGACGCCAGGCCTTGAACCAGGCAATCGCCAGAATGCCGGCATTAAGCAGGATGAAGTAGCTGAACAGCGCGACATGGTTGCCGCTGCCGGTGGACGTCAGGATCGGCGCGGCAAACCCGCCCAACGCCGCCACCGCGGCAAGGCCGAGGGCATTTTGGGTTACCGCCAGAATCGCCGAGAACACCGTGACCGCCACCAGCAAGCCCAAGGCCGCTGTCGAATCGAGCAGCGGATGCAGGCGCATGGCGGCGAACACGGTCAGGTACAGCACGGCGATCCCGGTGCCCTGCAACATCAACGCGTAGTTGCTGTTGCGCTGGCGCAGCCACCAACCCAGGCCCAGCAGGCTCAACGCACTGGCCGCGACGCCGGCATAACGCAACTCGATGGGCACGACCATGCCTTCAGTGGCATAGCGCAGCAGAAACGCCAGGCCGAGGAACAACAGCACCACCCCGACCCGCAATACGGTATTACCGCCGAACAGCCAGTTACGCGCCCCCGCGACGGCACGCTCGAACAGATTCGGACCACGTGGGGCAGCCGGTTCCGGCTGAACCGGTTTGGGGGCGGCCGGCGCAGACCTCCATACGTCGTCGGGCAACGGCTGGCTGGCTTGTGCGGTCATCGCCGGAAGGGCTTCAAGGTCAGGCGGCAGTTCCCAGACCAGCTCCGGTTCGGATTGGATGTCGGGCTCTGGCGCCTGGGCCACGACGATCTCGGGCGATGGCGCCGGTTCGCTCGAGGCGGCGACCGTGCTGTGCTCAAGCACGATCAGCCGCTGCTCCAGTGAGCTCAAGGTGCGCTGGGCCGTTTGCAACTGGTTCTGCTGTTCGGCGGCGTGGGCACCGAGGCGGCGCAGACCCATCCCCTGAGCGATGCCAAGGCCCAGCAACGCGCCTATCAGCGCATCGGCGAACGACTCATCCACCACCCAGCCAAGTGCCAGGCCCAACAGCGTCAAAATCCATTGCATGGTCGATATCCCTAAGCGGCCCTTGGCGGGCGTAACCGGGGTGAAGCGGTGCCTGGTTCAGTCTAGTGGAACCACACAAACCTTGTGGGAGCAGGCTCGCTCCCACAATGGATTGCTGGCGCCTCAAGTACTAAGCCGGTCACACAGCCCGGCGAAACTGGCGCTTAGTATATCGACCCAGCCCAACCACCGTTGGGCTTCGCTCACATTTCCTGCAACGGCTACTCCAAGGCTTTCCAGATGTCGGTGGCGTATTCGCGGATAGTCCGGTCGGAGGAAAACCAGCCCATGCGCGCGGTATTGAGCACCGCCGAACGCCACCAGTGCTGAGCGTCGTGCCAACGCTCTTCGACCCTGGCCTGGGCATCCCAGTAAGAGTCGAAGTCGGCGCAGACCAGAAAGCGATCGTAATCCACCAGCGAATCGACAAGCCCGGTGTAACGCATCGGATCGTCCGGCGAAAACACCCCGCCGCGAATGGCCTGCAACACATCGTTGAGGCGATGGGACGCGGCAATGTCCGGCGCGGCGCTGAACTCGCCGTTCTGCTTGCGGGCCTCCACCTGCTCGGCCGTCAGGCCGAAGATGAACATGTGCTCACCGCCCACGCGCTCATGCATCTCCACGTTGGCGCCGTCCATGGTGCCGATGGTCAGCGCGCCATTAAGACCGAACTTCATGTTACTGGTGCCTGACGCTTCAAAACCGGCCGTGGAAATCTGCTCGGAAAGGTCCGCCGCCGGGATGATGCTCTCGGCCAGGCTGACGTTGTAGTTGGGCAGGAACACCACTTTGAGCAGACCACGCACGGTCGGGTCGTTGTTCACCACACGGGCGATATCGTTGGTCAGCTTGATGATCAACTTGGCCTGGTGATAACTGGCGGCGGCCTTGCCAGCGAAGATTTTCACCCGTGGCACCCAGTCCACTTCCGGTTCGGCGCGGATCGCCTGGTACAGCGCCACCGTGTGCATCAGGTTAAGCAACTGGCGCTTGTATTCATGGATCCGTTTGACCTGCACGTCGAACATCGCCGCCGGATTCACGGCCACACCCAAGCGCTCGTGAATCAGGTGCGCCAAGGCTTTTTTGCTGTGCAGGCGCTGTTCGGCGAACTGTTTGCGAAACGCCGGTTGATCCGCGAACGGCTCCAGCTCGATCAGGCGTTCCTCTGGGTTGTCGAGCACACTCGGGCCCAGGGCATCGACCATCATCGAGGTCAGTTCAGCGTTGGCCTGAAACAGCCAGCGGCGGAACGTGATGCCGTTGGTTTTGTTGTTGATCCGCTCGGGGTAAAGCTTGTGCAGTTCAGAGAACACCGTGCTGCGCATCAGTTGTGTGTGCAACCCGGACACACCATTGACGCTGTGGGAGCCGAGAAAGGCAAGGTTGCCCATGCGCACCCGACGGCCGTTGTCTTCTTCGATCAGCGACACCGCGCGCAGCACGTCGAAATCGTGCACACCCTTGGACCGCAGCGCATCGATGTGCTGGGCGTTGATCAGGTAAATGATCTGCATGTGCCGGGGCAACATGCGCTCCATCAGCCCCACCGGCCAGGTTTCCAGGGCTTCGGGCAGCAGTGTGTGGTTGGTGTAGGAGAGCGTGTCCTGGGTGATCTGCCAGGCGGCGTCCCAGGCCACGTCATAGACGTCCACCAATTGGCGCATCAACTCGGCCACGGCAATCGACGGGTGCGTATCGTTGAGCTGGATCGCCGCGTGATCGCCCAAGGTCAACACCGAGGTATGCATATTGCGATGACGGCGCAGCAAATCCTGCAGCGAGGCGGCAACGAAGAAATACTCCTGGCGCAGGCGCAGTTCCTGACCCGCCTCGGTGCTGTCGGCCGGGTACAGTACGCGAGAGATACTTTCGGCCCGGGCCACTTCCGCCACGGCACCCAAATGGTCGCCGGCGTTGAAGCGTTCCAGATGCAAATCTTCCACGGCACGGGCGCGCCACAGACGCAGGGTGTTGACGCTGGCACCGCGCCAACCCACCACGGGCGTGTCATAAGCGATGGCTCGCACGGTTTCGCCCGGAGACCAGACTTGCTTGGTATTGCCGGAGGCGTCGGTCACGGTCTCGACGCTGCCGCCGAAGCCGATCGGGTAGACCACTTCAGGCCGCTCGAACTCCCAAGGGTTGCCGAAATCCAGCCAGTGTTCGGTTTGCTCCTGCTGCCAGCCATCGACGATCGCCTGGCGAAACAGCCCGTGCTCGTAACGAATACCGTAGCCATGGCCGGCAATGCCCAAGGTGGACATACTTTCCATGAAACATGCCGCCAACCGGCCAAGGCCGCCGTTGCCCAACGCCGCATCGGGTTCGAGCAGGCGAATGCGCTCCAGATCCACGCCCAGTTCGGTCAGGGCTTCGCGCGCAGTGTCCAGCAGACCGAGGTTACTCAGGCTGTCATAGAGCAAGCGGCCGATGAGAAACTCCAGGGAGAGGTAATAGACGCGCTTCTGGCCCTTGCGGTAGATCTGCCGCGTGTGGTCCATCCAGTGTTCGACCATATGGTCGCGGGCGGCCAGGGCAATGGCTTCGAACCAGTCGTGATCAAACGCATGATCCGGGTCCTTGCCGACGGCGTAAGTGAGTTTGGTCAACACGGCATCGCGAAATGCAGCCACTTCGGCTTCGCGAACAAGTGGTTCTTGAGTCATTGATGAGACCTCGAACGAGCATGAAATTGTCTGAGCCTAGACGGTCTGACAGGCACTGCAGGCGCAGGTTCGTTGGTTTTTCCAGGGTGACGGAGAATCGCCGCCAGGGAATTGCCATATGAGCGAATGAATGCAGGGGCCGTGCCTATCCAGCCAGTGTTTTTGCCGGGCATAAAAAAAACCGGCAGATGGTCGTTCAAAATTTCACCAGTCCCGGTATGATCGCGCGCCCTGATGCATGCTGGTAAACCTTGATGATGAAGCCCAACCTGATCGCCGCCGCGGAGATCGACCGAATCGATACCTGGGCCAAGTATTCCGCGCCAATGTGCGGTTCCTGCGTGTCGAGCTGCTGCACACTGCCGGTGGAGGTCAAGATCAAGGACCTGATCCGGATCGGTATCGTCGATGAATTCGAACTGGGCGACCCGCCGAAAAACATCGCCAAGCGCCTGCAAAAGGAAGGGATCGTCGAGCGCTATAACCAGAAATCCGAAATCTTCACGCTCCAGCGCATGAGCAACAACGATTGCCTGTATCTGGATCGCAAGAGCCGGTTGTGCACCATTTATGAGAAGCGCCCGGACACTTGCCGCAACCATCCGCGGGTCGGACCGCGACCGGGGTATTGCGCCTACAAGCCCAAGGCAGTGGAGCGCGAGCGTAATCCGCGGACGTTGGACAAGTTCTGATCGACCGCTGATGTCGCAACACCTGTTCGGCCGCCTTCGCGAGCAAGCCCGCTCCCACAGTAGATCTGAGCCGGATACAAAATCTGTGTCCACTGAAGATCCACTGTGGGAGCGGGCTTGCTCGCGAAGGGGCCCTGACAGGCGCTACATAACTTCCAGGCATAAAAAAACGCCCCTGATCTCACAATCAGGGGCGTTTTTTTCAGCCATTAACTAAGTCGAAACTCAGTTACCGCTTTTCTTGGCAGCGCGGGTACGCTCGCTTTCGCCAAGGATCTTCTTACGCAGGCGAATCGACTTAGGCGTCACTTCGCACAGTTCGTCTTCCTGCACGAACTCCAGCGCTTGCTCCAGGGTGAACTTGACCGGCGGAACCAATGCGATGGTTTCGTCTTTGCCCGAAGCACGCATGTTGTCGAGCTTCTTGCCTTTGGTCGGGTTCACGCCCAGGTCGTTGTCGCGGCTGTTGAGGCCGACGATTTGACCTTCGTAGATGTCCTGGCCGTGCTCGACGAACAGCTTGCCGCGCGCTTGCAGGGTTTCCAGCGAGTAGGTCAGTGCCTTGCCGGTCGCAACCGATACCAGAACACCGTTCTGACGGCCGGACATGTCGCCGGACTTCATCACGTCGTAACGATCGAAGATCGAAGTCAGGATGCCGCCACCGGAGGTCAGGGTCAGGAACTCGTTACGGAAACCGATCAGGCCACGGGCCGGGATGTTGTACTCAAGGCGCACACGGCCCTTGCCATCCGGAACCATGTTGGTCAGGTCGCCCTTGCGCAGGCCCATTTGTTCCATGATCGCGCCCTGGGATTCTTCCGGCAGGTCGATGGTCACGTTTTCGTACGGTTCGTGCTTGACGCCGTCAACCATACGGATGATCACTTCAGGACGACCTACGCCCATTTCGAAGCCTTCGCGACGCATGGTTTCGATCAGAACCGAGAGGTGCAGCTCACCACGGCCGGAAACCTTGAACTTGTCGGCCGAGTCGCCTTCTTCAACGCGCAGTGCCACGTTGTAGAGCAGTTCCTTGTCCAGACGCTCCTTGATGTTACGGCTGGTCACGAACTTGCCTTCTTTACCGCAGAATGGCGAGTCGTTGACCTGGAAGGTCATGGAGACGGTTGGCTCATCGACGGTCAACGGCTTCATCGCTTCGACGTTCAGTGGGTCGCACAGGGTGTCGGAGATGAACAGTTGCTCGAAGCCGCTGATGCAGACGATGTCGCCGGCAGCTGCTTCTTCAACGTCGATACGGTGCAGGCCGTGGTGACCCATCAGCTTGAGGATACGACCGTTGCGCTTCTTGCCGTCGGCGTCGATCGCCACGACCGGCGTGTTCGGCTTGATGCGACCACGGGCGATGCGGCCAACACCGATCACACCCAGGAAGCTGTTGTAGTCCAGAGCCGAGATTTGCATCTGGAACGGACCGTCACGGTCGACTTTCGGCGCAGGTACGTCGTCGACGATCGACTGGTACAGCGGGGTCATGTCTTCGGCCATGTTGGTGTGGTCCAGACCGGCAATACCGTTCAGGGCCGAGGCGTAGACGACTTTGAAGTCCAGCTGTTCTTCGGTGGCGCCGAGGTTGTCGAACAGGTCGAAAATCTGGTCCAGAACCCAGTCCGGACGCGCGCCTGGACGGTCAACCTTGTTGATGACCACGATCGGACGCAGGCCGGCTTCGAACGCCTTCTTGGTCACGAAACGGGTTTGCGGCATAGGGCCGTCCTGGGCATCGACCAGCAGCAGCACGGAGTCGACCATCGACATTACGCGCTCTACTTCACCACCGAAGTCGGCGTGGCCCGGGGTGTCCACGATGTTGATGTGGTAGCCATTCCAGTTGATGGCGGTGTTTTTCGCCAGGATGGTAATACCGCGCTCTTTTTCCTGGTCGTTGGAGTCCATCACGCGCTCGTCGTTGAGCTCGTTGCGCTCCAGGGTGCCGGATTGACGCAAGAGTTTGTCTACCAGGGTGGTCTTACCATGGTCAACGTGAGCAATGATGGCGATGTTGCGTAGATTTTCGATCACTTGTGTATCTCGATCAGAGGATTCGGTGTGCTGACAGGTCGTGGCAGCGATTTACGTTGAGTCCGACAAAGCCGTTACAGCCTGTCGGCGGCGTCGGGGGGCCGGTGACGCAGGCCACAGGCAAACAGCCCCGGGCACTTAGCTCGGTCGATAAACGCGCACATTGGCATGCCCCTCACTGAGCAAATGGTGGGCATGCAGGCGACTCATCACGCCTTTGTCGCAATACAACAGGTACTGGCGAGTAGGGTCCAGTTCCTTGAAACGCGCGTTCACTGCATAGAACGGCATCGTTTGTACCTCGATACCGGCGATACTCAGCGGGTCGTCCTCAGCGTCGTCCGGGTGACGGATGTCGATGATGATCTGACCGGCCAGCGCTTCGCCGACTTCTTCAATCTGTATGTCCTGGCCCAATTCATCGATCACCCGATCGATTGGCACCAGCCTGGCGTTTTCGAGCGCACGCTCGAGCACCGCCATGTCGAATTCTTTCTCTTCATGCTCCACACGCCCGCGCTTGGCCGCGGTCTTCGGATTGACCGAGATGACCCCGCAGTATTCCGGCATGTGCCGGGCAAAGTCGGCGGTGCCGATCGCGTTGGCCGTGTCGATGATGTCCTGCTTGTGGCTGGCGATCAGCGGGCGCAGCACCAGTTTTTCGGTCACGCAGTCGATCACTGACAGGTTCGGCAGCGTCTGGCTCGACACCTGGGAGATCGCCTCGCCGGTGACCAGCGCATCGATGTGCAGCCGATCGGCGATGCTGGACGCGGCACGCAACATCATACGCTTCAAAATGACGCCCATATGACTGTTATCGACTTTGCCGAGAATCTCGCCCAGGACTTCCTCGAACGGTACGCTCACAAATAACACGCGTTGGGAGCTGCCATACTTCTTCCAGATGAAGTGCGCCACTTCCATTACGCCCAGTTCATGGGCGCGCCCGCCGAGATTGAAGAAGCAGAAATGGCTCATCAGCCCGCGACGCATGATCTGGTAGGCCGCGACCGTGGAATCGAAACCGCCGGACATCAGCACCAGGGTCTGTTCCAGCGAACCCAGCGGATACCCGCCAATGCTGTCGTGCTGACTGTGGATCACGAACAACCGTTGGTCGCGAATTTCGATGCGTACTTCAATTTGCGGGTCTTTCAATGAAATTCCGGCGGCGCCACACTGCTTGCGCAACTGGCTGCCGACGTATCTCTCCACGTCCATCGAACTGAACGGGTGTTTGCCGGCGCGCTTGCAGCGCACCGAGAAAATCTTGCCGGCCAGGGCATCACCATAATGCAGCTTGCACTTGGCGAGGATGTCGTCGAAATCCCCCAGCGGGTATTCGTCGACCTGCAGGAAATGCGCGATGCCCGGCATGCAGCTCAGGCGCTCGGTCATTTCCTTGAGGATCTTGGGTTCGCTGACGCGGGTTTCCAGCTCGAGGTTGTCCCACACGCCGTTCACCACCACAGCCGGGTCCAGATCGCGGAGCACGGCACGGATGTTCTTGGCCAACTGGCGGATGAAACGCATCCGTACCGGGCGGCTCTTGATGGTGATCTCGGGGAAGACTTTTACGATTAGTTTCATGAAAACAGCGCGCGAACGGCCAGCCGAAAAAGGGGGGCGCGGATTATAGCGGAAATTGCTCAAGGTTTAACCAGTTAATCTGCACTCCGTTTTCAGCGCACCAAAACAGGTCATGTCTCGCAAGTCGCGCCACATTGCAGTGCGCAATTGTTCGACAATCTGGGTTTCAAGGCTTTAAAAGCGTGGATTTGGTGCAAAAAACCCATGCTGGGGCACTGGCATGCAAATTGCTCCCTTGTGAGGCAGGTTGCCTTGGCAGAGTATTCGCGCCGGCATCACCCATATCTAAGGGCACACCATTACCCGCCCGAAGCCACCCGGAGGACATATGTCGAAGTCGGTTCAACTCATCAAAGATCATGACGTCAAGTGGATTGATCTGCGCTTCACTGACACCAAAGGCACTCAACATCACGTGACCATGCCGGCCCGTGATGCGCTGGACGACGAATTCTTTGAAATCGGGAAGATGTTCGACGGCTCCTCCATTTCTGGCTGGAAAGGCATCGAAGCCTCCGACATGATCCTGATGCCGGACGACGAAACGGCTGTCCTGGACCCGTTCACCGAAGAGCCGACCCTGATCCTGGTCTGCGACATCATCGAACCTTCGACTATGCAAGGCTATGACCGCGACCCACGCGCCATCGCCCACCGTGCCGAGGAATACCTGAAGTCCACCGGTATCGGCGACACCGCTTTCTTCGGTCCTGAGCCTGAGTTCTTCATCTTCGACTCGGTCAAGTTCAAGTCCGACATCTCCGGCTCCATGTTCAAGATTTTCTCCGAACAAGGCTCGTGGATGTCCGATCAGGACGTGGAAGGCGGTAACAAAGGCCACCGTCCAGGTATCAAGGGCGGCTACTTCCCGGTTCCACCGTTCGACCACGACCACGAAATCCGTACCTCCATGTGCAACGCACTGGAAGAGATGGGCCAGACCGTCGAAGTTCACCACCACGAAGTGGCGACTGCCGGCCAGAACGAAATCGGCGTGAAATTCAACACGCTGGTCAAGAAGGCTGACGAAGTCCAGACCCTGAAGTACTGCGTACACAACGTTGCTGACGCCTACGGCCGCACCGCGACCTTCATGCCTAAGCCTCTGTACGGCGACAACGGTTCGGGCATGCACGTGCACATGTCGATCTCCAAAGACGGCAAGAACACCTTCGCTGGCGAAGGCTATGCCGGCCTGTCGGACACCGCCCTGTACTTCATCGGCGGTATCATCAAGCACGGTAAGGCCCTGAACGGCTTCACCAACCCGTCGACCAACTCCTACAAGCGTCTGGTGCCAGGCTTTGAAGCGCCGGTGATGCTGGCCTACTCGGCTCGCAACCGTTCCGCCTCGATCCGTATTCCTTACGTCAACAGCCCTAAGGCTCGCCGTATCGAAGCCCGTTTCCCGGATCCGGCTGCCAACCCGTACCTGGCCTTCGCCGCACTGATGATGGCTGGCCTGGACGGTATCCAGAACAAGATCCACCCTGGCGATGCCGCCGACAAAAACCTGTATGACCTGCCGCCTGAAGAGGCCAAGGAAATTCCACAGGTGTGTGGCAGCCTGAAAGAAGCCCTGGAAGAGCTGGACAAGGGCCGTGCGTTCCTGACCAAGGGCGGCGTATTCAGCGATGACTTCATCGACGCTTACATCGCACTGAAAAGCGAAGAAGAAATCAAGGTTCGCACCTTCGTACACCCACTGGAATATGAGCTGTACTACAGCTGCTGATCCGGTAGCGTCGCCCCACGCGGCGTGAATAAAAAAGAGGCCTCCTTCGGGAGGCCTTTTTTATGGGCGCAGGTTACGTGCATGATTGTCTGCGCCCTCCACTATTCGAAGACGAGATCACCCATGACTTCGCGCCTTTCACTCTACCTTGCGCTGTCTGCCGCGTTGTTGGGCTCCGCCGCCCAGGCCGCCACCGCACCCACCACCCTCGCCCCGCTGCTGGGCACCATAGGCGAGCGTCTGGCCATTGCCGACCAGGTCGCCTTGAGCAAATGGGACAGCCGCAAACCGGTGGAAGACCGCCAGCGCGAACGCGAGGTGATCGCCGCCGCCGTCGCCCAGGCACCGGCTTACAAACTGAGCAGTGAAGCGGTAGAGGCGTTTTTCGCCGCACAAATAGAAGCCAACAAACTGGTGCAATACGCGCATCTGTCCGATTGGCAACTGCAAGGCAAAGCCCCGGACGCGCCGCGCCCGGACCTGGTTGGGCAGATCCGCCCGCAACTGGATCAACTGCAAAAACGCCTGCTGCAACAACTGGCCGACTTCAGCCCCTACCGCACCGACCCGCAATGCCCACAATGGCTGGCCCAGGCCACCCATACCGTCAGTAGTGACCCGTTGCGGCAAATGGCGCTGGTTCGGGCGACCGCAGAGCTGTGCGTCTTCACAAAATCCTGAGCCCACACATCTTTCCCCAGTGGGAGCGAGCCTGCTCGCGATGAGGCCAGCCCATCTACCACTTGTGTGACTGACACTCCGCCATCGCGAGCAGGCTCGCTCCCACTGGGGGCCAGTGTCGAACCTGGAGGCTATGAACACCGCCCCCACAAGGGATTGCGTGCAACAACTTGGGCCAACCGCCTCCCCTGACCTATGCTGCAATCCAACACTTTTGGTTTTCGGTTGATTTTATGGGTCGTGGCTTTCCAGGAATGCTGTTGTTGCTATTGGCGCTGCCAGCCGCCGCACAGATCTACAAATACACCGACGCCGACGGCAACACCGCCTATAGCAACCAGCCGCCCGATGGCGTACCGGCCCAGGCAGTGGAGCTGCCGCCACTCAACAGTGTCGAATCCCAGCCCCCTGCCTCCCCGAACGTTACTGCGCCTGCCGCGAACCGGGAGGAGCCAAACAACGCCTACGAAACCCTGGAGCTGACAGACATCCCCAGCGAAGAGGCTCTGCGCGCCAACAACGGCACCTTCACCGTTGGCGTCCTGGCTCGGCCGCGCCTGCAAAGCCCTCATCTGTTCAGGTTGTTGCTGGACGGCCAACCCTATGGCCAGCCGAGCAATGTGCCGCGCCTGCAACTGGTGAATATCGACCGGGGCGAGCACAGCCTGGCAGTACAGGTCATCGACGGCGAACATCTGGTGCAACAGAGCGAAACCGTCATCTTCACCGTACAACGGGTGCACCGCCCATGATCCGCTGGCTGCTCGCGCTGAGCTTGTCCCTGGCCGCGCTGCCGACGGTGGGACAGGTTTATACCTACATCGACGCCCAGGGCAATCGCGTCTTCACCGACCAACCGCGCCCCGGTAACGCCCAAAAAGTGCAATTGCCGCCCGCCAACCGGATGGCGACACCACCCTCCGGCGCAGCCTCAACAACGGCCCCCGCAAAAACTCCCGATCCGATGTTCCGCTACGAAATGCTGCGACTGTTGATCCCTGAACCGGATGCCACGATACGCAGCACAGCGGGGGAACTGATCGTCACGGTCACCAGCGAACCCAGCTTGCAAAAAGGCCACCGCTACCGCCTGCTATTGGACGGCAACCCCACAGGCGAACCGGGACCCAGCCCGGTGTTCGCGCTGAGCAACATCGATCGAGGCAGCCATCATCTGGCGGTAGAGATTCTCGATGAGCAGGGCCGTATCGTCGAACGTACCGCCAACCAGCCCTTCCACATGCAGCGCATTTCCCTGGCGCAGAAACGCCGCATCACACCCTGCACCAAAGCCGACTACGGCCAGCGTCCCGAATGCCCCCTCAGCGACAAGCCCGCAGAAGAGCAAAGCAGCATCCTGCCGTTCTTTTAACGCCCCTCTGGATGACGCACTATATTGGTGCAAGTGTCTGCACCCTACTCAAATTCCAGCCCATTTTGGTTCGAAAGTACCCGAAAAAGCTGGCAGAACGCCACGCAATCGGGCGAAAAAGGTTCGTTTGAGGCTCTAAACGCTTCTTTTCGGAGCCTTGGTTTGGTTTTTGCATTTTCCTTGTATCAGCGCGTCATACGCGTGCTTGCTTACGCTCCAAAAGAGGTCCTGATGACCATTAGCGACGCACTACACCGCTTGCTACTCGATAACCTCACCACTGCAACCATCCTGCTCGATGCCGAACTGCGCCTCGAGTACATGAACCCGGCAGCGGAGATGCTGCTGGCCGTCAGCGGCCAGCGCAGCCATGGGCAGTTCATCAGTGAGCTGTTCACCGAATCGGCCGAGGCGCTCAATTCCTTGCGCCAGGCGGTGGAACAGGCGCATCCGTTCACCAAGCGCGAAGCGATGCTTACCGCCCTGACCGGCCAGACGCTGACCGTGGATTACGCGGTAACACCGATCCTCAATAACGGTGCCACGCTGTTGCTGCTGGAGGTTCACCCCCGTGATCGCCTGCTGCGCATCACCAAGGAAGAGGCTCAGTTGTCCAAGCAGGAAACCAGCAAAATGTTGGTGCGTGGCCTGGCCCATGAGATCAAGAACCCCCTCGGCGGGATTCGTGGCGCCGCACAACTGTTGGCCCGGGAACTGCCCGAAGAAAACCTCAAGGACTACACCAACGTCATCATTGAAGAAGCCGACCGCTTGCGCAATCTGGTGGATCGCATGCTCGGCTCCAACAAGCTGCCGTCCCTGGCGATGTGCAACGTCCACGAAGTGCTGGAGCGCGTCAGCAGCCTGGTGGAAGCCGAGAGCCAGGGTTGCATCACCTTGGTGCGCGACTACGACCCAAGCATTCCCGATGTACTGATCGACCGCGAGCAGATGATCCAGGCGGTGCTGAACATCGTGCGCAACGCCATGCAGGCCATCAGTAGCCAGAACGAGCTGCGCCTGGGCCGCATCAGCCTGCGCACCCGCGCCATGCGCCAGTTCACCATCGGCCATGTGCGTCATCGCCTGGTGACCAAGATAGAAATCATCGACAACGGCCCGGGCATTCCCGCCGAGTTGCAGGAAACCATCTTCTTTCCCATGGTCAGCGGTCGCCCGGACGGTACCGGGCTGGGCCTGTCCATTACCCAGAACATCATCAGTCAGCATCAGGGCCTGATCGAATGTGAGAGCCACCCTGGCCACACCACCTTTTCGATCTTCCTGCCACTGGAACAAGGAGCCACATCGACATGAGCCGTAGTGAAACCGTGTGGATCGTCGATGACGACCGTTCTATCCGTTGGGTCCTGGAGAAAGCCTTGCAACAGGAAGGCATGACCACCCAGAGCTTCGACAGCGCCGACGGCGTGATGAGCCGTCTGGCCCGTCAGCAACCGGACGTCATCATCTCCGACATCCGCATGCCCGGCGCCAGCGGCCTGGACCTGCTGGCGCGGATTCGCGAGCAGCACCCACGGCTGCCGGTGATCATCATGACCGCCCATTCGGACCTGGACAGCGCTGTAGCGTCCTACCAGGGCGGCGCCTTCGAATACCTGCCCAAGCCGTTCGACGTCGATGAGGCCGTGTCACTGGTCAAGCGCGCCAACCAGCACGCCCAGGAGCAACAGGGCATGGAAGAGGTGCCGGCGCTGGCCCGCACCCCGGAAATCATCGGTGAAGCGCCGGCAATGCAGGAAGTGTTTCGCGCCATTGGGCGTTTGAGCCACTCCAACATCACCGTGTTGATCAACGGCGAATCGGGCACCGGTAAAGAACTGGTCGCCCATGCCCTGCACCGCCACAGTCCACGGGCGGCATCACCGTTCATTGCGCTGAACATGGCGGCGATCCCCAAGGACCTGATGGAGTCCGAGCTGTTCGGCCACGAGAAAGGCGCGTTCACCGGCGCGGCCAACTTGCGGCGCGGGCGCTTCGAACAAGCCGACGGCGGCACCTTGTTCCTCGACGAAATCGGCGATATGCCGGCCGACACCCAGACCCGGCTGCTGCGCGTACTGGCCGACGGCGAATTCTATCGGGTGGGCGGCCATACCCCAGTCAAGGTCGATGTACGCATCATCGCCGCGACCCACCAGAACCTGGAAACCCTGGTCCACGCGGGAAAATTCCGTGAAGACTTGTTCCATCGCCTGAATGTGATCCGCATTCATATCCCGCGCCTGGCGGACCGTCGCGAAGACATCCCGACCCTGGCCCGGCACTTCCTCAGCCGCGCGGCCCAAGAGCTGGCGGTGGAGCCCAAGCTGCTCAAGAGCGAAACCGAGGAATACCTCAAGAACCTGCCATGGCCCGGCAACGTGCGCCAACTGGAGAACACCTGCCGCTGGATCACGGTGATGGCGTCCGGTCGCGAAGTGCACATCAGCGATCTTCCGCCGGAGCTGCTCAGCCTGCCCCAGGACTCGGCCCCGGTGACCAACTGGGAACAGGCCCTGCGCCAGTGGGCCGACCAGGCTCTGGCCCGCGGCCAATCGAACCTGCTGGACAGCGCCGTACCGAGCTTCGAGCGCATCATGATCGAGACCGCCCTCAAGCACACCGCCGGCCGCCGTCGTGACGCCGCGGTGCTGCTGGGCTGGGGCCGCAATACCTTGACCCGCAAGATCAAGGAATTGGGGATGAAGGTCGATGGCGGGGATGATGATGAGGGGGATGAGGGCTGAGCAGCCTTTAGCCCTTCACTGATCTTGAAGGCCAATCGCGAGCAGGCTCGCTCCCACAAAGGTTTGCGGTGTCGCCACTGTCTTGTGGGAGCGAGCCTGCTCGCGATGCTTTTGAAGGCTTGATGCACCGCATCGATGCACTGAGAACCGCAATGGCACATGCGGCCCCCGTCAAAACCAATCAGCCCAACTCGAAAAAACCGCACAAACAAAAGCAAAAGCCCCGGAATACGGGGCTTTTCGCATCATCAGCAAACTTTTTGTGACAAGCCATTTAAAACTGGCACGCCCCCTGCAATAACTCAATCACTACCCAGTTTCGGGGACCTTGGTACAGGCAGGCCGGGGATTCCCCATTTTATATCGGGCTCATCGAGCCCACTGTTTTGGGGGCCTTGATACAGGCAGGTCAAGGTTTCCCTTCTTTACACCGGGGCTGCGCGTTTAACGCAAGCCCCTCCCGTTTGGGGACCTTGGTACAGGCAGGCCGGGGATTCCCTCTTTTATTGCTCCTGGAGACGGATCTCCAGCCGCCAGCGGTCATCGACCTCGCTGCCGGCCCATTCCCCCCGCAACGGACGCGCCGCCACCAGCGTCAGCAACAACCCCTTGTCACTCAAACGCACCCGCCAGTTCACGTCCTTGCCGTTGAGCTTGAGCTGGCCCTTCTGCGGGCGGCCTTGTGCCTGTAACAACAGCGCCACCGAGCCGTCGATGATTTCCCCGTGCAACTTGGGCTCGTTGTTGAACCAGGCCACCAACGTCCCGTCGATCACTTCGACCTGTTGCAGCATGCTCGGCTCGGGCGTGGTCAGGCGACCGATCATCAAGCCGACCATCAGACCGAAGATCGCCAAAGACCCCATCACCCGAGGTAATAGCATCGAACGCTGATCGGTTTGCGGCGTAGAATGCCGCTCATCTTTATCTGCGGAGCCGTGCATGTTTCACGTCATCCTTTTTCAACCGGAAATTCCGCCGAACACCGGCAACGTCATCAGGCTGTGCGCCAACAGCGGCTGCCACCTGCATCTGATCGAACCACTGGGCTTCGAGATGGACGACAAGCGCCTGCGCCGTGCCGGTCTCGACTACCACGAGTATGCCACCCTGCAGCGCCACGCCGACCTCGCCAGCTGTCTGGAAAGACTGGGGCATCCGCGACTGTTCGCGTTCACCACCAAGGGCTCGCGGCCGTTTCATGACGCCAGTTTCGTCGCCGGCGATGCGTTCCTGTTCGGCCCGGAAAGCCGGGGCCTGCCGGCGGAGGTACTGGACGCACTGCCCGCCGACCAGCGTCTGCGCCTGCCGATGCGCGAAGGCTGTCGCAGCCTGAACCTGTCCAACACCGTGGCCGTGGCCGTTTACGAGGCCTGGCGGCAGAACGGGTTCGCCTGAGCCGGTGCAGCCACCCAAAAACTCCTGTGGGAGCGAGCCTGCTCGCGATGACGTGATGTCAGTCAGTATGGAGTCGACTGATTCACCGCCATCGCGAGCAGGCTCGCTCCCACAGGTTTTGTGCCTGACAGTCGACGCTTACTGAACGGTCGCGCCGCCTTCTTGCTGCATGCGCTGCAGTTCTTGCGCGTACAGGGCATCGAAGTTCACCGGGGCCAGCATCAGGGCCGGGAACGAACCGCGGGTCACCAGGCTGTCGAGGGTTTCGCGGGCGTACGGGAACAGGATGTTGGGGCAGAAGGCACCCAGGGTGTGGCTCATCGAAGCGGCATCCAGGTTCTTGATCAGGAAGATCCCGGCTTGCTGCACTTCGGCGATGAACGCCACTTCGTCACCGTTCTTCACGGTTACCGACAGGGTCAGCACCACTTCGTGGAAGTCATCTTCCAGGGCTTTCTGGCGGGTGTTCAGGTCCAGGCCTACGCTAGGCTCCCATTGCTGGCGAAAGATCGCCGGGCTTTTCGGGGCTTCGAAGGACAGGTCACGTACGTAAATGCGCTGCAAGGAGAATTGCGGTGCGGCTTCTTCTTCGCTGGCAGCTGTGTTCTGTTGGTCAGTCATCGCAGATCCTTCTTACTTTCAGGTTCTTAGTAGGGAATTCAGGCCTTGAGCATCGCATCGAGCTTGCCGGCGCGATCCAGGGCAAACAGATCATCGCAACCGCCCACGTGGGTGCTGCCGATCCAGATCTGCGGCACGGAGGTACGTCCGGCCTTTTGAGTCATTTCGGCGCGCAGTTGCGGCTTGCCGTCGACCTTGATCTCTTCGAAAGCCACACCTTTGTTCTTGAGCAGGAACTTGGCTCGGGAGCAATAGGGGCAGTAATCGCTGGAATAGACAACGACGTGGGTCATCTCACTTCACCAGGGGCAGATTGTCGGCTTTCCAGCTTGCAACGCCACCGGACAGCTTGGCGGCGGTAAAGCCGGACTTCATCAGTTCGCGGGCATGCGTGCCTGCGTGCTGGCCCTGGGCATCCACCAGGATCAGCGTCTTGGCCTTGTGCTTTTCCAGTTCACCGATACGGGCGATCAGTTTGTCCTGGGGAATATTCACTGCGCCGACAATGTGACCAGCGGCGAAATCCTTGCTCGGACGGATGTCTACCACTACGCCGGTGTCTTTGTTGACCAGCGCGGTCAGTTCGCCGGTGCTCAGGCTGCGGCCGCCGCCCTGCATCGTATGGGCAACCAGCAATGCCAGCAGTACGACGAAGATACCGACGAGAAGGTAGTGGTTAGTGGCAAATTCAATCAGGTGAGCAACCATCGAAGGAGGTTCCAGGGCGTTAAAATGTCGGCCAGTATACACAGCACACAAGGCCGGCCAAACCCCGCCCGGCGGTGACGGCACCGGAACTTACCTTTAAACTGCCCGTCCCTTTTCCATCGCCTTCTTTTAATCAGCCACGAGTGGATTCCATGACTACCACGCCTAAACCTTTGGTCCTGATGATTCTCGACGGCTTCGGTCACAGTGACAGCCACGAATCCAATGCCGTGTACGCGGCCAAGAAGCCCGTGCTGGACCGCCTGTGGGCCACCGTGCCGAACGGCCTGATCTCCGGCAGCGGCATGGACGTCGGCCTGCCCGACGGACAGATGGGCAACTCCGAAGTCGGCCACATGAACCTCGGCGCGGGCCGCGTGGTGTATCAGGACTTCACCCGCGTGACCAAAGCGATCCGCGACGGCGAGTTCTTTGAAAACCCGACCATCTGCGCGGCTGTGGATAAAGCCGTGGCTGCTGGCAAAGCTGTGCACTTCATGGGCCTGCTGTCCGATGGCGGCGTGCACAGCCACCAGGACCACCTGATCGCCATGGCCGAGCTGGCGTCCAAGCGCGGCGCGGAAAAAATCTACCTGCACGCGTTCCTCGATGGCCGCGACACGCCACCCAAAAGCGCCACTTCGTCGATCGAACTGCTCGACAGCACCTTCCAGGCCCTCGGCAAGGGTCGTATCGCCAGCATCGTCGGCCGTTACTACGCCATGGACCGCGATAACCGCTGGGACCGGGTGGCCCAGGCCTACAACCTGATCGTCGACGGCAACGCCGAGTTCAACGCCGCCACCGCCCAGGAAGGCCTGCAAGCCGCCTACGAGCGGGGTGAAAGCGACGAATTCGTCAAGGCCACCACCATCGGCGAGCCGGTTAAAGTCGAGGACGGCGACGCTGTGGTGTTCATGAACTTCCGCGCCGACCGTGCCCGCGAGCTGACCCGCGTGTTTGTCGAAGACGATTTCAAGGAGTTCGAACGCGCCCGCCAGCCGAAACTGGCCGGCTTCGTCATGCTGACCCAATACGCCGCCAGCATCCCCGCGCCGTCGGCCTTCGCCGCCGGCAGCCTGGAAAACGTGCTGGGCGACTACCTGGCGAAGCACGGCAAGACCCAACTGCGCATCGCTGAAACCGAGAAGTATGCCCACGTGACGTTCTTCTTCTCCGGCGGCCGTGAAGAGCCGTTCCCCGGCGAAGAACGCATCCTGATCCCGTCGCCAAAGGTCGCCACCTATGACCTGCAACCGGAGATGAGCGCACCGGAGGTCACCGATCGCATCGTCGATGCCATCGAGCACCAGCGCCACGACGTGATCGTGGTCAACTACGCCAACGGCGACATGGTCGGCCACAGCGGTGTGTTCGACGCCGCGGTCAAAGCCGTGGAATGCCTGGACACCTGCGTCGGGCGCATCGTCGAGGCGCTGGAAAAAGTCGGCGGTGAAGCGCTGATCACCGCCGACCACGGGAACGTCGAGCAGATGTCCGATGAGTCCACCGGCCAGGCCCACACCGCCCACACCACCGAGCCGGTGCCGTTCATCTATGTCGGTAAGCGCGCCTTCAAGGTCCGCGATGGCGGCGTACTGGCTGACGTGGCGCCGACCATGCTGATGTTGCTGGGGATGGAGAAGCCGGCGGAGATGACCGGGACGTCGATCCTGGTCTGACCCAACACTTACCAATGTGGGAGCGAGCCTGCTCGCGATAGCGGTATTACAGTCAACATCTATGTTGGATGTTATGGCCTCATCGCGAGCAGGCTCGCTCCCACAGGGTTCAAGGTGTTTTTTGGGCCAGTTATCACACAGCCCCAAATGGGCGTTTTTTTTGCAGCGTGGGGCGGGCATACTAGGCCGTCCCTTTCCCTGGTGTCGCCCGCCTCTATGCTTCGCGTTCTGATAGCCCTCGCTCTGACCTGCCTGCTCCAACCGGCCTTCGCTGACGAGCGCGCACAAACCCAACAGCAGTTGGACGCCACGCGTCAGGACATTGCCGAGCTGAAAAAGCTGCTGGGCAAGTTGCAGGAAGAGAAGTCCGGCGTGCAGAAAGACCTGCGCGGTACCGAGACCGAGATGGGCAAGCTGGAGAAGCAGGTCGACGCCCTGCAACAAGAGCTGAAGAAAAGTGAATCCGAGTTGCAGCGCCTCGATACGGAGAAAAAAAAACTCCAGAGCGCGCGCACTGAACAACAAAAGCTGATCGCCATCCAGGCCCGGGCGGCCTACCAGAACGGCCGTCAGGAGTACCTCAAGCTGCTGCTCAACCAGCAGAACCCCGAGAAATTCGCCCGCACGCTCACGTATTACGATTACCTGAGCCAGGCGCGCCTGGAGCAACTCAAGAGCTTTAACGAAACCCTGCGCCAGCTGGCCAATGTCGAAAAAGAGATTGAATTGCAGCAGGCCCAGTTGCTGGTGCAGAAAAGCAGCCTCGACACCCAGCGCGAAGAACTCGAGAAGGTTCGCAAGGAGCGTCAGGTCGCCCTGGCCAAGCTCAATGAAGACGTGAAGGCCCGCGACAGCAAGCTCAAGGCTCGCGAGCAGGACCAGGCTCAACTGGCAAAAGTCTTGAAGACCATCGAAGAAACCCTGGCACGCCAGGCTCGAGAGGCGGAAGAAGCGCGCCAAAAGGCGCTGATCGCCCAGCAGGAAGCCGAAAAAAAGCGCTTGCGTGAGGCCCAGGCCGACGCCGGCGATGCACCGCGCAAGCCTGCCCGATCAAGCCCCGGCCCACTGGTTTCGACAGGCGGGGAAACCTTCGGCGGCGCTTTTGCTTCGGCACGGGGCAAACTTCCATGGCCGGTCAATGGTCGATTGCTTGCACGCTTCGGCCAAACCCGCGGCGACGATACCCGCACCAAGTGGGACGGCGTGATGATCAGCGCCACTGCCGGCAGCCAGGTGCATGCCGTGCATGGCGGTCGCGTGGTGTTCGCCGACTGGCTGCGCGGCGCCGGCCTGCTGGTGATCCTGGATCACGGTAACGGCTATTTGAGCCTGTACGGCCATAACCAGACGCTGCTCAAGGCGGCCGGCGATGTAGTCAAGGCCGGCGAGTCCATCTCTACGGTTGGTAACAGTGGCGGGCAGGATACGCCAGCGCTGTATTTCGCTATTCGTCAGCAGGGTCGCCCCAGTGACCCGACCCAATGGTGTCGTGCGCAAGGATAAGCGCGCCCATCCAACTCAGGAGTTCGTTCGACATGCTGCATTTGTCCCGCCTCACCTCGCTGGCCCTGACGATCGCCCTTGTGATCGGTGCGCCCCTGGCGTTCGCCGCTGAACCGGCCCCCTCGTCGACAGCCGCTACGGCCGCGACCACCAAGGCCCCGCTGCCGCTGGACGAACTGCGCACCTTTGCTGAAGTCATGGACCGGATCAAGGCCGCCTACGTGGAACCGGTGGACGACAAGCTGCTGCTGGAGAACGCCATCAAGGGCATGCTCAGCAACCTTGACCCCCACTCGGCCTACCTGGGGCCGGAAGATTTCGCCGAGCTGCAGGAAAGCACCAGCGGCGAGTTCGGCGGGCTGGGCATCGAGGTCGGCAGCGAAGACGGCTTCGTCAAAGTGGTTTCGCCCATCGACGACACGCCTGCTTCCAAGGCCGGCATCCAGGCCGGTGACTTCATCGTCAAGATCAACGGCCAGCCGACTCGCGGCCAGAGCATGACCGAAGCTGTGGACAAGATGCGCGGCAAAATCGGCCAGAAGATTACCCTGACCCTGGTGCGCGATGGCGGCACGCCGTTCGACGTGACCCTGACCCGTGCGATCATCCAGGTCAAAAGCGTGAAGAGCCAGTTGCTGGAATCGGGCTACGGCTACATCCGCATCACCCAGTTCCAGGTCAAGACCGGCGAAGAAGTCGCCAAAGCCCTGGCCAAGCTGCGCAAGGACAACGGCAAGAAGCTCAACGGCATGGTCCTGGACCTGCGTAACAACCCCGGCGGCGTGCTGCAATCGGCGGTGGAGGTGGTGGACCATTTCATCACCAAGGGCCTGATCGTCTACACCAAGGGCCGCATTGCCAATTCCGAACTGCGCTTTTCGGCCACCGGCAACGACCTGAGCGAAGCCGTGCCGCTGGTGGTACTGATCAACGGTGGCAGCGCTTCGGCATCGGAAATCGTCGCCGGCGCCCTGCAGGACCAGAAACGCGGCGTTGTCATGGGCACCACCAGTTTTGGCAAGGGCTCGGTGCAAACCGTCTTGCCGCTCAACAATGACCGCGCGCTGAAGATCACCACTGCGCTGTACTACACCCCTAACGGCCGCTCCATCCAGGCCCAGGGCATCGTCCCGGACATCGAGGTGCGCAAAGCCAAGATCACCAGCGAGCAGGACAGCGAGTACTTCAAGGAAGCTGACTTGCAGGGTCACTTGGGCAATGGCAACGGCGGCGCCGACAAACCGACCGGTTCCGGCGCCAAGGCCAAGCCCATGCCGCAGGATGACGACTATCAGTTGGCTCAGGCCCTGAGCCTGCTCAAAGGACTGAACATCACCTCCGGCCGCTGAGATGGGCCTGCGCTTCATCCTGGGCCTGGTGTGCTGTCTGGCGGGCGCTGCCTTTGCCGCACCCGCGACACAGCCTCCGGCACCACACAAGGCCTACCTGAGCCTGATCATCGACGACCTGGGGCAAAACCTGCCCCGGGATCGCCGCGTGCTGGCTCTGCCCGGCCCAGTCACCGCAGCAATCATGCCCGACACACCCCATGCCGCCGAACTGGCTCGTGAAGCCCATCGCGCCGGCAAGGTCGTCATGCTGCACATGCCCATGGACCCGGCCACCGGGCCGTTCGCCTGGCATCCGGAACTGCCCCTGGAGGAGCTGGAAAAACGCCTCGACGCCGCATTCGCCGCCGTGCCCTTCACCAGCGGGATCAATAACCACATGGGCAGCCGCATGACGTCCCAGCCGCGGGCCATGGCGTGGTTGATGGCGAACTTGCAGCAACGGCACAAGTTCTTTGTCGACAGCCGCACCAGCGCCCAGACAGTCGCCGCCGCCGAGGCGCAGAAGATCGGCCTCGCCAGTGTGTCGCGCGATGTGTTCCTGGACGATGAGCGCACCGAAGCAGCCATCGCCCATCAGCTTCAGGTCGCCATAGAGCTGGCTCGCCAGCAGGGCTCGGCGGTGATGATTGGCCATCCTTATCCGCAGACCCTGGCAGTGCTCGAACGCGAACTGCCCAGGCTCAAGGCCCAGGGCATCGAATGGATCGACATCAAGTCGATGATCAGCTTGCGCAGCAATCGGGCGATGGCCGGGCATGGGGAAAATGGGGTTTATCGGTAGCGGTTGGGCTCGCTCTCAAACCGCGCCGCCGCTATCGCGAGCAGGCTCGCTCCCACAGGGTGTCGGGTTGTTCGCCAGTCATGTGCCCACCGCAGATCCAGTGTGGGAGCGAGCCTGCTCGCGATAGCGGCGCCGTGGTCTTCAGAGATACCGCGCCATGATCGCGTCCACCGCACCTTCCTGGCGCAGTTCATCCAGGGCCGCTTGAAGGCGGGCGACCACGTCGTCGGGCACGTTTTTGTTCAACGCCAGGTACAACTCGGCACTGTTGAACCGTAGCACGGTCTTGAGATCGCTCACCCCTTCCTCACGCGCCAGATAGCGCCCGGCCGGATCCCCGGTGGCCCACAGATCGATTTGACCATTGACCAGCTTCCTGGCGTTGTCCTGATCGCGCAACACGACAATCGGGTTCAGCCCTTGCTTGGCCAAGGTCTCGGCAATCGCGTCACCCTTGTAAGCCCCGATCCTGTGTTGACGCGCCTGCTCCAACGAGTCCAGAGAAATCTTGCTGTCGGCCTTGGCGAGCATGATCCAGTCGTCCGGGCCAATCGGGCCGACCCATTTGAAGAGTTTTTCACGCTCGGGCAATCGCGCCGTGACAAACACGCCGTACCCGGGATTATCCAGGGCCAGTTTATAAATTCGCTCCCACGGGAAACGCAGCGTCAGGCTGTAGTTGATATCGGCACGCTTGAATATCTCGCGGACAATGTCCACGGCGATGCCATTGATGTTCTCGTTCTGAGCGAAGTTTTTGCCATTCTTGGCCATGTTGTAGGGCGGGAAGTTTTCCGTCAGCAACACCAGGCCGACGTCACGGCGATCTTGAGCTTGTGCCCCGTTGACGAACAATAAAGAGGCACTGGCAAGAACCAAAAGAATGCGTCTGAACATGTCTGGCTACCCGAATCCATGGCGTGCCCAAGAGTGCCTCGGGCCTGCGAGCATGTCCACAGCCCTTTGCTACCCAGGCGGCTCAACGACTCAAAATATAAAAGAGCACTCTCACCGTTGAGGTAACTATTTACCGCCAACCGTCAGCCCCTACCTGATTAATTGGAGAACACCGGCCACGCCGGTTTTCATTCAACTAACCAAAGGTATCACTCGATGAAATCGATCTCCTTTCTGCTGACCGGCCTGTTCTGCTCGCTGAGTTTGCAGGGTATCGCCCACAGCCAGGACTTTGGCGAAGGCATGCAAAATTTTACGGCCTCAAAGATCCTTGAAAATGCGGATGGATCACACAACCACTGGCGAGGCGTCGGACGCCTGTTTATCGACGGCTCTTGTACCGCGACGCTCCTCGACACTCAGGATGCATCGGTACCCCAACCAACACCCGCCTATGTGCTCACTTCAGGACACTGTATCGAAAAAGGCAACGGCAACATCGTGACGGATAAACCGGTCAGCGGGGTCATGCAGTTCGATTACTTCGCCGACACCGGATTATTCAAAACCTACGCGCTGAAAAAGGTGGCATGGCGCAGTATGCAAGGCGTTGATCTGGCGATCATAGAATTGGACGTCAGCCTCCAGAAACTCATTGAGGAAGGTATACAGCCCCTGGAGCTGGCCCGACAAAAGCCTGCCGATGGGACTGATGTTCTGATCGTGAGTGCCCCACTGGGTTTCGACAAAACCACATTGCGCATGGCTGCCTGCACTTTGCAGCCTGCTCGGGAAATAGTGGAAGGCCCATGGGTGTGGCGAAACAACGTAATGACGCGCTGTCAGGATATAGCTGGCGGCAGTTCAGGGGGGCCGATTCTTGATCGTCACTCCAACGAGATAATAGGCGTAATAGGCACCGGCAACCTGGCGGCCGGTTTCGCTCCATGCGACGAACATGCACCCTGTACGCGGGTTGGGGATGTCTATAAAGCCATTCCCAAAAACGTTTATGGGAACCCGACAATCTTTCTCAACGGATGCTTTGTACAAGGCCACATTGCCAATGAGGCAACTTCCTCTTGCCCGCTTTATCCAGCGTTTACCGTGAGTGCTGATACCAACGAGCCGGCAAGGTACAAGAGGCTCAAAAAACGGGATGACGGGACGACGGAGATTCCGACATGGGATTACCACTTCTCCATCAGCACCGCTTTTTATCGCCACAAGACCGTGCGCGCTGCGAAGGACTGCGAAAGTGGCCATTACTACAGCGACGCGATAAGTTCTAACGACGCGTTTATCAACAGCGAGATTGGCACCCAGCCCGGTTTCTATTTCCTTTGCATTCTTGGCGTTGATTCCGCGGCTCAAGGAGCGCAGGTCGGACTCATCAAGAATGGACTATCCCTTGCCGTGGAGGTCCTCGATGACACGCCAACGGCGCAGCCCGATTTGTCGATCAGCAGCGGAGTCGGTGTGGAGCTGGCACGCGGTAACGAATACCGGACCTACGCCGTCAAATTTGGCCCGCTGGACACCACAGATTGTTCAAAGGATGAGCAATATGTTACCCACACCTACATGGATTTCTGGTTTCCGGATGCAGAACTGCCGCTGAAATTCTGCACAATCGCCTACGACAAATCAGGACAGGCATCCGAGCCGAGGGTTGACGTACTGAGCCCTGCAACAGGGGCGCAAAACGCAACCCGCCGCTCCCTGAGGTGAGCATCGGGTCTCGTCTGTGCCAGCTTATCGAATGACGATTCCGCGCTGCGCCATGTAAGCCTTGGCTTCCGGCACGGTGTATTCGCCGAAGTGGAAAATGCTTGCCGCCAGTACCGCACTGGCATGGCCTTCAAGGATGCCATCGGCCAGGTGCTGCAGGTTGCCGACGCCGCCGGAGGCGATGACCGGAATGCCCAAGGCATCGCTGATGGCGCGGGTGACGCCCAGGTCGAAACCGTTTTTCATGCCGTCCTGGTCCATGCTGGTCAGCAGGATCTCACCGGCCCCCAGGCCTTCCATCTTCTTCGCCCATTCCACGGCGTCCAGGCCGGTGGGTTTGCGCCCGCCGTGGGTGAAGATTTCCCAGCGCGGGGTTTCGCCCGGGCCGGACACTTTCTTGGCGTCGATGGCCACGACAATGCACTGCGAACCAAAACGCTGCGCCGCTTCGCCGACGAATTCCGGGTTGAACACCGCAGCAGTGTTGATCGACACTTTGTCCGCACCGGCGTTGAGCAGGTTGCGGATGTCCTGCACGGTGCGTACGCCACCGCCCACGGTCAGCGGGATGAACACCTGGCTAGCCATGCGCTCGACGGTATGCAGCGTGGTATCGCGGCCGTCGACGCTGGCCGTGATGTCGAGGAAGGTAATCTCGTCCGCGCCCTGCTCGTCATAGCGACGGGCGATTTCCACCGGGTCGCCGGCGTCGCGAATGTTCTCGAACTTGACGCCCTTGACCACCCGGCCGTTGTCCACGTCGAGACAGGGAATGATGCGTTTTGCCAGCGCCATGGTGAGTCCTCAGCCTTTGTAGGAATCGCAGAAGGCCTGGGCCTCAGCAACATCCAGTGTGCCTTCGTAGATCGCGCGACCGGTGATCGCACCGATGATGCCTGGCGCCTTGGCGTCGAGCAGTGCCTTGATGTCGCCCAGGTTATGGATGCCGCCGGAGGCGATCACCGGGATCTTCGTGGCGGCGGCCAGGGCGGCGGTGAACGGAACGTTGCAACCCTGCATCATGCCGTCTTTGGCGATGTCGGTGTAGACGATGGCAGACACGCCATCGGCTTCGAAGCGCTTGGCCAGGTCAATCACCTGCACGGTGCTGACTTGCGCCCAACCGTCAGTGGCGACGAAACCGTCCTTGGCATCCAGGCCAACGATGACCTTGCCCGGGAAGGCGCGGCAAGCCTCGGCGACAAACGCCGGGTCTTTCACCGCCTTGGTGCCGATGATCACGTAGCTCACGCCGGCCTTGACGTAGTGTTCGATGGTTTCCAGCGAGCGGATGCCACCGCCGATCTGGATCGGCAAATTCGGATAGCGCTTGGCAATGGCCGTGACCACTTCACCGTTCACCGGCTGCCCTTCGAAAGCACCGTTCAGGTCGACCAGATGCAGGCGACGGCAGCCGCCCTCCACCCACTTGGCGGCCATGCTCACCGGATCATCGGAGAACACCGTGGAGTCTTCCATCCGGCCCTGACGCAGACGTACGCAAGCGCCGTCCTTGAGATCGATAGCGGGAATAATCAGCATCTGGCAAACCTTCAAATTCGAATGTTCAGCTTGGCTCGGAAATCAGTTTTTCTCGAGCGCCCACAAGTCGCTTTCGATGCTCTCGAACCTTTCTTTAAGGTGCGCCTGCACATCGAAAATCGCCCTGTTGTAATAGTGCGGAGCAATTTCGCGGGTAAACAGCTCAAGAATTTCCGCCGCCTCGAACGAACCCAGGTCCAGCTCGAAACGCTCCTCCATGAACCGTTGGATCTTGAGGTTCGCCTCACTCTCCTGCTCGGGCGTGAGGGTGAGGATCGGCGGCTTCTTGCGGGCCATTACCAGCGCCCATCCCACGCCGCGAAGTTCTGCAACAGTTGCAGGCCATGGGTATGGCTCTTCTCCGGGTGGAACTGCACAGCGAAGCGCGAACCGTCGGCCAGGGCCGCGGCGAAGTCGACGCCATAGTGACCGCCGCCCACTACCTGCCGGGCATTACCGGCCGCGATGTAGTAGCTGTGCACGAAGTAGAAGCGCGCCAGGTCCGGAATGTTGTGCCACAGCGGGTGATCCACCGTCTGCTTCACCTCGTTCCAGCCCATGTGCGGAACTTTGAGGTGCTCGCCGTCTTCGTGCAGATCCTTGCCGAAAAACTTCACCTGGCCTGGAAACATCGCGATGCAATCGACGCCGTCGTTCTCCTCGCTGCTTTCAAGCAAGGCCTGCATGCCCACGCAGATGCCGAGGAACGGACGGTCCTGGCTGACCTCATGCACCAACGAGTCGAAGCCCAGGCGACGGATCTCGGCCATGCAGTCACGAATCGCACCGACGCCGGGAAAGACCACCCGGTCGGCTTCGCGAATCACGTCGGCATCGCTGGTGATCAGTACCTTGCCGGCGCCCACGTGCTCGAGGGCCTTGGCCACCGAGTGCAGGTTGCCCATGCCGTAATCGATAACCGCGACCGTCTGCATTACAGAACGCCCTTGGTGGAGGGCATTTGCCCGGCCATGCGGTCATCGAGCTCCACGGCCATGCGCAGCGCGCGGCCGAAGGCCTTGAACACGGTTTCGATCTGGTGGTGGGTGTTGTGCCCACGCAGGTTGTCGATGTGCAGGGTCACATTGGCGTGGTTGACGAAGCCCTGGAAAAATTCCTGGAACAGGTCCACGTCGAAGCCGCCAACGGTGGCACGGGTATACGGCACATGCATTTGCAGGCCCGGACGACCGGAGAAGTCGATCACCACGCGCGACAGCGCCTCATCGAGCGGCACGTAGGCGTGGCCGTAGCGACGGATACCTTTTTTGTCGCCGATGGCTTTGGTGAAAGCCTGCCCCAGGGTGATGCCGACGTCTTCCACCGTGTGGTGGTCGTCGATGTGCAGGTCACCCTTGCTGACGATATCCAGGTCGATCAGCCCGTGGCGGGCGATCTGGTCCAGCATGTGCTCAAGAAAAGGCACGCCGATATCAAACCGGGCCTTTCCGGTGCCATCCAGGTTGATCGAGGCTTTGATCTGGGTTTCCAGAGTGTCGCGCTCGACAGACGCCTTACGTTCGGCCATCACCAGCTCCGCAAAATCATTGGGCGAAAAAGGCAGCCATTATAGGGGCGCGAGCGGCAAACAGAAACATAAGAGGTGACATCACTGACGGGATGAATCCCCGGCTGTCGGCGATAGACATGTCCATACAAGCATTTTTTGCCATCACCCAAAATCAAATGTGGGAGCGGGCTTGCTCGCGAAAGCGGCGTATCAGTCGACATCATCGTTAACTGACACACCGCTTTCGCGAGCAAGCCCGCTCCCACATTAGGTTTGCCCTCACCTTGAAGGTTCGGGCAACAGTCTTACTGGAACAACACCGCCGTCTTCTGCAGGGTTATCCACACACCCCACGCCAACGGAATGCCCACCACCAGCCAGGCGGCGATCGCCAAAGGCTTGGTGCCCGGCGCAGCCTTCCACTCCAGCGAAGTGGTGCTGTCGGCGCCCTTGTCATGGCCCAGCGCCTGTTCAGCGGCCAGTTCGGCATCGGTCATGAAGTACTTGTCGGCGACCGGACGGACCATCATGTTGCACAGGAAGCCCAGCACCAGCAGGCCGGCGAGAATGTACAAGGTGATGTCATAGGCCGCGGCGCGTTCAACACCGATGCTCAACTGATATTCACGCAGGTAGTTCACCAATACCGGACCCAACACGCCCGCCGCAGCCCAAGCGGTCAACAGGCGACCGTGGATCGCGCCGACCATTTGCGTACCGAACAGGTCCGCCAGGTAGGCCGGCACAGTGGCGAAGCCGCCGCCGTACATCGACAGGATGATGCAGAACGCCGCCACGAACAGCGCGACGCTGCCCAGATGGCCCAGGTTCGGGATCAGCGCGTACAGGGCAAAGCCCAGGGCGAAGAACACGAAATAGGTGTTTTTACGGCCCAGGTAATCCGAGCAGGATGCCCAGAAGAACCGTCCACCAATGTTGAACAAGCTCAGCAGGCCAGTGAAACCGGCCGCGATGGCAGCAATTTGACCCAACTGCACAGCGTCCAGTTGACCGAAAGGCAGGTCGGTACCGAGCAACTTACCGCCAAACACTTCCTGCAACAGCGGCGAAGCCATGCCCAGGATACCGATACCGGCGGATACGTTCAGGCACAGCACCAGCCATACCAGACGGAACTGCGGGGTTTTCCAGGCTACGTTCACGTGAACGTGGCGATGGGTGATCATCGCGTTTGCCGCTTTCTTCGGCGCCGGAGTCCAGCCTTCAGGCTTCCAGCCGGTCGGCGGAACGCGGTACGACAGGGCACCACCGATCATGAATACGAAGTAGATCGCAGCCATGACCAGGAAGCTTTGCCATACACCCACTTCAGTCGGCGAAGAGAAATGGCTCATCAGGGCTGCAGCCAGCGGGGCACCTACCATCGCGCCGCCGCCAAAGCCCATGATCGCCATACCGGTGGCCATGCCACGCTTGTCCGGGAACCACTTGATCAGCGTCGAAACCGGGGAGATGTAGCCCAGCCCCAGGCCGATACCACCGATGACCCCGGAGCCGACCCACATCAGCCAGATCTGGTGAGTGTAGATACCCAACGCGGAAATCAGCAGACCGCCGCACCAGCACAAGGCCGATACAACGCCAGCCTTGCGCGGTCCGGCGTGTTCCAGCCAGCCGCCCCAGATGGCTGCCGAGCAACCCAGGAAGATGAAGAACAGGGTGTAGATCCAGCCGAGCATCGAGATCGGCCAGTCACATTGGGATGAAAAGACTTGTGCGATGAAGCTCATGTCCGGTGCACAGGCTACAGGCTTGGTGACGCCCAGTGCCTTGGACAACGGCAACCAGAACACCGAAAAGCCGTAGGCCATGCCGATGCAAAGGTGGATGGCCAGTGCGGCCGGTGGAACCAGCCACCGGTTGAATCCGGGCTTGGCGATAATGCGTTCCTTGGAGAGGAACGCAGGCTGGTCGGCAAAGCCGTCCGCCGTGATGCTCGTGCTCATTTGTGTATCCCCCAGTTATTGGTATGGCTCGCCAGCCATGCATCACCCTCAGCCTTATTGCACGCAAAGCACGACTGTATTTTCTGGTGAAGCTTCATTTTGGTGCGACATTGAGTCGCAGAAGGACGGGCGAACGGGTAAAGGTTACCATTTGCTTATGACAGAAAAGCCAAAATGCCATCACCTTTTTTACATCTTCTGTCTTATCGCGCCGTTGCACGTTTTCTGTAGGGTGTGAATCGTTTATTTTTCAGGAATTTATATGCCCATCGTTGTCGAGCAGTTGAATGACGCCACCTGTCGGGACCAGCAGGACCTGCACAAGATCTACCAGGATGCCCCGGCCTGGCTGTTCGAGCCGTTCACTGACGGCACACAATTGATACGCACATGCCTGGAGGACGGCGCGTTGATCGCAGCCCGCTTCAATGACCGGTTGCTCGGTGCCGCACGGCTGCAACGGCACCAGGACGTCTGGCACTTGTCCCAAATGTGTGTGCGAAACGTTACCCGTCGTCGTGGGGTGGCGGAACGATTGGTCAGCGAAGCACGGAAAATGGCTACGCAACACGGTGCTGAACTGAAGCTCTTGGCCCCACCCGGTCATCTGGAAGCCCAGGCGCTGGCGGCCAAATTGAAGCTGGCACTGGAGCAGGCCTAGCTCCGGGAGCTCAGCCCAGCCCTCGCCACCGGTTCCATGGCCCCCAAGCCTGTCAGAAAGAACGATCACCCAACGCGCCACCAGGTCAGGGCGTTATACTCCCAGGCTAATTTTTGAACTCAACCTACAAGGACTCGCCCATGAAAGCGTTCGGCAAAATCCTGGGTCTGGTACTCCTCGGGCTGTTGCTGGTCATTGTGGCCTTGGGCTTTGCCCTGACCCACCTCTTCGATCCCAACGACTATAAAGAAGAGATCCGCCAGATAGCCCGCGACAAGGCCCATATTGAGCTGACTCTCAATGGCGACATCGGCTGGAGCCTTTTCCCGTGGCTGGGTCTGGAGTTGCACGAAGCCAGCGTCGCCACCCTGGCAAACCCGACACAACCGTTCGCCGACCTGCAGATGCTCGGCCTTTCCGTGCGCGTGATTCCACTGCTGCGCCGGGAAGTGCAGATGAGCGACGTGCGGGTCGAAGGCCTGAACCTGCGACTCAACCGTGACAAGAACGGCCACGGCAATTGGGAAGACATCGGCAAGGCCCCCGCGTCTAAAACCACGGCAAACACCCCGGCACCGGCCGAACAGCCTGCCCCTGGGGACAGCACCCCGGCGCAGAAACCGGCCCAGCCAACCCGCCTGGACATCGACAGCCTGACCGTGAACAACGCCCGGGTCGAATACACCGACGAGCAGGCCGGCAGGCAGTTCACCGCCGAAAGCATCCAACTGAGCACCGGCCCGATCCATGACTCCACCAACATTCCGGTCACCCTCACCGCGTTCCTGGCCAGCAACCAGCCAGCCGTGCGCGTGCGCACCGAAGTCACGGGCGAGCTGCGCTTTGAGCGCGCCTTGCAGCGCTACAAGTTCGAAGACCTGAAGCTGTCCGGCGAAGCCACGGGCGACCCTTTGCAAGGCAAGACCGTGACGTTCGCGGCACACGGGCAGTTACTTCTGGATAAAGCGGCGAACGTCGCCGAATGGACTGGCATCAAGCTGTCCATCAATCAACTGCGGGCGTTGGGCGAACTGAAGGTCAATAATCTGGACAAGACCCCGCAACTGAGCGGCGGCATGTCGATCGCCCAATTCGATCTGGCGAAATTCGTCGACGGCGTCGGTCAGCAACTGCCGGCCATGGCCGAAGGCAGCCTGAGCAAAGTCGAACTGGTCACCCGCATTGCGGCCACGCCGACCAGCGCCGAATTCAATAGCATCAATCTGAAAATCGACGACAGCACCTTCAGCGGTCGTATCGCCGTGGAGGACTTTGCCAAGCAGTCACTGCGTGCGCAGCTCAAGGCTGATACCTTCAACGTTGACCGCTACCTGCCGCCAAAATCCGCCGAGGCCGACAGCTCCAAGGCAGCCCGTGAGGCGGAGGTCAGCAACACCGAAGCCAGTGCCATGGCCGGCGCCGGCAGCACACCGTTGCCGAGCGCACCCACCCAGGGCGCCTGGAGCAACGACCGGCTGTTTCCAGTCGAACGCCTGGGCAAACTGGACCTGAATGCCGACCTGACCTTCGGCCAACTGACCCTCGATAAGCTGCCGATCCAGAATGCCGCCCTCAAGGCCACCGGCCAGGGCGGCCTGCTGACCCTGGAAAACCTGCGGGGCGATCTGTACAACGGCAACTTCGAAGTCAAAGGCACGCTGGACGTGCGCCAGCCCATGCCGCAGTTGAACCTGCAGACCCGCATCAACCGGGTACCGGCCGAGAAAATCATCGAAAGCCAGGGCAAGAATTCGCCCGTCAAAGGCCTGGTGACACTCAACAGCGCCGTGACCGCCAGCGGCAACAGCCAAAAGGCCCTGATCGACAGCCTCAACGGCACTGCCGGGTTCGTCATCAACGATGGTGTACTGCTCAATGCCAACCTCGAGCAGCAATTGTGCAGAGGCATCGCCACCCTCAATCGTAAAACCCTCAGTGGCGAGCCCCGCGGCAAGGACACGCCGTTCGAGCAACTCAACGGCAATCTCACCTTTCGCAGCGGCGTGGCCAGCAACCCGGACCTGAAGGTCCGCATTCCTGGCATGACCGTCAACGGTGACGGCGATATCGACCTGCGTGTGCTGGGCATGGATTACCGCGTCGGCATCATCATCGAAGGCGACAAGAGCGACATGCCCGATCCGGCTTGCCAGGTCAACGAACGTTACGTCGATGTCGAATGGCCGTTGCGCTGCCGCGGTCCGCTGGAGTTGGGCGCGAAGGCATGTCGCCTGGACAACGAAGGTCTGGGCAAAGTCGCCGCGAAACTGGCCGGCGACCGCCTCGGCGACAAGCTCAATGAGAAGATCGACGAGAAGCTCGGCGACAAGGTCAGCCCCGAGCTGAAGGACGCGCTCAAGGGGTTGTTCAAGCGATGACCGCCGAGCAGTTTTCCAGCGCCGTACTGGATTGGTTCGACCGCCACGGGCGCCACGACTTGCCTTGGCAGCAAGACATCAATCCGTATCGGGTGTGGGTCTCGGAAATCATGCTGCAGCAGACCCAGGTCAGCACCGTGCTCAATTATTTCGACCGGTTCATGGCCTCGCTGCCCACCGTGCAAGCCCTGGCCGCCGCGCCGGAAGACGAAGTGCTGCACCTGTGGACCGGCCTGGGCTACTACACCCGCGCCCGTAATCTGCAGAAAACCGCGAAGATCGTTGTCGACCAATATGGCGGTGAATTCCCCCGCGACGTGGAAAAACTCACCGAGTTGCCGGGGATTGGCCTGTCCACAGCCGGCGCCATCGCCAGCATCAGCATGGGCCTGCGGGCACCGATCCTCGATGGCAACGTCAAGCGGGTGCTGGCGCGCTTCACCGCCCAGGAGGGTTACCCGGGCGAGCCGAAGGTCGCGAAGCAATTGTGGGCGACCGCCGAGCGCTTTACACCTCAAGACCGGGTCAACGCCTACACCCAGGCGATGATGGACCTGGGCGCCACACTGTGTACCCGCAGCAAACCCAGTTGCCTGCTTTGCCCGCTGAAAAAAGGCTGCCAAGCCCACATGCTGGGGCTGGAGACCCGCTACCCGATCCCCAAGCCCCGCAAGGACGTGCCCAAAAAACGCACGCTGATGCCAATGCTGGCCAACCGCGAAGGCGCGATTCTGCTTTATCGTCGCCCCTCCACGGGCCTGTGGGGCGGCTTATGGAGCCTGCCGGAACTCGACGACCTCGACGACCTGCAACACCTGGCCCTGCAACACTCGCTGGAACTGGGCAAACAACAGGAAATGCCAGCTCTGGTACACACCTTCAGCCACTTTCAGTTGGCGATCGAACCCTGGCTGGTCCGGGTCCGGGAAACCGGCCATCACGTGGCCGAGGCCGACTGGCTCTGGTATAACCTCGCCACCCCGCCGCGCCTGGGCCTCGCCGCCCCGGTCAAGACCTTGCTCGAACGCGCGGCCGCCGTATTGAACGCAGGAGAGTTGCAATGACCCGCACCGTGATGTGCCGCAAGTACAAAGAACAACTGGAAGGCCTGGAGCGCGCGCCCTTTCCGGGCGTCAAAGGCCAGGACATCTACGACAATGTCTCGGCCAAGGCCTGGGCGGACTGGCAAAAACACCAGACCCTGCTGATCAACGAAAAACGCCTGAACATGATGAACGCCGAAGACCGCAAATACCTTCAAGGCGAAATGGAAAAGTTCTTTTCCGGCGAAGAATACGCCAAGGCCGAAGGCTACGTGCCGCCGTCCGAATAGACCACCCAGAACCGGGGCGGATCGTAAGCGACGGTAATAATTAAATATTTTTTGATAACGTGCTTGACGACCCCCTGAAAAACCCGTTTAATGCGCCCCGTTGCCCAGATAGCTCAGTCGGTAGAGCAGGGGATTGAAAATCCCCGTGTCGGCGGTTCGATTCCGTCTCTGGGCACCAAATACCGAAAACCCCGATCAAGAAATTGATCGGGGTTTTTTATTGCGTGAAATTTATTTCCGCTGCCACCCTGTCTGAGGCGGATAGAAATTCGAAGGGTTTGCCCTGAAGCTGTAGCATAGGCGGCCTTATTTTCACGTCAGGAATCTGACCATGTCATCGGCAAACAAACAGCAGAAACGAAACCAGCGCGCCAAGGCGAAAGCCAAAAAGAACCGCATTCAGCGTGCCGCTGCGCCGAACGATTTCCTGGACCCGAACGATGAGCGCATCGATCTGGAAACCGTGGACCTGACAGAGCTGTTCCAAGTCATGCGCGCGGCTGAAAAAATCAGCCAGCAGGCCATGTGCGCGGTCTTCTTGGGGCATCCGCTGCTGGCGCTTGTGCTGGAGCAGGAAGGCGAGGAAGAGGCCACTGACTTCATCATTACCGCCCTGATCGAATACCGTCGCCTGACCACGGGCGTCGATGAGCAGACCGCGCTGGACTGGGTCGAAAGTGAGCAGTTCCAGGCCGATTATGTCGCCGCGTCCAATGCGCTGGCCCAAGGTTCGATCTGATCATCGTCCGCGTTACGAGGACGTCGGCAGTGGATGACGCCCTACCGGGATAGCTCCTACAAGCCAGGGTCAGCCAAGATCAGGCGGCGTCAAACCCGTCCTGCAAGAATCGGACGGCTTTCCTCCCGCCTAATCAGACTCGCCCGGCATCATCGAAACGTCGTCCAGAGCATCCTTTTGGTCCGCCCATTCTCACGGCTGACATTGCGATGACCGCACTTCTCCCTCAAGACGACCCAAAGCTTGCCCCTCTGATTAATGAGCTAGGTGAACTGATCCGCCAGGCACGCCAGAAAGTGCTGCGTGCCGTCGATACGATTCAGGTTCAAACCTGCTGGCAGATTGGGCGGCACATCGTCGAATTCGAACAGGGAGGAGCCGAGCGGGCGACTTATGGCGCACGACTGCTGCCGTCGCTGGCGAAAGTACTGACAGCGAGGTTTGGGAAAGGGTTTGATGAACGCAATCTGCGCCACATGCGGGACTTTTATCAATCGTTTCCAATTTGGAACGCAGTGCGTTCCGAATTGAGCTGGACCCATTACCGCACACTTCTGCGAGTAGAAGACCCAAACGCCCGTCATTGGTACATGAACGAAGTCGCCATCCAAAACTGGTCCACCCGCGCCCTGGAACGCCAAATCGGAACCCTCTACTACGAACGCCTACTGGCCAGCCAAGACCGCCCAGCAGTGAAACAGGAGGCGACTTCCCATACTGAAAAGCTCAATCTCAGCCCAAGGGACATCGTCAGGGATCCGGTAGTCCTGGAGTTCCTCGGAATGCCCAATGCCGGCGCTTTGCTGGAAACCGACCTGGAGCAAGCCTTGATCGACCAGCTACAGGGCTTTCTCCTTGAACTGGGCAAGGGGTTCGCCTTCGTCGCTCGCCAACAACGCATCAGCACCGAAAGTAAAGACTTCTACCTCGATCTGGTCTTTTACAATTACCTGCTCAAGTGTTTTGTGATCGTCGACCTCAAACGCGGTGAGCTGAGCCATCAGGACATTGGGCAGATGGACATGTATGTGCGTCTCTACGACGACCTCAAGCGCAGTCCCGATGACAAACCCACTGTTGGCATTATTCTCTGCGCCCAAAAAGATGAATCGGTGGTGCGTTACTCTGTCCTGCAAGGCAACGAACAATTGTTCGCCAGCCAGTACAAACTGGTACTCCCCACGGAAGAAGAGCTGCGCAATGAGCTGGATCGTGAACGGGAAAGGCTTGAGAGTTGGCAACCAGGCCTGGCGACGGGCGAATGACAGCCGACAGCTGATGACCGTTCTCGGCAAAAAATCTGTGTAAGATTGATGCGCTTTTTTTCCAGCAACGCTCCAGTCAACGAGCTCTATCGCGCATGTCACCGGCCGCACCTCCCCCTTCTCTGATTCAGGCATTGCGGACCGAAACCGCTGAGCTGCACGTCGCCCTGGAAAAACGCTTGCCGTTTTTCTCCGAACAGCTGGACCTCGACCTGTACCGGCGCCTGATGGCGGCCTACTACGGCTTTTATAAGCCGCTGGAACAACGACTTCATGTCCTGACGCTGACACCGACGGGGCTGGACCAATCCCTGCGGATCAAACTCCCCGTACTGCGGGCGGACCTTACGGCACTTGGCCTGGGTGACCACGCTATCGAAACACTGCCCACCTGCGCGGACCTGCCGCAGATCGACTCCCGTGCCGCTGCCCTCGGGGTTTCCTATGTGTTGGAAGGCGCGACTCTCGGGGGGCAGATCCTGCGCCGCAGGGTGGCCGAACAGCTGGGTCTTGATGCCTCCAGCGGCGCGGCGTTTCTCAATGTGTATGGCGAACTCACCGGCCGGCGCTGGAAGGATTTCCTTCAATACCTGGGCGACAGGAACCTTGGCGACGCTCAAACGCTCGAAGTCACACGCGCCGCCAAAGCGACGTTTACCCATTTTGAACACTGGCTGGACAGCCAAAAGGTATTGTTATGACCCCGGAAAACCAGGAAGCCTTCGAAGAGCTGCTGGCCAACTGTGCAGATGAACCGATTCGCTTCCCTGGGGCCATCCAGCCGCATGGTGTGCTGCTGATGCTGTCCGAGCCCGACTTCGTCATCCGGCAGGTCAGCGCCAACGTTTTGCAATTGATGGGACACGACCCTCAAGGTCTCCCGGGCCAGACGCTGGACGCACTGTTCGGGCAGCAGCAGGCCCAAGCCATCCTCAAGGCCTGTCGCACCGATGCGGATGGCGACAACGCGCCCGTGGAGATTGTCGTGAACCAACTGCGTTTTGACGCCCTGGTCCACCGCCATCAAGGCGCCCTCATCGTCGAACTGGAACAGCACCTGAGCGACTACCGTCCAGAAGGTGTCAGCGGCGAAGCCAACCTGGGGCGCATGTTGCAGCGCCTGCAAGGCGCGAAAAGCCTTCAGGCTCTCTACGAAATCAGCGTTAGAGAAATTCAGGCCATGACCGGCTACGACCGGGTGCTGATCTATCGCTTCGAAGAAGAAGGCCACGGCCAGGTGATCGCCGAGGCCAGCGCGCCGTCGATGGAACTCTATAAAGGCCTGTTCTTCCCGGCATCCGATATCCCTGAGCAGGCCCGGGAGCTGTATCGCACCAACTGGCTGCGGATCATCCCCAACGCTGACTACACGCCGGTACCATTGGTCCCGGCGTTGCGCCCCGACACGCAAACAGCCCTGGACCTGAGCTTTTCCACCTTGCGCAGTGTCTCGCCGATCCACCGCCAATACATGAAGAACATGGGTGTGCTGTCGTCCATGAGTATTTCCCTGATGGAAGGCGAACGGCTGTGGGGCCTGATCAGTTGCGGTAACCGCCAACCACTGCTCGTGCCCCATGAGATGCGCATGGCCTGCCAGACCATCGGCCAAGTGCTGTCGCTGCAGATCAGCGCCATGCAAGCACTGGAGCTGACCCGCCAACGGGACGCCAAGCTTGAGGACCTCAAGGTGCTCGCCATCGCCATGGCCGAGTCCAGCGACAATGTCTTTGACGGCTTGTCCCGCGAACCCCAACGGCTGATGGACTTGGCCGGCGCCACCGGCGTCGCGATCCTCGAGGACAACAAGCTGCACCGCCACGGTCAGTGTCCGGAAGCGGAGCAGATCCGCGAACTGCATAAATGGATGCTGGAGACTGGCGAGGCCGTTTTCTCCCACCACAACCTGAGCAGCGTTTTCACTCCGGCCCAGGCTTATCAGGACGTGGCGAGCGGCGTGCTGGCGATTCATCTGCCCAAGCCTGTGGACAATGGCGTGCTGTGGTTCCGCCCCGAGGTGAAGCAAACCATCCAGTGGAGCGGCGACCCGCAAAAACCCCTGGACCTGGAAAGCAGCGAGACAGGTTTGCGCCTGCGACCGCGGACGTCTTTCGAGATCTGGAAAGTCGAAATGGCCGGCATCAGTACCCAATGGACCCACGGCGATCTGTTCGCCGCCAACGACCTGCGCCGCTCGGCCCTGGAAAACGATCTGGCTCGGCAAGTCCACAAGGAGCGTCAGGCCGTGCAGGCGCGTGATGAACTGGTGGCAGTGGTGTCCCATGACCTGCGCAACCCGATGACAGTCATATCCATGCTCTGCGGCATGATGCAAAAGTCCTTCAGCTCCGACGGCTCCCATAGCTCCAAGCGAATTGCCTCAGCCATCGACACCATGCAACAGGCCGCCAGCCGCATGAACGTACTGCTCGAAGACCTGCTGGACACTTCGCGCATCGACGCCGGCCGCTACACCATCCATCCCCAGCCGATGGACGTCAGTCAGATATTCGAAGACGCCTGCTCGCTGCTGACGCCACTGGCAACCGCCAAGGCCATCGATATTTCGTTCCACGCCGAACCCGACCTGAAGATCAATGCCGACCCCGAGCGGCTGTTCCAGGTGCTGTCCAACCTGATCGGAAACGCCATCAAATTCACTCCCCGGCAAGGCAGCGTAGGCATCAGCGCGATGTCGGTGGGTGACGAGATCGTGTTCAGCGTTCGTGATACCGGCGAAGGAATCAAGCCGGAACAATTACCTCACGTGTTTGACCGCTACTGGACAGTCAAGGAAGGCAACCCGAACGGCACTGGACTGGGTTTGTACATTTCCAAGGGGATTGTCCAGGCCCATGGCGGTAAACTGCATGCCGAAAGCCAACCCGGCAAGGGCAGCGAGTTCAGCTTTACCGTGCCGAAAATCAACTGAGCCGGGCATCGCCCCCTAACCCACTGGAAACCGAAGCCCAATGGCCTCACTGAACAAACAGCAAAAACGCGCCAAGCGTGCCAAAGACAAAGCCAAACAAATCCGCATGAGCGGGCGTAAATCCATCCCTATGTATGGCGACCCGGCCCACGCCACCGCCCAGCCACCGGTCTACGTGCTCGAACTGTTCGCCAAGCTGCGCGAAGCCGAGGCCATCAGCCGCAGCGAAATGCTCGACACCCTCCTCGCGTCCGTCAGCGTGATGATCAGCGAACGCCCCGGCCTGCTGGACCTGAAAAATGCCGAGAACGAAAGCATGGCCGCCACCAACCTGGCCGCCGACATGCTGGTGGACTACCGCATGTGGGCCGACGACATGGACCGCGAGACGGCGCAGCGCTGGCTCAGCACCCCGGAGTTCATCAAGGACTTCGGCGAGGCGCTGGATCGTTATCGTCAGTTGATGGAAGAGCCCGCCAGCGAATAAGCCGGCCAGCTATTCGTGCAGCACCGCTGCCTGCGTCGGCGGTGTCGCGGTATTCCTCACTGCTGCGTGGCACCGATACCGAGTACTTGCCCGACGGAGAAGAGGCCGTAAACACTTTCATGACAAATAACTCTAAGCATTCGCAAGACTGGGATAGGTGGTTCGACAATGGCGACGCGACTGCTGACTACATGACAGAACGCGATCAGCCTCACGCAGATGAGAACAGCCAGCTAAAATCTCCTATGGACGATAAAAACGTACAACGGCAACACTCATCCGGTTAACCCTTCCAACCCCCGCCCAAAGCTGGCACCATCGCGCCTTTTTTTACGCGACTCCCCGGGATTTTTACCGGTAAACAGAGTTCGAACGACCGTTTGGTTGTTGATGGCGCGACAGTCTGCTGCGCCGATGCGACAAGCTGCCGCACATTCACCGTTTACCCCCCGTAGCGCTGTTGGCTGCCATTCGGGCGCTATGCTAGCTTGGCCGCCTCGCCAGGAAGGCCGCCAACAGCAAGGGAGCACACACCATGAGGACCGCACATGGCCCAGGCCACGCCCGCGCTTGAAATCCGCAACTTGCACAAACGCTACGGAAAGCTGGAGGTGCTCAAAGGCGTCTCGCTGACCGCCCGCGACGGCGATGTGATCTCGATCCTGGGTTCCTCCGGTTCCGGCAAGTCCACATTTCTGCGCTGCATCAACCTGCTGGAAAACCCCAACCAGGGTCAGATCCTGGTGGCCGGCGAAGAACTCAAGCTCAAGGCCGCGAAAAACGGTGAACTGGTGGCCGCCGATGGCAAACAGATCAACCGCCTGCGCAGCGAAATCGGTTTTGTGTTTCAAAACTTTAACCTCTGGCCGCACATGAGCGTGCTCGACAACATCATCGAAGCCCCGCGCCGGGTGCTCGGCCAGAGCAAGGCCGAGGCGGTGGAAGTGGCCGAGGCCCTGCTGGCCAAGGTTGGCATCGCCGACAAGCGTCATGCCTACCCTGCCGAACTTTCCGGTGGTCAGCAGCAGCGCGCCGCCATCGCCCGCACGTTGGCGATGCAGCCTAAAGTGATTCTGTTCGACGAGCCCACCTCTGCCCTTGACCCGGAAATGGTCCAGGAAGTACTTAGTGTGATCCGCGCCCTGGCCGAAGAAGGCCGCACCATGCTGCTGGTGACTCACGAAATGGGCTTCGCCCGTCAGGTTTCCAGCGAGGTGGTGTTCCTTCATCAAGGCCTGGTCGAGGAGCAAGGATCGCCACAGCAGGTCTTCGAAAACCCGCTTTCGGCGCGCTGCAAACAATTCATGTCCAGCAACCGCTAACGGAGCAGTACCTATGCAGACCTACAAGAAATTCCTCCTGGCCGCTGCCGCCAGTCTGGTCTTCTCGGCCAGCGCCATGGCCACGGAAACACTGAAGATGGGCATCGAAGCGGCCTACCCGCCGTTTAACAACAAAGATGCCAGCGGCAACGTGGTCGGCTTCGACAAGGACATTGGCGACGCCCTATGCGCCAAGATGAAAGTCGAATGCAGCGTGGTGACCTCCGACTGGGACGGCATCATTCCAGCCCTGAACGCCAAGAAGTTCGACTTCCTGATCTCCTCGCTGTCGATTACCGAGGAACGCAAGCAGGCCGTGGACTTCACCGAGCCGTACTATTCCAACAAGCTGCAATTCATCGCGCCGAAGGCCACCACCGATTTCAGCACCGACAAGGCGTACCTGAGCGGCAAGACCATTGGCGCCCAACGCGCGACGCTGGCCGGTACCTGGCTGGATGACCGCAACATGGAAGATGACTACAACATCAAGGTCACGCTCTACGATACTCAGGAAAACGCCTACCTCGACCTGCTCTCCGGCCGCGTTGACGCCATCCTGGCGGACAAATACGTGCAATACGAATGGCTCAAGAGCAAAGACGGCGCCGCCTTCGAATTCAAAGGCGACCCGGTGGTGGAAAGCGACAAGATCGGTATCGCCGTACGCAAGGGTGACGACGAACTGCGCACCAAGCTGAACGCCGCGCTCAAGGAAATCGTGGCCGACGGCACCTATAAAAAGATCAACGACAAGTACTTCCCGTTCAGCATCTATTGATCCTGACGTGCCTGGCCGGCGCTGCTTCATTGCGGCGCCGGCCCTTAGCAAAGCCTGCCGCGATATGAACACACACCCATGATGATCGATCTCTACGGATTCGGACCGGCGCTCGCCGCTGGCGCCCTGATGACCGTCAAACTGGCGCTCTCGGCCCTCTGCCTGGGGCTGGTGCTCGGCTTGCTCGGCGCCTTGGCCAAGACTTCCCCGTACAAGCCGCTGCAATGGCTGGGCGGCACTTATTCGACACTGGTTCGCGGCGTCCCCGAATTGCTCTGGGTGCTGCTGATCTACTTCGGCACCGTCAACCTCATGCGTGCCCTGGGCGAATACTTCGGTAACCCGGACCTTTCCCTGAACGCCTTCGCCGCCGGCGTCATCGCCCTGGGCCTGTGCTTTGGCGCCTACGCCACGGAAGTATTTCGCGGCGCGATCCTGGCAATTCCCAAGGGCCATCGCGAAGCTGGCGTGGCCCTGGGGTTGTCCAAGTGGCGGATCTTTACCCGGCTGATCATGCCGCAGATGTGGCGCATCGCCCTGCCCGGCCTGGGCAACCTGTTCATGATCCTGATGAAAGACACGGCGCTGGTGTCGGTGATCGGCCTGGAAGAAATCATGCGCCATGCGCAAATCGGCGTGACCGTGTCCAAGCAGCCGTTCACCTTCTATATGGTAGCCGCGTTCATGTACCTGGGCCTGACCGTGCTCGCCATGATCGGCATGCATTTTCTGGAACGACGTGCCGCTCGCGGCTTTGCCAGGAGCACCCAATGAACTGGGAAGTCATCATCAAGTGGCTGCCGAAACTGGCCCAAGGCGCGACATTGACCCTGGAACTGGTGGCCATCGCCGTGATCGCCGGTCTGCTGCTGGCGATTCCGCTGGGCATCGCCCGCTCCTCACGCCTGTGGTACGTGCGGGCTTTACCCTACGCCTACATTTTCTTTTTCCGTGGCACGCCGTTATTGGTTCAGCTGTTCCTGGTCTACTACGGTCTGGCGCAGTTCGATGCCGTGCGTAGCAGTTCGCTGTGGCCGTACCTGCGGGATCCGTTCTGGTGCGCCACAGCCACCATGACCCTGCACACCGCCGCCTACATCGCTGAAATCCTGCGCGGCGCGATCCAGGCCATCCCTCGTGGTGAAATCGAGGCCGCGCGAGCCCTGGGCATGTCCCGCCCCAAAGCGTTGTTCTACATCATCCTGCCTCGCGCCGCGCGCATCGGCCTGCCGGCCTACAGCAACGAAGTGATCCTGATGCTCAAGGCCAGCGCCCTAGCGAGCACCGTGACCCTGCTGGAGCTCACCGGCATGGCCCGCACCATCATTGCCCGGACCTACTTGCCGGTGGAGATCTTCTTCGCGGCCGGCATGTTCTACCTGCTGATGGCGTTCGTGCTGGTGCAGGGCTTCAAGCTGCTGGAGCGCTGGTTGCGCGTCGATGCCTGCCAAGGGCGCTGACCGCGGCGTGCTGACGGGCGAGGCGTTACTCGCCCGTTTCACCGCGCTGGATGCTTTTCTCACAACGCACCAGGCATTGTGGAAACCGCGTCCGTTCACCCACCTGCAACTGCCATGGGAAGGGTCCTACCCTGAGCTGGCCCAATGGCTACGCCAGCGCTCGCTGGAGGACGCGGAAAACGACCATCACCAACCCTGGCTGATTCAACATGCACCCGCGCCATTTCCAGAACTGGCGGCCATTTCCCATGCGTTGAGCGCCGTCGCAGAACTGCCGGGCAAAGAGCTCAAAGCCGCCGCCCATCGCCTCAGCGTCGACGTGCCAGGCCGTAAATGGCAGCAGATCGAAGCGTTCGCCAGCCGCCTGCACTTCGCCACCCGACCGACCCACTGGCTCGATTGGTGCGCCGGCAAAGGTCACCTTGGCCGACGCTTGCTGCAGGATGAACAACAGCTGACTTGCCTGGAATACGACCCAGCCCTGGTCGCCAGCGGCCAGCAGCTGAGCCAACGCCACCGTTTACCCGCCACGCACTTGCAGCAAGACGTGCTGGCGGCAGAGGCCGACCTGGCGATCCGCCCTGAACACACGCCGGTAGCCCTGCACGCCTGCGGCGACCTGCATGTGCGTCTGATGCAATTGGCGAGTACCGCTGGCTGCGCGCAACTGGCCATCGCCCCGTGCTGCTACAACCGCATCAGCACCGAGCGCTATCAACCACTGTCCGACGCTGCCAAGGGTTCGGTCCTACAGCTATCGCTGGACGATCTCGGTCTACCCCTGACAGAAACCGTCACGGCCGGCGCACGTATCCGGCGGCAACGGGACCAGTCCATGGCTCGGCGCCTGGGCTTTGACCTGCTGCAACGACAAATCCGGGGCCGCGACGACTATCTGCCCACCCCGTCACTTCCCAGCACCTGGCTGGAAAAGTCCTTCGCCGACTACTGCATCGATCTGGCCGCCATGAAAGACTTATCCACAGTCGGCTCACCCGACTGGACAGCACTGGAAGCAGCCGGCCATCAGCGTCTGGCCGAAGTGCGCAACCTGGAATTGGTCCGAGGCCTTTTCCGGCGGCCTTTGGAGCTGTGGTTGGTGCTGGATCGGGCACTTTTTCTCAGCCAGAAAAATTACCACGTCCGCCTCGGCACCTTCTGCGAAACGCCGCTGACGCCACGCAATCTGATGCTACTGGCCGAGCGTTACTGATACGAAACAGCCTGTGGATAACTCTGTTGATGAAAAAGTCTTGGATCCAAGAAATCCGCGATTTTCTGCTGCAACCGGGGCTGGTCATTTTTTGTTCATATGGATAAAAAACCATTAAAACAGGCATTTGCGAGCAAACGAGAAAACTGTCACAAAATCGCAAGATGACAGTCGCCCCGCCCCGCCCGTTGTGCATAAGCGCTCAAACAAAACGACATAACCGCCGAACTCAGTGCTCCCACACGCCTGCAATTGCGCCCACCGCGCCCGTGCAGTACAACAGCCTTACGTATCGTGACTGACACAATGCCGACACACACAAGGACTGGCCGTGACGTTCATTTCCTACGCACAAAACTTCGAAGACATACGCCTGTGGCGCGCCCTTCAATCGGTGGAAAACGGCTTTTATCTGGACGTAGGCGCCAACCATCCGACAGAAGATTCGGTGACCCGGGCTTTCTACGACCACGGTTGGCGCGGGATCAACATCGAACCGGTGCCGGCGTACTACGATGCCCTCTGCCAACAACGTCCCGACGACATCAACCTGCAATGCGTGGCCGGCGAAAACGCCGACAGCCTGACCTTCTACACCATTGCCGACACAGGCCTGTCCACCGTCGAAGCCAGCGTCGCCCAACAACACCGTGACGCCGGCATGAATGTGAGTGTCCAAACCGTCCAGTCCCGCACCCTGACGTCGATCTGCGAGCAATACGCCCAGCACCGCCCCATCCACTTCTTAAAAATAGACGTCGAAGGCCACGAAGAAACCGTGCTGCGCGGCATGGACTTCAGCCGCTGGCGCCCCTGGATCATCCTCATCGAAACCCCATGGACCCGCGACCAGACCTGGGAAACCCTCGTCACCGACGCCGGCTACCAGCCCATCCTGTTCGACGGCCTCAACACTTTTTACCTCGCCGAAGAACACCTGGCGCTCAAACCCGCTTTCGACATCCCCCCGTGCAACCTCGACGGGTTCCAGTTCTGCAAGGGCCACAAATTCAGCCACCCCCTCAGCGAACCCGACCAACAACTCACCACCGCCCTGCAACGCGCCGAACGGGCCGAAGCCCAACTCCATGCCCTGCAAAACAGCCGCACATGGCGAACCTTGCAGAAAGTACGCAACCTCGTACGCCGCGCCTGAGCCAGGGCCCTGCAAAAATAGTCAGAATTCAGGGGTTTACAGAACGCACCCAATCGCTATAATCGTCGCCCACACGCCGGTATAGCTCAGTTGGTAGAGCAACTGACTTGTAATCAGTAGGTCCCGGGTTCGACTCCTGGTGCCGGCACCATACAAAACGAAGCCCTCGCAGAAATGCGAGGGCTTTGTTGTTTCTGCACATCCACTTTCCTGTCCACACACTGAACTCTGTGGGAGCGAGCCTGCTCGCGATGAGGCCATCACAACCACCGACAATCTGCCATACAGACGCAAGCTCGCTCCGTCCGCCCCAGATGCGTTAATTCCGGACACACAATTCCAGCCCCGCCAGCATCGCGCCACGATTGTCCCCTATCCAATCGACCGCTACCCTCCAAACGTCGCTGCCAATTCAGCGACCGGGCCTGAGAACCCGAGTAAGATGCAGGCGCTACAGCGCCCTAACCACGTTTTGCGGCGTTTTTTTATGCCCGTATTTCGTGCAATGGCGGCTGTGCGTGGGAGACCTTCGGGTCTGCCGGGTTCCTGTATCTCCGGTTTCTCAGCCCGCGCACAGCTGCCACCCATTCGCCTGAGAACGAACGTGGCAGCTCTCACTTGATATGGGAGTTTTATCGATGCATGCCATGGATTCGCCGTTTTCTGCCGTTGCGCTTCGCCAGCCGTTACCTGCCGCCGACTGACAATCGGAGGCGCACAATGACTCATCCCAGAGACCTCAAAACCCCAGGCCTGACCCCCTTCTCCTTCCACTCCGATCGTCCACTGTTCCGCGTCACCAGCGGTGTCCCCATCGGCGAAGCCCTGTCCCACGCTTCCGACCTGCTCCACGTTGCCAAGCTTTTGGCCGAGGACGCGGCGATGATTCGCAGCACGGATCGGTATGCTTGGGCGTCGTGTTATTTACAGGATATGAGCAAGGCGGTGATTGATGATGTGGTGAAGGTGCTGGAGGCGCCGGGGAATATGTCCGCTTAGGTCACCGGGGACATCCGATGCTGCTCACTTAAGCGAGGGTGGCATTGGATCAGGAGCTGAGCGATTCGGGGACAGACCACGATTCCTAGCTTGAATGAATATGCAGAGACGCCAAATTAATCGTGGTCTGTGCCCGTTATTTCTTAAACGAGTCTGGAGGATGTACTTCGTCCCTCGCTTTGCGCCCCGTCACCCCTTGGCGCGAGGGCGTTGCCGCGTATGAAATACCCCAAGGATTTGAAGGCGGTCACCGCGTACCCGGTAGGGGATGAGATAGGACCAGTTGGGCACTGCCCATTCACGCGTGTTTTTGACTCGACCCTCACGGCCCATGGCGGGAAATCGGGCCAATTTGTCTACGCTGGCGAAAATCGCATCTGAGAAATCATCAGCAGCCTTGGGGTTTTCAAGGGCTATATAGCTCGCTTCGTCTTCCAAGGTTTCTGAGGGCTTTTTCAAGGCTTTTTCAAGCCACTCAACCCGCATTCCTGCTCCAGCGGCGGGCGCGCATTGCCGCAACCTGGTCGTCGGTGGCGAATTTACCTTGATCAGCCTCTTCGACCGCCAGTTCGATCTGCGCAGTCAAAGCCTTCTCGTGCTCGATGTAGTCGCGAAGAACATCCATCACCAGATAGCTAACGGTTTGGCCATTCGTCTTAGCCAGATCGGAGAGCGAGTTCGAAAGGTCTTCCGGCAGGTTCAGGGATATTCCGGTCATGGCAGCCTCGATGGTGAGCGGTTGATGAACACCTTACACCGGCAAGGGTCATTCGGGGACAGACCACGACTACGAGACGGACCGACTACTCAGCTAGCTCAATATCGTGGTCTGTCCCCGATTTTTTTCCCGATTTTTTTCATTGGATCCGGCACTTAGAACCGGGCGCAGGAACAAAGGGGGCTGCTTCGCCCCCCAGCGGGAGCAAGCTCGCTCGCCACGGGCCGTGCGCAATATTCACTTAATCTTTTTTCCGCCGATACCCTTTATAGCAGCGTCGCCCGCACCAGGCGCTGCGCTTGCGCTCTACTACACTTGCCCTCAAATCCCGCCCCCTCTGGAGTATCAGGCGATGAAGATCAGGACCAAGATCATAGGCTCGGGGTTGATCAGCCTTTTCTTTGCCCTTGTGCTCGGCGGTATCGGATTGTGGGGCTATATCAGCATGACCAGCGCCCTGGCGCGTAGCGAGACCAGTATTTCGGCCATGCGCAAGCACATGGAGGCGGACATGATGCACGACGCCATTCGTGGCGATGTGTTGGCCGCTTTGCTGGTGGCGCCGGGGGATGCCGCGGGAGCCAAAGAGGTGCGGGAGGCGTTCGATGAGCATGCGCAACGGATGCGCAAGGTCATCGCCGAAAATGCCGAGGCCCAGTTGCCGCAAGCGATCGCTCAGGCCATTACCGAGCTGAAGCCGCAAGTGGACACCTATATTGCATCGGCTCAGCAGGTGATCGCTAAGGCGTTGGGTGGTGCCCAGGATGGCCGGGCGTTGCGGACGGAGTTCGACGGGGCGTTTTCGGCGCTGGAGGAGCGTAACGAGGCGGTGAGTGAGTTGATCGAGAGCCAGGCCCATGCCACCCGCGAGCATCAGGACCACAGCATTCAAACGTCGGAGCGCTGGCTGGTTTTCACGTTGCTGGCCACCTGTGTGGCGTTGGCGCTGTTGTCCTGGAGCCTGCTCAAGGCGGTGCTTACACCGCTGAATAACATCATCCTCAACACTCAGGCGATTTCCCAAGGGGATTTGCAACGCTCAATGGGCGCGCACAGCAAGGATGAGCTGGGCCAGTTGCAACGCGTGATCGAGCAGATGCAGGTCAATTTGCGGCAAATGATCGCCACGATCCGCGGCCAGAGTGACGAGTTGCATGGCACCTCGCGCGTATTGGGCGATACGGCGCGGCAGATTGTGTCCAGCGCCGATCAGCAGGCGCAGAGCGCCACCAGCATGGCGGCGAGCATGGAGCAGATGATGGCGAACATCAGCCAGATCCATCAGCACGCCGACAGCGCCCGGACGATCTCGGCACAGTCCGAACAACTGGCCAGCAGCGGCGGGCAAGTGATTCTTGGGGTGGTGGAAGGTATGAGCCGGATTGCCGAGGTGGTCAATCAGTCGTCCAGCAAGATCACGGCGCTGGACGCCTCGTCTGAAGACATTCATTCGATCATTCAGGTGATCAAGAGCATCGCCGAGCAAACCAATCTGTTGGCCCTCAACGCCGCCATCGAAGCTGCCCGTGCCGGGGAGGCGGGGCGCGGCTTTGCGGTGGTGGCCGATGAGGTGCGTAACCTGGCGGCGCGCACAACTCAGTCCACCCAGGAAATCACCGCGATGATCGAGCGCATCCAGACCAGCGCCCGGGATGCGGTGGCGAACATGCAGGCTTGCGTCAGCCGCGTGGACGAAGGCGTGTCACTGGCCCAGCAGGCCGGGGTGTCCATCAGCGAAATCCGCACCGGCGCCCGGCACGCGGCAGAAGTGGTCGAGGAAATTTCCCAGACCATTGCCGAACAATCGAAGGCCAGCGATGAAATGGCTCAGAGGGTGGAGTCGATTGCCGAGCAGTCCCGCGAGAACACACGCTCGATTCACAACCTGACGCAAACAGCGGATCAATTGAACGATGCAGCGGGGTCGATGCAGGCTTCGGTGCAGCAGTTCAAGATTTGATCAAACGGCTGCATTCACGTATGTGGCGAGGGCGAGGGCGCGTGCTCTCGCTGGGCTGCGTAGCAGCTTCTGCTTTCAATACTCGCGAATGATTGAAAATTATGGCTGGGCAATAATTATTGCCCAGCCATAAAACACCCTAAAGCCTGACTCACACCTCGTTCACCTCAAACACAAACGAAATCTCCCGCTTCTGGGCGCTCCAGACGTAGCGGATATGCTTGCCCTGCACCGGAACCGAAACCGCCGGAGGGCGAAACGCCGCGACGCATTCGTGCCCGGACAGGCGGACGCTGTTGTACAGCAAGCCCCAGGACAAGGTTTCGCGCAGTTGCCGGGCGAACACCTGGGACGGACCGTAGGCGGTGGGGTCCGGGTCGTGCAGGTGCGGGTAGTCTTGGCGGATATCGTGCAGCGGCTTGATGACCTTGTTGACGTAGGTGCGCATGGTCAATTCCAGATCCGGCTCGTTGGTCGCCCCGAGGAATCGCGCCTGGTGGTAGCAGGTCTCGGCAATGGCGGCTTCCTGGCTGCTGGCCGCGTAGTAGACGCCGAAGGTGCCGTCGCTGAAGCGGCTACTTTTGCCGATATGGGTAAACGCGGCCATCACCGGCGAGGAGCCGGGCCCGGAAATGCGGTCCTCCGGGCGTACCCGGGACAGCACGCCGGCTTCTTCCATGAGCCGGTCGTTGGTCAGTGCTTCCAGGGCATACGCGGTGGGCAGGTCCTCGGGATCAAGCACATCTTCGAACAGCGCAATCGGCGGGAAGCTGCTGTTGACTATCCGGTAGGCACGCTTCCATTGCGGGTCCGCCAGGGGTGGCGTCATCAGCCGCGTACTCCGTCGAGATAACGCCGCACATCGGCGATGTCCACCACCCGCCCGGCGAGCATATAGGCCAATGCCGACTGGCCGTTGAAGGGCGCAGCGGTATTGGGGCTGTTGACCCACTGGTAAGCGCGGTCCCGGCTGTTGCTGAAGATGATGCTCAGCGCCTTGTGAATGCCCATGAGGTAGGAAATGCGCTCCAGTGTGTCGTGAGGCAGCCTGACGTTTTCCGGTAATTGCTTGTACTTATAGAAAGTCGTGTTGCCTACCTTGCCCAGCAACGTGCGCTGCTGCTCGACGCTGCAGCCCCACAACGCCATGAGATTGAAGAAAAACTTCAACGCGACCCGACCCGCGTCCGGGGAGTCCAATTGTTGCTGCGCGTTGAGGCTGATGGAGGAGGTTGCCATGAGATTTGGGCTCCATTGCTAGGCTGACACCTAGAGAGTAGTACAAATACGGATAAATTATTATTTTTTGTTCGTAAACGTATTTTTACCACCCTCTACCTGAACAATTCAGCCAGCCGTGTGCAGGAATTTTCTTTGCGCCAGCCACTTACGGACTCGCTGACCGCCTCGATTACCGTTGATCAGGCAAAAAACCCAAATCCCGCATAAGCTCCAACCATCGTCTGCCGGAGCTTTTCGCCACAAAACCGCGACAACCGTGGCAAGGTACATGATGATAGCCGGCATGCACTGCCTGACCGGGCCAGGTGCACAACAATAGCGAGCCCACTTAAGCAGAGGGCATTACCTCATGGATAGCAGAACCTTACGCAACCTCATGCGCATCGTGCAGACCGGCTCCTTGTCGGCGGCAGCGGAACATTCCTGCCTCACGGTGCAGGCATTGGCGGCACAGTTGAACAAAGTTGAGGAGCAGTTCGGCTTCCGGTTGTTCCGGCGGTCGAACAAGGGCCTGACATTGACGAGCCAAGGCTCGGAACTGACGCCGTTCATGGATCAGGTGCTGGTTGCCACGCGGCAGTTGGAAGAGAAGGTCGCGGCGCTGAAGACACCCCGGCAGCGCACGCTGAGAGCGGCGCTCAATACCACGCTGCCGGCGGAGTTCAACCGGCGGATGATCGATCGGCTGATCGCCGTGTTTCCTCAGTATCAGTTGGAGTTCAGTTACGCCGAGTCGATGGAAAACCTGAGCAAGCTCAAGAATGAAGATTTCGACCTGGCGATCCTGATCGGTCCGCAGCAGAGCGGCTTTTCCAGCATCACCATGCCGGACGTTCAGGTGCAGGTGGTCGGCGCCCATTGTGGCGAAGAGGACGACTCCCTCGGTTTGCTCGGCGATAAGTTTCAGGTGCGTCCCGCCGAGGAATGTCCGTACTCCCACAGCTTCCTTCGCTTCCTGGATGCCGGCCTGGGCGAGTACGGCTCGAGTCAGCGGATGGTGTATTCCTGCAGTGAAACGCTGACATTGTCGTTGATTACCCAGCTCGATGGCCTGGGGCTGGTGTCCCGGGAAGCTGCGCTGCGTAACGACTTGACGATTTTCCCGGACTTCGAGGATTTCCTCGAGGTCCGCCTGGCGGTGAATAATCCAGAGTTGTCCGGCCAGGCGCTGCACGATGTTGTGGACCTGACGCTAAAGGAACGAACCGAGCGCGATGTACGCCGCCGTGCCCACCGCCACACTGAGAAACAGGTTGCGGCTGAAATACGCACATAACAGCGTCGGAATCGCGGCATAGAACTCCGGGCGGTCGAGTTGTATCTGCTGATCCTTGATCAACAACGGGGTGAGGCTGATGGCAGCGACGATCGCCACCGGCAGGTATTCCAAGGCGCGGGCGACGAACGGTGGCCAGTTTTCAGTATTGACCTGCAGCGGCAGGGCCCGTGGCAGAAAGGTCACCGCCATCATCAGGGCCACGACCAGGATCAGGAACGTTTGGTCAGGCATACGCCCACCCCGCAGCCAACGAACGTGGCAATGAAGACATTGAACGGCGAACTGCCCAGCAGGCTCAGCCCGCCCATGCAGACGACCGCCGCCAGGGCAGCGATCAGTTTGTTACGGGTATTGCACAGCGAAACCAGCACGTAGAGCATCATCGCAGTCAGGGCGTAGTCGAGCTGGTATTTGATCAGGTGCGCCGCGTATTGCGCACACACCGCTCCCAGCAGACCGCCGAGCACCCAGGAAGTGTGGCAAAAGAGGTTGAAGCCGATCAGGTAACGCACGCTGACCGGCGCCCCGGTGCCGAGTTTGACGCTGTGGAAGGCGAACGACTCATCCGTGAGCCCTGCCGCGTAGCACCAGCGCTCGAAACGACTGAGCCCCAGCGCCCGCAATGCCTTGGCCATGTACACCGACATCAGCATGTGCCGCGCGTTGATCAGAAAGGTGGTGAGCACGATGGTGGTCAGCGATGCTCCACTGGAAATCAACGCCAGCGCCGCGAATTGCGAAGCGCCCGCGTAAACGAACAGGCACATCGCCACCGGCAGCCACAAGGGCAACCCGGCGTTGACCGCCATCAGACCGAACACAAACGAAACCGTAAAATAACCCGCTACCACCGGACTGGCTTCAGCAAAGGTACGCGAGGCTTGTGGTTCGACCACCAGCGGCTGGCTGGAAGTCTTGCTCATAGATCCCTCTCGAAAGTGATTTCACCCCGAGGCTCACAAAAGCCTTGGGCTGCCCAAAACCGCTTGCCGGCCAGATTAGCATCGTCGACGAACAGGAACATGCGCAGTACGCCGACCCGCTTCATGTCGGCCGATGCCGCCTCCACCAGCCGCTGGCCCAGGCCTCGGGTGCGATGCCCTGGGCTGACGGCCAGGTGATTGATGGTGCCACGGGTGCCGAGCATGCCGCCAATCACCGCCCCCACCACCTCCCCGCGGACATCAACGGCCAGGTACGCAGTGGTGGTCTCCTGCAACAACACCCCACGCAAGAATCGGGCATCCTGCCACTCGCAGAACGACACTTCGTCGAAACCGCGAAAGAACTGCTCCAGTCGTTCGGCGTCCCTGACCATTGCCCGGCGCAACAGAACCTGTTGCTCCGGATCGTCCATGGGTTCGAGCTGTTCAGCGAACAATGTCAAAAGCGGTCCCGGGCCGCGAGAAGGAAATCGCCAGGATCTGCCTGAAAGCCATTTCGTGGCTATGGACGTTCCGGGCCGGGGTGACGTAATGGCGCATGTCGCGGTCGAGGAAGAACGTGGTGTCGAGAATGTCCTCGTAGGTAATCGCCGCCAGTTGTTCTTCCTGGGCGGTGTACAGACGACTCTCTGCGCCGGCCACATTATGACGGCCCCAGAAGTGCACGCCGCTGAACGGGTACCCGTCGCAATGAATCCCTTCAGGGGTGATTTCCAGTTGCTTGCCCGGCTTGATCTCAATACGGATCTGGTGGATCTGGCACTGCCAGATTTCCTCGTGCAGCTCCTGAGGAAGGACGTTCTTGTACACCTCAAAGTCCGTGTCGATCAGACTGCGCATCACCGGTGAGTTGATCACTTCGTTGGAAAAGTCCTGGAAATGCCGCTCCAGTCCACCGACATAGCTGTTGTTAGCCTTGGACTGAATGTAGGCCCGGTGCTCGAGCTGCGAGAGTTCGCGGGTCCTGGGGTTGTATTCGAAGTCGCTGTAGCGGCGAAAACGCATGCCTGACTCGGCCTGGCCGTAGTAGCTGTCGGGCTCCATGTTTTCCCAGCTCTTGGTCAGCCGGACAAAGTCACCGAAATGACCGTAGAGATTGAAGTCTCCACCGCGGACATTGACGTATTTGTCACGTCTGAGCGCTTCGCCGACTTCCCTGTTCAGAACGATCATTTTTCATAGGTCTCCACTGCATTGAGCAGCCTAATCTAGTGGGTACAGTATTTACGTCCATGAGAAAGTATTTGAGGCATTTCAAGCCATGCTTGAAACGGTGGGCAATGTTTCATTAGTACGACTTTTTCTCGGGAAAACAGACTGTTCCAACGGTTTTTTGCCGTCCAAAGAAAAAACCCCGAGTTTGCGCTCGGGGTTTTTCATCAGGCGTTTGGAACGTGATCAGGCATCAGAAAACGCTGATCGGATAATCCACGAACACCCGCAGCTCATTGCCGCTAACGTTGTACTCGCTGGACTTCTGCGAAACACGCAGGAACGAACTGCGCAAGCGCACGCTCAGGTCTTTGGCGGGGCCGTTCTGGACCACGTACTTGAACTGGTTGAAGATCTCGCGCTCAGTCCCGCCTTCGCTGGTGGACGTGGTGATGTTATCGCCACGCACATAAGCCACGTTATACGTCAGGCCGGGGATCCCGAACGTGGTGAAGTCCAGGCCATAACCCAATTGCCAGCTGCGTTCGTCTTCAGCGTTGAAGTCGGACCAGAAGGAGTTGGCCAGGTAGATCGTGTTGCCACCGTCACCGACACGATTCTGCTCACGCTGATAACCGCCGTAGGCATAGCCCAGGTTGCTGTCGCCAGTGCTGCGCTGGTGAGCCAGTGTGAAGCTGTGCGGCCCGGTGGCGAAGGTAGCAGCCAGGCTCCAGATCTTGTTGTCATCGCCGGTGACGTTGTTTTCGCGAACATAGCCGTTGTCCAGCTTGGTGCGATAGCCGTTGAAGTCCAGAGTCAGGGACTGATCCTTGGCCAACGGGAATACGTAGTTGGCGTTCACGTACTGTTTCTTCAGTACGTCCTCGACATCCGAGGCGTAGAGCGAAGCCTTGAACTGCTCGGTGAACTGATAACTGCCGCCCAATACGTTGATCGACTTCAGGCCACCGCTGTCACGACCCTCGGCGCTCTTGCGCGACTCGGCGGTGAAACGTCCAGCGTTCAGCTCCAGGCCCTTGATCTCTTTGGAAGTGATCAGCGTGCCGGTGTAGCTTTCCGGCAGCAGGCGCGAGTTGTCGTAGCTCAGCACCGGCAGGGCCGGCATCTGGTCACCGTAGGCCAACACGGTATTGGAAACACGGAACTTGACCGCTGCGCCAAACTTGGACAGGTCATCGGCCGCGTTACCGCTGTCGCCTTGCTTGAAGAAGTCGATGCCGCCCGCACCGCTGCGACCTTTGCCGCCATCCAGACGCAGCGCGTACAGACCGAAGGCGTCTACACCCACGCCCACAGTGCCTTGGGTAAAACCGGACGAGAACGTTCCGATGGCGGCCTGGCCCCATTCGGCTTTGTCTTCGTTACCGTTTTTGTAGTCGCGATTCATATAGGCGTTGCGTAACAGCACGTTCAGGCTGCTGTCCTCAACGAACCCCTTGGACTCAGCCTGGTCGTTGGCCATGGCATATGTCGTGTTTAAAATCCCCAGTGCGATCAGAGCAATGCGCTTGTTCAACATGATTATTTTCCTTGTACGGGTTGATACGCACTGCGACGGCAGCCGAAACGGCGCTTTTGCGCTCTTTTTCGGACTCTTGCTCCTGAAAATAATGAAAAGGCCCGCCCACGAATGATCGTGGCGGGCCTTTTTATTATTTAAGAGTCATGGCTGTTAGCCACAGGCGTGGACGAATCCTAGTCCCGCCTTCAATGATGTGTCAATTTCGTGAATCGTCTGTAATCAGGCGAAAAAATCTAAGGAACCGGAACGGTTCGTGTGGGCGCGCCAAGTGTGACGATTCCATCTCCATCGCCCATAAAAAAAGCGCTGCCATTCCGGCCAGCGCTTTTTATCAATCCGTTGAATTCTAGCCTTGCATCACATCCCATAAAGCTTCCAGTTCAGCTTCGCTGAACAGGCCAGCCGGATAGCGTTCCTTGATCATCCGACGCGGGTCGGGTTCTCTGATCTGACGCGATCCGTTGGACTTCAACCACTGCGCCAAGGCTTTAAGCGACTCACCGTTCACAACGGCCAAGGGATGGTATGTGCGCTCGCTTATCATATTCATTCCAGCGCCCTCTCCTGGTTGATGAGCGGCCAATTTATCCAAGGTTTATGACAAAACAACTCAGCTCCGCTCCCCAGAACTGCCGGGATACAGATACAAGAGCTGTGCCAATGTGCCTGCACCGCCGATCTGCGGACATAAAAAAGCCCGCATCCCCAATCAGGCCGCGGGCCAAAGCAAAATGGATCCAAAAAGCCCGGCGCAGAGCGGCCGCCAGCGCTATTACCTGGCTGTTACATCACCACTCATTTTGTGCGCGGCGCAGGCTGTTGTTGGGTAAGGCAGTGGATGTTTCCGCCCCCCAGTAACAGTTCGCGACCCGGCACCATGACCACTTCGTGCTCTGGAAAAAGCCCTTGCAGAAGCGCTTTCGCCGGGCCATCGAGTGGATCGTCGAAGCTCGGCGCGATGATGCCGCCGTTGACGATCAGGAAGTTCACGTAGGAACCGGCCAACCGCACGGTCGGATTGCGCTCCTGGGAGCCTTGCACCGCGTCCACACCGGCACATTCCTCTTCGGTGGCATACAACGGCCCCGGAATCGGCATCTTGTGCACTGTGAACGGGCGTCCCTTGGCGTCAGTGCTGTTTTGCAGTACGTCCATCGCGGCGTGGCAGCGGGTGTAGTTCGGGTCCTGCGGGTCGTCGGTCCAGGCCAGCAATACTTCGCCAGGGCGCACGTAGCAGCAGAAGTTATCCACATGCCCGTCGGTTTCGTCGTTGAACAGGCCGTCCGGCAGCCAGATGATTTTGTCCACAGCCAACTGCGCGCTGAGCACCGCCTCGATGTCTTCGCGGCTCAGGTGCGGATTGCGATTGCGGTTGAGCAAGCATTCCTCGGTGGTGATCAGGGTGCCCTCGCCATCGACGTGGATCGAGCCGCCCTCAAGCACGAAACCTTCGGTGCGGTAACGCGGGCTGCGTTCAATCTCGAGAATCTTGCTGGCCACCTGCGAATCCCGGTTCCACGGCGCATACAGGCCACCCTCAAAACCACCCCAGGCGTTGAAATCCCAGTCGACGCCGCGCACTTCGCCACTGTCATTGATGACGAACGTCGGGCCGGTGTCCCGAACCCAGGCATCGTCGCTGGACATTTCCACCACGCGGACATTCGGCACGTCGAGATGCGCCCGGGCATTTTCGTATTGGTTCGCCGACACCGCCACGGTCACCGGTTCGAAGCGGGCGATGGCTTTGGCGACCGCCACATGAGCAGCCTGCGCGGGCTTGCCGCCCAGGCGCCAGTTGTCCGGGCGCTCGGGCCAGACCATCCAGACCTGGGTCTGGGGTGCCCACTCGGCGGGCATGTGGAAACCATCCGCGCGGGGAGTGCTGTGCAACGTTGTCATAAATCAGGACTCCAGTGAGCCATCGAGGGTTTTGATCGAGCCGTACAGGTCCGCACGACGATCACGAAAAGTGCCCCAGGCACTGCGAATGTGTTCCAGCTCGTCCAGGTCAAAGCTGTGCACCAGCACGCCTTCTTCGGTTTCGTTCAACGCCTGGACCTTTTCACCGAACTGATTGGCGATGAACGAGGAGCCGTAGAACGTGATGTCGTAGCCATCCTGCTCTTCGTTGCCGATGCGGTTGCTGGCCACCAGCGGCATCACGTTCGCGCCGGCATGACCTTGTTGCACGCGCTGCCAGTGATCGCGGGACGAAATGCGCTTGTCGTGCGGCTCGCTGCCAATGGCAGTCGGGTAAAACAGAATTTCCGCACCTTGCAGCGCCATGCTGCGGGCGCACTCGGGAAACCACTGGTCCCAGCAGATGCCCACGCCGATCCTGGCGTAGCGAGTATTCCAAACCTTGAAACCGGTATCGCCAGGGTTGAAGTAGTACTTCTCATGGTAACCAGGACCGTCCGGGATGTGACTCTTGCGGTATACCCCCAGGTTACGACCGTCGGCATCAATGATCGCAATACTGTTGAAACGCGCACGACCGGCCCGTTCAAAAAAGCTGATGGGCAAAACGACCTGCAGCTCCCTGGCGACTTTCTGAAAATGCCTGATAGCGACGTTATCTTCGACCGGAGTCGCCAATTGCAGGTAGTCCGGGTTGGGCTTCTGGCAAAAGTACGGCGTCTCGAACAACTCCTGAAGCAGGATGATCTGCGCCCCTTTGGCGGCGGCCTCGCGAACCTGCTTTTCAGCGGTCTCGATGTTGGCCTCCAAGTCCCAGGAACAGGCCATCTGGGTAGCGGCAACGGTGACGATACGACTCATGAATGGAGCTCCAGAGCATGTGTGGTGCCGACTTTATAACCGATAAAAATCGGCTTTAAAAGCATAAAACGCTCAAAACATCGTCAACCCTGCAGCTAAAGCCGACAAAAATCGATTTTAAGCCTACTAAATCCCGTGGGAGCGGGCTTGCTCGCGAAGACGGCGGCACATTCAACATCGCCTACAACTTCACACCGCTTTCGCGAGCAAGCCCGCTCCCACAGGGAAAGCGTTTGCCTCAGTGAGTCAAACCCCCTCGTCCAACACCTTCGCCAACATATCGACAAAGAAATCCACGCTCTGGCGGCTGGTGACCATCGGCGGTTTGATCTTGAGGATGTTCAGGTAGTCGCCGGTCGGTTGCATGAAAATGCCCAGCTCCCGCAAGCGGTTGCACAGCGCCGTGGTTTCTTCGGTGGCCGGCTCGAGGGTGTCGCGGTTGCGGATCAGCTCCACACCCAGGTAAAAACCGGAGCCATGCACCGCACCGACCAACGGATATTGGTCGATCAAGGCTTGCAGGCGGGCCTTGAAATGCCCACCCACTGCCCGGACGTTTTCCCACAGCTGTTCTTCTTCCATGACGTCCAGCACGGCCATGCCGATCTGGCAACTGACCGGACTGCCGCCGGCTGACGAGAAGAAATACCCTTCAGCTTCCAGCGCCTCGGCGATTTCCCGGCGGGTGATGACCGCTCCCAGCGGCTGGCCGTTACCCATGCCCTTGGCCATGGTGATGATGTCCGGCACGACATCCTGTTCTTCGAACCCCCAGAAAAATTCGCCCATGCGCCCGTAGCCGACTTGTACCTCGTCGGCGATGCAGACACCGCCGCGCTCACGCACCATCGCGTAGACCTGCTTCAGATAGCCCGGCGGCAATGCGATCCCACCGGCATTGCCGTACACCGGTTCGCAGATGAAGCCGGCGAGCTGGCGCTTGTGTTCGGCGATTTTTGCCAGGTTGTGCTCGACGCTGCGCAGGTAGTCCGGCGCGCTGTTGGGGCCGCGAAATTCACCGCGATAAGTGTTTGGTGCGGTCACCGGATGTACCCAATCCGGGCGACTGCTCAGGGCCTTTGGGTTGTCGGCAATGGACGTCGAGACCGCATCGGCCGCTACCGACCAGCCGTGATAGGCCTCCAGCACACTGAGCATGTCCCGACCGCCGCTGTAGGCCCAGGCCAGGCGGATCGCCAGGTCGTTGGCCTCGGTGCCACTGTTGACCAGAAATACCCGATCCATGCCGGGCGGCGCCAGCGCCAGCAAGCGCTCGGAAAACTCGGCAATCGCGGCATAGTGAAAGCGTGAGTTGGTGTTGAGCAGCGACCACTGCCGGGCCGCCACCGCCGCCATGCGCGGATGCCCGTGGCCCAGCACCGCGACGTTGTTGAGCATGTCCAGGTAAGAACGGCCCTGCATGTCGATCAGGTGATTGCGCCAGCCGCGCTCAATGCGCGGCGGATCAACGTAATAGTGCTTCTGCGAGCGGGCAAAGCTCGCATCGCGCCGAGCCAGCAGCTGCTGGGGGTCGATCTCTGGCTCGGCATCACAGGCCAGTCCCAGCAGCACCGCCGGCGAGGGGCAGAGCGCCTGCCAGGCCGACGCCCTGGATGGCGTGCAGAACAACGGTGGATTCAGGTGAGCGCCGCGACACAACTGCACCCACAACGGTCCATCGACTTGGCCCAAGACCTGGCCCTTGACCAGCGCAGCCCCGGAATGCAGCGGCGATGTCACGCCCCACAGCCGAATGCTCAGTTGCACGCTGTCCAGTTGCAACATGCCGTCGGCAGCCTTGTGCACCACCCCGGCAAACGGCGATTCCAGCGGCGTGCCCCGCGGCACCTGCAATTCTACGTGTAATGGATAAGTATCCGGTTCAACGGCGCTGTCCGGCCGGGTCCGAGACAATCGGTACTGCCCGTAGCGGCTGGCGGCCAATCCATGGACCGCGGCGGCTTCGCTCAGCAGACGCTGGTCGATCCCCTCCTGCTCCCAGTTGCCGGCTTCGAAATGCGGGCTCAGGACACCCAGGTCGATCAGGGCGAACTCGCGGCCCACCAAGGTCGGCAACAGCGGCACAAAGCCTTCACTGGCAACGGGTGGCAGATTGTGGCCCACGCACGAGAGGATCGCCGCTTCCATCAGTTCGAACGGGACCGACTGAGCAATTCGAAAAATCTCCCACTCATGGTCCAGGTTGTCGCGGCTGTATTGATTTTCCGGGTCAATGGAGACCTGCTGTTCACCGCTAAGCACCAGCACGGCCGCGCGGGCGACGATCAGCGGCCAAAGCGCCAGCAATTCCTCATGCTGCAGCGGGTTGAGCGCGTTGTAGGCCTTGATCGCCGGCAGGATGAAAAACGGATCGCCGTCGGCATGGTGCAACAAGGCTGCACAGGTCACCGACAGATCGGTCACGCGCCAGGTGCGGATCAGATCGCCGAAATCGATGACACCCTGCAATTGCCATTGGCGCTGGGCGTCGCGCTGCCAGACCACGTTGTCATCGGTGATGTCCATGTGAATCGCCTGCACCGGCAGGCTGGCCTTGAGCGGCTGCAAGCGTCGTTCGGCCTGTTGCGCCGCCTCGGCGATCAGGTTGCGTTCTTGATCATCGTCGATGACGGGCAGCAGGTGGCCAACCAGCGCATTGGCGTGGCGGGCGTCCCATTGCAGGGTGCGCTCCAGGCCAGGGTGATCGAAGGTGGCCAGGGCCAGGTCGATGTGTGCGCACAAGCGCCCCAACCCCGTGACCAGTTCAGGTCCCCAATGGTTGAGCTGGGTGAGCGGCTGGCCATCAATGTACTCCAGCAGCCGCACATGAACCGCTTGCCCTGCGATCTCCAGGGTCAACAGATCCTGGCCATTGTTGGCAGCGATCACCCGCGGCACTTTCACCGCGCCGTGCTCGGCCAGATGCTTGAGGGCGGCATGCTGGGCCTGGAGTTCCTGGACGGCGTAGTCACCATGGCAAATCTTCAGCACAAACCGTCCGCGCTCGCTGTCGACGCGATAGTTGAGGTCCTGCTGGCTGCCCAAGGGTCGCAGGTCACCGCTGAGTCCGTAATTCGAGCGCAGCAGCACCAGCGCCTGCTCGGCACTGATCTGTGGGCTTGGCAAACTGGCACGGTGAACCAACGTAGCGAGTGGCATACAACGACCCCTGAGGTGGTTTTATCGGATGTCTATCTCGCCATTGAGTCGGGGGATAAGCAACCCCTTTACCGCAGGTCAATTGCCAAGCGCGTGAACGTGCCCCGAAATATCCTGCTTGCACCGCCCTCGCCATGCCGACAAGCTATGCTCCAATGCTTTGTTGTTCCACGGAAAAGGCTTGATCGGATGCGCATTCTCATCACTGGCGGTGCCGGTTTTATCGGCTCGGCGCTTATACGGCACTTGATCCTAGATACTGGACATCAGGTCCTGAACCTCGACAAGCTGACCTATGCCGGCAATCTCGAATCGCTGAGCAGCATCGATCACGACAGCCGCTACGAGTTCGTCCAGGCCGATATCGTCGATCAACCGACGGTCAGTGCGATACTGGCCAGGTTCCAGCCTGAGGCCATCATGCATCTGGCGGCCGAGTCCCACGTGGACCGCTCCATCGACGGCCCGGCGGACTTCATCCAGACCAATATCGTGGGCACCTACAGCCTGCTGGAAGCCACCCGCGCCTATTGGCAGACCCTGGCCGAGCCGCAGAAGCGCGCGTTTCGCTTCCATCACATTTCCACCGACGAAGTGTATGGCGACTTGCATGGCGCGGATGATTTGTTCACCGAAACCACCGCCTACGCCCCCAGCTCGCCGTACTCAGCGAGCAAGGCGGCTTCCGACCATCTGGTACGCGCCTGGCAACGCACTTACGGCTTGCCCGTGCTGCTGACCAACTGCTCCAACAACTATGGGCCGTTTCACTTTCCCGAGAAGCTGATTCCGCTGGTGATCCTCAATGCCCTGGCCGGTAAGCCGTTGCCGGTATACGGCGACGGCCAACAAGTGCGCGACTGGCTGTACGTCGAAGACCACGCCCGGGCGCTGCTCAAGGTGGTGACCGAAGGTGCCGTGGGTGAGACCTACAACATTGGCGGCCACAATGAACAGAAGAACATCTACGTGGTGCGCAGCATCTGCGCCCTGCTCGAAGAACTCGCGCCCCACAAACCCAACGGCGTGGAGCACTATGCCGACCTGATCACCTTCGTCAAAGACCGCCCCGGTCACGACCTGCGCTACGCCATCGATGCTGGCAAGATCGAGCGCAAACTGGGCTGGACGCCCCGGGAAACCTTCGAGACCGGCCTGCGTAAAACCGTGCAGTGGTACCTCGAAAACCTGCTGTGGTGCCGACGTGTCCAGGACGGTAGCTATCAGGGCGAACGCCTGGGCTCGCTCGACAACAAGGATGCAATTGCATGATGAAAGGCATCGTTCTGGCCGGCGGCTCCGGCACCCGACTGCACCCCATTACCCTTGGGGTTTCCAAGCAGTTGCTACCGGTTTACGACAAACCGATGATCTATTACCCGATTTCGGTGCTGATGCTCGCCGGCATCAAGGACATCCTGGTGATTTCCACCCCTCAGGACTTGCCGCAATACCGCAATCTGTTGGGCGACGGCAGTCAGTTTGGTGTGAAATTCAACTACGCCGAGCAGCCATCGCCGGATGGCCTGGCTCAGGCATTCCTGATCGGCGAACAATTTATCGGTAACGATCCGGTGTGCCTGATCCTGGGCGACAACATTTTTCACGGTCAGCATTTCGGCGAACAACTGCAGACGGCCGCCACCCGGCAGACCGGCGCAACGGTATTCGGTTACTGGGTCAAGGACCCTGAGCGATTTGGCGTGATCGATTTCGATCCCGAAGGACGAGCCATTTCCATTGAAGAAAAACCTACCGCGCCCAAATCCAGCTACGCGGTAACCGGCCTGTATTTCTACGATAATGACGTGATCCAGATCGCCAAAACCATCAAACCCTCCAAACGAGGCGAACTGGAAATCACCGACGTCAACAACGTCTACCTGCAGCGCGGCGACCTGCACGTCGAGCGTTTCGGCCGTGGCTTCGCCTGGCTGGACACTGGTACCCACGACAGCCTGCTGGAGGCTTCGCAATATGTGCAGACCATCGAGCACCGCCAAGGTTTGAAAGTCGCCTGCCTGGAAGAAATTGCCTACCAACAGGGCTGGGTCAGCCGCGAGCACATCCTTGAACGCGCCCAGTACTTTGGCAAGACCGGTTACGGCCAATACCTGTTCCAGATCGCCGGAGAGACACGTTGAACGTCATCGCCACCCGACTGCCTGAAGTCCTGATCATCGAACCGAAGGTTTTCGGTGATGATCGCGGCTTTTTCTATGAAAGTTTCAACGCCCGGGCGTTTGCCGAGGCCACCGGCTGCGCCTTGCAGTTCGTCCAGGATAATCACTCGCGCTCGGCCAGGGGCGTGCTGCGCGGCCTGCATTATCAAATTGAACAAGCCCAGGGAAAACTGGTGCGGGTCACGGCCGGGGAAGTGCTCGACGTGGCGGTGGACATTCGTCGCAGCTCGGCCACTTTCGGGCAATGGGTGAGCGTACGCCTATCGGCGCAGAACCATCGGCAACTGTGGGTCCCACCGGGCTTCGCCCATGGCTTCGTCGTGCTCAGCGATAGCGCCGATTTTCTCTACAAAACCACCGACTACTATGCGCCCTCGGCCGAGCGCTGCATTCGTTGGGACGACCCGGACCTGGCCATCGACTGGGAATTGCAAAGCGCGCCGATCCTGTCGCCCAAGGACCAGGCCGGCAAGGCTCTGCACGAGGCCGACCTGTTCCCATGAATACCTCCTTGCGCATCCTGATCATCGGTCAGAACGGCCAGGTCTCCCGAGCGCTCCAGTCGCGCCTGACCGGCATGGCTGAGTTGATCGTGCGCGGCAGCGACCAGCTCGACCTGGCGCGCCCCGATCACCTTCGTTCACCCATCACAGCCCTGCGGCCTGACCTGATCATCAATGCCGCCGCCCACACTGCCGTCGACCAGGCCGAGAGCGAACCGGAGCGGGCCTTCGCCATCAATGCCACGGCGCCGGGCGTCCTGGCTCAAGTGGCGGTCGAGTTGGGTGCGCCGCTGATCCACTACTCCACCGATTACGTCTTCGATGGCCACAAGCCTGAGCCCTACACCGAGGCCGACTCGCCCAACCCGCTGAGTGTCTACGGGCGCAGCAAGCTGGCCGGCGAGGAGGCCATTCGCCACGCCGCCGGGCAGCACCTGATATTGCGCACCAGTTGGGTGTACTCCAGGGAAGGACGCAACTTCCTGTTGACCATGCAACGTCTGCTGCAGGAAAAACCGCACCTGCGGGTGGTCAACGATCAGATCGGCGCACCGACCTGGGCCGGGACTATCGCCGAGAGCACTGCCCACTTGATCGAACGCTGGCAGGCCGAGCGGTGCGGCGCCTGGGGAACCTATCACCTGACGGCGCAGGGCGAAACGTCCTGGTTCGGCTTTGCCCAGGCCATCGGCGAGCACCTGATCGAGCAGCACAAACCGTGCGCGGTGCTTGAGCCCATCCCCTCCAGTGCTTACCCGACTCCGGCCCCACGCCCGCTGAACTCGCGTCTGGATTGCACGCGCCTGCTTGAGCAATGGGGTGTCAGCCAGCCAGACTGGCGAAGCGCGTTGCACCAGTGCCTTGCCGCCGGACACTAGGCATAATGCGCCTGTCCCCACAGGCGCCTGATGCTCATGAATTCCACTCTTCCCCGCAGACCCCGCTGGCGTAGCCTGGCCTTGCTTGCGCTGTGCCTGGCGCCGTTGCTGTGGCCGCTGGAACATCTGGCCGAGCGTTACTACCGCAGTGAACTGGCCGGGCAGAACCGCCAGACCCTCGATCTCTACGTCGCCAACCTGTTGGGCACCCTGCACCGCTATGAAGTGCTGCCGCAGATTCTCGGTGAACTGCCGGCCCTGCGCGCCACCTTACTGACACCGGACGACGGCATCATCCAGGGCAATGCCAATCGACTGCTGAAAAACATCAGCGCCCAGACCGGTGCAGAGGTCATGTACCTGATGGACCCCACCGGCAAGACCCTGGCGGCATCGAACTGGGACAAACACGACAGTTTCGTCGGCCGCAACTTTGCCTTCCGGCCGTATTACATCGAAGCCATGGCCGGGCGGCTGGGTCGCTTTTTCGGCTTGGGCACCACCTCGGCCAAACGCGGTTATTTCTTCGCCGCAGCGGTGCGCGACCGTGAAAAAGTGATCGGCGTGCTGGTGGTCAAGGTTGATCTGGACCACACCGAAAGCCTCTGGGGCAAAACCCCCGAGCAACTGCTGGTGACCGATCACAACGGCGTGGTGATCCTCACTTCGCGACAGGAATGGCGATTCCGCTCGACCCGCCCCTTCAATGACGAAGAACGCAATTCCATCAGCGCCGTACAACCTTACCCAACCCGCGACCCAAAGCCGCTGAACCTGGATGCGAACGCCTGGCTGATCCAGACCCAGTCCATCGAAGAGACCGGCTGGAGCGTGAGCATTCTCGCCCCGCGTACCCTGATCGACCGTCCAGTCCGCACCGTGGTGGTCATCGGCGGCGCGGCGTTGCTGGTCCTGATGCTGTTGCTCGGGTTGATGATGCAGCGCCGGCGGCATTACCTGGATCGTATCGCTTTCGAAGGCAAGGCCCGTCAGGAGCTGGAAGGTCGGGTGGCCGAGCGCACCAGTGACCTGGAAGGCCTGAACCGACGACTCAAGCAAGAGGTGCTGGAGCGCGAACAGGCCCAGCAGGAACTGGTCCGCGCCCAGGATGACCTGGTGCAGGCCGGCAAGCTGTCGGCCCTGGGCACCATGTCGGCCAGCATCAGCCACGAACTCAACCAGCCGCTGGCGGCGATTCGCAGCTACGCCGAAAACGCCGAAATATTGCTCGATCACCAGCGCACCGAGGACGCCCGAGGCAACCTCAAGCTGATCAGTGAGCTGACCGGGCGCATGGCCTCGATCATCGCCCACTTACGCGCGTTCGCCCGCCGCGACCGTCACGCCCCGGAAAGCGTCGCCCTGCAACCGGCGCTGGATGATGCCCTGGCACTGCTCGCCAAACGTCGGCGCAGTATGGAAGTGGAGCTGATCCGCGACCTGCCGGCCGCCACGTTGTGGGTCGAGGCCGGGGAAACGCGCTTGCGCCAGGTGCTTGGCAACCTGCTGGCCAACGCTCTCGACGCCCTGACTGAAAAAGGCCCGCCGCGCAAACTCTGGCTCAGTGCCGAAGCCACTGAAACCGGCGTCAACCTGTACATCCGCGATAACGGCCCAGGGTTTTGCATGGAAGCCCTGGGTCGCGCGGGCGAGCCCTTCTACACCACCAAGACCCGCACCCAGGGCCTTGGCCTGGGGCTGGCGATTTGCGACACCCTGATGCGCGCCTTCGGCGGTGAACTGTCGTTCGCCAACCACAAGGAAGGCGGCGCCCTGATTACCCTGAAGTTGCGCGCTGGCGCGCCCGGTGTAAGCCTGCAACCGTCCGAGGACCGTAGCGTATGACCATCGATAACCGGATTGAGGTGGTGTTGATCGACGACGATCCCCACTTGCGTCAGGCCTTGAGCCAGACCCTCGACCTGGCCGGCCTGAAGATCCTGCCCCTGGCCGAGGCCAAAGGCGTGGCCAGGCAACTGTCCCGCGACTGGCCGGGTGTGGTGGTCAGTGACATTCGCATGCCGGGCATTGACGGTCTTGAGTTGCTGAGCGAACTCCATGCCCAGGACCCGGAGCTGCCGGTGTTGCTGATCACCGGCCACGGCGACGTGCCGCTGGCGGTGCAGGCCATGCGCGCGGGGGCCTATGACTTCCTTGAAAAACCTTTTCCCAGCGATCACCTGCTCGACAGCGTGCGTCGGGCCCTGGCTTTGCGCCGGCTGGTGCTGGACAACCGCAGCCTGCGCCTGGCCCTGAGCGACCGCCATGAACTCAGTGCCCGGCTCGTCGGCCAATCGCCCTCGATGCTGCGCCTGCGCGAGCAGATCGGTGCACTGGCGGCGACCCGCGCCGATGTGCTGATCCTCGGTGAAACCGGGGCCGGCAAGGAGGTCGTCGCCCGAGCCCTGCACGATCTGTCGGGCCGACGCAACGGCCCCTTCGTCGCGATCAACGCCGGAGCCCTGGCCGAGTCGGTGGTGGAGAGCGAGCTGTTCGGTCATGAGCCCGGCGCTTTCACCGGCGCGCAGAAGCGCCGCATCGGCAAGTTCGAGTTCGCCAACGGCGGTACGCTGTTTCTCGATGAAATCGAAAGCATGAGCCTGGACGTTCAGGTCAAACTGCTGCGGCTGCTGCAAGAGCGGGTGGTGGAACGACTGGGGGGCAATCAACAGATCCCGCTGGACATCCGCGTCATCGCCGCCACCAAGGAAGACCTGCGTCAAGCCGCTGATCAGGGTCGTTTTCGCGCCGACCTGTATTACCGCCTGAACGTCGCGCCGCTGCGTATACCGCCGCTGCGTGAACGTGGTGAGGATGCCCTGATGCTGTTCCAGCATTTCGCCGACGAAGCCAGCGCCCGTCACGGCCTGCCGCCCCACGAGTTGCAACCAGCCCAACGGGCATTGCTGCTGCGCCATAGCTGGCCGGGCAACGTGCGGGAATTGCAGAACGCCGCCGAACGTTTTGCCCTGGGCCTGGAACTGGCCCTGGACAACAGCGCGCCAGACGGCAACCCCGGCGCACCGGTCGAGCTGGTCAGCGGCGGTTTGAGCGAGCAGGTGGAAAATTTCGAGAAAACCCTGATCGCCGCCGAACTCGCTCGCCCTCACAGCTCGGTGCGCAGCCTCGCCGAAGCCCTGGGCATTCCGCGCAAGACCTTGCACGACAAGTTACGCAAGCATGGGCTGAACTTCGGCGACAGCCAGGGCCATGCCGATGAGTCCGATTGAGTCTGCTTGAGTGATTGCCATCTTCCCTTTCAAAAGAGGCCCTGCATGAACCGCGACAGCCGCTACCTGGAATCGATCCTGCACCACGACATCCCGTTGACGCGGGACATGGGCCTGAAGGTTCTCGACTGGCAGGCCCGGCAACTGCGTCTGTTTTTACCGTTGGAGGCCAACGTCAACCACAAGAGCACCATGTTCGGCGGCAGCCTGTACTGCGGCGCAGTGCTGGGCGGCTGGGGCTGGCTGCACCTGGCCTTGCGCGAAGAAGGCATTGAGGACGGGCATATCGTCATTCAGGAAGGGCAGATCAGCTATCCTCTGCCGGTCACGAGGGACGCCACAGTCATTTGCCACCCCCCCGAAGAAAAGGTCTGGAAACGCTTCCTGGCCACCTACCGGCGCTACGGACGCGCGCGACTGACTTTGCAGACCCAGGTGATAAATGCCGGGAGCGAAGCCACTGCGGTGCAATTTGTGGGGCAGTACGTGTTGCACCGCTGAAGCAACGCAGCCTCTGTGGCGAGGGGATTTATCCCCGTTGGGCTGCGCAACAGCCCCCTAACAACAGGGCCGCTTCGCGCCCCAGCGGGGATAAATCCCCTCGCCACAGAGGATCGGAGGCGGCTTAAGAGCGGGCGAGTTCCAATAGCTTTGCCCTCCACGCCGCCTTTGCCGGCAACGCCAGGAAGGACTCATTCAACAGCGACTCCCGCGGTGGATAACAGAACGGCTCGCCGCGTAGATCCAGCACCTCGCCGCCCGCCCCCTCCAGCACGCCCTGGGCGGCGGCGGTGTCCCATTGGGACGTCGGCGCCAGTCGCGGATAGCAATCCGCCGCGCCCTCGGCCAGCAGGCAGAACTTCAACGAGCTGCCAATGCTCGTCAGTTGCAACTCACCCAGGCACTCGCTCAAGCCGCCCAAGAGACGCTCTTGCTCCGGGCTGGTATGGCGACGGCTGGCGACCACCGTAAAAGCATCACCGGGTGCCGGTACGTTACGCACTTCGATCGGCAAAGGCTCGCCACCCTGGTCGCCACGCCAGGCGCCGAGCCCCGCGCCACCGACGTAAAAGCGACCATTGGTGGGCATCGACACTACGCCGAATACCACCCGCCCCTGCTCGACCAGTGCGATATTGACGGTGAATTCCTCACTGCCGGAAATAAACTCCTTGGTGCCGTCCAGCGGGTCCACCAACCACCAGCGTTGCCAGCCGGCGCGCACGCTTTGCGCAATATCGGCGTCCTCTTCGGAGAGGATCGGGATATCCGGCGCCAGCGCGGTCAGCCCGGCCACGATCACATCGTGAGCGGCCATGTCTGCGGCGGTCACCGGCGATGCGTCGGACTTGTGGTTGACCTGCACATTGGCTCGCCAGAACGGCAGGATCGCCTCACCGGCCTTGAGCGCCAGCTCGACCACAGGAGCCATCAGGGGATCGGGAAAATTCATGACAGGAACGCTCCGCGCTGGGTCAGCAGGTCACGGGCCAAGTACAGCGCCGCCAAGGCCCGACCCTCCGTGAATTGAGGGTTTTGCGCCAAGGCCGACAACTCACGCAGATTGACCTTGTCCACGCGCATCGGCTCGGGCTCGTCGCCTTCCAGCCGCTCTTCATAGAGATCGGTCGCCAGCACCACCTGGATCTTCTGGCTCATGTAGCCGGGGGACAGGGACAGTTCAGTCAGGTGCTCCAGTTGACGCGCACCAAAACCGGCCTCTTCCTTAAGCTCCCGCTCAGCCGCCGCCAGCACGTCTTCACCCGGCTCGATCAACCCCTTGGGGAGGGACAGTTCGTAGGCATCGGTGCCGCCGCAGTATTCTTCCACCAGCACGGCGTGATCGGTGTCGAGCATCGCCACGATCATCACGGCGCCGTAACCTGCGCCCTTGCCCGCCAAACGTTCATAGGTGCGCTCCACGCCGTTGGAAAACCGCAGTTTCAGTTCCTCCACGCAAAACAGGCGGCTGGTGGCGACGATCCGTCGATCGAGTATGGTGGGTTTCTGGCGCATAAACGGCTCCCTGGGCGATAGCGAGCTACTATACCCGGCCTATTCTGATTGTTTGTGTCGGATATCCGATTACCGCTGGAGAAGTTTTATGGCCTTGCTGCCCTGGCACGAGATCGACACGGTGCTGCTGGACATGGACGGCACCTTGCTGGACCTGCATTACGATAACCATTTCTGGATGGAACACTTGCCCCAGCGCTACGCCGAACTGCATGGCGTGAGCCGGGCCATGGCCGAGCTGGAGTTGCAGCCGCTGTTCGAGCGCAACGCCGGTCAATTGCAGTGGTATTGCCTGGACTTCTGGAGCATCGAGCTGAAACTGCCGGTGCGCGAACTGAAGCTGGAAACCGCGCACCTGATTGCCCTGCGCCCGGACGCCGACACGTTCCTGGCGGCGATCCAGCGGGCAGGTAAACGGGTGGTCATGATCACCAACGCCCATCGCGATTCGTTGTCCCTGAAGCTGGAACGCATCGAACTGGCCCCTTACTTCGAACGTTTGATCAGCTCCCACGACTACGGTTTTCCCAAGGAAAGCCCGCAGTTCTGGGATGCCCTGCAAGCCGATCTGAACTTCGACCCGGCCCGCAGCCTGTTTATCGACGACACCTTGCCCGTATTACGTAGTGCTCGGGAGTTCGGCGTGGCGCACCTGCTGGCGGTTAGCGTACCGGACAGCCGCAAAGGGCCAAAGGACACGGGGGAGTTCGAGGCGTTGGGGGATTATAGGGATTTGATTGCCGGGCTTTGATAGCCGGCCGTTTGCATCGCGAGCAGGCTCGCTCCCACAAAGGATCCGTGGCCAACAAAGAACCAGTGTGGGAGCGAGCCTGCTCGCGATGAAGACAATGCGGTCCTCAAGCTTTATTCGGGAATGCGCAGCACCTGCCCCGGATAGATCTTGTCCGGATGCGACAGCATCGGTTTGTTGGCTTCAAAAATCTTGTTGTACTTGTTCGCATCACCATAAACACGCTTGGAAATGGCGCTCAGGGTGTCACCTTTTGCGACGGTAACGAACTTGGCCTCAGTAGCCACAGGACCCGTCACCGTGATTTGGTCATCGACTTCACTGATACCGTGCACGTTGCCCAGCGCCAACAAAATCTTTTCTTTCTCTTCCTGGGTCGCGGCTTCACCCGAGGCAATGACTTTTTCGCCCTCGACTTTCACCTGGATTTTTGCAGTATCAATGCCTGTCAACGCATCCTTTACATGATTGGTCAGCGCTTCGCTGTTGGCCTGTGCCTTGTCGGGCGTCAGTGCATCAAGAATTTTCTCACCGGCATCTTTCAAAAAACTGAAAAGGCTCATCGTGTTCTCTCCATAGGTTTAAGTGTCCAGACGCAAAAGCCTAGACCAAGCCAAACGAACCCGGTTCCCAGCCGACCAATGACCCTGCCGCGCACAAAGCGCTAGAATCCGAACCTTCCCGCGCCCTGGAACGAAGATGGACATCAAGCAGCTGAAATTTCTCATCGCGCTCGACGAAACCCGCCACTTCGGCCAGGCGGCCGCGCGCTGCCACATCACCCAACCGACTCTGTCGATGCGCCTGCGCAGCCTTGAAGAGGAGTTGGGTCTGCCCCTGGTCAATCGAGGCCAGCGCTTTGAAGGTTTCACCGCTCCAGGGGAACGGGTGTTGGCCTGGGCGCGCACGGTCATGGCGGCCTATGACGGTCTTCAGGCCGAAGCGGCGGCCTGCCGTGGCAACCTGGTGGGTACCCTGCGCCTGGGTGTGGTGCCATTGTCGGACTTCGATCCGTTGTCGATGATGCAGCGCCTGCACAGCGAGCACCCTAACCTGCATTTCGAGTTGTCCTCCCTGAGCTCCGAACGCATCCTCGAACAACTGGCGAACAACCGCATCGACCTGGGCATTTCCTATCTGGAGCGCTTGGACACCGAACGCTTTGACGCCCTGCCCTTCAGCCATACGCGCATGGGCCTGCTCTATGACCAGCGCTACTTCTATTTCGGCGAACAGCCGCTGAGCTGGGAAGCACTGATCGAGTTGCCCCTGGGCATGCTCACCAGCGGCATGCATTTTCGTCAGTCCATCGACCACAACTTCCACAGTCGGGGCCTCACACCCCGCCCTCTGCTGCAAACCGACGCGGTGCATCAATTGTTACAAGCCGTACACGGCGGACTGTGTTGCGCGGTGATGCCGCTGGACAGTGGCCTGGGTATGCTGACCCAGGACTTGCGCATTCAACCCATCGAAGACGCGCAAACCCTGGTCCCGTTGGGTCTGATCATGCGCCGCGGCGCGCCGCGCTCGGCTTTGGCGGAGGCTTGCTTCGCCCTCTACCAGAAATCATCAACGACATCTTGATCGACGTCATCTATTGATAGATCAGTAATAGCGATTAGACGTGGCAGATTGCCGCATTTAGTCTTATCACTATTCCCACTGTCAGTGATGCCTATGAACGACAAGCCTCCGGTCTGTTCTGCGCCTGCGGAGAAAATACCCGCGCCAGCCGCCAGCCAGAGCTATCGCTATTGCAACCTGGACCATTCCCAATCGGACAGCACCGCGCTGGCCGAGGAAGTGGCGCTGGCGATCGCCTATAACGGCATCAGTCAGGCTGTCATGCTGGTCACGCCCTCTGACCTTGAAGACTTCATCGTCGGCTTCAGCCTGGGCAGCGGCATCATTGAAGACCCTGCGGACATCTATGACGTGCAACTGAGCGGCGACGGTTCTGCGCAATACGCCCAGGTAACCATCGCCAATCGCGCCTTCTGGAGCCTCAAGCAACAACGCCGACAACTGGCCGGCACCAGCGGCTGCGGGCTTTGTGGGGTGGAAGCGGTGGAGCAGGCATTACCGAACCTCAAGGCACTGCCCGGCACGCCACTGCCACCGGCCCAGTGGCTCGAAGGCCTGCGTCAACGCATCGGCCAGTTCCAGCCCCTGGGCCAGCATTGCGGCGCGGTACACGCGGCCCTGTTCATGGACGCCCAAGGCCAATTGCTACTGGGTCGCGAAGACATCGGCCGGCACAACGCCCTTGACAAACTGATCGGCGCGCTGATCCGACAGCAGATCCCGGTGAGCGGAGGCGTGGCGATCGTCACCAGTCGTTGCAGCCTCGAATTGATCCAGAAAGTGTTGCGCGCCGGCATCCAGACCCTGGTCAGCCTGTCATCTCCCACCGGCCTTGCCGTGCAATGGGCCCGACAACACAACCTCAATCTCATCCACCTGCCGCAAAAAAGTGCGCCGCGGGTCTACAGCCCTGCGATGGAGAATCAAGCGTGAGCAATCATCAACAAGCCGATCAGAAACCCGTACCGTGCTACAAGCCCTACAAGGGCCCGGCCGGTGGTTGGGGCGCGTTGATCAGCGTCGCCCAGGCCTGGCTGACCAGCGACAATGCGCTGAAGAACCTGCGCATGATGCTCAAGACCAACCAGAACGGCGGCTTTGACTGCCCAGGCTGTGCCTGGGGCGACTCGCCGGAAAGCGGCATGGTCAAGTTCTGCGAGAACGGCGCCAAAGCCGTGAACTGGGAAGCGACCAAGCGCCGTGTCGATGGCACGTTCTTCGCAAAACACAGTGTGACGTCGCTGCTGGAGCAGAGCGACTATTGGCTGGAATACCAGGGGCGCCTGACCGAGCCATTGAGCTACGACGCCGAAACCGACCGCTACAAACCCATCAGCTGGGAAGCGGCATTTGCCCTGATCGGCAAACACTTGCAGGGGCTCTCCAGCCCGAACCAGGCTGAGTTCTATACCTCGGGCCGGGCCAGCAACGAAGCGGCCTACCTCTATCAGTTGTTTGTGCGCGCCTACGGCACCAATAACTTCCCCGACTGCTCGAACATGTGCCATGAAGCCAGTGGCGTGGCGCTTTCCCAGAGTGTCGGCGTGGGCAAAGGCACCGTGACTTTCGACGATTTCGAGCATGCCGACGCGATTTTCGTCTGGGGCCAGAACCCAGGCACCAACCATCCGCGCATGCTCGAACCGCTGCGCGAAGCGGTGAAACGCGGCGCCCAGGTGGTGTGCATCAACCCGCTCAAGGAGCGTGGCCTGGAGCGTTTCCAGCACCCGCAAAACCCGATCGAGATGCTTACCAACGGGGACAAACCGACCAACTCCGCCTATTTCCGTCCGGCCCTGGGTGGCGACATGGCGGTCTTGCGGGGCATGGCGAAGTTCCTGCTGCAATGGGAACGTGAGGCGCAAAACACCGGCGCTGCTGCGGTGTTCGACCACGCGTTCCTGAACGAGCACAGCATCGACGTACTGGATTACCTGGCCGTGGTCGATGACACGCCGTGGGAGCAGATCGTTGAGCAGTCGGGCTTGACCCTGGTCGAGATCGAACAAGCGGCGCGCATGTACGCCATCAGCAAGAACGTGATCATGTGCTGGGCGATGGGCATCACCCAGCATCGCCATTCGGTGGCGACCATCCAGGAAATCGCCAACCTGATGCTGCTGCGCGGCAATATCGGCCGGCCGGGCGCCGGCCTGTGCCCGGTTCGCGGCCACAGTAACGTGCAGGGCGACCGGACCATGGGCATCAACGAGCGTCCGCCGGCGGCGTTCCTTGACTCGCTGGAGCGTCGCTTCCAGTTCAAGGTGCCGCGCGAGAATGGCCACAACGTGGTCGAAGCCATCCACGCCATGGCTGACGGCCGGGCGAAGGTCTTCATCGCTCTGGGCGGCAACTTCGCCCAGGCCACCCCGGACAGTGATCGGACGTTCCAGGCCTTGGGCAATTGCGACCTGACTGTGCAGATCAGCACCAAGCTCAACCGCAGCCATCTGGCTCATGGGAAAGAGGCGCTGATCCTGCCGTGCCTGGGCCGCACCGACATCGACCTTCAAGTCGAAGGCGCGCAAGCGGTGACCGTGGAAGACTCGTTCAGCATGGTCCATGCGTCCAATGGCCAATTGCAGCCGCTGTCGAACCAGATGCGCTCCGAACCCTGGATCATCGCCGGCATCGCCGCCGCCACGCTGGGCAGCCGCCCGGTGGACTGGAACTGGCTGGTGGCTGATTACAGCCGCATCCGCGACTTGATCGCCGACACTATCCCGGGGTTTAAAGACTTCAACGCAAAGCTCCAGAACCCAGGCGGCTTCTATCTGGGCAACAGTGCCGGTGCACGTCGCTGGAATACCGCCTCCGGCCGCGCCAACTTCAAGCCCAACCGGTTGCCGACCGATCTGGTGCATGAACGCACCCGCGCCACCGGCCAATTGCCTGACCTGATCATGCAGTCCATGCGTTCTCACGATCAGTACAACACCACCATCTATGGCCTCGATGACCGTTATCGCGGCGTGAAGGGCCAGCGTGACGTGTTGTTCGTCAATGAAGCGGACATCATTCGACTGGGCTTCAAACCTGGGCAGAAGGCCGACATCGTCTCGCTCTGGGATGACGGGCGTGAGCGACGGGTCAAAGGCTTTACCCTGCTGGCATTCGATATTCCCGCCGGACAGGCCGCCGCCTATTACCCTGAAGTGAATCCGTTGGTGCCGTTGGAGAGCACCGGCGACGGCAGCCATACCCCGACCTCGAAATTCGTGGCGATCCGCCTGGAAGCGGCGAGCGAGAATGGGCTGATTCTGGCCAAGTCGGCCTGAGACAGTCCCTAAGGCGATGAGATTTCCCCTCAGGCTGTAGGAGCTGCCGCAGGCTGCGATCTTTAGAGCTTGATCGTTCGCTTCGGACTGAACGGACCGGGGAAATCGCAACCTCGTTGCTCTCTACCGGCGAGATAAATCTCCTCGCTACAGCGCATTTTCTAACGCCCACAAAAAAGGCCGTTTTCCATAGAAAACGGCCTGTCCGAAGTAGCTAAAGACCGGCGAAATTCTGTTAAGTTCCGCCCATAAAACAATAACTTATCGAATTGTGCACAAGTCGTGTTACTCGTCGGATTTCGATTGTAACCAAGCGAAGCCAGCCTCAGGATCGCGCCGTCATCCCTTTGAGGCTCCTCTATGAAGTTCTCCTCGATTCTCTTGTTGTCCCTTGGCCTGGTCAGTGGCGTAGCCTCTGCCGGTGGCACCACCGAAGCAGGCGTGGGCGGCGCATTGGGCGGGGTTCTGGGTTCTGTGGTCGGCCAGTCCTTGGGCGGCAACACCGGGTCCACCATCGGCGCAGCCTTGGGTGGCGCGGGTGGCAGTGCGGTCGGTGCGGACAAACGCAGCCGCGGCGAAGCAGCGATTGGCGGTGCGCTGGGCGCAGCCGGCGGTAACGTGGTCGGCCGTAGCGTAGGCGGCACCACCGGCAGCCTGATCGGTGCTGCAGCAGGCGGCGGCGCTGGCGGTGCACTGGGCAACTATATGGGCAAGGACGATGACGACGATCGTCGTTATGACGGTCGCCGTGGTGATCGCCGCTACTACCGTGACGGCCATCCGGGTCGTGGCCATGCCTACGGGCATCGCAAGCACAAGCACAAACATCGCTATCACGACGATTGATCACTGGCTCTGACCAGCCGTCGATAGAAAATCGCAGTCTTCGTCAGCGCTTCTCAAGAGCCTGACAGGAGACTGCGATTTTCGTTTAAATCACCAGCCGCTCCAAAGCGGCGCGCAAACGATCCGGAATCGCCACTGGCCGATTCGAAGACCGCTCCACAAAAACATGCACAAAGCGCCCCGCCGCGCAGGCCTCGTCCTCCCCCGCCTTGAACACCGCCAGCTCGTACTGCACTGAGCTGCTGCCCAGCTTCCCCACCCGCAGACCGATTTCAATCCGGTCGGGAAAGGCGATCGAGGCAAAGTAGTCGCAAGCCGAACTCACCACGAACCCCACCACCTCCCCGTCGAGGATATCGAGGCCACCGACCTCGATCAGATAAGTGTTCACCGCCGTGTCGAAAAAACTGTAATAAGTCACGTTGTTGACGTGACCGTACACATCGTTGTCGTGCCAGCGTGTGGTGATCGGTTGCAGGTGCGGGTATTCGCTACGTTGGGGCATCAGGTGTCCTTTACGGTTGCTCAATGGTTCATGCGTTGTTCAGGATTTTGAGGCCTGGTGTTGTGCGAATCCCTTGCCCTGTGCCGCCAGCTCCCCGATCAGACGCGCGGGCTTCCAGTGGTCCCCCTGCTTCGTTTCGAGTTCCAGCAACCGTGCATGGATGTCTTCAAGTCCCTGATGGTCGGCCCAGGCCATCGGGCCGCCCTTGTCTGCGGGAAAGCCGTAGCCGTTGAGATACACCAGGTCGATGTCGTGAGCCGACTCGGCAATACCTTCCTGCAGAATTTTTGCGCCCTCATTGACCAGCGCCAGCAAGCAACGCTCGAGAACTTCCTCGGGGCCGATCTCGCGACGCTGAAAACCCAACGTTTCACTGACCCGCTGCACCAGCGCATCGACCTCTACATCATGCTCGGCCTGCCGACTGCCGGCTTCGTAGTGATAATACCCGTCGCCGCTTTTCTGGCCGAACCGACCCAGCTCGCACAAACGGTTGTCCACCTGCACCTCGGGTGCATCCTGTCCTTCTCCCGCCAGTTCCCGAGCGCGCCACTCAAGGTCGATGCCAACGACGTCGTACATGCGAAACGGCCCCATGGCAAAGCCGAAACCTTGCAATGCGGCATCCACTTGATGGGGAAACGCCCCTTCCAGCAGCATCTTGCGCGCCTCCAGCACATAGGGGTGAAGCATCCGGTTGCCGATGAACCCGTGACAGTTGCCCGAGACCACGCTGACCTTGCCCATGCGTTTGCCCAAGGCCAGGGCTGCATCCAGCACCGCTTTGGAGGTTTGCGCCCCCCGAACGATTTCCAGCAACTTCATGATGTGCGCCGGGCTGAAGAAGTGCAGACCCAGCACCTGGGTGGGCCGGCGGGTGACGGCGGCAATCGCATCGATGTCCAGCGCCGAGGTGTTGCTCGCCAGAATGGCTTGCGGCTTGAGCAAGCCGTCCAGCTCGCGGAAGATCTGTTGCTTGAGCTCAAGGTTCTCGTAAACCGCCTCGATGACCAGATCCACATTGCGGATCGCCGGGTAGTCATCTGCCCGCGTCACCCTGGCGATTCGGGCATCGGCTTCACCCTGGTCGATACGGCCCTGGCGCACGTTGTGGGCATAAGTATCGGCCACGGCAGCCAACGCCTGTTCCAGCATCTGCGGGTTGTTGTCGACCCACTGCACCGTCACGCCGGCGTTGGCCAGGCACATCACGATGCCCCGCCCCATAGTGCCTGCACCGACTACGGCGGCGCGCTGAATATCGAAGGGTGTCTGGCTCATGTTTGCTCTCTTGTTGGCGATCCAAAGACAGCTCTCACCTTAGTCAGCCACAGAATATTTTTGAAATTTATTCGTGTGATGGCGGGCATTCATCGGATGGATGCAGATTACAAAGCCGCTTGAACCCAGTGGCGAACTTCGGCGTATGGGTAATCTTCCAACTGCGCATATCCTGGAATCGTCCGCGCCTTCAGTTTGGTGAACAACGGCACGCTGATGCCGCAGAGGAACCGGGTCACCCGCTCCGCAGAGGGTGCACTGCCAGTATGCTGCTCGTGCCTGTTGATAAAGGCGCTACACAGCGCGTTGAAGTCTCTGTCCACCAGTGCCGGTAATGCCGGCGGCTCCGGCAGACGGGCAACATGTCCATGGCAGACCGAACAATGACCGCAACGCTGCGGAGCATCTTCATCGCCGAAATACTGCGCCAACCGATAACCGAGGCAACGATCAGTGGCGAACAGCTCGAGCATGGCGTTGATCCGCGCGATTTCCCCACGCTCGTGCCGGGTGAAATAGTCGTGCAACTCGGCGCTCAGCGCCTGGACGTCGAACCCTGCCTCAAGCACGTTATACACCTCGGTCATCTGCTTGCTTTCCAGCTCGATCCAGCCCTTTTCCTGAAAGTAATCCAGCGCCTTGACCACGCGGTTACGCTCGGCGTGATACTGCTGGTGCATCCCGTCGAAATCCACCGTGGCCCAGGTACGGGCACGGCTGGAGGTCTGGATGATGGCCGAGACGAACGCCTGACGCTCACCTTCGAAGTGCTCGAGCAATGCCTGCGGCTCGATCAGAAATTTGAAACGATACTCTGCGAAATAGGCATAACGCGGCGCGATCAGCCGGCGCAGTTCCAGTTGCACCAGCAGCGTCTTGAGCGGCAGTTGCCGGATGTTGCTCTTGTCCGCCAGCGGCCCCAGCAAAAACTCCCACTGCCCATCGGCAGCGGCGGCCTTCAACTCGTCGAGCACGCACCGAATACCCGCCAGCTCCGGCGTATCACCATAAACAAAGTTTTCCAGCACGTTGAGACTGTCGCGGTTGGCCAGTACCAGACAATCGGACGGCAACCCGTCACGCCCCGCCCGGCCGATTTCCTGGCTGTAGTTCTCGATGGATTTAGGCAGGTCGAAATGCGCCACGTTGCGGATATCGCTCTTGTCGATACCCATGCCGAAGGCAATGGTCGCGACGATGCAATTGGACTGCCCGCCCATGAACCGTCGCTGGATGGCTTCGCGTTGTTCATGAGGTAAACCGGCGTGGTAAGCCTCGGCCCCGATCCCATGCTGGCTCAGATGCTCGGCAATCTGCTCGGCGGTTCGCTGCAAGGTGACATAGACGATGCTCGGTTGCCCGGCTCGCTCGCCCAGCCATTGCACCAGTCGCCGCCGCTTATCCGCACCGCGCACGGGCTCCACCAGCAGGTTGAGGTTGGATCGATAGAAGCCGGTGGTGACCACATCGTCGGGGGCGATGGCGAACTTCGCCTGCATGTCCGCGATGACTTTGGGCGTTGCGGTGGCCGTCAACAGCAACACCTGGGGAATGTCGAACTGACGCTGATAATCGGGGAGCTTGAGGTAGTCGGGGCGAAAGTTATGCCCCCATTCGGAAATACAGTGGGCTTCGTCCACCACCAGCAACGAGATTGGCACCTGCTGCAGGAAATTGCGGAAGCGCTCGTTCTTGAGCCGCTCCACTGAAATCATCAGGATTTTCAGTTCGCCGGAACGGGCACGTGCCATGACCTCGCTGGCTTCGTCACGACGCTGGACTGAATCAATACTCGCCGCCGCGATGCCATGGCGATGCAAGAACGCCAGTTGGTCTTGCATCAGCGCCAACAGCGGCGAGACCACCAGCGTCAAGTGCGGCAATAACAGCGCCGGCAGTTGATAACACAGGGACTTGCCCGAGCCGGTGGGGAAAATGGCTGCTGCCGACCGTCCGGCGAGCACGGCGCTGACGGCAGCCTCCTGACCGGGGCGAAACTGCGGATAACCGAAAACCTGTTCCAGGGTGCTGTGCATAAGCGGTCACTCCTTGACTGCTGCGATGCCAAAAGCCTAGCCGGACAGCGCAGGGAGTCGAGAAAAGGTTTGGGAGAAAACGATACCGGATGATACAGCCTCAGCGCCCTTATGCTTTGCCATGAAGTGATACAAATCCAGGCACTTTGATGTCTCGTTCCCGTTTCGCTTGCAAGGTAAGGTGCGCCATCCACATGCGCTGCAGGCCAGGAAGCCTGGCGCTCAAAACTTCGTTCAAGGAATGAACCATGCCACATCCTTTTTCCGCGCTACGCACCCTGGCGCTAACGTCGGCCTCACTGCTGGCCGGCTGCTTGACCCTTCCTGAACAACCCCACACGGAAGCCGCCGCCTTTGAAACACCGGAATACCGTGCCCAGCAAGGTCTGGAGATCGTCAAGGCTTCAGCGCTGTATGCCCGAGGCGGCACCGGCCAGAACGTGACCGTGGCGCTCATCGACTCTGGACTGAACAGCAACCTGACGGAGTTCGAGGGCAGGCTGAGTGACCCCGGATTCGACCATGTCGAAAACCGTCCCGGCACCGTTGACCGTGTCGGTCACGGCACGCAAATGGCCGGCATCCTCGCCGCGAACAAGGACGGTCAGGGGATGCATGGCATGGCGTTTGACGCCCGGTTGATCCCCTTCCGTTTCGGCGACGACAACGAACCGTTTTTCTTCGACAGCGAAATCGCACAATCCTGGCAAAGCGGTTTCGACAAGGGTGCCCGCCTGTTTAATAACTCCTGGGCCAACGCCATTCCCGCCACCGAAATCACTGAAGCGCGTTACAACCAGGTGATGCCCGACTCCCTGGCCGTTGCCCGAAAACTGGTGGAAGACGGCGCTGTGTTTGTCTTCCCGACAGGTAACGAACTCAAGCGTGAGCCCCTGGCCGAACCGGGGTTGCCGGTGGCCTTGCCTGAATTGGAAAAAGGATGGATCGCGGTGGTTGCACTGAAAAACGATGGCAGCGCAATCAATGGCAAATCCAACTATTGCGGCGTTGCAGCCGCCTGGTGCATCGCCGTACCCGGCGGCGACGCGGGTCCACAGGCGGGCCTGCTAACCGTAGGCAAGGATGGCCGTTACGTCCAAACCGCAGGCACATCCCCGGCCGCTGCGTTGGTCAGCGGCGCCCTGGCGGCGCTGCAAAGCCTCTACCCGCAGCTCAACGCACAGCAAGTGCGCGAACATCTGCTGGCGACAGCCAACCGCACCGGCATCTACGCCAACAGCGAAGCCTACGGCAGAGGGCTGATGGACCTGGAGGCGGCCTCGCGACGCATCCCTGGGCCGTTGGCTGACTGATCCTAAAGCCGCTACCGCTCGCGACTGTCGAAGCTTCAGGCGCGAGCATTATTCCTGCACTTTATTTTTGGGTTCAGGACAGTTCCGAGACTGTCGTGGAATATTTCTTCTTTTTCCAATTGGGAAAAATTTCGCCCTAAACTTCCCACCTTTACAGACGCCCCCTCAGCCCCGGACATTTTTCCATGCGCCTCGCTCCAGACTTTCCCGACGACCACGCCATGCGCCAGCTCATGGAACTGCTCCATGAAGAAATCGGTCTGCCGGAGCGCAAGACAATCCGTCTGGACACCGCCATCAATCTCGACCTGGGCTGTGACGGCGCGGACGCTCGGCATCTGATAGAAGCCTTGGAGGAGCGGTTCACCATCGACCTCATCGACTACGACGCTTACCGCTACTTTCAGCCGGAAGGATTCGATGTGTTTCAAAAACGCAGGGCCAAGGGCCGTGGTAACAAGATGCCGTTGACCATTGGCATGCTCTACAAGGCCATCAAGGCACAACGGTGGGATACGCAGGAAATGGAACAGGACTAGTCGGCCGGGATGCCTTAAGTGGCATTATTCTGGCTGTTTAGCTCGATTTCAGATGGAATAATGGCAGTTCCAAACCTTACACGTACAAATAGCCGCCCATAAAAAAACCGCCCTGAAGAGGGCGGTTTTTTCATTCGCTAACCAATCCTTACAACTGCGGTCCAGCCGCCTTGATCGCGTCGCTCACTTCAAACTTCTTGAAGTTCTCGATGAACAAACCAGCCAAAGCTTTGGCCGCTTCGTCGTACGCAGCCTTGTCGGTCCAGGTGTTGCGTGGGTTCAACAGACCAGTCTCAACGCCCGGAACAGCCAACGGCACGTCCAGGTTGATGATGTCCAGGTGCTCGGTTTCAGCACCGATCAGCGCGCCGCTCTGGATGGCCGCGATCACCGCACGGGTGGTCGGGATGTTGAAGCGCTTGCCGACGCCGTAGCCACCGCCGGTCCAGCCGGTGTTGACCAAGTAGACCTTGGAGCCGAAGCCACGGATACGCTTGATCAGCAGCTCAGCGTATTCACCGGCAGGACGTGGGAAGAATGGAGCGCCGAAGCAGGTGGAGAACGTCGACTTGATGCCGCTGCCCGAACCCATTTCAGTCGAGCCCACCAGTGCGGTGTAGCCGGACAGGAAGTGGTAAGCCGCTTGTTCTTCACTGAGGATCGACACCGGCGGCAGTACGCCGGTCAGGTCGCAAGTCAGGAAGATCACTGCGTTTGGCTCGCCACCGAGGTTTTTCGGTGCGCGTTTTTCGATCAGTTCACGCGGGTACGCGGCGCGGCTGTTCTGGGTCAGGCTGTCGTCGGCGTAATCGGCTTTCTTGGTGACCGGATCCAGGACGACGTTTTCCAGTACGGCGCCGTGCTGGATGGCTTTCCAGATAACCGGCTCGTTCTTCTCGGACAGGTCGATGCACTTGGCATAGCAACCGCCTTCAATGTTGAAGACCACGCCAACGCCCCAGCCGTGCTCGTCATCACCGATCAGGTAACGGCTTTCATCGGCGGACAGAGTCGTTTTACCCGTGCCCGACAGGCCGAAGAACAGGGTCACATCGCCCTCTTCGCCCATGTTGGCGGCGCAGTGCATCGGCAATACGTCAACCGCTGGCAGCAGGAAGTTCTGGACGGAGAACAGTGCTTTCTTCATTTCACCGGCGTAACGCATGCCAGCGATAAGCACTTTCCTGGCCGCGAAGTTGATGATCACGGTGCCGTCGGAATTGGTGCCGTCGCGCTCAGGCTCGCAGACGAAGTTCGGCGCGTTGAGGATCTGCCATTCATCCTTGCCACCGGCGTTGTACTGCTCGGGGTTGATGAACAGGCAGCGGCCGAACAGGTTATGCCAGGCAGTCTCGGTGGTCATCTTGACCGGCAGGTAGTGTGCAGGATCGGAACCTACATGAACATGGGAGACAAAACGCTCACGCTCGCCCAGATAGGCTGCTACGCGGTCCCACAGGGCGTCGAACTTGTCGGCCGGGAACTTGCGGTTGATCGGGCCCCAGGCGATGGCGTCCTGGGTGGTCGGCTCTTCAACGATGAAACGGTCAACCGGTGAACGACCGGTACGATGACCGGTGCGAACAACTAGCGCGCCAGTATCGGCAAGCTCGCCTTCACCGCGACTGAGGGCTTCTTTGACCAGATCATCGACACTCAGATCGGTGTACACGGCGTTATTGGCTTGCGTCATGAGATTCCCCGTCGGCCTGTGGCCGAGTGCTCCAAACGTTTTGTAGTAGGAAGTCGCGCACTACTACCCGAAAAAAGTGGGCCGGATTATGCCAGAAAAGCCCAAAAAAAGTAGGGCCCTCCCGTCAGTACGGCGTAAATCCGGCGTTTGCCAGGAGATTTACCTGCGCTGAACCGTTTTAGTGACGAGTATCTGACGGTGTGTCGACACCCGCACCGGCGAACAATTGGGCGATGTCCGCAGCGTCGAACAGGTAGCGCTCGTTGCAAAACTGGCAATCGATCTCGATGGCGCCACCATGCTCGATCACCAATTGCTGCGCATCTTCCAGACCCAGACTGACCAGCGCATTGCCGGAACGTTCACGAGAGCAGCTGCATTGGAAGCGCAACGGCTGAACATCGAACAGGCGGACCTGCTCTTGATGGTAGAGACGATGCAACACGGTTTCGTTGTCCAGGCTCAGTAGCTCATCGGCGCTCAGGGTGCTGGCCAGAGCGGTGATGTGCTGCCAGCTGGCGTCACGTTCTTGCGGGTCGCGAAGGCGATCGGCGGGCAACTGCTGCAGCAGCAAACCACGGGCGCGCCGCCCGTCGGCGTAGAGCCAGAATCGAGTGTTGGTCTGTTGCGACATGACGAAGTAGTTGGTGAAGCATTCAGCCAGGGACGTGCCATCGAGATCGACAATGCCTTGGTAGCGCTTGCCGTGGGTTGGATCGACCGTCAGGGCCAGCACGCCATCGGGCATCATGTCGGCCAGGGTCGCGTCGGGGGCGATCTGCTCGGCGTGATAACGGGCCAGGCCACGGATCTCGCGTTCGCTGGAGCATTCGATCATCAACAACGGCACCGGGCCTTCGGAACGGGCCTGGAGAATCAGCAAGCCATCGAACTTCAAGGTGCCGACCAGCAGCGCCGCAGCCGCCATCAGTTCACCGAGCAGTTGGGCGACCGGTTCCGGATAGGGATGCTTGGCAAGCACTTCGGCGTAGCTACGCTCCAACGCCACCAGCTCGCCACGAGTGTCGCTGTCATCGAAGATGAAGCGTTGGGTGTAGTCGGTATCCGGCAAATCAGTCATAGGGTCTGGTATCTGAGGTGATGACAAAGGATGGCGGGCATTTTATGGACATTCCGGGTGGGTTCCAAGCAACGCAAGGCTTTGTCTGACGATGGGCTGACTGCTCATCTGAGTCACAGACACTCCGGGCCCCAATGGCCGATCTTTTATTCGCTGTTGCTGCCATGAAACCTGAACAGGTCCCGCCGCTGCTTCTTGCTGGGCTTGCCATCGGTGCTGCCCCCCAAGGCGCCGGCCTTGCGTTGGGCGGCTGCGGCTTCACGCTTGGCAATGCTGGCTTCGGTTTCGCGATACAGCGTCTGGGCTTCAGGCGCGCCGCGGCGCACGATCGATAGGGCTTGGACCACCACGGTTTTTTCGTCGAATCCGGCGCGAATGACATATTCGTCGCCGATGCGAGGCTCCTTGCCCGGTTTGCAGCGTTCACCCCGGTGATGGACCTTGCCGCTTTCGATGGCGGTCTTGGCCAGGGCACGGGTTTTATAGAATCGCGCTGCCCACAACCATTTATCGAGACGGACCTTGTCGTCTTCTTCCTTTTTTTGTGCCACTGCAATTCCTCTTTCAGCCAATAGTCAGAACTGTACTACCGTTTTTGTCGGGCGCACGAATTCGGTCCGACGGATAGAATGGCGGCCGAACCGACTGGCGGCTCGATGGGCGCCGCTGTCGGTCACGAGCGCAAACAGATGTGTAGATAACTGTCGCCATTTTGTGATTATTCTGCGTGAATACCGCAATTCGCGGGCTCCACGATCCGATGTACTGATCGCAGGTTTTTTTATTGAAGACTTTTGACCATCTGACCGTTGTCGGTCTGCGCGAGTGGGTGGCGCTCCCGGACCTGGGTGTCGCGGGCCTGCGGGCAAAAATCGACACCGGCGCCAGCACCTCCAGCCTGCACGCCACCGACATCGAGCCGTTCGAGCGTGACGGTGAAAAATGGGTGCGCTTCACCGCGCATCTGGGAACGGTGGTGCAGTTACGCCATCGTCGCTGCGAAGCCCCATTGGTGGCGCGCAAAACGATAAAAAGCTCCAACGGCCACGCTCAGGTTCGCTACGTGATCAGCACGACGCTGGCACTGGGGGATCGGATCTGGCGAGTCGAGTTCACGCTTGCCTGCCGCAAGTCCATGCGATATCGCCTGTTATTGGGTTCCAAAGCCTTGATCGACGGCCAGTTGGTGGTCAATCCGGGCATCAAATACGTTCAAGACAAGCCGGTGTTCCCGGTGTCCACTACCTCTGCCACAGGTGTTGCATGAAGATCGCTGTGCTGTCGCGTAATCCGCGTCTGTATTCCACTCGTCGCCTGGTTGAAGCCGGGACCGAACGTGGCCATGAAATGGTGGTGATCGATACCCTGCGCGCCTACATGAACATTGCCAGCCACAAGCCGCAGATCCACTACCGTGGCAAACCGCTGGAAGGGTTCGATGCGGTGATCCCGCGCATCGGTGCATCGGTAACGTTCTATGGTTGTGCCGTGTTGCGCCAGTTCGAAATGATGGGCGTGTTTCCCCTCAACGAGTCCGTGGCCATCGCCCGCTCCCGGGACAAGTTGCGCTCGCTGCAATTGTTGTCGCGCCGTGGGATCGGCTTGCCGGTGACCGGTTTTGCCCACTCTCCCGATGACATTCCCGATCTGATCGCCATGGTCAACGGCGCACCACTGGTCATCAAGGTGCTAGAAGGCACCCAGGGTATTGGCGTAGTGCTATGTGAAACCGCGACGGCCGCCGAGTCGGTGATCGAAGCGTTCATGGGACTGAAGCAGAACATCATGGTCCAGGAATACATCAAGGAAGCCGGCGGCGCGGACATTCGCTGCTTCGTGGTCGGCGACAAGGTGATCGCTTCGATGAAGCGCCAGGCCAAGCCCGGGGAATTTCGCTCCAACCTGCATCGCGGCGGCAGCGCCAGCCTGATCAAGATCACGCCGCAAGAGCGCATGACGGCCCTGCGCGCAGCAAAGGTCATGGGCCTTGCCGTGGCGGGCGTAGACATCCTGCGCTCCAATCACGGGCCACTGGTAATGGAGGTCAACTCCTCACCAGGTCTGGAAGGGATCGAAACCACCACAAGCAAGAACGTGGCGGGGATGATCATCGAGCACCTGGAAAAGAATGGCGGGCCTAACATGACCCGGACCAAGGGCAAGGGTTAGGTGATATGTGGGAGCGAGCCTGCTCGCGATGGCGGTGTGTCACTCAACATCAATGCTGCTGATCCATCGCTATCGCGAGCAGGCTCGCTCCCACATCAGTTCTTGAGCAAACGGGTGTGTCCCTATACCGCATCCCTGGGCAACAACAGCCCCAACGGCAACCTCACCCGCGCTTCCAGACCACCACCGGCGCGGTTGCGCAACTCGACATTACCGCCGTGCATTGAAGCGATGCGCTTAACAATGGCCAGGCCCAATCCCGTGCCTTTTCCGCCCCGGGCACGGTCGCCCCGGGTGAAGGGGTTGAAAATGGCTTCCAGTTCCGACGGATCGATCCCGGCACCACGGTCCATGACGCTGAGCACCACATAAGGTGCGCTGGTATCACCGGAAACATAGGCCGCCACTTCGACGCCCGTGCCGGCGTGGTTCAGGGCATTGCCGATCAGGTTGTTCAGCAATCGCTTCATCGACACCCGGCGCAGCGGGAACGGCTGGATCGGCTCCAGGCGCAGGTGCACTTTTTCGCAATTCTGGTTATAGGGCGCGGCCACTTCCCGTACCAACTCGCTGAGATCGACTTCTTCCACGGACTCGTCCCGACCGTCGCGAATGAACGCGAGGAACTGATCGAGAATCGCGTCCATGTCTTCGATATCGCGGACCATTTCATCGGTCAGGTCGGTATGCTCGCCCATCAACTCCAGCGACAGCCGTAAACGGGTCAACGGTGTGCGCAGGTCGTGGGAGACGCCCGCAAGCATCAGTTCACGCTCGCGTCCGGCCTGCTCGACGTCCTCGGCCATCTGGTTGAAAGCGCGGTACACCTCGGTCATTTCGCTGGGCGTGTCGCTGATGGGCAACCGCACGCTACGGCCCTGGCCCAACTGTCGGGCCGCATAGACCAGGCGCTTGAGCGGCTGATTGAGCTGGCTGACGAAGATCCACGCCGAAGCGGTCGACAACAGGCCGATGGCCAGGAACCAGCCAAGCACGTTCCAGATTTTCTGGCCGCGCAACGGGTGGGGGTACAACGGTACCTTCAACCAGCCATCCCCCAGGCTCGGCGCACGTACCCACAAAGCCGGAGGCGAGTGCATACGTAATCGCACTTCGGTATCGGCGCCGAGTTCGTCCTGCATCTGCCGTTGATAGATTTCGCTGTAAGGCCAGTGTTGTTCGCCTTCCGGCACGCCGGCGCCCACCACCCGGATCAGGGTCGCCGCTTCGGCAATCTTTTCCCGGTTGGCTTCATCGGCAGCCCAATAGGCTCGAAGGGTCAAGGCAACGCCGTGGCTGTACTGCCGGTCCACCAGCACATCTTCGTTCATCAGCAAGTAGACGAGCGTCAGTGCCTTGGAAAAGAGCACGACAATCAGCACCAGCCAGAGGGTGCGGGAGAAGAAGCTCTGGGGGAACCAAACGGGGGTTTTCATGAATAGCCGCTACACACTTGCAGGAGCGAGCGATGCTCGCACAATAACGGACCGCGAGTCGCCTGCAGGAAGAAATTCAACCCGCCAGGCCACCCGCTCCTACAAATCACCGATCACTTGCTGGCGGCACCATCCGGCACGAACACATAACCCACGCCCCAGACAGTCTGGATATATCGCGGCTTGGAAGGATCAGGCTCGATCATCCGGCGCAGACGGGAAATCTGCACGTCGATGGATCGCTCCAGCGCATCCCATTCACGGCCACGGGCCAGGTTCATCAGCTTGTCGCGGGTCAGCGGCTGACGGGCGTTCATCACCAGGGCCTTGAGCACGGCGAACTCACCGGTGGTGAGCATGTGTATTTCATCGCCGCGCTTGAGCTCGCGAGTGGCCAGGGACAGTTCATAGTCACCGAAGGTCACGCTTTCATCTTCGCTGCCCGGGGCGCCAGGCACCGGAGCCGACTGACGACGCAACACCGCCTTGACCCGAGCCATCAGCTCGTCCGGGTTGAACGGCTTGGCCAGGTAATCGTCAGCACCCAGTTCCAGCCCCTTGATACGGCTCAGCTCATCGCCCTTGGCGGTAAGCATGATGATCGGGATCTGGTTGTTGGCGCCACGCAGGCGACGGCAGGCCGTCAAACCGTCTTCACCTGGCAGCATCAGGTCGAGGACCACCAGGTTGAAGACCTCACGGGCCAGCAACCGATCCATTTGCTCGGTGTTCGGTACGGTGCGGGCGCGGTAGCCCTTGCTGACGAAAAAGCGCTCCAGCAGGCTGCTCAGCCCCGGATCGTCGTCAACAATAAGAATTTTTTCGCCTTCAGCAGTTTGTGCAGTGCTGCTCATAGGAAGCTCCTTTGATCTCGGCGCGCATTATGGCCTAGCTGCCGTTATACGCACCGTGTGCATTGTTAGCAGATTTTTCCTCTATCTCCACCAATCCGGGTATCAAGCCTACAGACCACGGAGCCCCCTAAGAACGGAACGCTGGTTATAATGCGCGGCCTTTTGTGCCAGGGAATGTCGGATCGTGATCCCGACGTATCGTTTTTTTCCCTTGCCCGGCAGCACTTTCTGAATTTCGCGGGTCAACAGGCAGCCTCTTGACCCAGGCAGCGGCGCACGCCAGGCCGCTCAACCAGTCTCGCCGAGCCCGGCTTCTGCGGTGGCGGGTCTGATTTCACAATTTTTCAGGTGGTTTTATGGACAGCATCAACAGCCGCATCGCCGAGGAACTCGGCGTACGCCCACAACAGGTCGAAGCGGCCGTCGCGCTACTGGATGAAGGCTCCACGGTGCCCTTTATCGCCCGTTACCGAAAAGAAGTGACCGGCAGCCTCGATGACACCCAACTGCGTCATCTGGAAGAACGCCTGCGCTACTTGCGAGAACTCGACGAGCGGCGCGTCAGCATCCTGGCCAGCATTCAGGAACAGGGCAAGCTGACCCCGCAACTTGAGCGTGACATCAAGCTGGCCGACACCAAGACCCGTCTCGAAGACTTGTACCTGCCCTACAAGCAAAAACGCCGCACCAAGGGCCAGATTGCTCTGGAGGCCGGCCTCGGCGAGCTGGCCGACGGTCTGTTCAACGACCCGACCCTGGCCCCGGAAACCGAAGCCGCGCGTTTCGTCGATGCCGAAAAAGGGGTGGCGGACGTGAAAGCGGCGCTGGAAGGTGCCAAGTACATCCTGATGGAACGCTTCGCCGAAGACGCCAACCTGCTGGAAAAACTGCGCAATTACCTCAAGCAGGAAGCCACCCTCAGCGCCCGCGTGATCGCCGGCAAGGAAGAGGAAGGCGCCAAGTTCCGCGACTACTTCGAACACGACGAACCGCTCAAGAGCATGCCGTCCCACCGCGCCCTGGCAATTTTCCGCGGCCGCAACGAAGGCATTCTCAGCTCCGCGCTGAAGGTGGGCGATGAGTTGCCCGGCACCATGCACCCCTGCGAAGGCATGATTGGCCAGCAGTTCGGCATCCAGAACCAGAACCGCGCCGCCGACAAATGGCTGGCCGAAGTGGTGCGCTGGACCTGGAAGGTCAAGCTGTACACCCACCTGGAGACCGATCTGCTGGGCGAACTGCGCGACAACGCCGAGACCGAGGCGATCAACGTCTTCGCTCACAACCTGCACGACCTGCTGCTGGCCGCACCGGCCGGGCCGCGCGCCACCCTGGGCCTGGACCCGGGCCTGCGTACCGGTTGCAAAGTGGCCGTGGTGGACTCCACCGGCAAGCTGCTGGACCATGCCACGGTCTACCCCCATGTGCCGCATAACAAGTGGGATCAGACCCTCGCCGTGCTCGCCGCGCTGTGCGCCAAGCATTCGGTGGACCTGATCGCCATCGGCAACGGCACCGCCAGCAGGGAGACCGACAAACTGGCCGCCGAACTGATCAAGAAATACCCGGCCATGAAGATGACCAAGGTTATGGTTTCCGAGGCCGGCGCTTCGGTTTATTCGGCGTCGGAACTGGCCTCCAAGGAATTCCCGGACCTGGACGTGTCGATTCGTGGCGCGGTGTCCATTGCTCGCCGCCTGCAGGACCCGCTGGCGGAACTGGTAAAGATCGATCCGAAATCCATCGGTGTCGGCCAGTACCAGCACGACGTTTCCCAGTTGAAACTGGCCCGAGGCCTGGATGCTGTGGTGGAGGATTGCGTGAACGCCGTGGGCGTGGACGTGAACACCGCTTCGGTAGCGCTGTTGGCGCGTATCTCGGGTCTCAATGCCACGCTGGCGCAGAACATTGTCACTCACCGCGACGAACATGGTGCGTTCAAGACCCGCGCCGCATTGAAGAAAGTCCCGCGCCTGGGTGAAAAAACCTTCGAACAGGCCGCCGGCTTCCTGCGCGTCATGAACGGCGACAACCCGCTGGATTCGTCGGCTGTCCACCCTGAGGCCTACCCACTGGTGCAACGCATCGCCGCCCAGACCGACCGCGACATCCGCTCGCTGATCGGTGATGCTGCGTTTCTCAAACGCCTGGACCCGAAAAAATTCACCGACGAAACCTTCGGCCTGCCCACCGTGACCGACATTCTTCAGGAACTGGAGAAACCCGGCCGTGACCCGCGTCCCGAGTTCAAGACTGCCGAGTTCCAGGACGGCGTCGAAGACCTCAAGGACCTGCAACCGGGCATGATCCTCGAAGGCGTGGTGACCAACGTCACCAACTTCGGTGCCTTCGTCGACATCGGCGTGCATCAGGATGGTCTGGTGCACATCTCCGCGCTGTCGGAGAAGTTCATCAAGGACCCGCGCGAAGCGGTGAAGGCCGGTGATGTGGTGAAAGTGAAGGTCATGGAAGTCGACATCCCGCGCAAACGCGTCGGTCTGTCGATGCGCATGAGTGATACGCCGGGCGAGAAAGTCGACGGTGCCCGCGGCGCTCGTCCGGGCTCGACACCGCGTCAATCGCAGAACACCACACCGCGCAAGGAAACCGCCACGCAGGCCCCGGCCAACAACGCCATGGCCTCGCTGTTCGCCAATGCCAAACAGTTGAAGAAACGCTGATGGATGCGCCAGCCGGGTTGGTGGAAAGCGCGTTTTTCAAGCTGCTCGGCTGCCGTCTGCACAGCCTGGGTGACGGGGTGGCGCAAGTCGCCCTGAGCCTTGAGCCACCGTTGCGCAACCGCGGCGGCAAGCTGCATGGCGGCGCGTTGTTCAGCCTGGTGGACATCGCCATGGGCCTGGCCTGCTCCAGCGTCCATGGCTTTGACCAGCAGAGCGCGACCATCGAATGCAAGATCAACTACATTCGCGCCGTCTCCGACGGTGCGGTGCTCTGCACGGCCCGGGTCATTCACCCGGGTCGGCGCACGCTGGTGGTTGAGGCCGAAGTGATGCAAGGCGACAAACTGGTCGCAAAAGCACAAGGCACGTTCGCAGTCCTATAGCTCCCTGTCATCGATTTGGGTTAATTTCGGCGCCATGAATGCCGCGCGAAATCCCCTGTGGGAGCGAGCCTGCTCGCGATAGCGGTGGACCAGTCAATATAAAGTTGACTGAAATACCGCTATCGCGAGCAGGCTCGCTCCCACAGGGGGCTGCGACGATTTGTCTTTGGCAGCACAAAAACCAGGCGAAAACGCCAGTTTTAACTTCACCCTTGTAGACCGTCGTGACCACCCCCATATTGGGGCGACTGACGCGTGAAGGAATTCAACTTGAGCGACCTTTTAAACCGCCGCCTGGCTCTGCTCGGCGAGCGCGCCAACCTCTCCCTGCTCGAGCAGTGCCTGCACGGCATCGAACGTGAATGCCTGCGCGTCACGGACACAGGGCATCTGGCGCAGACCCCGCACCCCGAGGCCCTGGGCTCGGCGCTGACCAACGAACAGATCACCACCGACTATTCCGAGTCGCTGCTGGAGTTCATCACCCCGGCCCAGGCTGACGTGGCCGATACCTTGCACAGCCTCGACAAGATCCACCGGTTTGCCTACAGCAAACTCGGCAACGAGTACCTGTGGAGTCCTTCGATGCCGTGCCCGCTGCCAGCGGAGGAAGACATTCCGATCGCGTATTACGGCACCTCGAACATCGGTCGGCTCAAGTACGTCTACCGCCAGGGTCTGGCGCTGCGCTATGGCAAGACCATGCAATGCATCGCCGGGATCCACTACAACTTTTCCCTGCCGGAAAAACTCTGGCCGCTGCTGCGTCAGGCCGAAGCCGTCGAAGCGAGCGATCGTGATTTCCAGTCATCGGCCTACATCGCGCTGATCCGTAATTTCCGTCGCTACAGCTGGTTGCTGATGTACCTGTTCGGTGCCTCGCCGGCTCTGGATGCCGGCTTTCTGCGCGGCCGTCCGCACCAGTTGGAACAATTGGATCCGGACACCTTGTACCTGCCGTATGCCACCAGCCTGCGCATGAGCGACCTGGGTTACCAAAGCAACGCCCAGGCCGGCCTGACCCCCTGCTACAACGACCTGGCAAGCTACACCGACAGCCTGCGCAAGGCGGTGGCGACACCGTACGCGCCCTACGTCGAAGTCGGCACGCATAAGAATGGTGAGTGGGTGCAGCTCAACACCAATATTTTGCAGATCGAAAACGAGTACTACTCCAACATCCGCCCAAAACGCGTGACCTATACCGGCGAGCGCCCGATCCAGGCGTTGATGGCCCGGGGCATCCAGTACGTCGAAGTCCGCTGCCTGGACATCAACCCGTTCCTGCCGATGGGCATCGACCTCACCGAATCGCGGTTCCTCGATGCGTTCCTGCTGTATTGCGGCCTGAACGACAGTCCATTGCTGGAAAACAACGAGTGCAGCAATGCGACGAACAACTTCCTGACTGTGGTCAAGGAAGGCCGGCGGCCAGGTTTGCAATTGCAACGCCAAGGGCAATCGGTGGACATGCAAGCCTGGGCCATTGAGCTTCTGGAGAAGATCGCACCATTGGCCTCGCTGCTCGACGAGAGCCAGGGGGGCGACGCCCATCGCCAGGCATTGGACGCGCAATTGGCGAAGGTGCGGGACCCGTCACTGACCCCCTCCGCCCAAGTGCTGGCAGCCATGGCACAACACCAGGAAAGTTTCGCCCAGTTCTCCCTGCGCCAGAGCAAGGCCCACGCCGAATTCTTCCGTGCCAAGCCGTTGCCTACCCAGGAGCAGAGCGCATTCGAAGAAAACGCTCGTCAATCCCTGGCTCAGCAAGCTGAGCTTGAGCAGAACGAAGTGGGGGATTTCGATGTGTTTGTAGGGGCGTACCAGGCGAGCATCCTGGCAATCAGTAACTAGCGAGCGAACACCTGTGGGAGGGAGCAAGCTCCTCCCACAGGGTTTTGTGTACAGCCGGCCATTTTTGGCGGATCGGCTGTTTGGCAAAAGTAACTACTCCGCCGACGAAGGTTTCTCCCACAGATTGATCCCGCCCTCCTGGGCAAACCGATCGATCTGCGCCAGTTCTTCAGCGCTGAAACTCAGGTTCTTCAACGCCCCGACGTTCTCGATAATCTGCTCCGGCCGACTGGCGCCGATCAGCGCAGAGGTTACCCGTGCGTCACGCAGGGTCCAGGCCAGGGCCATTTGCGCCAGGCTTTGCCCGCGACGCTGGGCAATTTCATTGAGGGCGCGCACATGGGCGATGTTCTCCTGCGAGAGGTGCGAAGCCTGCAACGAACCACCACCCGGGCGATTGACCCGCGCATCGGCCGGAATGCCCTTGAGGTACTTGTCGGTCAGCAGGCCCTGGGCCAAGGGCGTAAAGGCAATCACACCCGTGCCCAGTTCATCAGTGGCGTCCAGCAGGTCCTTTTCCACCCAGCGATTAAGCAGGTTGTAGGCCGGTTGATGGATCAGCAGTGGGACCTTCCACTCTTTGAGTAGCGCAGCCATTTCCCGGGTCTTCACACCGGAATACGAAGAGATGCCGATGTACAACGCCTTGCCCTGCTGCACGGCCGTGGCCAGCGCGCTGGCGGTTTCTTCCAACGGGGTGTCGGGGTCGAAGCGGTGGGAATAGAAGATATCCACATAGTCCAGGCCCAGGCGTTGCAGGCTCTGGTCCAGGCTGGCCAACACGTACTTGCGCGAACCACCCCCCTGGCCGTAAGGACCCGGCCACATGTCCCAGCCGGCCTTGCTGGAGATGATCAACTCATCGCGGTACTGCTTGAAGTCTTCGCGCAGCAAGCGGCCAAAATTGATCTCGGCGCTGCCGTAGGGCGGGCCGTAGTTGTTGGCCAGGTCGAAGTGATTGATTCCCAGGTCAAACGCCGTACGCAGCAGCGAACGCTGCGTGTCGATCGGCGTGCTGTCGCCGAAGTTGTGCCACAACCCTAACGACAGCGCCGGCAGCACCAGCCCGCTGCGACCGACACGGCGGTAAGGAATGGACTCGTAGCGGTTTTCGGCAGCGGTGTAGGTCATCGAAAGGCTCTCTGTTCGGGTGGCTGGTACAAGGGGCAAGCTAACACCTCACAGACGCATCCGTCAGGCCAAAAGTTCGCCTGTCCGGCGTGGGAGCGGGTTTGCCGGTGCAGGTGAACTACCGCAGGTGGGCGACATGCCGGCCCATGGAAGAGACGTCTTCCTGCCCGCGTATTGTTTGTGATTACTGAACAGTCAAGGCAGCCGCCGGGCATTTATCATCGACAGTAAACATGTGAATCTGGCTTCATCCATTTCAAAAGGAGCCCTGTCATGCCCCCGCAAACCACCAAAGTTGCCATCGTAACCGGCGCCTCCCGCGGCATCGGCGCCGAAATCGCCAAGCAACTGGCCCGCGATGGATATGCTGTAGCCATTAACTTCGCCAACAGCGCCGCCGAGGCCTCGAAGCTGGTGGTGCAATTGCGCCAGGCCGGTCACCAGGCCATAGCGATCAAGGCAGATGTGTCCTCTGCCGTCGACGTCCGCCGGATGTTCGACGAGACCGAAGCGCAACTGGGCAAGGTGGATGTGCTGATCAATAACGCTGGCACCCTCCAAGTGATGCCCTTGGCCCAGCACAGTGACGAGCTGTTCGACCAGACGTTCGCCATCAACACTCGCGGCACCTTCAACACCCTGCGCGAAGCCGCAACCCGTCTGAGCGACGGTGGCCGGATCGTGAATTTTTCCAGCAGCACCGTTGGCCTGAACCTGCCCGGCTATTCGGTGTACATCGCCAGCAAGGCCGCCGTCGAATCACTGACCCAGGTGTTCGCCAAGGAACTGCGCGGCCGCCAGATCACAGTCAACGCCGTGGCGCCCGGCCCGGTCGCTACCGAACTGTTCCTGCATGGCAAGAGCGAAGAACAGATCCAGAACTTCGCCAAAATGCCACCTCTGGAACGCCTCGGCCAGCCCGAGGACATCGCCAGCATCATATCCTTCCTGGTCAGCCCGGCCGCCGGCTGGGTGAACGGGCAAATCCTGCGTGCCAACGGCGGTCTGGTCTGAGGTTTCGCCCGATCAGCGCACCAGGTGCAGGAACTGCATGTGCCGCTCGTATTGGTCGAGGATGTCGTTGATGACCTGCTCCTTGGTATAACCCACCAGATCGTAATCCTGACTGCCTTCACTCAGGTGCACTTCAGCACGGTAGTAACGGCGGTTGTTGAGCTCCTTGGAACCCATGCCGCCGCGGGCGAAGGACGGCGTGAAGTAGCCGCGCATCTGCACCTGGTAGATGAACGGATGCTGCTCGCCGTGGCCGATCTCCAGGCTGACGCTGTCGTTGGCCGGGTCTGGCTGGGTCACCACGGTCAGGCCTTTCTCGGCGAACACCGCTTTCACCTCCTCGATGGCCGGGCGTACCGTGGTGTCGAGAAAACGGTACACCTCGTCGCGGGACGGGAAATGCACCGCCTGACTCAAGCGCTGTCGCCAGCCGCCTGTACCTCGTCGAGAAGCCGACACCGGCGCCAGCGAATGCAACTGCGCAATCTGCTTCTGGGACTCGAGGTAAAACGCCTTGTGCAGGCCCCACATCATCAACAGCAGAATCAGCGAGAACGGCAAAGACGTCAGCACCACTGCCGACTTCAAGGCATCGATGCTGCCGGAGAACAGCAATGCACTGGTCACCAGGGCGGTCATCGCCCCCCAGAACACCCGCAGCCATTTGGGCCCGTCTTCATCAGGGCTGCCGCCCTTGGCCGACAACGTCGAAAGCACCACAGTGCCGGAGTCGGCTGACGTAACAAAGAACACAAAACTGATAAACACGGTCACCGCGATGACGGTCTTGCTCCATGGATAGGTTTCCAGCAGCAAATAAAGGCTCATCGAGGGGTTTTCCAGGGCGGACATACCCAAAGCACTCATGCCGTGGTTCAACACTTGGTCAATGGCGCTGTTACCGAAGATCGACATCCACGCCAGGGTGAAGCCAAGGGGAATCAGCAACACGCCAAACACGAACTCGCGGATAGTGCGCCCACGGGAGATGCGCGCAATGAACAACCCCACGAACGGCGACCACGCGATCCACCAGGCCCAGTAGAACACCGTCCAGCCGCCCAGCCAGTCGCTGGGCTCGTTGTAGGCGTACACGTCAAAACTCTTCATCGGCAGGGCGCCGAGATAATCGCCGATGTTCTGGATCAACGTGTTGAGCAAATGCTGGGTAGGCCCGGCAAACAGCACGAACAGCAGCAACGCGCAGGCCAGCAGCATGTTGATGTCGGACATGACCCGCACGCCTTTATCGACACCGGCCACCGCCACAATGATTGCCGCGCCCATCATCAGTACGATCAGGCCGACCTGAATCCACTGGGTGTGGGCGATGCCGAACAGATAATCGAGCCCGGAATTGAGATGCAGCACCCCAAACCCCATGTCCGCGCCGAGGCCGAACACGGTCGCGATGATGCCGAAGCCGTCCACCGCGTAGCCGATGGGGCCGTTAATACGTTTACCGATCAGCGGGTACAGCGCTGAACGCAGGGCCAACGGCAAATTGTGCCGGTAGGCAAAGTACGCCAGGGCCATGCCGACGAAAGCAAACACGCCCCAGCCGTGCAGGCCCCAGTGCAGAAACAGGATCTGCATGGCCTGGCGCGCGGCATCTGCGGTACCAGCCTCGCCTTGCGGTGGCTGAACCAGATGGGTCAGCGGTTCGGAGACACAGAAAAAAAACAGGGTGATGCTGATACCGGCAGCGAACAGCATGCCGGCCCAGGACAGGTAACTGAATTCGGGCTCGTCGTGGTCGGCACCGAGCTTGATCTTGCCGTAGCCGGACAAGGCGGTGACCACCACGAAGACCAGATACAGGGTCATCGCCAACATGTAATACCAGCCGACCGTATTGGCCGCCCAGTTCTGCGCCGCCAGCAGCCAGGCACCGGCCTGCTCCGGCACAGCAATGACCACCAGGCCGAACAGCAGAATGAAGGTCGCGGCAAAGTAAAAAACCGGCGGATTCATGCGGACCAGGCCGCTGGATGGAAGGGACGAGGCACTCATGAGCGAGGGTCCCCGGAAAGCGAAATCGTGAAAATTGCGAACGGACTCGGCAAAGGCAAGCCTCCTGTTGTGAGCGGGCAGCAAACCGACGGTTTAACTTGAATGAACGTTCAAGTTAAACATGAATAGGTAGCTAAGGACTAATCCCAGGTCTGGCCGGTACTTTTCCTACACTGGTCTGGGAGGCTATGACGCTACCTGGAGAGCATTCGTTCAGTGTCTAAATATATGTCCTAGGAAACATGCCCCCTGTGGGAGCGGGATTGCTCGCGAAGGGGCCGTAACATTCACATCAATGTAGATTGGAAGTCCGCCTTCGCGAGCAAGCCCGCTCCCACAGGATCTTCATTGTCCAGCAATCCGGGAGTCCTACCCTGCCGGTTTACGTCCAAACAAAACGATTGCCGGTTGCCCATCAATATCGGCGTGCCTATAGTCCAGGCATCTCCTGCAATCAGTACGGACCCATGATCAAACAACAGCTAGCGCGCTTTAACCGTCTTGACCTGCTCGGCCATCCAACTCCCCTGGAAAAACTCGACCGTCTTTCCTCCTGGCTCGGTCGCGACATCTATATCAAGCGCGACGACCTGACCCCGCTGGCTTTGGGTGGCAACAAGCTGCGCAAACTGGAATACCTGGCCGCCGATGCCCTGGCTCAAGGTGCCGACACCCTCATCACCGCCGGTGCGATCCAGTCCAACCATGTGCGCCAGACTGCCGCGCTGGCGGCCAAGCTGGGCCTGGGCTGTGTGGCCCTGCTGGAAAACCCCATCGGCACCGAAGACAGCAACTACCTGAGCAATGGCAACCGGCTGCTACTGGAGCTGTTCGACGCCAAGGTCGAATTAGTCGAAAACCTGGACAACGCCGACGAGCAATTGCAGGCCCTCGCCGCGCGTCTGCGCAGCAATGGGAAGAAGCCCTATCTGGTACCGATTGGCGGTTCAAATGCTCTGGGCGCGCTAGGGTATGTGCGCGCCGGGCTGGAACTGGCCGAACAAATCAAGGACACCGGCCTGAATTTCGCCGCCGTGGTGCTGGCCTCCGGCAGCGCCGGGACTCACAGCGGTCTGACGCTGGCACTCAGTGAAAGGCTGCCGCAACTTCCCGTGATTGGCATAACGGTCTCACGCAGCGAAGAAGACCAGCGCCCCAAGGTCCAGGGCTTGGCCGAACGTACCGCCCAACTGCTTGATGTATCGTTTCCAAAGGCCTTCAAGGTGAACCTGTGGGACGAATACTTCGCCCCACGTTACGGCGAACCCAATGCCGGTACGCTGGCGGCAGTCAAATTGCTGGCGAGCCTGGAGGGTCTGTTGCTCGATCCGGTCTACACCGGCAAGGCGATGGCCGGCCTGCTCGATGGTATTGGTCGCGATCGCTTCGACGAGGGCCCGATCATCTTCCTGCATACCGGCGGCGCACCGGCGTTGTTCGCGTATAACGCGGCGCTCCAGGCGTAGTGAAGTTCTCAATGTGGGAGCGAGCCTGCTCGCGATAGCGGCGTGTCAGTCAAAACAATATTGACTGGTTATCGCGAGCAGGCTCGCTCCCACAGGGGATTTTTTCATTCCATACTCGAATATTTGAATGATTTAATATTATTTTCCAATCTATAAACACCACCCTATAGTCTCGCCACAGGCGCATTTGCCGCGAGACGCCCAGGCTGCTTTAAGGCAGGATGTGGCAATCTTTTCGGATCGCGGCTACGCCTTATCTCAGCCAAAATAACCTCTTCATAAGAAAACACAGGGGCTTGTCATGAATTTTTCCGCATTACGTCGCAACCTGTTGGTGGGTTCGCTGGGCCTGGCATTGAGCGCAGGTCTGCTGGGGCAGGCAGTTGCCGGTGAGCAGTTGCAAAAGATCAAGGACGCGGGCGTGATCAACGTCGGTCTGGAAGGCACTTACCCACCGTTCAGTTTCGTGGACGCCGATGGCAAGCTGGCCGGTTTCGAAGTGGAGTTTTCCGAAGCCCTGGCCAAGGAGCTGGGCGTGAAGGTCAAACTGCAGCCGACCAAATGGGACGGCATTCTCGCCGCGCTGGAATCCAAGCGCCTGGACGCGGTGATCAACCAGGTCACCATCTCCGAGGAGCGCAAGAAGAAGTATGACTTCTCCCAGCCCTACACCGTTTCCGGTATCCAGGCACTGGTTCTGACCAAGAACAAAGACGCCATCAAGACCGCCGATGACCTGGCCGGCAAGAAAGTCGGCGTTGGCTTGGGCACCAACTATGAGCAATGGCTCAAGGAAAACCAGCCAAAGGCTATTATCCGCACCTACGACGATGACCCAACCAAATACCAGGACCTGCGTGTAGGCCGCATCGACGCCATTCTGGTAGACCGGCTGGCTGCTCTGGAGCTGACCGCCAAGGCCAAGGACACCGCCGTTGCCGGTGAGCCGTTCTCCCGCCAGGAAGCCGGTATCGCCCTGCGCAAAGGCGAGCCTGAGCTGCTGGACGCAATCAACAAGGCCATCGACAAATTGCGGGCCGACGGCACCCTGGCGAAAATTTCGCAGAAATACTTCAACGCTGACGTCACTCAATAATGGAAGAGGCTTTTCAACTCGCGCTGGACTCCGCGCCCTTCTTGCTCAAGGGCGCGTATTACACGGTCATCCTCAGTTTGGGCGGCATGTTCTTCGGCTTGCTGCTGGGCTTCGGCCTGGCGTTGATGCGCCTGTCGCGCTTCAAGCTGGTGAGCTGGATCGCTCGCATCTACGTGTCGTTCTTTCGCGGCACGCCGCTGCTGGTGCAGCTGTTCGTGATCTATTACGGGTTGCCCCAACTGGGCGTCGAGCTGGATCCGTTGCCGGCGGCGCTGATCGGATTCTCGCTGAACATGGCGGCCTATGCGTGTGAAATCCTGCGCGCGGCCATCAGTTCCATCGAGCGCGGCCAGTGGGAAGCCGCGGCCAGTATCGGCATGACCCGCGCCCAGACCCTGCGCCGGGCCATCCTGCCGCAAGCGGCGCGAACGGCCTTGCCTCCTCTGGGCAACAGCTTCATTTCCCTGGTCAAGGACACCGCATTGGCGGCGACCATCCAGGTGCCGGAGCTGTTCCGTCAGGCGCAGTTGATCACTGCCCGCACTTTCGAAATCTTCACCATGTATCTTGCCGCCGCGCTGATCTACTGGATTCTGGCCAGCGTGCTGGCGCACCTGCAGAACGTCCTGGAAGCCCGGGTCAATCGGCATGACCAGGAGTCCTGACCCATGATTGTCGTGGAAAAACTGACAAAGCAGTTCAAGGGTCAAGTGGTGCTCAATGGCATCGACCTGGAGATCAAAGAAGGCGAAGTGGTGGCGATCATCGGCCCCAGCGGTTCGGGCAAAACCACCTTCCTGCGCTGCCTGAACTTCCTCGAAGAACCCAGCAGTGGCCGGATCAAGGTCGGCGACATCGAAATCGATGGCAGTCGACCGCTGAACCAGCAGCAGAACCTGGTACGTCGTTTGCGCCAGCAAGTGGGTTTTGTGTTCCAGAACTTCAATCTGTTCCCTCATCGCACCGCGCTGGAGAACGTCATCGAAGGCCCACTGGTGGTGAAGAAGACCCCACGTGCCGACGCTGAGGCTTTAGGCCGTAAACTGTTGGCCAAGGTCGGGCTGGCAGGCAAGGAAGACGCCTACCCGCGGCGTCTTTCCGGTGGCCAGCAACAGCGCGTGGCGATTGCCAGGGCGCTGGCGATGGAGCCTGAGGTGATTCTGTTCGACGAGCCGACCTCGGCCCTGGACCCGGAGCTGGTGGGCGAGGTGCTGGCGACGATTCGTGGCCTGGCCGAAGAAAAGCGCACCATGGTCATTGTGACTCACGAAATGGGCTTCGCCCGGGACGTGGCGAACCGCGTGGTGTTTTTCGACAAAGGTGTGATCGTCGAACAAGGCGAAGCCAAGGCCTTGTTTGCAGCCCCCCGGGAGGAACGCACTCGACAGTTCCTCAGCAAGTTCCTCTCGGCCGGACACGGCAACCAGTAAGTTATTTATATTGTCCCTACTTCCAAGGATGGAAGTAGAACAACTAACTCCCCAACGCAACAAACTGAAACTCTCGATTGAGTTAACACTCCACCCCCGTTGACCTGCGATATATACGTATCTCTGGCAATACTTTTCTTTGAGCCAAGCTATTAGCAGGCTTGCTACCACTCCCCGTTCAAACGAATGAAGCCGAGGAAAAAGGTGCGCAAGGCCGCGCATTCTTAACTTTAATGCGTAGGACATTTCTGAAGCCCTATATAATCAATTATTAAGCAAGTTCCTCTATTGACACTGAAACTGCTGAACCCTTATCTAGTGACCCACAGGCGATGCGAACTATTTTAGTTCTGCGCGGTGAACCGCAGACAGGGTCCATGCTGCGCAATAAAAATATGTCGCGATGATTAAGCGCCTTCGATCTTCCCGAAACGGACTTCGTTTTAAAGCATCAAGGAGAACACCATGACATGTACGTCGAACATTCCTGAACTGGCGGCGCCTATCCTGGCCAACGCTCTGCGTAACAGCATCAACATCACCAGCGCGGCACACTTGCAAGTGGCGATTGCCCCTTATCCCGGCATGGACGCGGGCGATCTGATCGAGCTGTTCTGGGACAATTGCTACGTCGGCTCCCGCCTGCTGTCACCGGCCGATGTGCACAGTAGCGTTACGTTGCGGGTCCCCGAGAGCTTCATCGTCAATGGGACCTCGCGCATCCATTATCGCGTGATGCAAGTGGGGCGCGGGCCGGCGCTCTCAGCATCGCAACGGGTCCAGGTCAAGCTCGATTGCCCCGGTGGCCAACCGTCGGCCCTGAGCGGTGATGAAAACCAGGGCCTGGCGCCAGTGCGGATTCCTGATGCTATCCGCCGTAAGGGCGTGAACCCGAGCCAGGTCAAACGTGGCGTACCACTGACCATAGAGCCCTATCTGAACATGGCCGCTGACGATGCGATTACCTTGCGCTGGGGCGACGTGCGCATGGACCTGCCCCGCATCAAGCCCTGCGAGGTTGGCCTGCCGATCAACATCTGGGTACCGCCGCAGATCATTCTGGAGGCGGGAGAAGACCTGCGCCTGGAAGTGACCTACTGCATCCTCGACCGCGTGGGCAACAACTCCCACTGGGCGCCGCCGCGAACGTTGAAGATCGGTTGCGCCAACCCCTACCTGAGCACTTCTCCGAAAGAGGCGCTCATGGCCGCCGAAACGCGCCGCCGAACATGAATACTCTGAGCAAGCTGTTGTGGCGAGGGGATTTATCCCCGCTGGGCTGCGAAGCAGCCCCCACTATGCAATCGCGGTGCAACAGGTTGCTGTGTTGACTGCTTTGGGGCCGCTGCGCAGCCCAACGGGGATAAATCCCCTCGCCACAACATCGCTCGGCACAAAGCCCTCTATTGATATTCCTAAAAGTTAGTTCAAAAATAAATTACACACGTTTAGGGTATATAAACCGGACCACCGGACATTCTTGATTTTTGCTCGCCGTCTTCATCGCGGCGTTTCTTGAGATGTGAGGTGGGTATGGAACGGAACACAATCACCCCAGTGCAATATGCCAGGGCACTGCCTGCAGCCACGGAGTGGCTGTAATGTCGGATTTGGCGCAAGCAAAGGTCCAGAGCGACCTGGACATCGCACCGCAGCTGTTGCCCGCACAGGTGTTGCGCAACGATGCCGAGGCCATCAAAGCCGCCCATGAACTGGCGCAGGTCGCCCGTCAGCAGGCCGCGCGTCGTGACCAGCAACGCAAGCTACCCTGGGCAGAAATCGAGCAATTCACCCGTAGCGGACTGGGCAGCATCGCCATTCCCCGGGCATACGGCGGCCCGCAGGTTTCTTTCGTCACCCTGGCCGAGGTGTTCGCGATCATTTCCGCCGCTGACCCGGCCCTCGGGCAGATCCCGCAAAACCAATTCGGCGTACTCCAACTGATTCTCGGCACCGGCACCGAACGGCAGAAAAAAATCCTGCTGCAGAGCGTGCTCGAAGGCTGGCGCATCGGCAACGCCGGGCCGGAACGTGGCACTCGCAATACCCTTGAACTCAAGGCCCGGATCACCGCTGACGGTGACAGGTTTGTCATCAATGGTCAGAAGTTCTATTCAACCGGCGCGCTGTTTGCCCACTGGGTCGCGGTCAAGGCGCTGAATGACGAGGGTCGGCAGGTGCTGGCGTTCGTGCGGCGCGGCACCCCGGGCCTGCGGATCGTCGACGACTGGTCAGGGTTCGGCCAGCGCACCACGGCCAGCGGCACCGTGTTGCTGAACAATGTGCAAGTGGATGCCGACTTGGTGCTGGAGAACTGGCGCATCAACGAAACGCCCGGCGTGCAAGGCGCGATTTCCCAACTGATCCAAGCCGCCATCGATGCAGGCATCGCCCGTGGCGCCATCGACGATGCCATCGCCTTCGTCCGAGAACGAGCCCGGCCCTGGATCGATGCCAAGGTCGACCGGGCCAGTGACGACCTCTATGTGATCGCCGACATCGGCAAGCTGAAAATCGAACTGCACGCCGCCGAAGCGTTGTTGCGCAAGGCCGGACAAGTGCTGGACCAGGTCAGCGCCGCGCCCATCACCGCGCAATCGGCTGCCCGCGCCTCGATTGCCGTGGCCGAGGCCAAGGTGCTCACCACCGAGATCGCCCTGCAAGCCAGCGAAAAATTGTTAGAACTGGCCGGCAGCCGCGCCACCCTCGCCGAATTCAATCTCGACCGCCACTGGCGCAACGCACGGGTCCATACCCTGCACGACCCGGTGCGCTGGAAGTATTACGCGGTAGGCGCCTACCACCTGAACGGCACCTTGCCGGCCCGGCATTCCTGGATCTGACGACCCGACCTCTGGAGTAGTACATGACGTTTTCTCAACACGTCGCGGTGATCACCAGCGATGAACAAGCCCTGATCGTGGCCAGCGACCTGGCCGATGACTTCAAGCGCGACAGCGCCCTGCGCGACCGTGAGCGCCGCTTGCCGTACCCGGAACTGGAGGCCTTCTCCCGCTCTGGCCTGTGGGGCATCAGCGTGCCCAAGGCCTATGGCGGCGCCGGTGTGTCCAACGTCACCCTGGCCAAAGTCATCGCGCTGATTGCTCAGGCCGACGGCTCGCTGGGGCAGATTCCGCAAAATCATTTCTACGCCCTAGAAGTGCTACGGGTAAACGGCAGCCAAGCGCAAAAACAACGCCTGTATGCCGAAGTCCTGGCCGGCCAACGTTTTGGCAATGCATTGGCGGAGCTCGGCACCAAGACCGCCCACGACCGCATCACGCAACTGCGCCGCGACGGTGAGGGCTACCGCATCAGCGGTCGCAAGTTCTACGCCACGGGGGCGATCTACGCCCAGCGCATCCCCACGTCGGTGGTGGATGAAAACGGCGTGCAACAACTGGCATTCGTCCCGCGCAACAGCCGAGGCCTGACGGTGATCGACGACTGGAGCGGTTTCGGCCAGCGCACCACCGGCAGTGGATCGGTGGTGTTCGAGGACGTTTATGTCACCGCCGAAGACGTCGTGCCCTTCCAGAGCGCCTTCGAACGCCCAACGCCGGTGGGGCCGCTGGCGCAGATTCTTCACGCCGCCATCGACACCGGCATCGCTCGCGCCGCCTATGAGGACGCCCTGCATTTTGTCCGCAGCAAAACCCGGCCCTGGATCGACGCCACCAGCGACGTCGCCACCGAAGACCCGCACACCCTCAAGAGTTTCGGCCAACTGAGCATCCGCCTGCACGCCGCCGAAGCCCTGCTGGAACGTGCCGGTGAGTTTCTCGACCGGGCCCAGGCCGACACCCAGGCCGACACGGTCGCCGCCGCCTCGATTGCCGTAGCCGAAGCCCGCGCCATCAGCACCGAGATTTCCCTGGCCGCCGGCAGCACCCTGTTCGAATTGGCCGGCAGCCAGGCGACCCTGGCCGAACATGGTCTCGACCGCCACTGGCGCAACGCCCGGGTGCACACCCTGCATGACCCGGTGCGCTGGAAATACCACGCGGTGGGCAACTTCTACCTCAACGATGAAAAACCGCCGCTGCGGGGGACTATCTGATGGCGGCCGACAGGAAAAAGATCCTGCTCAACGCGTTCAACATGAACTGCATCGGGCACATCAACCATGGTTTGTGGGCTCATCCCCAGGACACCTCGACCCAGTACAACACGATTGAATACTGGACCGCCCTGGCGCAATTGCTCGAGCGCGGATTGTTCGACGGGCTGTTCATCGCCGACATCGTCGGGGTCTACGACGTGTACCAACAGTCGGTGGACGTCACGCTCAAGGAGTCGATCCAACTGCCGGTCAACGACCCGTTGCTGCTGGTCTCGGCGATGGCCGCCGTGACGAAAAACCTCGGCTTCGGGCTCACCGCCAACCTGACCTACGAACCGCCCTACCTGTTTGCCCGACGCATGAGCACCCTCGACCATCTGAGTCGCGGCCGGGTCGGCTGGAACATCGTCACCGGCTATCTGGACAGCGCCGCCAAAGCCATGGGGCTTACCGCGCAGGTCGAGCATGACCGCCGCTACGACCAGGCCGATGAATACCTGCAAGTGCTCTACAAATTGTGGGAGGGCAGTTGGGAAAACGACGCGGTGCTCAACGACCGCGAGCAGCGGATCTATGCCCGGCCGGAGAAAGTGCACAAGGTTCGGCACCAAGGCGAGTTCTATCAGGTCGAGGGTTATCACCTCTGCGAACCCTCGCCCCAGCGCACGCCGGTGCTGTTCCAGGCCGGTAGTTCCGAGCGCGGCCTGCTGTTTGCCGGGCGGCATGCCGAGTGCGTGTTCATCAGCGGCCAGAACAAACCCGCGACCAAGGCCCAGGTGGACAAGGTTCGCGCCAGCGCCGCCCGAGCCGGACGAAACCCCGGGGACATCAAAGTGTTCATGGGCCTTAACGTGATCGTCGGCGAGACCGAAGCGGCCGCCTGGGCCAAGCATGCCGAGTACCTGAGCTACGCCAGCGCCGAAGCCGGGGTGGCGCATTTTTCCGCCTCGACAGGAATCGATTTTTCCGCGTACGAACTGGACGAACCGATCCAGTACGTGAAGAGCAACGCCATCCAGTCTGCCACCAAGATCCTGCAGAACAACGACTGGACCCGGCGCAAATTGCTGGACCAACACGCCCTGGGCGGTCGCTACATCACCCTGATCGGCTCGCCCGAACAGGTGGCCGATGAACTGGAGGCGTGGATCGCCGAAACCGGCCTCGACGGCTTCAACCTGACCCGCATCGTCACGCCGCAAAGCTACGTGGACTTCATCGACCTGGTGATCCCCGAGTTGCAGCGACGCGGTTCGTACAAGACCGAATACGACAACGGCACCCTGCGCGAAAAGCTGTTTCACGCAGAGGCCCATTTGCCCGAACAACACACCGGTTCGACCTACCGACACTGACCTTGTGGGAGCAAAGCTTGCTCGCGATGCAGACACCTCGGTTTTTGAGCGACCGCATCAACTTCATCGCGGGCAAGCCTTGCTCCCACAGAGCTCTGTTCGCCACAAAAAATATGCACCGCCCATTAATGACTGGAATATCCGACATGACCAAGCAACTCCTGACCTTGCCAGTCAAAGCACTGGCCCTGGCCCTCGGCCTGTTCAGCTCGACGCTGTTTGCCGCCGACGCACCGTTGAAGATCGGCACCACCGCCGCGTTTGCCATTCCCCTGGAAGCCGCCGTAGAAGAAGCCGGCAAGCAAGGCTTGAAGGTCGAGTTGGTGGAGTTCAGCGACTGGATCGCGCCCAACGTCAGCCTGGCCTCCGGTGATATCGACGTGAATTACTTCCAGCACATTCCGTTCCTGGAAAATGCCAAGGCCGCCGCTGGGTTCGACCTGGTGCCCTTTGCGCCGGGGATCATCAACAACGTCGGGCTCTATTCGAAAAAATACAAAAGCTTCGACGAGCTGCCCGAAGGCGCGAGCGTCGCCATTGCCAACGACCCGATCAACAGCGGTCGCGGCCTGCAACTGCTGGCCAAAGCCGGGCTGATCACCCTCAAGCCGGGGGTGGGTTACAAGGCCACCGAAGACGATATCGTCGCCAACCCGAAAAAAATCAAAATCCTGCAAGTCGAAGCCGTGCAACTGGTGCGCGCCTATGACGACGCCGACTTGGTACAGGGCTATCCCGCCTACATCCGCTTGGCGAAGACCTTCGACGCCACGTCTGCCTTGCTGTTCGACGGACTCGATCACAAGGAGTACGTCATCCAGTTCGTGATCCAACCCAAGAGCAAAACCGACCCAAGGCTGATCAAATTCGTCGACATCTATCAGCACTCACCTGTCGTGCGTGCTGCCCTGGACAAGGCCCATGGCAAGCTCTACCAGGCCGGATGGGAAGGCTGACCATGAACGCCGTCAATGCTCGACTCAGACACGAAGCTCCCACGCCACAAAGCGCCGACCAGACCGAGCTGCATCCGGAGTTGAACCGCGCCCTTGTGCGCTTCATCGGCCTGGGCAAGACCTACAACGGTGCCCAGGGTCCGGTGGCCGCGCTGCAAGGGATCGACCTGGCGATCCAGCGCGGCGAGGTGTTCGGCATCATCGGCCGCAGCGGCGCCGGCAAGTCGTCGCTGATCCGCACCATCAACCGCCTCGAACAACCCACCAGCGGCAGGGTGTTGATTGATCAGATAGACATCGGCGAGTTCGATGAGGACCGCCTGGTGGAATTGCGCCGGCGCATCGGCATGATCTTCCAGCACTTCAACCTGATGTCGGCCAAGACCGTCTGGCAGAACGTTGAGCTGCCGCTGAAAGTCGCCGGCGTGCCCAAGGAACAGCGCCAGCGCAAAGTCCGCGAGCTGCTGGAGCTGGTCGGCCTGCAAGGCAAGCACAAGGCCTATCCGGCGCAACTTTCGGGCGGTCAGAAGCAGCGGGTGGGGATTGCCCGGGCGCTGGTCCATGACCCGCAGATCCTGTTGTGCGATGAAGCCACATCGGCCCTTGACCCGGAGACCACCCAATCGATCCTCGGTTTGCTACGCGAGATCAATCAGCGACTGGGCCTGACCATCGTGTTGATCACCCACGAGATGGCGGTGATCCGTGAAGTCTGCGACCGGGTGGTGGTGCTCGAGCAAGGACGCATGGTCGAGCAGGGACCGGTCTGGGAAGTATTCGGCAACCCGCAACACGAGGTCAGTCGGACGCTGCTGGCGCCGTTGCAACACGCCATACCGCAAGAGCTGCAAAGTCGCTTGCAGGGGCAGCCGGCATCGGCGGATGCGGCTACCGTGCTGCGCCTGAAATTCAGCGGCATAGATCGAGAAGAACCGGATCTCGCCGCCTTGTTCAGTGCCCTCGGTGGACGGGTGCGGCTGCTGCACGGCGGCATCGAGCGCATTCAGGGCCACGGGCTGGGGCAATTGTTGCTGGCCGTGAGCGGTTCGTCATGGGGCGCCGAGGAATTGCGTCAACGGGCGGGCAATTGGGCACAACGGGTAGAGGTGCTGGGTTATGTGGTTTGACCGGTTGTTGCAGGGTTTTATCGACACGTTCCTGATGGTTGGCGTGTCATCGTTGATTGCGTTGCTGGCGGGCATACCGCTGGCGGTGATCCTGGTCACGAGCGGCAAGGGTGGAATTTATGAAGCGCCAGCCTTGAACCGGGCCCTGGGCGCGTTCGTGAACCTGTTCCGCTCGATACCGTTCCTGATTCTGATGGTGGCGTTGATCCCGTTCACCCGGCTGATCGTCGGCACCACCTATGGCGTGTGGGCCGCGGTTGTACCGCTGACCATCGCCGCCACACCGTTCTTTGCCCGTATCGCCGAAGTCAGCCTGCGCGAGGTCGACCATGGCCTGATCGAAGCGGCCCAGGCTATGGGTTGCCGACGCTGGCACATTGTCTGGCATGTGCTGCTGCCCGAAGCCCTGCCGGGCATCGTTGGCGGTTTTACCATCACCTTGGTGACCATGATCAACTCCTCGGCCATGGCCGGAGCGATCGGCGCCGGCGGCCTGGGCGACATCGCCTACCGCTACGGCTACCAACGTTTCGACAGCCAGATCATGCTCACGGTGATCGTGTTGCTGGTGGCATTGGTCGCCGTGATCCAATTGGGTGGTGACCGCCTGGCGCGCGGCTTGAATAGACGCTGACCTATGGGAGCAGTTGACCTGTGGGAGCAAAGCTTGCTCGCGATAGCAGTATTCCATCCAACATGGATACCAACTGGACGACTGCAGTCGCGAGCAAGCTTTGCTCCCACAGGCAGATCAGCGGGCTTGCGGTATAGTCGGCTGACACTCCTCACCCAAACCCACACCCATGAAACACACCACCGACGACCTGCACGCCATCACCGCCACGACCCTGGGCCATTACAACGCCGTGGCAGAGAGCTTTCGCGACGGCACCCGCGACCACGATGTCAGCCAGAACATCGACGCCCTGCTGCGCCATATCCAGGGCCAGGCACCGCTGCACATCCTGGATTTCGGCTGCGGCCCGGGGCGCGACCTGCGCACATTCACGGCCATGGGCCATGTCGCGGTCGGCCTCGACGGTTCAGAGGAATTTGCCCGGATGGCGCGCCAGGACAGCGGTTGTGAGGTGTGGCAGCAGGACTTCCTGGAACTCGACCTGCCGGTCGAACGCTTTGACGGGATTTTCGCCAACGCGGTGCTGTTTCATGTCCCCGTCCAGGAACTGCCACGGGTGCTCAAGCAATTGCACGCCACCCTCAAGCCCGGCGGCGTGCTGTTCAGTTCCAACCCCCGGGGCGAAAACCAGGAAGGCTGGAACGGCCAGCGCTTCGGCGCGTATCACGACCTTGCGGCATGGCGCACGCTGCTCACCGAGGCAGGTTTTGTCGAGCTTGAGCATTACTACCGACCGGCGGGGCTGCCGCGGGAGCAGCAGCCATGGCTGGCGAGTGTCTGGCGTAAGTCCTGAGGACAGGACTATTTGGACAGGGTGAGCGGTGAACCCTGTGGCGAGGGAGCTTGCTCCCGCTCGACTCTGGAGGCGCCGACGAAACCTGCGATCGTTTGATCTTTCGCTTGAGACTCAAGTGTCCTTGAAAAGATCGCAGCCTCGTTGCACTCGTCAGCTCCTACGACCCAACCATTTCTGCGACAACTGCTCCAATCGCCCGTCGTCCTTGATCCGCTCCAGGGCATTGTCCAGGCTGGCCTTGAACGCCGGGTTGCCCTTCTGAAACGGAATCACCAGGCTCGGCGCCGGCTCGCTCTTTTCTTCCGGCTGAAAGGACTGCGCCATGACCAGGGGACGCGGTGTCTCATCCTTGCGCGCCAACAGTTGCGCATCCGGCTGGCTGTAAACGGCACTGGTGTCGAAACGTTCGGCCAGTTCCGGGGTCATTGCTATGTGGTTGATGGCAACGTCGTACTTGCCACTTTCCACGCCGGACAGCAGATCCCCGGCATCGGTGACCACAAAATCGGCGCGAACATCCAGCTCACCGGCCAGCATCTGACCCAGCTCCACTTCGAAGCCGGTGAGCTTGCCGTCCTCCTTGAAGTTGAAAGGGCTGGTGTTGGCTTCCAGAGCGATGCGCAATTCGCCACGGTCGTTGACGTCGTCGATCAGTTCGGCATGGGCCAGAGGGCTCAAGAGGGGTAGCAGGCAGATCAGCCCAGGCAGAAAACGCATGGTCACTCCTTTGTATTGTTACAAGCGACGCTCGTTTCAGGCTCGCTTTGCTATGGTTGTTGCAGGCTTCGACAACGAATGGTCATGAAGTTGTCATGATCTCGCGGATTTCATGAAAAACTGGAGAAAAAAATGAAAAGCTTTATGTCACGTGCCGCCTTGGCCAGCCTGTTGCTGGGGGCTTCGATGCTGGCGACAGCCGCAACCCCTGCTCCCGAGGGTGCGAAAGTCTTCTTCGTTTCCCCAAAGGATGGCGATGTTGTCAGTCAGGAATTCAAAGTCCAGTTCGGCGTCGCAGGAGGAATCGCCTTGGCCAAAGCGGGCGAGATGATAAAAAACACAGGGCACCACCATTTGCTGATCGATGTGGACAAACTACCTGCCGAAGGCGTTGCAATTCCGACCGACGCCAACCACGTGCATTTTGGCATGGCACAAACCGAGACCACCCTCAAACTGGCCCCGGGCAAACACACCTTGCAACTGATACTGGGCGACTACGGCCATGTACCGTTCGATCCATCGATCGTATCCGAGAAAATCACGGTGACCGTGGAATAACCCGGCCCCCATAAACACTCCGCCCTCTGGGAGCGGGCTTGCTCGCGAAGGCGGTGTATCAGCGTGGGATATATCGACTGACACACCGCCTTCGCGAGCAAGCCCGCTCCCACAAGAACTCATGCTGTGTCAGGCAATAAAAAAACGGGAGCCCTGACCGGGCTCCCGTTTTTTATTGCAAGCCATACATCAGCTTGCCGCTTGAAACTAACAACTCACCCCTGCTCTTAGAACAACACCCGGCTACGAATAGTGCCGTTGATGTGCTGCAGTTTCTCTTGTGCCAGATCGGAGTATTCGGCATCGACGTCGATCACGACGTAACCGACTTTCTCGTTGGTCTGCAGGAACTGACCGGAAATGTTGATACCGTTTTCCGCGAAGACCTTGTTGATCTCGCTCATCACACCCGGGATGTTTTCGTGGATGTGCAGCAGGCGATGCTTGCCAGGGTGAGCCGGCAGGGCCACTTCCGGGAAGTTCACGGACGATACCGAAGTCCCGTTGTCGCTGTACTTGACCAGCTTTTCCGCCACTTCCAGGCCAATGTTGGCCTGGGCCTCGGCAGTAGAACCGCCGATGTGCGGGGTCAGGATCACGTTGTCCAGGCCGCGCAGCGGGCTTTCGAAGATATCGTCGTTGGAGCGCGGCTCTACCGGGAAGACGTCGATGGCGGCGCCGATCAGGTGTTTGTCCTTGATCGCTTCGGCCAGGGCGTCGAGCTTGACCACGGTGCCGCGAGCGGCGTTGATCAGGATCCCGCCTTTCTTGATGGAACGGATTTCCTTCTCGCCGATCATCCACTGGGTGGCGGCGGTTTCCGGAACGTGCAGCGTCACGATGTCGGACATGCCCAGCAGCTCGTGCAGGTCGTTGACCTGGGTGGCATTGCCCAGCGGCAGTTTGGTCACGGTGTCGTAGAAAAACACCTGCATGCCAAGGCCTTCAGCCAACACCGACAACTGCGTGCCGATCGAGCCGTAACCGACGATACCCAGCTTCTTGCCACGGATTTCGAAGGAGTTGGCCGCGCTCTTGATCCAGCCGCCACGGTGGCAGGAAGCGTTCTTCTCGGGAATGCCGCGCAGCAGCAGGATCGCTTCGGCCAGTACCAGTTCAGCCACGGAACGGGTGTTGGAGTATGGCGCGTTGAACACCGCGATACCGCGCTCGCGCGCCGCATTGAGGTCCACCTGATTGGTGCCGATGCAGAAGCAGCCGACCGCCACCAGTTTCTTGGCGTGGTCGAAGATCTCTTCGGTCAATTGGGTACGGGAGCGAATACCGATGAAGTGAGCATCGGCGATCTTTTCCTTGAGCTGGGCTTCCGGCAGAGAACTGGTGATGTACTCGATGCTGGTGTAGCCCGCCGACTTGAGGACGTCGACAGCCGATTGGTGGACGCCTTCGAGAAGAAGGAACTTGATCTTGCTCTTATCGAGAGAAGTCTTGCTCATCTGCGTAAACCTGTGTCCCGGAGAAAAATGGCAGGGAATCGGACAGCGCATGCTGGTCCGACCGGCATGACAGCCGTCGCCGCAGAACAGCCAATGGGCACTACGCTGCGGGGTCGGTATGCTAGCATACGCACCCCGCTAAACACTCATTCCTGCGACGTGAAGCGTTCTCAGGATGACCATGAATTGTTCGAGAGTTCTGTCGATGACCAATCCTGCCGTGATAGATGAGCTGAAGACCCTGGTTGAGCCTGGCAAAGTCTTGACCGATGCCGACTCCCTGAACGCTTATGGCAAGGATTGGACCAAGCACTTCGCCCCGGCGCCGAGCGCCATCGTCTTCCCCAAGACCATCGAACAGGTTCAGGCCATTGTGCGCTGGGCCAATGAGCATAAGGTCGCGCTGGTGCCATCGGGCGGGCGTACCGGGCTTTCCGCCGCAGCCGTGGCGGCCAACGGCGAAGTGGTCGTGTCATTCGACTACATGAACCAGATTCTCGACGTGAACCTCACCGATCGCACAGCCGTCTGCCAGCCAGGTGTAGTCACCGAACAACTGCAGAACAAGGCTGAAGAACACGGCCTGTACTACCCGGTGGACTTCGCCTCGGCCGGTTCCAGCCAGATTGGCGGCAACATCGGCACCAATGCCGGCGGAATCAAGGTCATTCGTTACGGCATGACCCGCAACTGGGTAGCCGGCATGAAAGTCGTCACCGGTAAAGGTGACCTTCTGGAACTGAACAAAGACCTGATCAAGAACGCCACTGGCTACGATCTGCGGCAGTTGTTCATCGGCGCCGAAGGCACCCTCGGGTTCGTGGTTGAAGCCACCATGCGTCTGGACCGGGCTCCGAAGAACCTCACCGCCATGGTCCTGGGCACCGCCGATTTTGATTCGATCATGCCCGTTCTGCATGCCTTCCAGGGCAAGCTGGACCTGACAGCGTTCGAATTCTTCTCCGACAAGGCCCTGGCCAAGGTCCTGGATCGGGGCGACGTACCGGCGCCATTCGAAACCGAGTGCCCTTTCTACGCCCTGCTGGAGTTCGAAGCCACCACCGAAGAAGTCGCCAACCACGCCCTGGAAACGTTCGAACACTGTGTAGAACAGGGCTGGGTACTCGATGGGGTGATGAGCCAAAGCGAAACCCAACTGCAAAACCTGTGGAAGTTGCGCGAGTACATCTCGGAAACCATCTCCCACTGGACGCCGTACAAAAACGACATCTCGGTCACCGTCTCGAAAGTCCCGGGGTTCTTGCGCGACATTGACACTATCGTCGGCCAACATTACCCGGATTTCGAAATCGTCTGGTTTGGCCACATCGGCGACGGCAACTTGCACTTGAACATCCTCAAGCCAGAGAACCTGAGCAAGGACGATTTCTTCGCCAAGTGCGCGACCGTGAACAAATGGGTCTTTGAAACCGTCGAGAAATACAACGGCTCGATCTCCGCAGAACACGGCGTAGGCATGACCAAACGCGACTACCTGACCTACAGTCGCTCGCCGGTAGAAATTGAATACATGAAGGCCGTCAAGGCCGTATTCGACCCGAACGGCATCATGAATCCAGGCAAGATTTTCGCGGTTTAACGCAAAAAAATACCTGATGAATCCCAGAAGCAGGAGTCGGTAATGAGCTATCAGCACCAGTATGTCGACGGTACCCGTATTCATTTCCCGGTGGGAAAAATCGTGTGCATTGGCCGCAACTACGCCGAACACGCCAAGGAACTGGATAACCCTGTACCCACCGAACCCCTGCTGTTCATCAAGCCTGGCAGCTGCGCGGTGCCGCTGGAAGGCGGTTTCAGCATCCCCGCCGACCGTGGTGCAGTGCACTACGAAGCTGAAATTGCCGTGCTGATCGGCAAGCCACTGTCGACCCGGCCCAGTGCCGAGGAAGTGCTGGATGCCATCTCCGGCTTCGCCCCGGCCCTGGATCTGACCCTGCGGGACAAGCAAGCCGAGCTCAAGGCCAAGGGCTTGCCCTGGGAAGTCGCCAAATCCTTCGACGGTGCGGCGGTGCTCGCACCTTTCGTATCCAATGGTACCTTTGCCGATCTGACCGACATCCCGGTTCGCCTGACCATCAACGGTGAAGTGCGCCAGGACGGCAACAGCAGCCTGATGCTCAACCCCATCGTGCCGATGATCCAGTACATGGCTGGCTGCTTCTCATTGCAGGCCGGCGACGTGATCCTCACTGGCACTCCGGCGGGCGTGGGACCGTTGAACGTCGGGGATGAACTGGTACTGGAATTGCCAGGCGCGAGCCGTTTCGAAAGCAGCGTTCGCTAACTCGGTTTTGTGATCCGCTAGAAATCATGTGGGAGCGGGCTTGCTCGCGAAGGCGATATAACAGTCAGCATAGATGTTGAATCTGACGCCCCCTTCGCGAGCAAGCCCGCTCCCACAGGTATCCAGCTTTCCCGAGACCTAGGTTTTACTGTTTTTTCACATGCCATCCGGATAATCCCAGGGAATGCGGCATCTGAGCCAGCCATTTTCCGAATCCGACTTATCTGGAATGCCCCTGATGGCCACGCCCCTTGCACAGCCCTCTTCCAACCGCGTCCGCCGCTCCCGCCTGGCGCTGCCCTGGTATGCCTGGTCGCTGTTAGCGGCCGGGGCCTTTTACTGGCTGGCGTATGCCATGCACTGGGATGACCGGGGCCTGCTGTGGGCATCGGAACGTCTCGAAAGCCCCGCCCAGCGCCAGGAAAGCATCTGGTTGCCGGACTACCACGCGGTGATTGACGCCAAGGTCCTGCCTGGAATGGAAGAGGATGAAGCTTCCGACCTGACCTATAACCCACAGACCAGAACCCTGTTCGCGATCATGGGTAAGCACCCGTTTCTGGTGGAACTTACCCTGCAGGGTGACGTGCTGCGCAAAATGCCGTTGGTGGGCTGGAGCAATCCTGAAGGCGTGGCCTACATGGAGAATGGTCTACTGGCCATTACCGATGAACGAAAACACACGTTGTCGATCATCCAGGTCGATGCCGATACTCGCGAACTGAACAGCACGGATTTCCCTCACTACGATCTCGGCCCGTCAAAGAACCAGAACAAGGGCTTCGAAGGCGTCGCCTGGGATCCACGCAACCAGCGACTGGCCTTGGGTGAAGAACGTCCACCGGCGTTGTTCACCTGGAAAAGCGACGGCAGCCAACTGCTCAAGGGCGACAAACAGATCCATGCCAGCGATGAACTGGACCTGCGCAACCTCTCGGCGCTGGCGATCGATCCTCGCACGGGTCACTCGCTGCTGCTGTCGGCCGACTCCCATCTGTTGCTGGAGCTGGACGATACAGGGGAACAGGTCAGCTTCATGACGTTGCTGGGCGGTTTCAACGGTATCAAGGACACGATCCCCCGTGCCGAAGGCGTAGCCCTCGATGAGGTGGGCAACCTGTACATGGTCAGCGAGCCGAACCTGTTCTATCGTTTCGAAAAACAACGCTGATAGCGCAACTCTGTAAGGCAATTCATCTTTCGCTGTAGGGTGTGGCATCCGGCCATTAAGCTTCAGTTCAGGCAGCCGTGGTATTTCCAACCACCTGTTCTCATCCGAGCCCACCCACATGCGTCGACTTGCCCGCCCGAAGCCCTTGATCCTGCTGCTGATAACCATCGTGCTGATCGCTGTGATCGCAGCCGCTCAATACCTGCGCCTGTTCGAGCGCGCCTGGTTCAATTTCAACGCCCTCTGGCAGCCCCCCAGCGAGCAGGCCATTGCGCTGGACCAGTATCGGGTTACGGTCGAGGCGCAGGTGATCGAAGGCCTGAACAATGACGTTTCGGCGCTGACGTACGATCCGATCCGCAAGAGCCTCTTTACCGTTACCAACAAGAATGCCGAACTGATCGAACTGTCACTGGACGGCAAGATCCTTAGGCGCATCGCCCTGATTGGCTTCGGCGACCCGGAAGCGGTGGAGTTCATCAGCGAGGACATTTACGTCATCACTGACGAGCGTCAGCAGCGGCTGATCAAGATTCACTTGGACGACGATACCCAATTCCTCGACGCGGCCGACGCAGAGCAAATGACGCTTGGCCTGCACCTGAACGGTAACAAAGGGTTCGAAGGATTGGCCTACGACTCAGTGGGCAAACGGTTGTTCGTGGCCAAGGAGCGCGATCCGATGCTGATTTATGAAGTGCGGGGCTTTCCCCACCACAAACCGGACAAATCCTACGCTGTCCATGTCATCAACAACCCCAAGCGCGATGCCGGACTGTTCGTCCGCGATCTTTCGAGCCTGCAATACGACGAGCGCAGCGGCCATTTACTGGCGCTGTCCGATGAGTCGCGATTGATTCTCGAGCTGGATATAGACGGCCGACCGCTGAGCACGCTGTCGTTGAGCAAGGGACGTCAAGGGTTACAGAAAACCGTTCCTCAGGCCGAGGGTGTTGCCATGGATGACGATGGCAACCTCTATCTGGTCAGCGAGCCGAACCTGTTCTACGTCTTCAAAAAACCGCAGCCTTGATCCACCAAAAAAACCAATGTGAGAGCGAGCCTGCTCGCGATGGCGGTGCATCAGCCAACATGGATGTGTCGGGTAGACCGCTATCGCGAGCAGGCTCGCTCCCACAGGGACTGCTTCACTCAAAGAGCAGGTTATGCCACCTGCTTACTCAGCCCGCAGGGTCTTCACCCCTTCAGCAGTTCCCAGCAACAACACATCCGCCGGGCGAGCCGCGAACAAGCCATTGGTGACCACACCGACGATGGCGTTGATCTGACTTTCCAGCTCCACCGGGTTAGTGATCTGCAGGTTATGGACATCCAGGATAATGTTGCCGTTATCGGTCAGCACGCCTTCGCGGTACACCGGGTCGCCGCCCAGTTTCACCAGTTGGCGGGCCACGTGGCTGCGGGCCATCGGGATGACTTCCACCGGCAGCGGGAACGCACCGAGCACTGGCACCAGTTTGCTGGCGTCGGCGATGCAAATGAAGGTCTTGGCCACGGCCGCGACAATCTTCTCGCGGGTCAGGGCCGCGCCGCCGCCCTTGATCAGGTTCAGGTGCGCGTCACTTTCATCGGCGCCGTCGATGTAGAACTCCAGATCGCTCACGGCATTGAGCTCATAGACCGGGATCCCGTGGCCCTTCAGGCGCGCGGCGGTGGCTTCGGAACTGGCGACCGCGCCGTCGAACGCGCCTTTGTGCTGCGCCAATGCGTCGATAAAGCAATTGGCCGTCGAGCCGGTGCCGACCCCAACGATGCTCTTGTCATCCAGTTTCGGGAGGATGAGGTCGACAGCGGCCTGGGCCACGGCCTGTTTGAGTTGATCCTGGGTCATGCGGGCTCCGAAAGCGGACGGGGGAGTAAAGAGGGACGCGAGTATAACCCAACAAAACCTTGGGATTCGTGTGGTCGCCCAGCCAAAAGCCGGGTTAGACTCCTTGGCCCTGCCCAACCCGCTCAGTGATGCTTTCCGATGCTTGAACAGTACGTCAAAAAGATCCTCACCTCGCGCGTTTACGACGTTGCCGTGGAAACCCCATTGCAGACTGCCCGCCAGCTCTCCGAGCGGCTGGGCAACAACATCTGGCTCAAGCGCGAAGACTTGCAGCCGGTGTTCTCGTTCAAGATTCGCGGCGCCTACAACAAGCTGACCCAGCTCAGCGACGAAGAGCGCGCACGCGGCGTGGTCACGGCTTCGGCGGGCAATCACGCCCAGGGCCTGGCCCTGGCGGCCAAGGTGCTGGGCGTCAAAGCCACCATCGTGATGCCCAAGACCACTCCGGAAATCAAAGTCGAAGGCGTGCGTTCCCGCGGTGGCAAAGTGGTGTTGCACGGCGATTCGTTCCCCGAAGCCCTGGCCTATTCGCTGAAACTGGTCGACGAAAAGGGCTACGTCTACATTCACCCCTATGACGATCCCCACACCATTGCCGGGCAGGGCACGGTGGCGATGGAGATCCTGCGCCAACATCCGGGGCGTCTGGATGCGATTTTCGTCCCCGTGGGCGGCGGCGGGCTGATTGCCGGGATCGCGGCCTACGTGAAATACCTGCGGCCAGAGATCAAGGTGATCGGCGTCGAACCGGACGATTCCAATTGCCTGCAAGCTGCCATGGCTGCGGGAGAGCGGGTGGTGCTGCCAACCGTGGGGCTGTTTGCCGATGGCGTTGCCGTGGCGCAGATCGGCCAGCACACGTTCGACATCTGCAAGCACTACGTGGATGAAGTCATCACCGTCAGCACCGACGAAATCTGCGCGGCCATCAAGGATATCTACGACGATACCCGCTCGATCACCGAACCTGCCGGGGCCTTGGGCGTGGCAGGAATCAAGAAATACGTCGAATCGCGCGGCATCAGTGGGCAGACCCTGGTGGCCATCGACTCCGGCGCCAACGTCAACTTCGACCGCCTGCGTCACGTGGCTGAACGCGCCGAACTGGGCGAAGGTCGCGAGGCGATCATCGCGGTGACCATTCCCGAGCAGCCGGGCAGTTTCAAGGCCTTCTGCGAAGCCGTCGGCAAGCGCCAGATCACCGAATTCAACTATCGCTACAACACGGGCAGCGAAGCGCACATCTTCGTGGGCGTGCAAACGCACCCGGAAAACGACCCGCGCAGCGCGCTGATCGCCAGCCTGACCGAGCAAGGCTTCCCGGTGGTGGACCTGACCGACAACGAACTGGCCAAACTGCACATTCGCCACATGGTGGGCGGGCATGCGGCCCATGTCATCGACGAGGTCGTGCTGCGCTTCGAATTCCCGGAACGTCCGGGGGCGCTGTTCAACTTCCTCAACAAACTGGGCGGACGCTGGAATATCTCGATGTTCCACTACCGCAACCATGGTGCGGCAGATGGTCGTGTGGTGGCGGGACTGCAAGTACCGCACGATGAACGTCATCTGGTACCGGCAGCCCTGGAAGAAATCGGCTACCCGTACTGGGATGAAAGCGATAACCCGGCGTACCAGTTGTTCTTGGGGTGAACTCCGCGATTGCGACCTGTGGCGAGGGAGCTTGCTCCCGCTGGGTCGCGAAGCGGCCCCAAGAAAAGCGGTGAGCGCTTCGCACCCAAGCGGGAGCAAGCTCCCTCGCCACAGGGGCTAAGCTATTGAGCAAGACTTAAGGAAATCCAACGATGGAAACGTTAACCGCGCTGAAGATCGCCCATGTCGTCGCCACGGTATTGCTCTTGGCGGGTGCCCTGGGGCTGGCCATCTGGGTCTGGAGGACGCGCCGCAACGGCGATGCCACGGCGGCCGCGCGCACACTGCAACGCCCGCGGGTGTTTGTCTGGCTGGTGATGGCCCTTGCGTTGGCGAGCCTGCCGTTCACGGGGTGGTGGATGGTGCATCAGATCGGCTGGCCGCTGGGGCAGACCTGGTTGCTGGCTTCCAGTGTGCTCTACACCGTGGCGGCGCTGGCGGGGTTCTGGCTGTTGGTGCGGTTGAATAAACTGCGCAAGGCGCCTGGAGGTAGCGGGAAATTTACCTTTGCCTTGGCGCTGTTCAGTGTTGTCTGCTTTGTCGCCATTGCGGGGTTGATGGGGGCCAAGCCGGTTTAAGATTTAAAACCGAGTCGCCCCTATCGCGAGCAGGCTCGCTCCCACAGGAATTTTGTGAACAACGCACATCCCCTGTGGGAGCGAGCCTGCTCGCGATAACAATCTCAGCCGCGCAACGAAATCACCGGCCAACCCCGCTTCTCGGCCTCGGCCTTAAGATTCGGGTCCGGATCCACTGCCACCGGATGCGTCACCACCTCCAGCAACGCCAGATCGTTCATCGAATCGCTGTAGAAGTAGCTGCCCTCCAGCGAATGCCCGGTTTCTTCCAGCCAACGGTTCAGCCGGGTCACCTTGCCCTCACGAAAACACGGGACATCCGTACTGCGCCCGCTGTAGCGCCCATCGATCATTTCGCACTCAGTGGCGATCAGGGTTTCGACGCCCAGGCGCTCGGCGATCGGCCCGGTGACGAAGCGATTGGTGGCAGTGATGATCACCAGCTTGTCGCCGGCCTCACGGTGTTGACTCAACAGCTCGATCGCCTGTGGCAACACAATCGGTTCGATGCAGTCGCGCATGTAGTCCAGATGCCACTGTGCCAGCACCTCCATCTCCGTGCGGCCAAGGATTTCCAGGCAAAAATTCAGGTACTCGGCGTTGTCGAGCTTGCCAGCCAGGTAATCCTGATAGAACTCATCATTACGCGCCTTGTACGTAACGGCGTCGAGGAAGCCGCGCTCACACAGGTAATCGCCCCAGGCGTGGTCACTGTCGCCGCCCAGCAAGGTGTTGTCCAAGTCGAATAAAGCCAGCCGCATTGCAGTTACTCGCTGAAGAATCTGAAGAAAGGCGTCCAGAATACGGACTTTTCACAAGAGTGCACATAAGGTAGGAAGGCTCGTTGCTGCTTTCACAACCTTTGTGGAACAATGCGGCGACATGCGTTTGCGAGGTTGTTGCCGTGATCGATCCCGATGGTTTCCGACCCAATGTGGGGATCATTCTTACGAATGATGCAGGGCAGGTGCTATGGGCTCGCCGTATCAATCAAGACGCCTGGCAGTTTCCCCAGGGTGGGATCAACCCTCAGGAGACGCCCGAAGAGGCCTTGTACCGCGAGTTGAACGAAGAAGTGGGGCTTGAGCGAGAAGATGTCGAAATACTCGCCTGCACCCGGGGCTGGTTGCGCTATCGTTTGCCGCAACGCTTGGTCAGAACGCATAGCCAACCGCTGTGCATCGGCCAGAAGCAGAAATGGTTTCTCCTGCGCCTGATCTCCAACGAGCAGCGGGTGCGGATGGATTTGACCGGTAAACCGGAGTTCGATGGCTGGCGCTGGGTCAGCTATTGGTATCCGTTGGGCCAGGTGGTGACATTCAAGCGCGAGGTATACCGACGCGCCCTCAAAGAGCTTGCCCCGCGCCTGCTGACGCGCGACTGACGACGGAGTTCGACCCCGAGCCATGCTCAATACGCTGCGCAAGATCGTCCAGGAAGTTAACTCCGCCAAGGATCTCAAGGCGGCGTTGGGGATTATTGTATTGCGCGTCAAAGAGGCCATGGGCAGCCAGGTCTGCTCGGTCTATCTGCTGGACCCCGAGACCAACCGTTTTGTGCTGATGGCCACCGAGGGCTTGAACAAGCGCTCGATCGGCAAAGTCAGCATGGCGCCCAATGAAGGTCTGGTCGGCCTGGTCGGCACGCGCGAAGAACCGCTGAACCTCGAAAATGCCGCGGATCACCCCCGCTATCGTTATTTTGCCGAGACCGGCGAAGAACGCTACGCCTCGTTCCTCGGGGCGCCGATCATCCACCACCGCCGTGTCGTCGGCGTGTTGGTCATCCAGCAAAAAGAGCGTCGGCAGTTCGACGAAGGTGAAGAAGCCTTCCTCGTGACCATGAGCGCGCAATTGGCCGGGGTTATCGCCCACGCCGAAGCCACCGGGTCGATCAGCGGCCTGGGGCGCCAGGGCAAAGGCATCCAGGAAGCCAAGTTCGTCGGCGTGCCAGGGTCTCCAGGCGCGGCAGTGGGTACGGCGGTGGTCATGTTGCCACCCGCCGACCTCGACGTAGTGCCGGACAAGACCATCAGCGATATCACCGCCGAATTGGCGCTGTTCAAGACGGCCATCGAGGGCGTGCGCGCCGACATGCGCGCCCTGTCGGCAAAACTGGCGACGCAGCTGCGACCTGAAGAGCGCGCGCTGTTCGACGTTTACCTGATGATGCTCGACGACGCCTCCCTGGGCAGCGAGGTGACCACGGTCATCAAAACCGGTCAGTGGGCCCAGGGTGCGTTGCGCCAGGTGGTGACCGACCACGTCAACCGTTTCGAACTGATGGACGACGCCTACCTGCGCGAGCGCGCCTCCGACGTCAAGGACCTCGGCCGCCGGCTGTTGGCCTACTTGCAGCAGGAACGTCAGCAGACCCTGGTCTACCCCGATAACACCATCCTGATCAGCGAAGAACTGACCCCGGCCATGCTCGGCGAGGTGCCTGAGGGCAAACTTGCGGGGCTGGTCTCGGTATTGGGCTCGGGCAACTCCCACGTCGCGATCCTGGCCCGCGCCATGGGCATTCCGACGGTCATGGGCGTGGTGGACCTGCCGTATTCAAAGGTCGACGGCATCCAGATGATCGTCGACGGCTACCACGGCGAGGTCTACACCAACCCCACCGAGTTGCTGCGCAAACAATTTGCCGATGTGGTGGAGGAAGAAAAGCAACTGTCCCTGGGCCTGGATGCGCTGCGGGACCTGCCTTGCGTGACGCTCGACGGCCACCGCATGCCGCTGTGGGTCAACACCGGCCTGCTGGCCGACGTGGCCCGGGCGCAGAAGCGCGGCGCCGAGGGCGTGGGCCTGTACCGCACCGAAGTGCCTTTCATGATCAACCAGCGCTTCCCCAGCGAAAAGGAACAGCTGGCGATCTATCGCGAACAGTTGGCCGCCTTCCATCCGCAACCGGTGACCATGCGCAGCCTGGACATCGGCGGGGACAAATCCCTGTCCTACTTCCCCATCAAGGAAGACAACCCGTTCCTGGGTTGGCGCGGGATACGTGTGACGCTCGACCACCCGGAAATTTTCCTGGTCCAGGCCCGCGCCATGCTCAAGGCCAGCGAAGGCCTGAATAACCTGCGCATCCTGTTGCCGATGATTTCCGGCACCCATGAGCTGGAAGAAGCCTTGCACCTGATCCACCGGGCCTGGGGCGAAGTGCGCGACGAAGGCACCGACGTGCCGATGCCGCCAGTCGGGGTGATGATCGAAATTCCGGCAGCCGTGTACCAGACCAAGGAACTGGCCCGGCAGGTGGACTTCCTGTCGGTGGGCTCTAACGACCTGACTCAATATCTGCTGGCCGTGGATCGCAACAACCCGCGGGTTGCCGATCTGTACGACTACCTGCACCCGGCGGTGCTGCAAGCCCTGCAGAACGTGGTCCGTGATGCCCATGCCGAAGGCAAGCCGGTGAGCATCTGCGGCGAAATGGCCGGGGACCCGGCGGCGGCGGTGCTGCTCATGGCGATGGGCTTTGACAGCCTGTCGATGAACGCCACCAACCTGCCGAAAGTGAAATGGATGCTGCGTCAGATCAACCTCAGCAAGGCCCAGGAACTGCTGGCCGAAGTGATGACGATCGATAACCCGCAGGTGATCCACAGCTCCTTGCAACTGGCGCTGAAGAACCTTGGGTTGGCGCGGATGATCAATCCGGCTTCGAACAAGACCCTCTGACATTTCAGTGCCTCCATCGCGAGCAGGCTCGCTCCCACAGTAGATCTTCAGTGACCACAAGCTTTGTGAGTGACCGAGATCCCATGTGGGAGCGAGCCTGCTCGCGATGAGGCCAGCAATGACAGCGCAAAATCAGACCTTAAGCTCAACCTCCCCCAAATGCCCCCCAAGCGGCCCAAAACTGCGCTCGACCAAATGCCGCGTCCCATCGGCATGGACAATCAGCGCGGTACTCGCTCGCGTCCCGTAAGCAGGACTGGCGATGAACACACTCGACAACAGCGTCTCGGTCGCCAGCCCCACGCCGGTGTCCGGCAGTTCGGCTACCGGGGCCGGCTGCGGGTCGTTCAGCAGCGCCAACAAGGCCTGGGGCTGCGGATCGTCCAGTACCTCGACCAGCGCCGCCCGGGCCTTGAGCAGCTTGGGCCATGGCGTGTTCAGCCCAGCGTTCGACAAACCGTAGACACCTTCGGCCAGTCGCTGTGGCTGGGTATCGCGGGCGTTGAAATGCCATAGCTCAGTACCATCGCCGAGCAGCAGGTTGAACCCGCCAAACTCGCTGGCACGGGGTACGACTTCGCTCAAATAATCGGCAATTGAAATATTTCCGCTCAAAAACCGCGCCACCAGTTCGCCACGGGACTTGAAGCCCGGCGGCTGGCCCGGGTCGCGAATGTTGGTCAGGGCAGCGAAGCGGCCATCGGCGCCGACGCCAAGCCAGGTCCCCCCGGCCTCCAGATCGCGACCGGCATGGACATCAGGGGCGTCAGGCCATTGCGCCAGGGGCAAGGTCGGGCGCGCGTAGAACTCATCGCGGTTGGCCGCCACGATCAGCGGCCGGGCGTGGCCGGGGCGCCAGGCAAATACGATCAGGCACATCAGGTAGTCCCATTGAAAATAAAGCCGAGCACAGCTGTTGTGGGTTTCACTCTACCCAGACATCGCCCCGGCATCCATCGCCTTGAGTGGAGCCCAAGGCCATGGATCCGTTACCATGCCGCTCTTGTTTCGAGGATGGGCGAGGGACGCTGGTGGAATTTGTGCTCTATCTGCTGCTCGGCGCCTGTGCCGGCGTGCTGGCCGGACTGTTCGGCGTGGGTGGCGGGATCATCATCGTCCCGGTGCTGGTATTCAGTTTTACCTTGCAGGGCTTCGACCCACTGGTGTTGACGCACCTGGCGGTGGGCACGTCCCTGGCATCGATTATCTTCACTTCGGTCAATGCCGTGCGCGAGCACCAGCGCAAAGGCGCGGTGCGCTGGCCGATTTTTGCCTGGATGACCGTTGGCATTCTGATCGGTGCCGGTTTCGGAGCCGTCACTGCCGAAGCGATTTCCGGCCCGAACCTGCAAAAAATCATCGGCGTGTTCGCCCTGATTGTCGCCGTACAGCTGGGCCTGGACTTGCGGCCCAAGGCCAGCCGCACAGTTCCGGGCAAGGTCGGGTTGACCGTGGCGGGGACGGTGATCGGCTGGGCCTCGGCGATTTTCGGCATCGGCGGCGGCTCACTGACCGTGCCGTTCCTGACCTGGCGCAGCGTGCCGATGCAACAGGCGGTGGCGACTTCATCGGCCTGCGGTTTGCCGATTGCCCTGGTCAGTGCATTAAGTTTCATGATTCTGGGCTGGCAAGATCCGCTGCTGCCGGCTCATAGTCTCGGTTTTGTTTATTTGCCGGCGCTACTGGGCATCGCCCTGACGAGCATGGTCTTCGCCCGCTTCGGCGCGCGACTGGCCCATCGCCTGTCACCGCGCTTGCTCAAACGGCTGTTCGCCGCTTTGCTGTTCAGCGTGGGCTTGAGTTTTCTGCTCTGACGCAATCCTGGCTTAATCCCGAGGTGGCAGCGTCGCCCGGATATTGTTGACGTTTACGAGGAATATCAATGCTGCCTTACCCGCAGATCGATCCGGTGGCCCTGGCCATCGGCCCGCTGAAAATCCACTGGTACGGCCTGATGTACCTGATCGGCATCGGCGGCGCCTGGCTACTGGCGTCGCGCCGGCTCAACCGTTTCGATCCGACCTGGAACAAGGAAAAGCTCTCGGACCTGGTGTTCTGGCTATCCATGGGCGTGATCGTCGGGGGACGTCTGGGTTACGTGTTGTTCTACGACCTGAGCGCGTACCTGGCCAATCCGACGCTGATCTTCGAAGTCTGGAAGGGCGGCATGTCGTTCCACGGCGGGTTCATCGGCGTGATGCTGGCAGCGCTGTGGTTCGGTAAACGCAACAACAAATCGTTTTTCGAGCTGATGGACTTCGTCGCGCCAATGGTGCCGATTGGCCTGGGGGCCGGGCGCATCGGCAACTTCATCAACGCCGAATTATGGGGCAAGGCCACCGACGTGCCATGGGCGATGGTCTTCCCGCCGTTCAGCGACCCGGCGCAACTGCCCCGTCATCCTTCGCAGCTGTATCAGTTCGCGCTCGAAGGCGTGGCACTGTTTGCCATCCTGTGGCTGTTCTCGCGCAAGCCAAGGCCGACCATGGCCGTGTCGGGCATGTTCGCGCTGTTCTACGGGATCTTCCGTTTCATCGTTGAATTCGTCCGCGTACCAGACGCCCAACTCGGCTACCTGGCGTGGAACTGGCTGACCATGGGCCAGTTGCTGTGCCTGCCGATGATCATCGGTGGCCTGGCGCTGATCTGGCTGGCTTATCATCGTGCGCCGGCTGCGGCGGCCAAGATTTAAATTCGAACCCCGGGGCGCTGGCCCCGGGTTCAAGGACACAGGTAACCCATGAAGCAATATCTCGATCTGGTGGCCCACGTCATCAAGAACGGCACCAAGCAAGCCAACCGCACGGGTGTGAACACCATCAGCTTTCCCGGCGCCATGTTGCGCTATGACTTGAAGGACGGGTTCCCGGCCATCACCACGCGCAAGATGGCCTTCAAGTCGGCCATCGGCGAGATGTGCGGTTTCCTGCGCGGCGTGAACAACGCCGCCCAATTCCGTGCTCTGGGCTGCAAGGTCTGGGATCAGAACGCCAACGAAAACGCCCAGTGGCTGGCCAACCCGTTTCGCCAGGGCGAAGACGACCTGGGCGAGATCTACGGCGTGCAATGGCGCAAGTGGCCGGCTTACAAGCAGATCCCTGTGAGCAACCCGGCAGCCATCGAGCAAACCCTGGCTCAGGGTTACCGGCAGATCGCCGAGGGCGAAGAAAACGGTCAGGCCTACGTGGTGCTGTACAAAGCCATCGACCAGGTGCGCCAGTGCGTGGACACCATCATCAAGGACCCGGGCAGCCGGCGGATCCTGTTCCACGGCTGGAACTGCGCCCAGCTCGATGAAATGGCCCTTCCGCCCTGCCATTTGCTCTACCAGTTCCACCCGAATGTCGAGACCAAGGAAATTTCCCTGACCCTCTACATCCGCTCCAACGACCTGGGCCTGGGCACGCCGTTCAACCTCACCGAAGGCGCCGCGCTGCTGAGCCTGATCGGTCGCCTGACCGGCTACACGCCACGCTGGTTCACCTATTTCATCGGCGACGCCCACGTCTACGAAAACCACCTGGACATGCTCAACGAACAGCTCACCCGCGAGCCGTTCCCGATGCCCAAACTGGTGATTTCCGAGCGCGTGCCGGAGTTCGCCAAGACCGGTGTGTACCAGCCGGAGTGGCTGGAACTGGTGGAGCCGAGCGACTTCTCCCTCGAGGGCTACCAGCACCACGCGCCGATGACCGCGCCGATGGCGGTCTGAGCCGCCATTATCCCTGTGGGAGCGAGCCTGCTCGCGATGGCGTCATTACATTCAACATTGACGTTGAATGATAGGCCGCTATCGCGAGCAGGCTCGCTCCCACATTGGTTTGCATGTATTTCAAGATCGAGGCAGGGGCTCTCAATGCCCATGACTACGCCCCACATGTGAAGGCTCCACCTCCGGCACCACCGCTCCACTCACTTCCAAGCGCTGCAAGATCCCGCATTGATCCAGGTCCGGCCCTTCGCCACAACGATGGCGCAGGTCGATCAGTTGTGTCTGCAAGGCCAGCAGACCGTCGATGCGCGCCTTGACGTGGTGGATGTGTTCGTCGATCAGCGCGTTGACGTTTTCGCACTGGTCCTGGGGGCTGTCACGCAGGGTCAGGAGGCTGCGGATTTCTTCCAGGGTCATGTCCAGGGTGCGGCAGTTACGGATGAACGTCAGCCGCTCGGCATGAGCTTGGGTGTAGACACGATAATTGCCATCGCTGCGGGCCGGCTCCGGCAGCAAGCCTTCGCGCTCGTAGTAGCGAATGGTTTCGACCTGGCAGTCGGTGATTTTTGCCAGTTCGCCGATCTTCATGGCGTTGCCTCCAAAACAGATGCTTGACCCTATAGTGGCTACAGGGTCTTTACTGTGCAACAGGCACTTTTCACGGACGTAACCCGATGAGCGATTCCATTCACACCCACAAGCCCGACCACGGCCATGACCACGGGCATTCCTGCTGCTCTGCGAAAGCAGCACCGTCGGTAGTCAAGCTCGGCAAGGCCCCGACGGACGGCGCTCGGCTGAGCAGTTTTCGCATCCAGGCCATGGACTGCCCCACCGAACAGACGCTGATCCAGAACAAGCTCGGCAAACTTGAAGGTGTGCACCAACTGGAATTCAACCTGATCAACCGCGTGCTGGGCGTGACTCACGACTTGCCCAACGACTCGCCGATCATTGATGCGATCCAGTCCCTAGGCATGCAGGCCGAGCCGTTGGCCCCTGGCCAGGAAAAAGAAACCAGCGAATTGCCCGCCCAGGCCAAGCCCTGGTGGCCGCTGGCGCTGTCGGGTGTCACCGCCCTGGGTGCCGAAGTGATCCACTTCACCAACACGGCGCCGGAGTGGGTAGTCGCGCTAATGGCGTTGGTGTCGATCCTCAGCGGCGGTCTCGGTACATACAAAAAGGGCTGGATCGCCCTGAAAAACCGCAACCTGAACATCAACGCACTAATGAGCATCGCGGTGACCGGTGCGGTGCTGATCGGCCAATGGCCAGAAGCGGCGATGGTGATGTTCCTGTTCACGGTGGCTGAACTGATCGAGGCCAAGTCCCTGGACCGCGCGCGCAACGCCATCAGCGGCCTGATGCAAATGGCCCCGGAACAGGCCACTGTGCAGCAGGCCGATGGCAGCTGGCAGGTGCAAGCGGTCAAGGCCATCAACCTCGGCGCACGGGTGCGGGTTCGCCCAGGCGAACGGGTGGGTCTGGACGGGGACGTCGTTGCCGGTCGCTCCACCATCGACCAGGCGCCCATTACCGGCGAGAGCCTGCCGGTGGAAAAAACCGTGGGCGACAAGGTCTTCGCCGGCACCATCAACCAGGCCGGCGAGCTGGAATACACCGTGACCGCCGCAGCCGACCACTCCACCCTGGCGCGGATCATCCACGCCGTGGAGCAGGCCCAGGGCTCCCGCGCCCCGACCCAGCGTTTCGTCGATCAGTTCTCGAAAATCTACACCCCTGCGGTGTTTGCCCTCGCCCTGGCCGTGGCAATCATCCCGCCGCTGTTCATGGGGGCGACCTGGTTCGACTGGATCTACCGGGCACTGGTGTTACTGGTGGTGGCCTGCCCGTGTGCGCTGGTGATCTCCACTCCGGTGACCATCGTCAGCGGCCTCGCCGCAGCGGCGCGCAAAGGCATTCTGATCAAGGGCGGTGTGTACCTGGAAGGCGGCCACAAGCTCGATTATCTGGCCCTGGACAAGACCGGCACGATCACCCATGGCAAGCCAGTGCAGACCGACTACCTCGCGCTCGATCCGACAGTGGAAGCTGCCGCCCCCGCTTTGGCCGCCAGTCTTGCCGCCCGTTCCGACCATCCGGTCTCTCACGCGATCGCCAACGCAGCTGTGGATAACCGGCTGGCACCGCACCCTGTGGATAACTTTGCTGCGCTGCCGGGACGCGGGGTGCGCGGCGATATCAACGGCCAGACCTACCACTTGGGCAATCACCGGTTGGTGGAGGACCTGGGCCTGTGCTCCCCCGAGCTTGAAGAGAAACTTTTCGCCCTGGAAAAACAAGGCAAGTCCGTGGTGCTGTTGCTCGACCACTCAGGCCCCTTGGCGCTGTTTGCCGTCGCCGACACGGTGAAGGACTCCAGCCGCGAAGCCATCCAGCAGTTGCATGAGCTGGGCATCAAGACCTTGATGCTCACCGGCGACAACGCCCATACCGCCGAGGCGATTGCCGCGCAGGTGGGCATCGATCAGGCCCGAGGCGATCTGTTGCCGGGCGACAAGCAGCAAGCGATCGAAGACCTGTATGCCTTGGGTCACCGGGTCGGCATGGTGGGCGACGGCATCAACGACGCCCCTGCCCTGGCGCGCTCGGAGATCGGCTTCGCCATGGCGGCGGCGGGCACCGACACCGCCATCGAGACCGCCGATGTAGCCCTGATGGACGATGACTTGCGCAAGATTCCGGCGTTCATCCGCCTGTCGCGACAGACCTCGAGCATCCTCAAACAGAACATCGCTTTGGCGCTGGTGATCAAGGCGATCTTTCTGGGATTCACCTTTGCCGGGTTTGCCACCATGTGGATGGCAGTGTTTGCCGACATGGGGGTGAGCTTGCTGGTGGTGTTCAATGGGTTGCGGTTGTTGCGCATGTAGGAGCTGCCGAAGGCTGCGATCTTTTGATCTTGACTCTTTCGCTTGCGACTCAATTGTCTGGGGAAAGATCGCAGCCTCGCGTTGCTCGTCAGCTCCTACGGGAGCAGCCTCATGATTTTTGCGGCTCGCGAATCTTGTACCAGGCCACATACAGCGCCGGTAGGAACAACAACGTCAGCAGGGTGGCGATAATGATCCCGCCAATCATCGCGTAAGCCATCGGCCCCCAGAACACTTCCCGAGCAATCGGGATCATCCCCAGACTCGCGGCCGCCGCGGTGAGCAGGATCGGCCGACGCCGGTGTTCGGTGGCTTGCACCACCGCATCCCAAGGCTCGTACCCGTCACGTTCATATTCATCGATCTGGGTCACCAGGATCACCGAGTTGCGGATGATGATGCCGATCAGCGCGAGGATCCCGAGAATCGCCACAAAGCCCATGGGCGTGCCCGTCGGCACCAGCGCCAGCACCACACCGATCAACCCGAGGGGCGCGACGCTGGCCACCAGGAACATCTTCTGCACGCTGTGGAGCTGGATCATCAGGAAGGTCGCCATCAAAAACAGCATCAGCGGCACGACGCTGGCGATCGGTCCTTGGGCTTTGCTGCTTTCTTCCACCGTGCCCCCGGTGGCGACCTTGTAGCCCGCCGGCAGGCCGGCAGCGAATTTATCGATGGCCGGTTGCAGTTGCTTCACCAGATCGGTGGGCTGGATTTCATCGCGCACAGCGGCCTTGATAGTAATGGTGGGCTTGCGGTCGCGACGCCACACCAGGGGTTGTTCCAGTTCATAGCGCACCGTGGCAAACGCCAGCAGCGGAATGGAGGTGCCGCTCGGCGTGACGATCTGCAAATTCTGCAAGGTTTCCGGCGAGCCGCGCTCGGCGTCTTCGGCACGCCCGACCACGTTGATCAGGTAAATATCGTCATTGACCTGGGTCACCGGCGAACCGCTGACGATGCTGTTCATCAACCTGGCCACGTCTTCCGAAGACAAGCCCAATTGCCGCGCCCGGTCTTGGGCAATGTCGATGCGCAGCACCTTGCCCGGCTCGTTCCAGTCGTAAATGATTTCGCCGATGTGGGTGTTCTTGTCCAGTTCGCTGGCAAGCTCAATGGCGTGCTTGCGCACCTGATCGATGTCCTTGCCGCTGACCCGGTACTGGATCGGCCGCCCCACCGGCGGGCCCATTTCCAGGGCTTGCACATAGCTGCCAATGCCGACGAAGTCCTCGCGCAGACGCTTTTGCAGGCGTTCGGTGAGGGCCGTGCGCGACTCCAGGCCCTTGCTGACGATCACCAGCTGCGCGTAGTACGGATTCTGCAACTGCTGGTCCAGCGGCAGGTAGAAACGAATCGCACCCTCACCGATGTAGGTGCTCCAGCGCTCGATGTCCGGGTCGCCCTTGAGCGTCGCCTCCAGGCGATCGACCGCCTTGCGGGTCTCGTCCATCGAAGCGTTCTGCGACAGGTTCAGGTCCACCAGGATTTCCGGGCGGTCCGAAGACGGGAAGAACTGGTTCTGCACAAAACGCATGCAAAACACCGCCAACACAAACAGCAGCGCGGTGATGCCGATGGCCCACCAGCGATTGCGCATCGCCCACAGCAAGCCGCCATTGAACGCTCGACCGATCCGCCCCGGCTCGGCGCTGTGGGGCTTCACATTGGTACTGAGGATATGCACGCCGATCACCGGCGCGAACAGCACCGCGACGATCCAAGACACCAGCATTGCCACGGCAATCACCGCAAACAGGGTAAAGGTGTACTCGCCGGCGGAGCTGGCGTTCAGGCCGATCGGCACGAACCCGGCCACGGTCACCAGGGTCCCGGTGAGCATCGGGAACGCTGTTGAGGTGTAGGCGAAGGTCGCGGCCTGCTCCTTGGTTTCACCTTTCTCCAGGCGCGTGACCATCATTTCCACGGTGATCATCGCGTCGTCCACCAGCAGGCCGAGGGCGATGATCAGCGCACCGAGGGAAATCCGCTGCATGGTAATGCCGCTGTATTCCATGAACACAAAGACCATCGCCAATACCAGCGGAATCGAGCAGGCCACCACCAGCCCGGCTCGTAAGCCAAGGCTGATAAAGCTGACCACCAACACGATAATCACCGCCTCGAACAACGCGCTGGTGAAACCGCCGACCGCTTCCTCCACCACTTCCGCCTGGTCCGACACGGTATGCACGTCGACGCCCACTGGCAGATCGGCGGTCAGTTCGCTCATGCGCGCGTGCAGTGCCTTGCCGAATTCCTGGATGTTGCCGCCCTTCTTCATCGCAATAGCCAGGCCGATGGCCGGCGTGCCATTGAAGCGAAACATCGGGGTCGCGGGGTCGACATAACCGCGACGGATGTCAGCGATGTCGGCCAGTCGATAAAAACGATCATTGAGCCGCAGATTGACGTTGGCCAGGTCCTTTTCCGACTGGAACTGCCCGGAGGTGCGTACGGAAATCCGCTCTGGCCCGGCGTCGATCACCCCGGCAGGGGTCACGGCGTTCTGCGATTGCAGGCTTTGCACCACCTGGCGCTGATCGATGCCCAGCGCGGCGAGCTTGCGGGTCGAAAAATTCAGGTACAGGACTTCATCCTGCTCACCCACCATCTCGACCTTGCCCAGGCCGGGCACCTCACGGATCTCGGCGCGCACTTGTTCCACATAATCGCGCAACTGACGCATCGAAAGTCCGTCGCCGGTGAAGGCATAGACTGACCCGTACACATCGCCGAATTCATCGTTGAATCCCGGGCCCTGCAGGCCTTGGGGGAAGTCACCACGGATGTCGTCGATTTTCTTGCGAACCTGGTACCAGATTTCGGGGATTTCCTCGGCGCCGGTGGTATCGCGCAGGTACACGAACACCGTCGACTCCCCTGGCCGGGTGTAGCTCTTGACGTAGTCGAGGGAGTCGAGCTCTTCGAGTTTTTTCTCGATGCGGTCGGTGACCTGCTTGAGGGTTTCCTCCTGGGTCGCGCCGGGCCAACGGGTCTGGATGACCATGGTCTTGATGGTGAACGAGGGGTCTTCTTCGCGCCCCAGGTTCATGTACGAAAACACCCCCATCAACAGGGCGACGAACATTAAGTACCAGACAAACGACTGATGCCGCAGGGCCCATTCGGATAAGTTGAAAGGCCCTTTCATCGTGCGTCCTCGTCGAGTTTCACTTTCTGCCCCGGCTGGAGGCTGTTCACACCGGCGCTGACCACACGGTCGCCGGGCTTGATGCCATTGGCCACCAGCACCGAGTCGGTGGAGCGGCTGAGAATCCTCACCTCACGGGGGGAAACGGTCTGACTCTGCGGATCGACAAGCCAGATCCGCGTGATGCCATCGACCTCTTGCAACGCACTGCGTGGCAGCTCGATGCGCGGCTCGATGGTTGAGCTCAGGGTCACGCTGATGGCCGTGCCCAGGCGAAAGCCTGGCGGTGTGTCGCCCAGGGTCAGGCGTGCGCGGCGCGTGCGAGTCGCACTTTGGGCCTGGGGTTCGATCTCGCGCACGGTGGCGGTCGTGCGGATGCTCGGGTCCAGTTCCCCGGCAACCTCGAACACAACATCGGCGGGCAGACGCTCCGCCAGGCCGGCCGGCAGGTCGATCACCGCCTCCTTGATGTCCGGGCGAGCCAGGGTCACCACTTGCTGGCCGGCCGTGACCACCTGCCCGGCCTCGGCATTCCAGGCCGTGACGACTGCATCGTGGTCGGTGTGCAACTGGCTGTAGTTGAGCTGGTCGCGCGCCTGCTCCACCGAGGCACGGGCCTGTTCCAGGGAAGCGGCGGTGGTTTTCAGATCAGTCTGGGCGATGTCCAATTGCGCCTGGGCACCGACACCACGGTCGAACAACTGCTGCTGGCGACGGGCATTAGCCTGGGCATTGATGTACTGCGCCTCGATCCGCGCCAGGTCGCCTTGGGCGGCGCGCAACTGGTTCTGTTGATCGGTCGGGTCAAGGGTAGCGAGCAAATCGCCCTTCTTCACTTCGGCGCCGACATCGACGTTGCGGCTGGCGATCCGTCCCGGCACGCGGAACCCCACATTGGTCTCGTAACGGGCCTGGATACTGCCCGCGAAGCGCCCAAGGGCTTGCTGGTCGAGCGCGCGAACCTCGATGGACAACACCGGGCGCACCGGCTCAGGTGGCGGCTCTTCCTTCGAGCACGCTGCCAGTAGCAAGGCGGACGAGACCATCCATAAACGCTTCATGGCTGGACTCCCGTCGGGGACTTCTCATGGGTATTTTCGGCGATCTCTACGCGCACGCCGGGATGCAGCAATTGCCCACCCGCGATGACCACTTTCTCGCCACCCTTGAGCCCGTCGCTGATGATGACCTTACCGGTGAGATACCGGCCGACGGTGACATTGTGCAACTGCGCCTTGCCGGCATCGTCCACCAGCCACACCGCCGGATCGTGAAGGTTCTTGGTCAGCGCCGACCAGGGCAGTTCCACGGCGGTCTTGCCGGCAGACTTGGCGGTGGCACTGACCACCGACCCAAGGCGCATGCCTTCGGGTAGATCGTCGAGGGTCACCTTGACCTGTACGGTGCCGGTTTCGGCGGAAACCGCCGGGGTGATCTCGCGCACCGTACCGGTGGTCTTGATGGCCGGGTTGTCCAGCAGGCTAATGACGATGGCGGGGTCCGAGGGTGGTTCACGCAACAGTGACTCGTAGATATTGAACACGGCGTCGCGCTCCCCGTCCTGGGCCAGGCTGAAGATCGGTTCCGTGGCCTGTACCACCTGGCCGACCTCCGCCTGCCGTGCCGTGATGATGCCCGGGGCCTCGGCGACCAGCGCGGTATAGCTCAGTTGTTCGCGGGCGTTGGCCAACTGGGCTTGGGCAGCGGTCAGCGCACTCTGACTGCTGCGCAGTTGCGCCTGGGCGGTGTCATATTCGCTCTGGCTGGTATAACCCTTGGGCAAGAGTTTTTGCTGGCGCACGAACGCCGCCGCACTCTGCTTGACCCGCGCCTGTTCGGCGGCCACCTGAGCCTGGGCGGAGTCGACACGCGTCTGCAGATCCTGGGGGTCGAGCCGGGCGAGCACCTGTCGCGCCGAAACCCGGTCACCGACATCCACCTTGCGCTCGACGATCTTGCCGGCCACGCGGAACGACAGATCGGTCTGCACCCGGGCCTGGACGTCACCGGTGAGGGTCACCGACGCCGCGTATTCAGTGGGCACGGCTGCCTGCACGAAAACCCGCGGCAGGGCCTTTTCCTCGGGCGTTTCATCACCACATCCGGCCAGCAACGCACACAAGCCAAGGCCAACCAAAACTTTGCTTCGAGGACCAGCCATGCAGACTCCTTTGCGTTGTACGGACGTACCAGTGACGATACGACTGTGAGCTTAGAACAGGGTTCAACGGATGCACAGGATCACAATGGATGCGCCAATCAGGCAGACTGACGCTTTCCCTGTAGGCGCTGAGGAGCGAAGCGAGGCTGCGATCTGTCCTTGATACCGCTTGAGTTTCAAGCCGAAGGTCAAAAGATCGCAGCCTCGCTCCGCTCGACAGCTCCTACACCTCCAGGCAGCAGGAAAAATTTGCCCATGCTCAAGACACTGGCGGTGGCCAATTACCGCTCGATCAACAAACTGGTGATCCCCCTGGGCCGGCTGAACCTGATCACCGGCCCCAACGGCAGTGGTAAATCCAATCTGTATCGCGCCCTGCGCCTGTTGGCGGAGACGGCCCAGGGTGGCGTGGTCAACGCGCTGGCCCGTGAAGGCGGGCTGGACTCGACCTTCTGGGCCGGCCCGGAAGTGATCAGCCGGCGCATGCGCAACGGCGAGGTGCCCATCGGAGCTACGGTGCGGCTCAGCACGAAACGTCTGCGCCTGGGTTTTGCCGGGGAAGATTTCAGCTATTCGATTTCCCTCGGCCTGCCGGAACCGAGTTTGTCCGCGTTTTCGCTGGACCCTGAAATCAAGCGCGAATGCATCTGGGCCGGCCCGGTGTTTCGTCCCGCCAGCCTGCTGGTGGATCGCAACGGGCCCATGATCCGTGCCTGGGATGGCCGCGCATGGGACGTCCTGGCTCAGCACACCCCCACCTTTGACAGTTTGTTCGATCAGGTCGGCAGCCTGCGCACCTCGCCGGAGGTGCTGCAGATGCGCGAGTTCATTCGTCGCTGGCGCTTCTACGATCACTTTCGCAGCGACGCCGACGCCCCGGCGCGCCAGCCGCAACTGGGCACCCGCACGCCGGTGCTGCACCACGACGGACGTGACCTGGCCGCGGCCCTGCAAACCATTCTGGAAATCGGCGACGATCAAGCCTTGCATTCGTCCATCAGCGACGCATTCCCCGGTGCCCGGCTGCATATCGAGAAACTGCAAGGCGGGCGTTTTGGCATCGAGTTTCACCAGCATGGCTTGTTGCGCCCGCTGTCGGCCGCCGAACTGTCAGACGGGACCCTGCGCTATTTGCTGCTGATAGCCGCACTGCTCACTCCACGCCCTCCTTCGCTGATGGTGCTCAACGAACCGGAAACCAGCCTGCACCCGGACCTGTTGCCGGCCCTGGCGCGGTTGATCATCCGGGCTTCAGAGAATTGCCAGGTCTGGGTGGTTTCCCACGCCCGACGTTTGATCACCGCCTTGCAGCAAGACGGCGATTGCAATTGCATCGTGCTGGAGAAAGATCTGGGCCAGACCGGAATCGTTGGCCAGGGAATACTGGATGCGCCGGCATGGAGCTGGCCGGATTGATCGACGGTATTTGCAGGGGTCAAGTAAGAAGGCTATTTTTCCACTGGCTGTAGGACAGGTCTATTTCTCGACGGACCTCTCCAAGGAACCGCAGCTTATGGCCAGACTGTCTGGCCCCATCACAAGGAAGATCACCATGGCTGACGTGAAAGCCCCGCAACACCTCGACCCACGCGACATCGTCAAACTGCTCGTGGCCCTGCGCCGCGCATTGAAAAAACCGCCTGCATAGCTGCGTCGATGACGGCGGGTTCTGAGCGTCGGCACAAAAAAACGCCGACGCTGGCAAAGCCGTCGGCGTTGAAACTTCAAATCCTTGCTGTCGATCAGAACGCCGGCAGTACCGCGCCGCTGTATTTCTTCTCGATGAATGCCTTCACTTCCGGGCTGGTCAGGGCCTTGGCCAGTTTCTGCATGGCCGGGCTGTCCTTGTTGTCCGGGCGGGCCACCAGGAAGTTCACATACGGCGAATCTGAACCTTCGATGACCAGCGCATCCTTGGCCGGGTTAAGACCCGCTTCCAAGGCGTAGTTGGTGTTGATCATGTCCAGGTCGACCTGATCCAGCACACGCGGCAGCATGGCCGACTCCAGCTCCTTGAACTTGAAGTTGTGTGGGTTCTTGGCGATGTCCTTGGGGGTCGCCAGGGCGTTTTTCGGGTCCTTGAGCTCGATCAGGCCAGCCTTCTGCAACAGGATCAGGGCACGACCACTGTTGCTGCCTTCGTTGGGAATGGCGATGGTCGCGCCGTCCTTGAGTTCGGCCAGGCTTTTGACTTTCTTCGAGTAACCACCGAACGGTTCCACATGCACGCCGATCACGGTCACCAGATCAGTGCCTTTGCCTTCGTTGAAGCTCTTGAGGTACGGCAGGGTCTGGAAATAGTTGGCGTCCAGACGCTTCTGATCCACCTGTACGTTGGGTTGAACGTAGTCGGTAAACACCTTGATCTGCAGGTCCACGCCTTCTTTGGCCAGGGCCGGCTTGATCAGCTCAAGGATTTCAGCGTGGGGCACCGGGGTGGCCGCCACGACCAGTTTCTCCGCCGCCTGGGCCAGCCCCGTGGTCAGGGCTGCTGCCAAAGCGGTGAATAACAGAACCTTTTTCATGCAGTGTCCTTATCGAAGATCACCGTCGTCATGGACCACGGTCAAAAAATGGAAGTGCCAGCGAAGTGCTATCGCTGGCGTGGTACGGAAGATACCGATATTTTTTATACCTCAACAATATTTTTTTACGAGCCACATATAACGATTATTTATATGTGAGAAACCTTGAGGACACCCTTCATGCGAATCGGATATCCGAGCTTCGCTCCCGGATATCACCGTAGATATCCTCAGGTGCCTCGCCCCGTTGAGGGCTACTGGAGCTTTCCCCCGTCAGTCCCAGAAACGCTTGGGCCTTTTCAATGTACTTGTCCCTATCGACGGTGTAGATGGCGCCCTTGATCGGGTAGTGGGCATAGCTGACCACATCCTTGGCAGTCAGCACATCTCGCAGATCATTTTGCACAGCAATGAGGTTGCGTCGTCCGCCGCCTCGGACCAAAGGGCTCGCAGCCTTGGCGTAGCCACCGATGCGTGTCCCGCGCAAGGCGTTGCTGCGGCCCAGCGTCACGGCGTCACCGAGCGACTCGACCGTATTGCGCAGGGCGACTGATGTCCCTCTGCCCAGCAGTTTTCCTGTCAGGGAGGCCCCGCCGGACACGGCGCCCAAGGCCAGGCTGGCGTAGCTCAGCACCTGGGTGGCGACAGCGTCCGGAGCCGCCTCTTCCAGCACGATCGACGCGATCGACGCCGCACCCGACACCACCTCCAGCGTCAACGCCGTTGCGGCCGAAAACGAGATGCCGACCAAGGGTGCGGAGGCGCCCAGAGTCGCCAGGGTGAACGCAACGGATGCGATGGCGAAAGCAGCGGTAATGCCAATCTTGATCCAGCCCCAGGTCGAGATATGGCCGGTGGGATCGCTCAGGTTGATCGGGTCGCCGAGACAATAGGCATAGGGATTGAGACCACCGCCATCGAAAGGGCTCCAGCTGTCTGGCCGGTGAAATCGCATCAGTACCGGATCGTAGGCCCGATAGCCGTTGCCCAGCAGATAGCAGCCGGTCACTGGATCCTGCGGCTCGCCGCCGAGACCGAACAGACTGCCCAATCCGTCTGCCGCCGCGCGTTGCCCATAAGGCGAATAGGCATGCTGCGGGCTGTCGCCGCCGGACAGTGCCTGCAAGACGTTACCGCAGCCGTCGGTTCTGAATAGCACCGTCTCCTGGCCGTGGGACAACGCCAGCAACTGCCGCTCTTCGTGCAGGAGGCTGCGACTGTCCTCCCCGGTGACTTCGCTGCTCAACTGCTCGGCGCGGTAGAAGCGCCGACACGGCTTCTGCCCTGCCCGTTCAACGGCATGAAGCCGGTCAGAGGCATCGTACCGATAACGCGCCAATATCGACCTGGCGTCAGCCGAAGCCACACTCTCCAGGCGCCCCAGTTCGTCGTAGATCAACTGACGTCCATAGGCATCGTTGAGCAGATTGCCGTCGTCGTCGTAGCGGAAAGTCGACTGGGCGGATGCATAGTCGGGATGACTGTGGCTGACGCCGCTCAGTTGCGTTTTATCCGCCAGGTCATATCGATACGTTGCCGTGTTCTCGCCGCCTGCGAAATGCGTGACGACCTGGCAGATGTTATCCAGACCGTCATAGGTAAAGTCCTGCGAGAGGATAACTTTACCCTGGGCGTCCACTGGCGCCTGCTGGCCTTGACAGGCGTAACGCGTCAACCGCCCCCGCAGGTCATAGGCAAACGTCTCGTCACGCAAGACCCCGTTGGCCTTGAGCGTACGCTGGCTGAGCCTGTCGCCCGGGCCGAACGACTGGGCCACCTCGACGACGTCATTTCCCTGGGAGGAACGCCGAAGGATTTCGCGACCAAAGTCGTCGTAGTCCAGATCGGTGACCAACGAAAGGCCCGATCGAGGATCGCTGACGGTGATGCGCTTGACCTGCTCCTGGGCATCGTACGAGTACGTGGCCGTGATGCGCTCCTGAGCGGGGATGGCGGCAGGACCTTGGGTGATGCCCGTCAGGCGTCCCGTCTGATCATAAACGCAGGTGCGAACCGTGCCACTGACGTCCGTGTAGCCAATCGGCTTGCCCATCAGCGAATAGGTTTGCCCACTGTCGAAGCGGTCGAGCGCCGTCACCCACGACTCCCGGCTGAGACGGCCGGAAGGGCCGTACTCCATGCGCTGTTGCACCAGCGCGTTGGCCGACTCTTGGAGCAAACCTGTGTGAGGGTCGAATCGATGGCTGGCAGCGACGGACGCCTGGCTGCCGGAGCGGCTGATGACGCCATCCTTGAGCAACGGATCAAGGGTGAACTGCAAGGTTTTTCCAGCAGCGGTGCTCTTTTGCGCAGCGTTCCTGCTGGAACCCTCGTACACCATCCGCTCGGTACGACCACCCGCCTGGTTAGTGGTAATGCGCATCAGCCCGTCGTAGGTACGAGTTCCCACTACATAGCCATTGACACTGATCTGAGTGGGATAGTCTCCCTGGCTCTGGGCGGCGTATTTCTTCTCGACCAAGGTAGCGTCGGGCAATGTGGTATTCAGCACACGGCCGGCCAGATCGTAGGTGTAGCAGGTCACCGCACCGTCGGCGGCTGTTTGCTGGATGCACCGTCCCAGGCCATCGTATTCGTAAAGGGTTACCTCTCGCACAACGTCGGAACGGTCCACGCGCTCGACCCGCGATGGTTTCTCCAGGGCGTTGATGAATGTCCGAGTCTTGCCGCCGCCCTCCTTCCACTCGGTACGCGTGCGCGCCACAGGATCGATTTCGTCATGAGCAACCTCATGCCCGCGGCGAATGGTGCGGTTCTGATGCCCCCACTCGTCATATTCATAGTGGGTTTCCAGGGTTTTCGGCTCGCCGTCGAACCAGTCGGTCTGTTCATCCGACTGCAGGCGTCCGAGGCCGTCATATCGGGCTTCGTAGATCACCCGCAGGGGCGCGCCGGGCATGTCGACGTCCTGCTTCTCGACCTTCACGGTACGACCCAGTCCATCGCTGCGGGTCACGGTCAGGGCGCCGCGAGCATCCTTGACGGTGACGCTGACCAAACCATCATTGGAGGCGTCACTCACCTGATAGGTGAACTGACGCGACGCTGAGCGGCCCGTGTCAGGCATCACCGTTTCACGGGTCAGTTGCCCCAATGAGTCGTATTCCAGGCTGACGGTATTGCCCCCGCACTCGCCGGTCTTGACCAGCCACCCGCACACGTCATGCCACTCCTGCCTCAAGTGGCTCAGCCCTTCGGCGCGGAAGGTCTGGTCGGTGCGAACGTTATCGTCTTCACGCCGGTACGCATAATGATGATTACGGCGCACGCCCCCCACGGTTTCGACCTTGCTTTGCAGCCGTCCATGAAAGGCGTCCTTGACGTTGTTCACGTACTTCAATCGACACGTCACACGGGGCTCGGCGACCCCCTCCTCGCAGAGTGTCTCGCTGGCGAGCCGGACACAGCGCTGGCCCGCGAGCAGCGAAGGCAATTCGCTGTAGGTGTAGCGAACCACGGTGGTCGGCGCGGTGGCGAACTCGGCCGAGGCGATAATCGACTTCTGCTTCAGAAAACAAGGCACGCCTATGGGGCTGGCGGGGCAATCCGCGCTCCCTTGAGCCGGAAAATACTCATAGACTTCCCGTACACCACCCGGGCTGGTTTTTTCCAGCAGATTGCCATGTTCGTCATAAGAGGTATGGGTGGTCTCGACCCGACTTTTTACGCGAGTTGCGCGAGTATCGAAGAAGCTGTCGCGCACGACACGCTGCATCTGGAACTGCGGAGGCTGATCCCTGAAAGCCCGATTGGGCACATCGTAGTATTCGATTTCCCGCAACTGCATCTTGCTGCCACTGATCGTCCTCTGGGAAATCATCGAGTGGAAGCGATTGTAGGTGCGTATGACTCGGGAAGACTCACGCGGACCGTTTGTACCCGCGACCATTTGAACCTGAGTGCAGGAGTATTGGTAGTTGCCACTGACGTCATACAGCACATCACGCTCGGCAGACCAGCGTACCCCCGCACCATGCCCTAGAAAGTTGCTGACGGAATATTCATACCGGGTAATGATCGCTGGTTGGCCCCCGCCAGGCGCCATGATGGATTGAGACACAACAGGCAGGTAAGGCACCGGTGCCCCGGCGGGGAGCCTATGACCCTCGGCCTGGTACCGGAGTGTCTGCCGGGCTCCGCTTGGCTGGCTGACGTCGGTCATCAGCAGAAAATCATTGATGCGCCGATAATCAAAAGACCACATCAACTCATTATTTTCGGCCGTGACCAGAATGATGCGCTGGAGTAGTTCATTGTTGAGCGCGAACCGGTATTGGAGTCTCTTTGAAGGCCTATCCGGCCACAAGGTAATGGTCGGTGGCCTTCCTCCGTTCTGGGCGTAGTCGATACTCAACAGGCGGTGGTGTTGGTGATAAACCTCCGTCAGCCGTCGCTGTCCGGAGATGAGCCTGTAGGCATAACGCGTTTGCTTGCCATTGGGGCAATACGCATGCGTCAGCAGCCACTCGTCAGCCGTTGCAGAGGGGCGCGAGAGTATTTCGGTCCGCCCATCGATGTGCTCAATGACAAGTTCATCGCCTTGCACCGTAACGTTCAGGTTATCGAGCTTTTTATCCCTGAAAGTGGCCTGACCTTCGCTGACCAGAAGCTGATAGGTCACGCCATTCGACAGCGTCAGCTTGCGTCGGCTTTGCTCATAGCTGCAGGTGCGCAGGGACCAGCCGGTGCCTAAACCCATGTTTTGATTATTGAAAGAATCATATGAAAGGGTAAGCGGTACCTTCGGCCCGTCGGCTGCGTCAGTGGGCGCTGCATCCAGCGCCACGCTGCAACTATAACTGCCGGTACGAGGATCAACACCCGAAAGGATGAAACTATCAAACTTAAAGGCAGCCGAAGTTAACTGCTCTTTGAATGAAAATGAGCGACTCATCTATTCTTCCTTGAAAATGGTTTTTTATTTACCGGGCGACCCAGACCGCCAACGTCGCTTCAGTTATCCCGACGCGCAGCTGATGGAGATTTCCAAATACATCACGCATTTCCAGTGCAGCGCTGTTTCTATGATCTCGGACCCACACCGGCCCACCCTTTTTCCCGAATGCCAGAACGAATGCAACCGCGCCCTTTTCGCTTAAATTCTTTCCTACCGCATCCGGCCGCTCCCAACTCAAATACGCTGACGTTCGTATTGCGCGGCCAGCGCCATAGCCCACCACGTAATAACCCGAGTATCGGTTGTCCGAGCTTCCTATCTGAAGATGCGACCCCATATAGAAGTCCGTCACAAAATCGATCCGCTGCTGGTCAATGATCAACTCCAGGACAAAAGCCTCGACTTTCGCGATATCAGGCGATTGGCTGGAATAGTAGGCGGGGATGGCGCGAACAGAGTACTGCTCACTTCGGTAGACAGCGGGCGCCAGTGGAACCAATACCAGAGAGCCTAACTCGCTGGCCTTGGAAGATAGAAACTTTTTGCCATCGGCTCGCGTAATGCACACCTGTAAATCTATCGGTGTATCGGAGCTGGTAGTGACATAAAAATCTTTGGTGTAAACAAATTCACCCGGCGGCACCGAGCCTTTGATGGGCCCATTAGGAGGAAGCTGACGAAAACGGTTGGCCTCCTCGGTGTACCTCCAGTCATTGGTGGGGCCGCGGTACCGGTCTTTGGTCAATGCCAATCCGGTCAATGCATCAACCAGAACAATAGAGTCCAGCTCGGACTGGCTTATGGCGACACTGCCCCAGAGCCAGTCTTCGGCCTCGACAACCACTTTAACCTTCAATTGCTGATAACCGTTGCGGTATAACTGATTGCCGCCCGAGACTGAAAAAATTTTAAAGCTCTTCAGATCAGACCATGTCGCCACGCCAGGTTCATTATTATTAAGTTCCATTTTCCAAATCCTTAGTCCGTTACTTGATTGATGAGTGGCAGACTTTCAATTCGGCCACCACATTGCTTGCGCCATTTAATTAACCATCACCACGGCGCCACTAATCAAGATCAAAACCCAGACAAATTATTTGAATGACAACTTATAACTGGGCGCACAACCAAATATCGCTTAATTACGGGATTCGCGCGATAACAATACCGACAATGTAACGATCATCCGCTTTTAAATGATTCAGTAACATTATTAACGCAGGAATCAGCCCCCAGCGATCCATGTCTTTAATCGCTCAAGTTGTTGCCGGTCACCTTGCCTGATCAACTCAAGAACCATTCGTTCAATCACCGTTGCGGGTGCCGGTTGATCCACCGGTAAATTGAGATGTTCCGGCAATATTTGATCGCTGGTGCTCACCAGCAACGCAAAATGAATGATGTTCTCCAACTCTCGGGTATTGCCAGGCCAACTGTGCTGTTCAAGTGCACGCTGTGCCGCTTCGCTGATCAGCGGCACGGCCAGGCCAAGGCGCTGGCTGTAGATGCCTAGGAAGTATTCGGCCAGGGACAGGATATCGCCCACCCTTTCGCGCAAGGGCGGCAACTCGAGCCGGCCCTCACCCAGGTAGTGATACAACCGATCATGAAATTTCCCGGCGGCCACCGCCTGCGCCAGATCGATGCTGGTGGCCGCCACCAATCGCACGTCCACGGGGCTGGGCTGGTGGGCGCCGACGCGGATGACTTCGTGGTTCTCCAGGGCGGCCAGCAATTTAATCTGGATCGCCAGCGGCAGGTCGCCAATCTCATCCAGATACAGCGTGCCGCCATTGGCCGAGCCGAACCACCCGGCCCGGCTGCTGGCTGAACCACTGTGGCTGCCGGCGGCATAACCGAACAATTCGGCATCGGCATAGGTCGGGCTGATGGCGCCGCAATTGACCGACACAAACAAGCCACCGCGATTGCTCTCGCGATGGATGTGGCGGGCCAGCAGTTCCTTGCCGGTGCCGGTTTCACCGCGAATCAGCACCGAGACCGAGCGCGGTGCCAATGCTTCCAGTTCCTGGCGCAACTGCCGCGAACGTGGATCAACAAACACCAGCGCCTTGGCGCGGATGCTCAAGGGGCTTTTTTCCGCATCGGGAAAGGTCAGCAACGACTGACCAAAATGTTCATGTGAACTCATGACAGGACTCCCGCCCTGCACCGCCGGCAAGACGCGAGGGCACTGACAAAGGGTGATTCAGGCGTGACGCAGGGCGTGGTGCTCCATGCGGTTTTGCAGACGATAGAGATAGGCGAAGCCCTGCTCCCAACGTTGGTGACCGGACCTCACATTGATATGCCCGGCCCCGGCCAGGATCCCGGCCTCGGCTCCCCAGTGATGCGCCAGCTCCAGAGCCCGCGACGCACTCACCGCCTCGTCGTTATCGGAACTGACCACTTGGCTTGGGAACGGCAACAGCTCGCGGGGAATCGGCGCGAAATTGCGCAGCGCCGGCGCGCAGGTCGGGCGCTCGACATCCGCGGGCGCCACCAGCAATGCCCCGCGCACCCGTCGCAGCAGTTGCAGAGGCGCGGTGGCCGCCCAATGAGCCACCGTGATGCAACCCAGGCTATGGGCAATGAGGATCACCGGCCTGTTGTCGGCGGCAATGGCTTGGGCCAGCGCCGCAACCCAGTCTTCACGGCGGGGGGTCAACCAGTCAGCCTGTTCCACCCGGGCGCTATTGGGCAGGCTGTTCTGCCAATGGGTTTGCCAGTGGTTTTGCGGCGATCCTTGCCAGCCCGGCACCATCAGGTAGCGAATCGATTCGTTGCGCATGGTGGCTCTCCTGCGTGTCTGTTGCAGACGAGTATAGGGAGGCGAGCCATATTAATTAAGGAATAAGAAGATATGTATTAATACCAATAAAGAATAACAATCTTCCTCTGTGGGAGCGGGCTTGCTCGCGAAAGCGCTGGGCCAGTTGTCGGTGATGCTGGCTGATACGACGCATTCGCGAGCAAGCCCGCTCCCACACTCACTCGTCGCGCCCCTTGCGCAGCAACACATTCAACTGGTCCACCACTTCCGCCCAGTCCGCGTCCTCGAGGATTTCTTCACGCAGTAACTGCTGCTGGCTTGTGCTCCAGAAAAACGCGTCAGCCAAGTGCAGTTCAGGCTTGAGGGGTGAATGGGTCGTGATGAATTTGTCGATATCAATGGGGTCATCAGACAGGCCCAATTGTTTGAACAGCGCGGGCAGGCTGTGGATCGGGGATTCCATGCGGGACTCCTGAGCATAGGTCGGATGGCTGGGTTATTCCCCGCAGTCTAGCCTCTTGGTGACCGTCGGACTGATCAAAATTCAGTCAACCGTTGACTCGACTAGACTCTGGGTAACGTCTCGACGAATGCGTTGTGGAGGTCCAGTGAACATTCGCTGCTTGGTGGCCGCATTGCTGGCCATCAGCGGGCCGGCGTTCGCAGCCGATGGTTTCGCGCTGCTGGCCGCCAATCCGTTGGGTTTTTGGCTGATTGCCTTCGGCGTGGCCTTGCTGATCGCCGAAGCGGTCTTGCCCAATTACGGTGTTGTCGGGCTGGGCGGCATTATCTTGTGTGTCATCGGCGCAATCATCCTGACCGACGCCGATGTGCCTGTTCCGCTAATGATCGGCTTAAGCCTGGTCAGTGCTTTGCTGCTCGCGGTCCTGTTGGTCCGCGCATTGAAAACCCGACCGCGCCAACCCGTCAGCGGCGATGCCACGATACTGGGCAGCGTCACGGCGGTAACCGCATTGCAGGCTGGTAGCAATCATCAGGGCTGGGTCCAGCTGGAGGGCGAACGCTGGCAGGTGACAAGCGCAATGCCGCTGCGGCCTGGCCAGGCCGTGCGGGTCATTGCACGCAAGGGTTTGCTACTGGAAGTGGCCGCCGCTGATTCACAAGGAGCCTGAGATGGGTATGCAAATCGGTTTTACGATGCTGTTGTTGCTGTTGATAGCGCTGGCGGCTTCAACATTCCGGATCCTGCGCGAATACGAACGCGGGGTGGTTTTCCAGCTCGGCCGGTTCTGGCAGGTCAAGGGGCCGGGGCTGATCCTGCTGATTCCTGTGGTGCAGCAGATGATCCGCGTCGACTTGCGCACGATTGTCCTTGATGTACCGTCGCAGGACGTGATCACCCGCGACAACGTCTCGGTGAAGGTCAACGCGGTGTTGTACTTTCGCGTTCTCGATCCACAGAAGGCGATCATCCAGGTCGAAAACTTCCTCATGGCGACCAGCCAACTGGCCCAGACCACATTGCGCGCCGTCCTCGGCAAACATGACCTGGACCAATTACTGGCCGAGCGCGAGCAATTGAACAGCGACATCCAGCAAGTGCTGGACGCCCAGACCGACGCCTGGGGTATCAAGGTGGCAAACGTGGAGATCAAGCACGTGGACCTCAATGAATCGATGATCCGCGCCATCGCCCGGCAAGCCGAAGCCGAGCGGGAGCGGCGGGCCAAGGTGATCCACGCTGAAGGCGAGTTGCAAGCCTCGGAAAAACTCATGCAAGCCGCCGAAATGCTCGGTCGCCAGCCTGGCGCCATGCAACTGCGCTACATGCAGACGCTGGGTTCCATTGCCGGGGACAAGACCTCCACCATCGTTTTTCCGCTACCCATTGAATTGCTCAAGGGGATGGCGGAGTTATCGCCTAACAAGGCTTGATCCATGCGCGGGGCGTGGAATTTCACGATAAAGATCAAAAGATCGCAGCCTACGGCAGCTCCTACACCCACTTCTGTAGGAGCTGCCGAAGGCTCGGGCCGCGTTCGGACGATCTTTTGATCTTTTCCCCCGCCAAACCCTCGGACATTTCCTTCAATACGCAGCGTTGTTCATGAACTAGGCAGCGATTTCGAGCGCCGCTAACCTTAGCCCGTCATCGCAAAAACGGTGACACGGACGTGCAAGTCCGGCGGAGGACACAATTGTCGATGGCTATTCATCGGGCATTTTTTTATGCTCGCGAATCGTTATGGCAGCTGTGTATGGGAGATCTTCGGATCTGCCGGGTACTCCGACCGGTCTTGCACACCTATGCATAGCTGCCACCTCTCTCGACTGTGCAAGCGAAGCGGTGTTGGCTCCTGAAAATTTCGGAGTACAACTATGTTCAAGCCATCACCTAATCCGCCACAAAGCGGCCACAAATCCCGCGCCGAAGCGCTAGAAGACAAAAAGCTCGAAGACGCCGCCACCCGTGCCCTCGATTACTACCTCAAACCCCAACCCTCCCCACCGTCCGAACCTGACAAAAACCAACTCTTCATCGTCTCCCCCCACATCGACACCGAAACCCTGCTGGCCAACGCCTCCGAAGACCTGCTGTCCATCAGCACCATCGCCGCCGACCTGGCCGACGATGTCGATGACTCACGCCGCTGCGTAGCCCTGGCCATCAGCCGCATGGCCGACGGGGTGCATTTGTTGGTGGAGCGGGCGATGGATCGGCTTGAGGTTCAAGCGTCGGGCTGACAGGCCTGTGGCGAGTTGAAGAGGGCCATCGCGAGCAGGCTCGCTCCCACAAGAGATCTGTTGGCGAATGGAAAATTGCGCCCTGACACAAATCCAATTGTGGGAGCGGGCTTGCTCGCGAAGGCGTCGGCACATCCAACATCATCGCAAACTGACCCACCGCTTTCGCGAGCAAGCCCGCTCCCACATAAGAACTGCGTGACGGCAATATCTGCGACTTACCCCATCCCCCTGTGGGAGCGAGCCTGCTCGCGATGAGGGCAGCCCGGCACCGATGAACCAGGCTTAGATCAACCCTTTCTCATCATCATCGATCAACCGGCTCAACCCGCCCAAGGCTTCCCGGGCCTGGTTGCGGTCCATCAGCTTGGCTTGGGCCGCGGGCGGCAGGTCGGTGACGCGGATGACGCCTTTGCTGGTCAGCACCTGGATCAAGTCGTCCAGTACCCGGATCATTTCCAGGTCGCTCTGCTTGAGCTGCTTGAGGCTGTTTTCTACCGCTTGATTGGCGAACCAGTCCTGGATCTCGTGGCTGTCGGCCGGCAGGGTTTCGGTGGCCTCCGCATAAGCGGTGGCTTCCACGCGCACCAGCAGGCCTTGTGCATCGCGTTGCACATAAAACATCGGGCATCCCTCATGTATGAAGCGGCGTCATGCTGGGCAGCATAGGCCAACTGCGGGGAGTATGAACACAATTCCCGTGGCGAGGGAGCTTGCTCCCGCTGGGCCGGGCTGGCGCACCCGCGCGAAGCAGCCCCTGTTTAGGGGCTGCTGCGCAACCAGCGGGAGCAAGCTCCCTCGTCACGGTTTTGTGTCAGGTTCAGCTGTTGTTGTGATCGACCTTGATGGTCGGGTCACTGCCGGCGATCAACGAGTTCAGGTTCATGTTCGACCAGTTGTTGCCTTCGAGCTTGATCGTCACGTCCGGGGTGGCCGCTGCGGCATCGCCCGCGTTGAACTTGCCGGAGGTGCTGACCTGCAGGGACGACACGCCATCGACCGTGCTGATCTTCAGGAAGTTGTCGATGGTGCTGCCGGTTTCGCCCTGCAACAGATCCCGCAGGTCGATCCGGTCACCTTCGCCGGCCTTGAAGTCCTTGATGACGTCGTTGCCAGTGTCGCCAGACTTCCAGACAAAGGTGTCGCCACCCAAGCCGCCGATCAGGGTGTCATTACCTTTGCCGCCGATCAGCGTGTCGTTGCCTTTGCCGCCGAGCAGGATGTCATTGCCCTTGCCACCGTCGAGCAGGTCGTTGCCGCCCTGGCCGAAGATGATGTCATTGCCGGCACCGCCCAGCAGTGTGTCATTACCATCATTGGCACCGGACACATCGAACGCGCTGTAGTGCTCGGTGATGTATTGGTGCACGTTGCTGGTGGTGACTTTGCTGACTTCCACACCGTTCTGCTGGGCTACGAAGGCCTGAATGGACTGGTAGCCTTCGCCGGCGATGCCATTGAAGCTCACCAGGTCGCCGAACAGGATGTCGTTGCCGTCCGCCCCATTGACTGTGTCAGCGCCCGGCAGGGTCGCTTCGGTGTGCCCGATGATGGAGTCGGCCAGGTTCTTGGGATCAATGTTGGTCTGCGGCGTTTTGTCGGAGTCGTAGTCCTTCAGGTCGTCCAGCGTCACGCCTTTGTTCAGGCCGATGGCTTCCACGCCCGACACCGAGCTCAACAGGGCGAAAGCGCTCAGGGAGTTGCTGGTGGTGGTCGAGCTGGTGCTGCTGCCCGTGCCGTCGCGATACGACAGTTCATACGTGCCGTCGCCCTGGGCGCGCAGGGTGCCCAACTCTTCACTGTTCCAATAACCGCCCCAGGATTTTTTCCAGGTCAGCAGCGTGACATCGCCGGACGCGTTTACCTGGATGCGATGCGTGCTGTCCAGGTCGGCGCTGAACGTCTGGCCCAGCTTGTAGTTGGCTGTCGTGATCAGGCTGTCGAGCTTCACGTCGCCATACAAGGTCGGGTTCGTTTGCTCGCCGGACTGGTAGTAGGTCGGCTGGCCGTCGGTGATGAAGTACGTCAGGTTCGTCGCGCCGGTGTTGCTCAGGGCTTCGCTGCTCTTGAACCAGTTGGCCGTGGTCTTGAACACATCCTCGTAGTTGGTACCGCCGCCGGACACCATCGAATCCAGCACGCTTTTGAGCAGTACGAGTGCGTTCGGATCATTGAGGTTGACCGATACGGTTTTATTCACCTGGCTGTCGAAGTCTGCCAGGAAAATGTTCACCGTCCCGGAGTTGCCGCCCATGCTCTGCTTGAGGGTGTTGAACACTGACGTCAACGAGTCCTTGGCGGCTGTGACGGACGATGCGCTCATGCTGCCGGAGCTGTCGACCATGAAGGCGATGTTGTAGTTGACGCCTGGCACGACGGTCAGCCCGCCGATGTCGGCGACCACAATGTCGTTGCCGTCGGTGCCGGTGACGTTGTCACTGCCGGAGGTGGCCGTGGCGGAGTTGTAGACCGCCGGGTAAATCTTGACCGGAATCTGCGCCGTGGTGGTTGCCGACCCGCCGAGGGCCTCGGTGGACGTCGAGGTTACGGTCAGGTTGAACTGGCCGTTGTAGTAGGTCGGTGGCGTCAGGGTCAGGCTGCCCAGGTTCCAGCCGGTGACCGAGGCTTCGCCATTGCTGCCCACGGTGGCGGTGTGGCCGGCACCGTCGCTCAGCACGCTGCCTTCCGGGATCCCGCCGATTTTCACGCTCAGGCTTTCGGAACCGTCGGTATCGGTGAGCGCCGTGGTGATCTTCGACAGGTTCACACTGCCGCCTTCGGCGCCTTCGTTGAGCTTGAAGCCGTCGTAGTAGCCTTCGCCATTGGTGCCGTGCAGATCGGAAACGGTTACGCCCGCATTCACCAGATCAGCCACGCCGGTGTACAGCGGCACGCCGGCACTGCTCAGGTCGGTTGGCGTGCTGCCGTTGACCGACAGGTTCACGTCATAGCTGCCCGGGCCGGTCTGGTTGTGGTGGTAGATGTCCAGGGTGTAGTAGCCGCTGGTGGTCGGGGTGAACGAGCCATTGAGCTGGCCGCCCGCTCCCCAGGTGATGCCCGCGACATCCTTGCCACCGATGGTCACCAACAGGCTGTCATCGCCGGTGCCGCTGAAGGTGTAGGTCTTGCCAGCTTCGAGGAAAATCAGGCCCGAGGTTTTCGACGCGGTGCCCGGGTTCACGTTGCTGTCGGACTGCACATTGTTCACGGTGGTGCTGCTGTTGGGTGTCCCCGCCGCATCGATCACCGACTTGAGCGTGCCAGACGGTGCGCCGCTGCCATCGGTGCCCAGTCCCGACAGACCGGTCCAGACTTCCTTGACCAGGCCAGTGGAGGTCACCGCGTTGCCGGCCACGTTGAGGGTCGGTGCATCGGCGACCGGCGTGATGTCGATCTTCACGGTGCCGGTGGTGCCCAGTGCCTGGCCGTCGGTGGGCTGGAACTTGATCTGTGCGTAATCGGATTTCTGGTCGCCCACGCCGTTCGCGTTGCCGTTGGCACCGGATTCATTGGTATCCGGTGTGAAGCGCAGCTTGCCGGCGTCGATGTCGGTCTTGGTGAAGGTCTGGTTGTTGGCCACGTCCTTCCAAGTCGCACCGTCCAGATACTGCAACTTGCCGTCAGCAGGCAGTCCGGTGATTTTTATCCCAAGGCTGGATGCGGAGCTGTCCACATCGCTGACACCAAAGGTCGACCAGCCAAGAATCAGCGAGGTGTCTTCGGTACCGGTTACCGCGCCGCCAGTTGCGACCGGCGCATCGTTGACCCCGACCACGTTCACGGTGGTGGTGGCGGTGTTGGAGTAGCTCGTACCGTCGGTCACCGTCACGGTGATGATGCGCGGCACGGTGCTTGGGTCGTCGCTGCTGTTGGTGAAGCTGATGTTCTTGATTTGCTGCATGTAGTCGGCCAGCGTCGCATTGCCCGACAGGGTCAGGGTGACCGTGCCGTTGGTGCTGTTGGCGTTGATGCTGATGCCGTTGACGCTGTTACCCAGGTTCAGCGCGTCACCGGGCTGACGGTTGGTCAGCACGATGGTGGCGCCGGTCAACATTGTGCTGTCCGGGTCGGTGATTTTCAGGTCGGTGTCGCCGATGGACACGCCCGGGCCGGTGGTGCCTTCGGTGAAGGTCACCTGGTAATCGGCTCCAGTCTTGCCGCTGGAGTTGTTGGCATCCAGGTCCAGTACCGGCGGTGCATCGTTGTCGATGATCGAGGTGCTGACGCTGCCGTTGGTGCCGCTGACGGCCAGGTTTTCGAAGTTGCCGCCGGTGGCCGAGTCGATCTTGACCACGAAGTTTTCGGTACCTTCGGTGATCTTGTCGTCCAGCGTCGCCACGTTGAAAGTGGCGCTGGTGGCATTGGCCGGAATCTTCACGGTGTAGACGCCGGTGAAGTCCGTACCGTCGGCGGCAGTGCCGCTGTAGACGATCTTGAGCGTCACTTCGGTTTGCGCCGGGTTCGTCAGGCTCACGGTGTACGTGGCGGCCTGGCCTTCGGTGACCGAGGTGCTGCCGGTGATGCTGACGATGGTGTTATCGACGGTGTCGGTGACATCGGTCACTGCTGGCGTGGTGCTCGGGACGAGGTTCTCGAAGTTGCCACCGGTGGCATTGTCGATGCTGACTTCGACTTTGCCGGCGTCTTTGTAGACGTCATCGGTCGGTGCGTCGACAGTCACTGTGCCGGTGGTTTGCCCGGCAGCGATGTTGATTACGGCGCCGTTGCTCAGGGTGACGGTCACTGGCGAGCCGGCGGCATTGGTCAGGGTTGCGGTGTAGGTGATCTGACCGCCTTCGGCAACCGAGTCGGTAGCGCTCAGGCTCAGGCCAGTCGTGTCCTGCACGTCAGTGACAGTGGTGTCCGCCGGAGTGGCATCGATGTCGAGTTTTTCGTAGTTACCGCCTTGGGCGTCGTCGATTTTCACGCTCAGGTTATCGCCGCCGGCGAGGGCGTCGTTCTGGGTAACGAAGTT